>NZ_ATWF01000001.1:0-656698 GCF_000421105.1 Limisalsivibrio acetivorans
GTTAAGTCCTCCTGCGCCGATTGTACTGCATGAAGGTAACATGTGGAAGAGTAGGACGCCGCCAGGGATTATTTATATCTGGATATATGTATGGGATTTACCGTCCATACAAATTGGGAAATTCCATTGTTGTTCTGGTAAAGAGACTTTGCCCTCTTAACTCCGCCAGAGCCAACATCCATTAACTAAACCTTTCTACCTCAGATTAATGAGGTATCTGTCTTAATCAACTTAAATAGCTTTCATAGGCAGAGCGATGACGTTCTGCTTCATATATATAAGCCGCCGTAGGGCGGCTTTTTTGCGTTTGTATGCCGGAAAAGCCAATTCAGCTACGCCTTCAGAGCTTCCTTCCTAATTGATCTGGAAAATTCATCATCCTGAGAATTTTCCTGACGCTACGCTCGGCAAAGCCTTCGCTTCACTCACTTCCGGCTTCGTCAGGCCAGCAAAGCTGTTCTTCCTCCCGCCTTCAGGCTTTCCATCCATGGAAAGCTGTATTCTATAAAACCATTATATACTACATGGGTTTTTGAGGGGTCTTAGGGGAACTTTGTTCCCTAAAAAGTTACCCTAAACAACAATACAATCAGGGAAATTCAACATCCTGAGAGTTTCCCTGCCGTTGCGCTCGGCAAAGCCTTCGCTACGCTTACTTCCGTTACGAATTATGAAGCACAGCTCCATAATTTTCACTTCAGGGCTTCCATCCCTGGAAGCCTTTTATTATATCAACCTTTATATGTGTTTCAAAATGGGTTTTTAAGTGGATTCTACGGGTAAGTCTTCCCTAAAAACTTCCTCTTAGTCATAATCCTTTACATTATTAAATCCGAAACTAGTCACTAATCACTTTCTTTTACGCTTTAGCGCTACATGCATTTTAGAAAAGTACATAAAACTATCCCCTCAGGATTTTACATCCTCCACACTTACAAGTAGTACAATAAAGTAGTTTGTTAATCAAAAGAAACAATCCGAACAAATAAATAATATTGTGAGACTTGAATCTATGTGCTAATGTACATAATAATCAACAAGCAGGATTGATTAATATGAATCATATAAAGAAAATAAATCTTATTCTGGTTACTTTCATATTATTTATTATAGTGCTAAGCAACAAATCATACGCTAAGAGAATATATCATTACGCTCCTTTACCCACAGAGAGTTCAAAAAGTACAATATCTAAGAATATGGGTCTTATTCAGAGTATTCGTAAAATATTGAACGCAGAAGTTGAAATTGTTTACCATAAAAACTATGACAATATAATTAATGAATTCTCCAGGGGTAATATAGATATAGCCTACCTTGGCCCTCTCCCTGTTATTAAGCTGCAGCAGAATACACATACTTCGGAGCCGGTTCTTCTATTCAAAAACAATAATGGTAATGCAAGGTATCGCTGTACATTGTGCTCACCTTTAGACGGTGTTTCCGACAGGGATGCGCTGCGTACAATTAGGCCTGTACGAGTTGCACTCACTCAAGAATCTTCAACATGCGGTCCACTAAGTACCTTTTGGCTTCTAAGAGACTATGGTATCAAAATTGAAGACTCTATACACGATTATTTATGCAGTCATGAGAGCGTGGCTCTCTCGCTTGTTCGTGGTGAATTTGACGTTGGTGGGATAAAGGACACGACAGCTGAAAGATTCAAAGAACTGGGTCTAAATATTATTGCATCGACACCGCCATTGCCAGGTTTTGCGTTAGTTGTAAATACAGGGACAATGGAGGCGGAGGCGATTGATACTTTGGTTAACGGACTACTGAAGCTGGATGAAGATGAGCGTAAGCATTGGGATATTGGAAGGTATGGTTTTGAAGCTGTTGATAATGGTTCATACGACAACCTTAGTTTTATGCTTGAAATGGGTGAATAATGACCCATCTCAAACGCATTTCAGAATTTGTATTATTATGCTTTATTCTTATCATTGTTTTTTATGCTGTTTTGCATTCAAGCTATAAAAGTCAGATCAAAACAATCCTTAAACTTAATTCTGCAAGACAGGAAGTTGCTTGGAAAGGTTCTGTTCGGATGCATTATGACAGTGTCCAGACATGGTATGAGGAGCTTGTAAATCGTAAAGAAGTTGTAGAAATTATAGAGAGCTCTCTGAATGATAGCCACAGACGTTCAGCAAGGATTAAACTATACCGGCATCTGTACGAATTTTATGAGCGTATAAGCAAAAGAGGCATCCGCCAGCTGCACTTCCATATGCCTAACGGAAACAGTTTGTTGCGTTTTCATAAGCCTGAAAAGTTCGGCGATAATCTTATTTCTGCAAGGTATTCCGTATATTTGGCAAATACTCAAAAGCGTGTAATACGTGGATTTGAAGCAGGGAAGGTTGTTTCAGGATTTCGAACAGTATACCCGCTCATATCGGAAGGTAAACACCTGGGAAGTGTTGAGTTAAGCGTTCCATTCGAGTTAATACGCCAGGAAACTGCTAACCTTCTTCCAGAAAGAGAGTTTCAATTTGTAATTAACGCTGGTCAGCTTGAGGCGAGGCTTTTCAAAGAACAGAAAGGTCTTCATGAGCCATGGCCAGTTAGTAGCAATTATTGGCTGGAAGATCCCGACAACACATTACCTGATTCTGCTCTTCCCCTTGCTGAGGGGTACAAGAATCTTTCTGTGCAATTGAAGAATAACAGCAAGATACAGGAGCTTCTTTCGGAAAGACAGTCCGGAGCAGTAATGGTTAAGTCTGGCTCGAAGAGCTATATAGTGACACTGACTTCTGTTAATGATGTTGAGGGTAAGAACGCCGGTTACCTTGTGGGCTATGAAACATCAGAAATCCTTGCTTCCATGAACCAGAGCTATAGCGTAAGCCTTTGGGTGGGTATTGTAAGCTGTGTAATCGCATCGATGCTCATCTTTGAATATTTACGAAACAGGGAGGAGAAGAATAGGGAGAGAAAGAGAATTGAAGATATATACGAGACCATGGACGATGCTCTCTACCTCATGAATAAAGAGGGCAGAATAGTATACGCCAACAAGAGTATGGAGCAGATGCTCGGTTTTTCCAAGGATGAGCTTCTTGGTTCTTCAGCTCATGAACTATTCCACGTCCATACCGATGGGGGAGGTAGCGTACCTCTTGCAGAATGTCCGATATATAAGACAATTATCGATAAAAACCGCTACAGCGGTGATGAAGTTTTTATCAAAAAGAATGGTGAACGGTTTATTGCAAGAGTCAAAAGCACGCCTTTTATCGAGAAAGGTCGTGTGAGCGGATCGGTAGCCACATTCTCTGATATGACCGAAGATATAAAGCTTCGAGAGGAGCTGGAGGAGTTTAATACGAGGCTCTCTCAGAAAGTTGAGCAGGAAGTTGCCGAACGGATGAAGCTCACCGAGGAGCATAAACTTCAGAAGGAGCTTCTTGTGCAGCAGTCGAAAATGGCGGCCATGGGTGAGATGGTCGGGGCGATCACCCATCAGCTTAAACAGCCGCTTAATGTCCTTGGGCTTCGTGTTCAGCTTCTTGAGGATGAGGCGGAGATGGACGGTATTGATATGGATGAAATATCATCCTATACAAAGGAGACGATGGAAACCATTGAGTTTATGGACTCCACCATGAATGATTTCAGAAACTTCTTCAAGCCGGATAAGGCCAAGGTTAAGTTTTCTATACGTGACAGCGTTGAGGACGTTGTTCGTTTGATGCAGTCTACGCTCGACAAGTATAACATAAACTGCGGAATCGATGGGGATAGTTCTTTGAAAGTCTGCAGTCTGTGCAACGAGTTTAAGCAGGTTATTCTAAACCTGGTTACCAATGCTAAGGATGCTGCCTATGAAAAGAATAAACGAGGGCGCATCAGTATACGAATATATAAGGAAGGTGATGGTGCAGTTGTACAGTTAAGGGATGATGCTGGTGGAATCCCCTCTGATCTGCTTCCAGATAAACTCTTTGCCCCCTATATCACTACGAAAGGGGATAAGGGTACCGGTATTGGTCTTTATATGTCCAAGACGATTATAGAGGAAAATATGGGCGGTAGCTTAAGTGTTCATAACGATTCAGATGGTGCTGTGTTTACAATAAAGCTTCCGCTCTGCTAAAAATGTATACCCCTCAGCTGGCCGGCTATGTATGTTGCGTAGTTGTCTGTCATGCCGATTATGTAGTCAAGAACACGCTGGTACTTTGAGTATAGGGTGGAATTTTGTTCCATCCGGCACTCGTCCATCATCTTGAGCAGTCTCTCCGTTTTACTTCCGGGATTCTTCGAGGTATGGAACGCATGGGCGGCTGTTATGAACTCTTCCAGAAGTGTTTCAATAACAAGGAAGGAGCCTATCTCTATCTCAAGCTTCCTTTTCTCTGTGTAGATATTCTTAGCGGCGAACCTTTTTGCCTCGACCAGCCCTTCCTTAAAGCCTTCTCTTGTAAAAGAGCTCACCAGATCCTTTTGGAACCTTTCATTCTCTAGGCAATCGATGAAAACATCGAATGCGTGGAGGGTAAGGTCATTTATAGCTATGCCGCACAGGTGCCCCACTTTTTTTGCGTCGTTTAGTTTTGAGTTGTCCAGAACATTTTTGAGCCGTTCTTCTCCGCATATATCTCTGAATATGTGTTTTACATCCTCTATCCGTATAAGCTTGAGTTCCACAGCATCCTGAAGGTCGAGCAGTGCGTAGCATATGTCGTCGGATACCTCTGTGAGGTATGAGAGGGGGTGCCGCTTGAAGACCCCATTCTTATATAGCCCGAAGTGCTCAAAGATGAGGCGGGCTATATCTAAATCCCCTTGGTAAAAGCAGAACTTATCCTTCTCAATTGCTGTGGGGTGTCCGGAATCCCATGGATATTTTATCATGGCAGCGTAGCTGGTTGCTGTGAGACGCATTCCACCTTCGAAGGGGTAGTTCTCCAGCTGGCTAACTATACGGAAGCTTTGGGCGTTGCCGTCTATGCGGGTGAAATCATTCCTTTGCTCATCGCTCAGTTCTTCAAAAAGGTCGGGAGTCGACTCGATTCTCTCTTTAAACCAGTTCTTTATCGCCTCTTCACCAGCATGGCCGAAGGGCGGATTCCCTATATCATGGGCAAGGCATGCGGTCTGGATTATCGATGCGGTGTCATGGGGGTAGTAGGGGAAGTCCGGGTCGTTGTCGATTAGCCATTTTCCGAATCTATATCCGAGTGAACGACCCACAGTTGCCGTCTCAAGGCTGTGAGTGAGTCTGTTGTGCACATGGTCGTTTTGTGAGAGGGGGTGTACCTGTGTCTTTTTGGAGAGTCTGCGAAAGGGGTTTGAGTAGATAATCCGGTCGTGATCACGCAGGAAATCGCTCCGGAACTCTGAAGCATTATTCTCCTTTTCTTCAAGGGTTATTCCACCGCTGTAGGTAAGTCTGTGTAAAGAAAAAAGATCACTGATATCCATATCTCCTCCGAAATAACAGTATACAATATAACATAATATTTTGTCCAAACTGCATATTTATTAATGGGAAAATGCCCTGTATCATTCATGTGTACGGAGGAAGTAATGAAGCTTAATATATCCATTGCGGATGCTTTTACTAAAGAGCCTTTCAAGGGGAACCCCGCCGGGGTTTGTATCACCGAAACAGAACTGGATGCAGGATTGATGCAGAGTATTGCCATGGAGATGGGGCAGTCTGAGACTGCATTCACCTATCTGAAGAATGGCGAGAGGATTCTGCGCTGGTTCACCCCTCTTGTGGAGGTAGACCTTTGCGGCCATGCAACCCTTGCTACAGCTCATATTATGCGTGAGGAAGGGCTAACGGACGGCAGAACCGTTGAATTCAGTACAAGGAGCGGAAAGCTGAAAGCGGAGTACAGCGGGGATGAGATAATTCTGGATTTCCCCACAGGGGTTATCAGCAGGGGTGAGATGCCCGAAGGGCTTGATGAGGCCATCGGTGCAGATGTTGAATACATTGGCGAATCCGGCTTTATGCACCTTGTCAGGATTGGCAGTGAAAAGGAGCTTGTAGAGCTGAAACCGGATATGACAAAGCTCGCCAAGGCTATCCCCGATGGTGTTATAGTAACCTGCCCGTCAAAGGACTACGACTTTGTCTCAAGGATGTTCGCACCCGCCATCGGCATCAATGAGGATCCGGTTACCGGTTCTGCCCATTGCATCCTAAGCTCCTATTGGCATGAAGTAACGGATAAAACGGAGTTTAACGCCTATCAGGCATCTCCCAGAGGAGGGGGGATGTATGTTCGCTATACAGACGAGAGGACGTATCTCAGAAGCAGCGCAAGGACGTCATTAAAAGGTATTATACTCGTATAAAAAGAAAAAGGCTCCCAAAACGGGAGCCCCTTCCAACTAATTGAACAAGGTGTAAAACCTACAGGTGTAATCTATCCGTATGGGATACGGCATCGTAGAAACAGCCCATCTTACAGAGCCCGCACCCGACGCAGTAAGCCGAGTTAACGGTTATGCCGGTGCAAACGCTCCTTCCCTTAACGGTGTCCCGCTCCTCTGTCAGTGCCTCCGTGGGGCATAGGCGTGAGCAGACACCGCATGTCTTGCATTTATCCTGATCGATCTCAACGGAGTTAAGGTGCTCCATGCCGACTGTGTCGATGGAAGTGCCCTCCGGAACTACCTTATGGAGAGATTCCACAAAGAGTCTGCGGGATGATTTTGCCGCTTCCCTCTGGGAAAGCTGTGTACTTTTGCTTTCGCTCTCGTTGATGTATACAAGGGTTTCCCCAAGGGTTTCCTTGGCCCTTTTTTTGAAAAGACCCATGAACTCACGCCGGCTGTATCTCTCGTTGGAGGCCGCGAGCCGCTCCTTCAGTCCTTTGGGCTTTTCATTGGTCTCTGCCCCTTCCGTCGTCTCAAGGGGGGCATTTCCAAGGCTGAGCTGGGGGAGATTCTTATCCGCCTCGGCGTAGATCTTCTCCAGCTCTCCAGCAGTATCGGAGAAAAGCTCGGAGCACAGCTTTATGTCGCATTCTCCGCAGTCTCCCGTGTGCAGGTGTATCCTCTCGGCTCCTCTGGAGGCAGCCCAGAGAAGGGTGGAGAGGTTCACAGCTCCGCAGGACTCAACACGTACACTCTCTCCGTTTTTGTCCTTCTCTGCCTCTCTGCATCGGAATTCCACCGAGCCTTTCTTGCGGATCATCTCCGCTGTTTCTTCATAAAGCTTTGTGCGGTCGTGGGTTCTTGGAACAAAAACAGAAGTAGGGCAGACCGAGGAGCAGAGCCTGCAGTCCCTGCATATGGCCCAGTCAATGGAGATTCTTCCGCCCACCTTGCCTATGGATATTGCGCCCGAAGGGCATACATCAATACATTTGGTGCAGGCGGCATTCTTATGGCGCATCCTCACGCAGGCGGATTTATTTATAACGAGGGTCTCTGCGAACTTCTCCAGCAGTCTGCCCGAAATATTCATTTTGCTTAGTCCTCCAGCAGTTCCTTAAGGAAGGAGTAGTCCTCTGCTAAATATCCACGCATGAAGAGGGCGGCTCCCACATAGAAGTCTGTAAGCAGTTCATCGGACCGGCCGATTATATCATTACAGAATGAACCGGCCCAGCGGTTAAGATGGGTTTCATAGAAACCAAGCTGGGTTTGGAGAGCTTCGGCTCCGGTATCGAAATCGTCCGCTTCGAAGGCATCCGCACTCTTCTTGCTCATCGTTCCCATGAAGAGAAGCTCGATGGCTATGTGGTCCTCAAGCTCCTTCCTGTCGGATACGATCTTGAGTTTATTATCAGCGTATATCCTCTTAACCTGTTTCCATGGCTCCTGCTTGATCATCCTTTCTTCGGAGGAGTAGGCGGATTCGGTGTAGGGGATTATCCCTTTGCCGAGCATGAAGAGCTTTGTGTAGTCCTTGGAGCGTTTTAGCCTGTGTTCTTCGAGCTGTTCGCTGCTCATATCCACAATACTTGCGAATGTGGCGCACATTAGATCGGCTCCCTTACTCATATCCTCATTGCCGGAATTGTCCGCAATCTCCTTGATGAATGTTCTGATATTTATTCCCATCTCCTCGAAGGACTTCTGGGGTATGTCGCCGAAACACTGCGACAGGTAATTGAAAATAACGTCTCTGCCCCTGTTAAGGCTTACTAGTTCAGAGGTTTCCATAGCTACTCCTTAGGCATCTGTTTTAAAAATAAAAGTTTCCGGTTTTATGAGGTCTATCTTGACCTCACGCATATATTTTCCCTGCTCCCCTTCTTCTACAACGTTGTAGGTGAGCCCTATCTCTGTTCCGTCATCAAGAAGCCCTGCGGCTCTGGGATGGAACTCGATAAAGCGTTTATCGGGGGAGACCTCATAGTCGTTGAAGTCTGTTTTATTAAAAATCTCAAGGGCACGATCGGTGTTCTTTCCGTAAACCCTTGCGGTTTTGATGAAAAAATCGTTCTCCGAGCGGTATTCAAAGGGCATTAGCCTGATACCGCTGTTCTGGGTGTATACCTGTGCGCTGAGCTTGTTCTCCAGAGAGCAGTAATGAACGTTGAGGCTGAGTTTCTTATCCATGGCGTACTCAACCAGCATGAGACACTCCTCCTCGCTTCCTGCGATGGGGAGACCGCCGGCGTACTGGTAGGAATACAGCACCCTGTAGGGACGATTCTTTATCCTGTAGCCGCGTTCCTTATATATTTCTTCGTTAACCCATGGGTAGAGGAACTCGAGTAGGTTTATCCCTGTGCATCCTATCTCCTCCATTTTATCAAGGAGGCCCTTCATCTGCTCAAATGTACCTGGAATAACTGGCATCTCGACCATAACCGAGGGTATCTCCCCTGAGGCAAGCTCTAGCTTTTCAAGGACAGATGTATCGTAACCCTCTTCGTCCATCTTAATGCTTATACGTATCTCATCAAGGCCTGCATTCTTGAGCTTTTCGACGGTGGAGGCATCCAAGAGGTCGCCATTGGTGTAAAGCCGTCTATGGGCATCGGGGTAGTTCTTTTTAGAATGCTCAAAGAAGGCGATGGTCTGCTCGGGGAGCAGGAGTGGCTCACCCCCTGTGAGGCCTATGGAGGAGAGCTTTTCGGCCTTTCCGTAACTGTCCAGCTCTGCAACGGCATCGTTCCTGTGCTTAATGAAATGGTCATAATGCTCCTGGTTCATGTTTGCACAGAAGAAGCAGTCCCTGTTGCACAGGAGTGAGTAGAAGATCGTTCTTGAACCCTTACCGGTTCGGCAATCGATGCAGGCAGGGGATATCTCGCCGTGGTGTACGCTTGTGCCGGAGTTCCTGACACCAGCACCTTTATCCCTGAGCCGTTTAATAAGCTCTTCGGTGTTATCATTATCCCTGCTTTCATCCATCCCCGATTCGGAGACGAAATCCATGAAGTCTTCGTATATATATACGTAGCGCTCTGCGTCTTTCTTTAGTTCTTCGTCGGTTATGCTGTTCAGATTTTCCCTTGTTATGCCGGTAATCATTTTCACCCCTGCATACTAAATAAAATAGGTGGGCGCCCCAGAAAGGGGCGCCCGTGCGTGTGGTTAGAGACTAGCTCTTGGGCTTGAAATATATGTTGGGAAGGGTGTCCCCTGATTCAAGAGTGTTTCCGTTCTGATCCCTGTCAGACTCGGGGAATCCCTGAACCGTTCTAACGGCGTTGGGGTACTTCGCCCTGATTTCGGAAACTGTACCTGCATCAAGTGCTCTGTTGGGGCAAGAAGTTACACATGCGGGCTTCTTGCCTTCTTCCCATCTGTCCCAGCAGAAGGTGCACTTCTGCATGGGGTGTTCAACGGCCCAGGAAGCCTTTGAAACGGGCTCACTGACTTCATCGCCGAACTGGGGAGCATCAAAGGGGCATGCAACTGCACATGCTCTGATGTCCTGGCACTTGTCCCTGTCTACGATAACGATTCCGTCCTCTTCACGCTTATAGATAGCGCCAACGGGGCAGGAAGCGGTACAAGCAGGGTTTACGCAGTGGTTACAGGAGAGAACGAGGTTAAATACTTCCACACTAGGGAAGGTTCCGGCTACCTCGCTGGTGAGTCTTCTCCAGCGGGCCTGACCCGGCTTTACATCGTTCCAGTCCTTACATGCAACTACACAGGCGTTACATCCCATGCAGCGGGTCTGGTCGAAATAAAATGCATACTGTTTATCAGCCATCGTTTCCTCCGATTATTACGCTTTCTCGATTTTGACACGGCAGTCGTTTGCGAGTGTCATACCCTGGGAGATCCTTGCGGGTCTTGCATGGGTAAGGGTGTTTGCACATCCGCCTACGTCTACGCCGTTCTCGTCATAGTGCCAGCTTCCCTGTCCGATATAAACAACCTTGGAGGGAACACGCTGGGTTACAATCGCTGAAACGAGGATAGCACCTCTTCCGTTGGAGATCTTGAGCCTGTCACCCGTCTTGATGCCCTTTGCTTCTGCATCGATGGGGTTAAGCCATACGCTCTCGTATGCTCCATCTTCCCAAGTTGTGGGAGCCTTGTCTTTGGCGGGCTCTCTTGTCTCGGGGAGGAAGGCGGGGTTGCCCTCTTCGTCGTACTTGTAAAGCTCGTTCATGTAAGCAACGTTGTTCAGCGTTGAGTGTGATCTGTACATAAGGTGCCATGTGTGGAGCGTGAAGTCTAAGCCGCTGTTCTCTTTACCAAGAGGATCAGGGTGGCTTCCATCTGCGTGGCGTCCTTCAACAGGGGGGATATACATGGGAATCGGATAAACGAATCTCATGGCGTTTGAGCCGGCAGGGTTCTTCGCATCTGCGATGGCGCCGCCGTTCTCAAGTGTTCCAAAGCTGTCGTAGTTGTCATAGAAGCGTGCCTGATAGTCCTCCATAACGAACTGGGAGTATGCCTCGAACTTACCGGAAGGAGTGCTTACGGGGTTAGCTGAGGGGTTGTCCCTGAAGTCTTTGAAGGAGATCTCAGTGGGTGCTGCTGGCTTCCATAAACCCTGCTCTTTGAACTGATCCCAGGTAATGTCATAGTAGCCGCTTTCGTACCTTGACTGCCAGCCTTCGGAAAGACGCTGCTCCATTGTCTTACCTTCGGTGAACTCGTTTTCTCTTCCGAGTGCGCCTGCGATACCTGCACAGATATCGTATTCGCTCTTAACCTCGGCGGGGGTTTCGAGTACCTGGTTAATTGCCACAACCTCTTCACTGAACCAGCCTGTTGATGCTCCGGGCTTCTCCATCTGCATGGAGGCGGGGAGAACGTAGTCTGAGAGAAGGGCGGATGAAGTCAACCAGTGGTCAGCCGTAACGAGAAGCTCGGCCTTGCTTCTGTCCTTAAGTACTTCATTGTAGTAGTTTACATCACCGGACTGGTTCGCAAGACAGTTTCCTGCAAAGTTGAATACAACCTTGACACCCTTTTTGAGGGCTTTGATCTGTCCGTCGTTCCAGCGTGATTTGCCGGTACCGCCGTAGTCAACCGCATCCTGCCAGATGAAGACGGGGATTGTACCGGAGTTGGTGCTGTTTGAGTAAAAGCCTGAAACGGTAAGCTCGCTGCTGTCGTAGAGGTCTGAGGAGAGATCCACGCTGGAGCCTATGTTGTACATACCGTTACTGGGGCCGCCTACCCAGCTCCATCTCTGCATACCGTAGCTGCATCCTTCCGCGCCGAAGTTCTTGGTAACGGCGGACATGATGCGGAGAAGCCATACGGGCTGCTCGGCTTCGGTGTTTCTCTGGAAGCCTGAACCGTTCCAAATAGTACACTTCTTATCAAGAAGGGTATTAGCCATGGAGCGGATCTTGGAAGCGGGGATACCTGTTATCTTCTCGGCCCACTCGGGAGTCTTGGGAGTCTGGCCGTAGATCATTGTTCTCTTGCCGTAGAGCTCATCTTCGCTGTTTACGTTGTAACCGATAGTATCGGGGTAAACTGAGGTCTTGGCGTTGAGCCCTGCATCAACAAGTGCAGTCTCATTACCCATAACATAAGCGGAGAGTGAAGCACCTTCGGGAACGTTGTAGGTTCCGTCTGCTACGCTGTCATGGTAAGAGGTTGAGCTGGGATCATCGAAGAAACCGTGTACATGGGCTTTGATGAAATCGATGTCCAGATCGGAGTATCTGCTTGTGAGCAGGTGATAGAGGATACCAAGGAGAAGAGCCGCATCCGTTCCAGGTGTGATGTTTACAAAATCATTGGCAACGGTTGCTGCGGTTTTGGAGAACCTTGTATCCACAGCTGTCATCGGGATTCCCATCTCTTTTGTCTGTACAAGGTACCAGCCGGACTGGGTTCCCCATACAGCCTCAAGACCGTTGTAGCTCCAGAGGAAAACGTGCTCTGCGTTCACGATATCCTGTCTG
This sequence comes from Limisalsivibrio acetivorans, assembly GCF_000421105.1. Taxonomy (NCBI): domain Bacteria; kingdom Pseudomonadati; phylum Deferribacterota; class Deferribacteres; order Deferribacterales; family Geovibrionaceae; genus Limisalsivibrio; species Limisalsivibrio acetivorans. Next base: position 12,324 of record NZ_ATWF01000001.1, read on the forward strand.
CAGCTTCCCTCGGGGATATAGCCTACGCCTTCAACGAAGGTGGCCATATGGTCGAGTGAGGGCCAGCTGTAGTCATCCCTGTAGGGGAGTGAACCGCCGAGCATGTTGAAAAGTCTGCCAACGGAGGCTGAGGACCAACCAGTGGAATCCGCAGAAGCGTAAACTCTGTGGAAGGTCTCGGGTCCTTTGTTGGGGTCTTCTGCAATTTCCTTGAGCTTTGCGCCGATTTCGCTGAACGCCTGTTCCCAGGATATTCTTACGAAACCGTTTACGTCGCCCCTTTCGCCAGTCTGCTTGAGGGGATACATAAGACGGTCCTGACGATAGAACCACTGCTTCCTTGAGCGGCAGCGAACACAGGAACGTCTCTGGGGATCGTTATTTGTAGTTCCGAGGTCGTTAACATCCTCGTTCTCGTCTGTGACGATACGCTTAACAACGCCCTCTTCGATATAGTATTTACTTACACATCGACCACCGCAGTTATGGGGAGTTGCTCCCATAACAGTCGTGCCTGAAATCTCGGGAGGCGTGGGTCTTGATGCTTCGTCCTCTTCCATATAGGTTCTGCCTGCATCACCGTCGCCCCCACAGCCGTAAACAGCTGCAGTAGCACCGGCCGCGCTGACTCCCTTAAGGAAGTCTCTTCGGCTGACCTTGCTTTTTCCGAGCAGTTTCTCTTTAAGACTCATATATGTCCTCCTTAATAAACTCGGGGTTATTTGAGATACGTGTTTGGTGCGTGAGCACTCTTATGACACGTAAAACATGTTGTCTGCTGAACGGGATAGTGGCAACTGTCGCAGTGCCTGTTCACAGGCTCTCTCCAACCGGGTCTGTGGGTGGAGGGGGGAGTACTACTGTGACATTCGATACAGCTGTCTTCCTTGTGACAGGTAGCGCAGCTTTCTCTGTCCCATTTAGCTTCCAAACCGTGCCCCTTCTTTGTCCATGAGGGGGTATGGTTACGGGGCGGAGTCTCCTGATGGCACTTGATACAGGATACCTGATCAACGTGGCACATCTTACACTCTTCCCCGTTGACCTTGCTGGCCTGTCCATGCCTCTTAATCCACGAAGTATCGTGGGTGGAGGGTTTGTTTGATTCCACTGCGAAAGCCACAAGAGCAGTGAGCAGAATCGCTGATAATATTAGAAATTTGACTTTCATGCGTCCTCCTTGTCGTACTCTTAGAAGATAATGTTTGCCCACAGCTCTGCGGTGAGGTTGCGGTCGAGATCATCATCTTCGATATCGTCGAAGAATTCGGTGTCCTCGATGTTAACATCTGCAAGGAAGCTGAGGTAATCAGTGGGTGAGTACTGGCCGCCTATGTAGTAACTTCTCACAGAATCCTTTCTTGTGTCGTTTACATAGTCGTACTCGTACTTGTTGTAGGAGGAACCAAGCCATACATCCATACTGTCGTTGATACGCTGGCTGATCTCAATACCGTACTGGATCTTTTCGTTTTCGTCGGCCATGTCGTTCTCATCCACATTCCAGAGATCCATCTTAAATGAGATGTAGGTGTTCTCTGTGGGTATGCCGAAGATGTCGAAGTTACCGTAGAAGCGTGAGTAGCTTCTGTTTGTGAAGCCTTCGTCACCGCTTACGCTTTTCTGGTCGGTTCCGAGACCGAGAGCAGCGAAGTTTGAAATCCCCTGGTATACAGAGAGCTTGTAGAGGGAGTATTCCTCTTCGGGCATGAGTGCGTTTGTGAGCGGGTTAACAACGTATGAGTCTGTTTCCCCCTCTTCAACTTCCTCAAGGAGCCCTTTGTAGCTTACTGTAACGATGGTTTTTGTAGCTGCAATCTCGTAGGTTGCGTCGGCGCTGAGGGTCTTGGATTCGTCAAGAGCTTCATACTCAACGGAGATGTTACCATTGGGGATGAGTTGGGTAAGGCGTGCTCTGGCGTAGTCGTCCTCAATATCGCTAACATCAAGATTAGCATATTCAACGGCCACAGTGGTTCCGTCAAGGGGTGTTACCTTAACTCCACCACCGTAAACCCTGTCGTCTTCTATGTCGTAATAGTAGCTGACAGGTTTACCGCCGAAGGCGTACACTTCCACCTTCTCCATAACGGTTACAGATGCATCCGCACCGTCAAGCTGGAAGGTGTTGATGTGGTCGAGATAGAAACGTCCGGCAGTTATTACCGTGTTCTTAACCACATTGTCCAGGGTTACAAATCCGTGATACAGTCTGGGAGCCCAGTCATTTGATTCCAGCTCTGCATCAAGCGCATCCCTGTGGTAGTAGTACTGCGAGTCGCTCCAGTCATTATTCTGCTCGCCGTCGATATCGTCGGCAAAGCGTGCAAATGCGGAAACTCTCATGGTTCCATTACCAAGTTCCGTAGCGTCCGTATGGGCTCTAAGGTACTGGTAAAAGTCCTGGTCGTCGGCATAGTTGCTGCTTCTCAGTCTGTAGCGTGACGTAAGTGTCATGTACAGGCTGGTCTTGCCCATGCCGATACCGTTGTAACTCTCCTTAATGGAACCGGGAGAGACGTGCTGCGACCAGCTGTCCGGGGTGTTTAACCCGGGGTCGTCAAAAGCGGGCGACTTATCTGCCGTAAAGGTTAGCAAACAGGCCGTAACCGCCAAAACCGATAACAGGTATCTCATAAGACCTCCTTGGAATAAATTGCATTCTAGGACTCAACCGGGCCGTAGAAATCCTTAAACTTATTCTATGTCACTCACACTACTGTAAGTAGTGTGAAAAAGCCGTTAAAAATGGGGGATGTTTCGGGTACTTTATGGGTGAACATCCTAACCACCGTTGAAATCTAATGTTTTTAAATAGGAATAAAGGTTTACGGTTCTATCCTTTATACCCAGCTTCTTTCTTATATTCTTCCTGTGGGTCTGAACCGTTTCCACGGAGACACACATCTCTTCTGCTATCCTTTTGGTTGAGTAGTCCGCCTGTATCAGAAGGCAGACGTTCTTCTCGGTTTTCGAAAGCTTACCCATTGCGGCGTTTTGTTTTGCCGGTGAGGTGTTTACCATAGACCTGAGCGTGCTTTTGAGGATGGAGTGGGTCATGCTTCTGGAGCGTTCATCCTTTTCGGCGTGGAGACGGTCGAGAAGGGGGAGAACCTCTCCGTTCAACTTTCTGCTGACAGCACCTTTATACGCCTGCTCGTCCTCGGATATGGTCTTTATAATATTCTTGAGCGTTATATTCTTCTCTTCGGTGAGCTGCTTCTCCTCTTTCAGTTGCTTCTCCATCTCCTTGGAGCCGGAGATGTCTCTGAGTATGAATGAGTAGTAGCTTTCCCCTTCAACATCAAAGTGGTTTACCGTTGCTAGTGCAGGAAAGGTTCCCTTGATGCCGTTCATATCCATTTCACCAGACCACGATTCACCTCTATCAAGCTTTCTTGCTGTTTCCTTGAGAATCTCCTGGGAGCCTATGGAGAATACGGCCTTCAGTTTCTCGAGGCAGTTTTCCCTGTCTGCAACGCCGAAGAGGACACATGCTCTGCGGTTGCTGTGTAGGAGGGTCATTTGATCGTCGAAGATAAGCATCCCTTCGCCGGCGCAGGAGAATATTGACTTGAAGAACTGCTTGGATTTATCAAGCTCCCTTGTACGTGTGTTTACGGCGTTTTCGAGCGCTACCCTGTGGTCTACCATGCATGTTATGTCGTGTATTATTACCATGTAGTTGCGCAGCCCGTAGGCGATATTGCCCATGGGTATAAGGCGGAGGGAGAGGTAATGCGTGTCGCAGAAGGGGAGCTCGGATACGTTGCCGGAGTATCTTGCCTTTAGCCCTTCGAAGTCTGTATCATCAAAACCTAGGAGCTGCTGGAGTGTATTCCCCTTTGAAACGTTTCCGAAGAACTCCTCCGCTTTTCTGTTCACATCGGTGATCAGTCCGTCTTCATCGAGGAGTATTATGATATCCTCGGTGCTTTCGAGGATGTTTTTGTAGCGTGACTTTGTCATGGAGAGGTTGCGGTTTTTTTCCATGAGCATGGTGTTGAACTCGTCCGAGCTTATGTTTGCCCATTCTACAGTAAAAGCGGCTTCCGATGCGTCCACAACCCTGCGCATATTGACGATATGCTCCAGCTTCTCCGCATCGCTCATATCCGAGCGGAGCAGGGCGTTTTCCAGGCTGTGGAGGATTATTTTGAAGCAGGTGAAGTACATTTCGAAGGTGATACCACGTGTGTAGTGGCGTCTAGCCACGTCAACAAGGGGCATGAGGATATCCTTTCGGCTGTACATGTCTATGAAATCGCCGCTGTTTTCGAGACGTATCATATCCTTAACAGCTTTAAGAATGAGATCGAGAGCTTTAACACCATCTTCCCTGCGGGCTGTGGTGAATTCAAGAAAGCCCGCTTTTTCAAGGACGCTCAGGGAGTCCCTGAGGATAGACTCATACTCTCTTTCAATAAATGATATCGCTTCGTGAATCATTGCCGCCCCGTTAACCACACTGTGTTAGCAAATGTACACTTCAAACAATTGTAACACTCTTAAAAAGGTTTTACTTTACAATGTCTTTCGAGATAGTGTTTCAAACCCTTACAAGCCTAGAAATGAGTATAGGTTATGGGCAGTTAATTTAAGGTTAAGAGTCAGTTTCCCGATGCAATTATTATTACGTTGTGCAGACCTTTGATTATCATATCCACGCCGAAGGCTCCGAGGATGAAGCCGTTGATCCTCATGAATATTGTCAAGAGCTTATCGAATGCTGTCTTGATTCTGCGGGAGTTGATATGGTAGCGGATGTAGAGAAGGCCTACTATAACAGCATAGGCAAATGCCAGCCCTAGGACGTTAACGAGCAAGGCGTTTATCTTGGTTGCAGTAGCGCCGATGATGACGCATACGGAGATGATTCCGGGGCCTGTGAGGAAGGGGAGGGCGATCTCGCTTGCAAGGTCGTCGAGGCTCCCTTTTATGGTGATGAAGCCTTTCTTACCCTGGATAATCGACATAAGAGCGAAGGATATCATAACGATACCGCCGAAAATCCGGAAGGAGTCGAAGTAGATCTTAAGCACGTTATCGAAGAAATAGACCCCTGAAAAAGTGAAAAAGAGGTTTATCATCAAAGAGATGATGGTGGCTTTTAGAAGAACCGCCAGGAAGACCTTTTCATCAAGGTCCTCTCTGAGCGGTGCAAGATAAAGGAATAATGCTATAGGGTTAAGTATCGTTATGAACAGGGTTAGATGCGTTAGTATGGCTATTCTCCGGCATTTTTATACCAGATGTTCATGCTCTCCAGCCCGCCGGAGATGTTTGTGTTGTTCACAAGCGTTCCGCCGTAGGAGTAACCCTTCTTGGCGAAGGTTATATTCATCCCGGGTGATTTTGACCGGGCGATGGTGAACATCTGGCCGTAGCCGGATTCAACCATTTTTTCCTCCATACGGTCAAGCAGAAAGAGTGCAAGTCCTGCTCCTCTGAAGTCTGGAAGTGTTGCAAAATCGGTCATTTCAACGGTTTTGTTCTTTTTGTCCATCTCCGCAGAGGACAGGGCTGCGATGCCTCCGCCCCCCCATACTCCAAAATAGCGGACATGATCTTCCATGGTTTCGAGGATGTATTCAGCAGTGTTTATGGGGAAGGGGTAGCTTTCAAACACCTTGCTGTAAACCTCTGCGGCTTCCGCTGCGTCCTCTTTTGTTAGTTCGCTCCAGTGATAGCCTGCGGGGAGTGATGCCGCAAGGGGAACGTCCGGAACCTTCTGCTTTGCGGTTTCTATTATGTTCATCTCGTCTAGTTCACCGGTTCTTGTTCTGCGTTCCGGGTCAACGAACTTGGACATGAAAACGTAGCCTCCGTTGTCCCCGAGGGGGAGGCTTGCCTCCTTTTCGTAGCCCTCCTGTATAAAGAGGGCTGTGTATCTGGAGGGAACCTTGGCTACAATTTTGGAGTAGTCGTTATCATCGCAGAGCTGGCCGAGCATCTCGGTTATGTTCTCCGCATCCTCGTCCGCCATGCTCATAAGATAGACCCGGTCGTTAAACTTACCGTGGTGAACGGTACTTGAGCCGAGTTTAACTATCTTGTCCATTTTCTCTTCTCTCGTATCTCTCATTATCTGCGGGGATGAGGGTTATCTCCTCTTCGTAGTCCGCCATGAGCTTCTCGATACCGATGGAGTTCATCTCCTCGGTTCCTTCGATGTTAAGCTCAAGGTTGCACGATTCGCATTCCCTGTCGCAGAAAATCTGCTCATAGGATTCGGGCTCTTTGTATGTGCAGATAACACCTTCGTAGTTACGCAGGATTATCTTATTGGTGGACCATGAGATTACGTAGTTGGGCGCAACAGGAATCTTTCCGCCGCCGCCGGGGGCATCAATTACGTATGTGGGAACGGCGAAGCCGCTTGTGTGTCCTCTTAGGGATTCCATGATCTCGATACCCTTGCCCACGGGTGTACGGAAATGGCCAAGACCTTCGGAAAGGTCGCACTGATAGAGGTAGTAGGGCCTTACCCTGTTCTTGACGAGCTTCTGGACAAGCCTCTTCATAACGAAGGGGCAGTCGTTTACTCCGGCAAGGAGCACCGTCTGGTTTCCGAGGGGGATACCTGCCTTAACGAGCATCTTAAGTGCTTCCCTTGAGGAATCGGTGAGCTCCCTAGGGTGGTTGAAATGGGTATTGATCCACAGGTTGTCGTATTTGCTGAGTATGCTAACGAGCTTCTCTGTAACCCTATAGGGGAGAACCACGGGCATCCTCGTTCCGATACGGATAACCTCAACGTGCTCTATCTTGGAGAGCTCATCGAGGATCCACTCGAGTGCACCATCATGGAGCATAAAGGGATCGCCGCCGGAGAGGAGAACATCCCTCACAACGGGCGTTTTCCTGATGTATTCAAGGCCTTCCTCGATAACTTCCTTGTTGGGAATGAAGTCCTGATCGCCCACCTTTCTCTTTCTCGTACAGTGCCTGCAGTACATTGCGCACATGTTTGAAACGTGGAGAAGGACCCTGTCTGGGTATCGATGGGTGATTCCAGGAGCGGGTGAATCCGCATCCTCACTAAGAGGGTCCGCCATCTCGGATTTGCAGGTGTCCAGCTCAAGGGGCGAGGGGAAGCACTGCTTGTATACGGGATCGTTCTTGTAGTCGTCGGTATTTATGAGGGAAAGATAGTAGGGCGTTACGGCAAGCGGAAACTTGTCGAGGGTCTCCTTAAGCATTTCACGCTCATCTGCGGGGAAATCGATACCTGTCATTCTCTCAAAGGTTTCGATATCCTTGATGGAGTGGCGCATCTGCCATTTCCAGTCTTTCCAGTCTTTAATCACAGTCTTAGGGCTTATCTTGTTTGCAATCTCCTGCTGCACAGTTGATAGCGAAGTCATAACATATCCTCCTTGGGATTCTTTAATATACTTTTGATTATTAATTTTTGTCTTTGTCGGGATTCATTGGCGGGTTTAGGGTTTAAGGTTCATGTTTAACGTTTTCATATTTTTAATTTCCATGATGAAATATATCATACATGAAATAATTGTCAAGATCTGTTTCACATCTTCCGGTTAAAAAAATGTATGATTTGTGTAAGAGATCTGTGGTGTACTATCTCTGGAGGATTATATCCGCAATGTATTCAACGGACTCTGAGTCTACCTCAAAATTGAATACGGATATGCTTTCCACAGGTTTTATGCCTATCATTGAGTTGAGCACATAGCAGTTCTGCATACCCATGAAGTCACGCAGTGTTATCTCTTTCTCCTCAACGGGTCGAAGCTCCTTGAGGAGTTCGAGGGATATTCCGGCGAGGCGGTTTTCGGATGTTGTTGTTATGAATCTGCCTTCCTTCTTGAACACAATAGAGGCTGTGGCTGTTTCGAAGACTCTGTTGTGCTCATCCACTAGGAGTGCATCGTCGTATCCACCGTCCAGAGCACGCTTGCGGGCGTTCTGGTGGTGCATCCAGCTTGTGGATTTGTAGCGGTTCATGGTGGAAATCTGGAATTTGTCGTGGATGTTGAGCTTGAAAACATCCGGGGAGCCTGCGTATTCCTCCGCTGTGATGATCATGTCGGTTCCGTAAGGGGATTCAACGGCGAAAATGTTAACTCTGCATACCTTATCCTTAAGGTTGTTAGCGATGATAACATCCATGATCCCCTTTTCTGCATCGAAATCCGGCTTGTCCATCCCGAAGTCTGCGAGGGATGTGGAGAGCCTGTCTATATGCTTTTTAAGGTGGCAGATTTCGTTGCCGTTGTAGCATATTGTTTCAAAAAAACCATTTCCGCTGCGGAAGTGTGGTGACTTTACGGATGTCTCTATTATGTCGTCGGTAATTCTGCCGTTATTATAAATCTTCATGAAAAAACTCCCTGAAAGTGTTGCCCTTTGCCATTGTTTCGGCGTATTCGTTCTCTGCATTCGAATCCATAACGATTCCGCTTCCGGCATAGTAGCTGAATATGTCGGAGGATTTGTTCCAGCAACCTGTTCTTATTGCAATTGAAGAAATAAGGTTTTTTCTGTCCGGAATCAAGAAGAACGAACCGCAGTATATACCACGGCTGAAAGGTTCGTAAAGGTCAATCAGTTCCATCGCTCTCTTTTTAGGGCATCCGGTTATAGAAGCACCAGGGAAAGCTGTGAGCAGGAGGTCAACAACATCGCTGTTATCGTCCAGCACCCCGGTGACGGTCGAGTACATCTGAAGAAGGTCGTTGATGCGAAATACAGATTTATGGTCCTTAACTTTCACGGAGCCGTTTTGGCAATGCTCCGAGATATCATTGCGCACCATATCCACGATCATGGAGAGCTCTGCGGACTCCTTTACACTGTCAGTGAGTTCGTGTGACTCAGAAAACCCAGGCAGAGATGCTTTCAGGGTACCTTTTATCGGTTTTGATACAACCCTTCCGTCTTCGACCTCCAGAAAAAGCTCCGGAGAGAGGCTGAATAGATCGTGATTACCCATGTTGAAGCGTGCCCCGTAGGGTGAGGGCTTACTCATAAAAAGGTCAATGAACGATGCAGTTAGTTCGGGGTGGGCATTGAATCGGACAGCGTGGTTAAGCTGATAGATATCACCATTGCTTATATGATCAATTATGTTGTTTGTTATCGATATATATTCAGTTTCGGATGTGCCTGCATCTATCCTGCTGCAAACCAGTCTTGGAAGTTTTGAGCCGGTGAACTTGGCTCCACTGACCATCAGGCGATTCCTGTATCTTCGAAGGACGCCTAGGGGGAGTTCCGGTTTCTTTGTACGGTTGATTCCCCTTAGAATCATCCCATAGTCGTAGGAGAGCCATCCGGCTGTGAAACCTTGAAAAGCAAAATCCTTGATCTCATCGACACTAATCTTCTCGGTAATCGTGAGCTCATCCTCTATGTCATCCAGAATCCAGTTTCCCCACCCTTCGTTGTAAGGTTCGGCAGAAAGAAAAAGGTCTGCGCCGTTCTTCTCAGCTGAGCGGAGCACCTTGAGGTATTCTTCTGAGAACGTATTCAATATATTCCTCCCCTTTTTCTGTCATGAATGATTCTGGATGAAACTGGATGCCGGTTATCTGTTTTTGCTTATGAGATATGATCATTGGAACAGATGAGCAGTCATATGTAATATTGAAGCAGTCGCTGACCTCGGAGCAGTATAATGAATGGTACCTTGCTGTTTGACGCGTTTCGCCGTTATATTCGAAGGGTAATGTCTTCCCGTGTATGCCCCGCCCAAGCCTTCCGGTTTTACCTCCGAAAATCTCGTTGATTACCTGCATGCCGAGGCATATCCCTGTCACTGGTGTGTTTATTTCCTTTATGAACCGATAAACGGGATACTCTTTTGGGTGTCCTGGCCCTGGCGAAATAAAGATATGATCATATGAAAATATGTCTAATACAGGTATGCGTGAATACTCAGCCACCTCTGTAGTCCCACCTGATACTGCGATTATCAGCTGTTCCAGATTACGGGTGAAGCTGTCGTTATTGTCTATGATCAAAACATCCATAATTTTAGTTACTGCACGTACATGATTAAGTCAATTGGCAAATGATTATTTATCTTGCTATCGTATGGAAAAAGGTTTAATAGATTCTGCCCTTTGGATTTGAGGAGAATAAGGCCCTTGGAACTTCCTGTTATCGGTCGTACCGACAAGATAGACCTTCCCGAGCTCGGTTTTATAAATCTGCCCGTTAAGGTGGACACTGGGGCGGATTCATGTTCGCTCCACTGCGAAATGATAGAGTACTTTGTGGAGGAGGATACGGAGTATGTCCGTTTCTTGCCTTTGGATGACTCATTCCCTCAGTTCAAAGATAAGCCCATAGTTATGGAGTGCCATACGGAGAAGTCGATCCGCAGTTCGAACGGAGAGCTTCAGAACAGATATTTTATCCAGACAACGGTGAAGATCTTCGGAAAACTTTACGAAACTGAGTTTTCCCTTACAAACCGTTCCAAGATGCGCTACCCTGCACTTCTAGGAAGAAACCTGCTCAACGGCAACTTCCTTGTAGATGTTTCAGTAAAAAACCTCTCATATAAACTCAAGACCGGAAAGAAGAGGAAGCTATGAAGATTTTGACACTTTCAAGGAATGCCGAGCTTTATTCCACCAGAAGAATCTCTGAAGAGGCCGAAGCAAGAGGACACGAGATCCATGTTGCTGATTACGTTAAGTCTTACATGATGATAGAGCCCGGCAACCCCTCAATATATAACGACGGCGAGGAGCTGATAGGCTACGATGCTGTAATACCACGTATCGGCGCATCCAAAACATTCTACGGTGCGTCCGTTGTCCGTCAGTTTGAGATGAGGGGCATTTTCTGTGCTAACCAGTCCATGGCCATCGTTCGCTCACGTGATAAACTGCGCACACTGCAGATCCTCTCCCGCAGGAAGGTAAACATCCCCAAAACCGCCTTCGCCTCAACCCCTAACGATATCGACGACGTAATAGACCGTGTTGGTGGAGCGCCTGTGGTTATCAAGATCCTTGAAGGAACCCAGGGGATAGGTGTTGTCCTTGCGGAAACAAAGAAGGCGGCGAAATCAGTACTCGAGGCTTTCCTCGGCCTTAGGGTGAATATCCTCGTTCAGGAGTTCATCAAAGAGGCTAAGGGAGCCGATATCCGTGTATTTGTTGTGGATGGCAGAGCTGTTGCCGCCATGAAAAGGCAGGGTGTGGAGGGTGATTTCCGCTCCAATGTTCACCGTGGCGGAAGCGTTGAGAAAACCAGACTCTCCCGTGAAGAGCGCGCCACAGCCATCGCCGCTGCCAAGGCAATGGGTCTGGCCGTTGCCGGTATAGACCTTCTTCGTTCGGAGAGGGGGCCCCTTGTCCTTGAGGTAAACTCATCCCCCGGGCTGGAGGGAATCGAGAAAGCGAGTGGGGTTAATGTTGCCAGTAAGATCATTGAGTTCCTTGAGAACAAGTATAACAGGGAGCAGAAGGACAGGATTGGGGTCTGATTGGTCTTACCACGTTTTTTCTTGTTTTTTTCCCATTTAATTGTAAACTTCTAACCTCTAGAAACCACGGAGGTTGGATGATGAAAAGGCTTTTCACAGCACTTCTTGCTGTAATGATTATCCCCGTTTTTGCTTATGCCGCACCCATTAAGGTTGGTATCAGCCAGATAGTTGAACACCCCGCCCTTGATGCAACAAGGAAAGGGATCATAGACAAAGCCGCAGAATGCGGATACGCCGAAGGCTCAGACATCGATTACGATGTTCAGATAGCCCAGGGTAATGTTGCCACAGCAAACCAGATAGCAAAGAAGTTTGCCGGCGACAATAAGGATATCGTTATCGGTATCGCCACCCTTAACACGCAGGCACTCAAACATGTAATAGAGCAGTCCGGAAAGGACATCCCCCTCATATTCTCTGCGGTTACCGACCCTGTTGGTTCAAAGATTGCAGATTCCATCGAAAAACCGGGTAAAAACATCACAGGCGTTTCTGACCTTACCCCCGTTAAGGAGCAGATCGCTCTCCTTACGGATATAGGTATTGATGTCAAGAAGCTCGGTATAATCTTCAACCCCGGCGAGCAGAACAGCCGTGCACTTGCGGACCTCGCCCAGGAAGCGGCGGATGATTTCGGCATGGAGCTCATCGCCGCAACAGCGGCAAACTCCGGTGCTGTATACATGGCGGCTAAATCCCTCATCGGCAGGGTGGACGCCATATATATCCCCACGGACAACACCGTTGTTTCCGCCCTTGAGTCTGTTATTCAGGTGGCTAACGAGTCCGACACACCCCTTGTTATGGGTGATACCGATTCCGTTGACAGAGGGGCACTTGGAGCAAAAGGCTTCAACTATTACAAGCACGGTCTTCAGACTGGCGAGGTTCTCTGCCGTATCCTCAAGGGTGAGGAGCCAGGCAGTATTCCGGTACAGTTCCAGAGTGACCTTGAGCTTTTCATAAACCTTAAGGCTGCTAAAGAGATGAACGTTGAGGTTCCCCAATCTGTTATAGACAAGGCGGACAAGGTTATTAAATGAGCCTCTACGCATTCTTCGGAGCAATAGAGCAGGGGCTTGTATTCGGTATAATGGCTCTGGGTGTTTTTATAACATTCAGAGCCCTCGACTTCCCCGACCTTTCGGTGGACGGCTCATTCCCCATGGGGGCGGCCATATCCGCCGTTATGATATCCTCGGGCTACAACCCCTGGGTTACGCTTATCGTGGCGGTTGCCGGCGGTGCGGCGGCGGGTTGTGTTACGGCTATGCTGAACACCAAGCTCAAGATACTCAACCTGCTCTCCGGTATTCTGACAATGATCGCTCTTTACTCAGTTAATCTACGCATAATGGGTATGCCGAACATACCCCTTCTCGGTTTTGACACGATATATACATCGGTAAACATCTTCGGTCTCCCCAGCTATGCGGCTAATGTTGTGCTTTTGGCCATCATAGTGAGCCTTGTGGCGGGTGTTCTAATATGGTTTTTTCATACCGAGGTGGGCCTCGCTCTTCGGGCTACGGGGGATAACATGAAGATGGTTCGTGCCCAGGGGGCTAGTACGAGCCGGATGATATTCTTCGGCGTTGCCCTCTCCAACGGCCTTGTGGCACTCTCCGGCGCACTGGTGGGCCAGGCGCAGGGTTTTGCCGATGTCAATATGGGTATCGGTATCATTGTTGCGGGGCTGGCATCTGTTATCCTCGGTGAGGCTCTGGTTTCCAGCAACGGGGTAGTGAAGGCGGTTATCGGCGTTATCCTCGGCTCCATAGCCTACAGGCTCGCCATTGCCGTTGCGCTAACTCTAAAGATAGGGGATTTCAGGCTATCACCCAGCGACCTTAACCTTATTACGGCGATACTCGTTGTAATAGCCCTTATGTTCCCCGGGCTCAGGAGCAAGATCGGGGCGGTGCGCTCATGATACGTGTTGATAATATATGCAAAACCTTCAATCCAGGAACGGTTAATGAGAACAGGGCGATAGACGGCGTAAGCCTAGATATAAAGAAGGGTGACTTCATCACCGTTATCGGCGGCAACGGCTCCGGTAAATCAACCCTTCTGAACCTCATTGCGGGATATCTCCGCCCCGATACTGGGAGCATATTCATCGATGATGTGGATGTTTCCAACGTAAACGATTATAAGCGTGCGACATATATCGGCATAGTTTTTCAGGATCCCCTCAGCGGAACAGCCAAATCCCTCAGCATAGAGGAGAATATGGCCATCGCAATGAAGCGTGGCCAGAAACGCTGGTTCGGTATGGGGGTTAAAAGCCGTGACAGGGAGTTCTACAAGGAACACCTTGCCATGCTGGATCTGGGGCTTGAGGACAGGCTTAAGGATAAGGCTGGACTCCTCTCCGGTGGACAGCGTCAGGCGCTGACACTGCTCATGGCAACCCTTGTTCAACCCAAGATTCTGCTACTTGATGAGCATACTGCGGCCCTTGACCCGAAAACTGCGGACAAGATCCTGAAGCTCACCGAGAAGCTGGTCAGGGAATATAACCTCACCACACTTATGGTTACCCACAACATGAAGCAGGCACTCAGCCTGGGCACAAGAACGGTTATGATGCACGGCGGAAGACCTGTTCTTGATATAGAGGGTGAGGAACGCTCCGGACTCACCATAAAGGATCTGCTCGAGATGTTCAGCAGGCAATGGGGCGAGGAATCCATCGACGGCCGGATGCTTATATAAGAATTTAGATAATCTTTAATCAAATACAGAGGCTCCTGCGGGAGCCTTTTTTTGTGGAGATATTTGTACCTGTCTAACAGTCTGTAACTGAAGGGAATCACTATCTGAGGATTAAAACACTATAAAAGTCAGTTGTAATAAAGTTTTTAGATACGGTAAAAATTATCTGTTCTGAACATTTGCTATGAACACTGTGACAACAATCTGACACCGGAGGGGTAACATATGGGCAAAACTCCGGAGGTTTTCAAATGAACAAATTCGCTCTTCGTATGCTCACAGCCATTATGCTCGTTGCTGTTTTCACAGCAGGTGCCTGGGCAAAGGCTCCCAAGTATGTTTTCTACTTTATCGGCGACGGCCTCGGTGCATCCCAGCGTCAGGTTGCTGAGTACTATGCTCAGCAGGTTAAGGGTGACAAGAACTATAAGCTCATCATGAATACGTTCCCCGTGGCAGGAATAAACACTACCAACTCAACGGATTCACTCGTAACAGACTCCGCCGCGGCTGGAACCGCCCTTGCAACAGGGTACAAAACAAACAACGGCGTTATCTCCAAACTCCCCGACGGACGTGATGTAAAAAGCCTTATAGAAGTGGCTGAAACCAAGGGCTGGGTTACAGGTATTGCATCCACTACACGCCTTACCCACGCTACTCCCGCTGTTTTCGCTTCCCACAACGAAAGTAGAGGAAACGAGAACGAAATCGCCGCTGATATGGCTGATGCAGGCGTTGAATACATCGCTGGCGGCGGCTACAGGCACTTCGTAAGCAAAGACAGCCATCTCAAGTCCAAGAGAAAAAGCGGCGATGTTGTCTCCGTGCTCAAGGATATGGGATATGTGACATACGTTGGCGAAAAGGCCTCCATGCCCTTCCGCAACTTTAAGCCCAACGGCCAAAAAGTATTTGCAGGCCTTACATACAGCCACATGCCCTACGAAGTGGACAGGATGAACACAAACGATATACCCAGCATCGCAGAGCTCACAGCGAAGGGTATCGAGGTTCTCTCACAGCACAACAAGCCCTTCTTCTTTATGATTGAAGGTGGAAGGATCGACCACGCCTGCCACGCCAACGATGTTGCAGGGTCTGTACACGATACCCTCGCTTTCAACGCAGCCGTTGAAGAGGCTTACTCATTCTATAAGCAGCACCCTGAGGAAACCCTCATCGTTGTAGTTGGTGACCATGAAACGGGCGGTCTCGGACTCGGCTTCGCAAAGAACTATTTCCTCAAGACAGAAGCCATCAACGCTCAGAAGGCTTCCGTGGACGATAAGCTTTCAAAGGCTTATACAGGTGACGAGGATGCTTTCTTCGCATACCTTGAGAAGAACTTCGGTCTTAACGACCTCTCCGACAGGGAGAGGATGGATCTCAAGATCGCCATGAAGGTTCAGGATAAGAGCGAAGGCGGAAAATCCGCATACGGCTACACACCCACTCAGATAGCAGTTGCTCACCTTATGTCCGAAAGGGCAAACGTTCAGTGGACAACCTTCGCCCACACAGCTACCCAGATCCCCATGTCTGCCATAGGTGTTGGTGCTGAAAGGTTCGGCGGTTTCAAGGATAACACGCAGATCGCCCATTCCATGGCTGAACTGCTCGGTTTCAGGCTTTCCAGCTACAATGTAGCTTCCAAGTAAAGGTCTCTTTTAAGCTCTCTTTCGGCCGGGCGCAGCCCATGCGTCCGGCCTTTTTTCTGCGGAGGTATTATGAAAAGGGTTTTTCCCCCTCTCTTTGTTCTGGTTCTCATCGCTCTATTCACCTTTCTCCTTACAAACACCGATGAGCAGAATGAGAATGTAATCGAGGCAAAGGGTGTTGTTATATCCGTGGATAACTCGGAGGTTGTTAATACGGGCATAGGGAGGATAGGCTTCCAGCTTGCAGAGGTTATGCTGACCGGTTCCAGATTCAAGGGTGAGAGGGTTACAGCGATAAACAACCTGCTCGGTCAGATGGAGATGGATGAGTTCTACGAGCCGGGGGATAAGCTGATTACGGCACTACTCGTTCAAAATGGAGAAATACGTGATGCAAAAACCATCAATCGATACAGGCAGGGCTGGGAGCTTGGGCTCTTCGGAGTGTTTGTGGTTCTGCTTATCGTTTATGCCAGGTTTATAGGTCTAAAGGCGCTACTTTCCTTCGTTGCTTCTCTATATATCCTCTGGAAGATATTCATCCCCGGACTGCTGGGTGGGGGTGAGCCGATATTTTACACCGTTGTGACACTTTCTCTGCTGACCTTTGTTATCATATTCTCAGTGGCGGGTTTTACAAAGAAAGGTGTGGCAGCGTTTTTAGGTACAATAACGGGGCTTGCAGCGGCTATTGCCGTTACGGTATTCTTTGGAAGCAGGCTCGGTCTTATGGGGATGACACAGCCCTTCGCCCAGACACTTGTACTGTCCGGGCATATGGATCTAGACATGCTCAGGATCTTTTACGCATCGGTTATCATCGGGGCATCCGGCGCGGCAATGGATATTGCCATGGATGTGGCCGCCTCTATGGATGAAATAAAGGCGAAACGTCCCGACATCGCCATGAAGGAGCTTATTCTGTCTGGATTTAATGTGGGTAGAGCTGTGGTGGGAACCATGACAACAACGCTTCTCCTCGCATATTCCGGCGGATATCTCACCCTGATAATGCTTTTCGTATCGAGGGAGACCTCCTTCATGAGAATAATGAATTTCAAGCTCGTGGCCGCTGAGGTGTTCCGCACCCTTACAGGGAGCATCGGACTGGTTCTGGTGGCACCTGTGACAGCTCTCATAGCGGGGTGGATACTAACAATGGCCGGGGCGGACAAAGAGGAGATTGAGAGTGCTGAAACTGATTCATGAACTACTCGGAACCGTTGCCCAATACGCCCTTTACACATCTGTAACTGCGGCTGTGCTGGTTTTTAAGTATAGATACGTCAGGGAGTATTGGGGGAGGCTGTTGCCTGAAAGATACAAGCCTTCAAGAAAGCTACTGCTTAACGTGCACAGGGGAGGGGCACTGCTTTTTATCATAGCGATGTTCTTTCATTTCTGGCTGGCAAACCCAGATGACAGAAACGTTCTGCTCATTTCCATTCCGTTCTTTGCAGGGATACTTCTGTTATGGGGCTTCGCATTCAGATTCAAAAAACACTTCGCTTCCAGATACCAGAGTGCTGTTTATGCAAAGGCCATCGTTATGGCTGTTCTGGCGTGTGTCATATGGATAGGGCACGGCATAGCCGAAAAGAGGATAGAAGAGCGTGAAGGTACTCGTATTTCAGAGACTGCTGATTAATCTTTAAAGAGGACTTTAAACATTCTTTCAGTTCTCTCATTCACCATGGCGAGCTGTACCACAGGATGGTCGTGGTCCATTTCATTAAGATCGGCGTTTTTCGCCTTTTCATAGCTCATGGCAAACTGTATTGAGCCAAGGAACACGGTAATTGCCTGTACAAACAGCAGAACCCTTTTGAGATGCTTTCCGAATAGACCGTTCTTTCTCATGTAATCACCTTCCACATTGCTTGTGTCTATAGTTTAATCGGATAGGATTGCAAAAAGTTTATCGCTTATTGATGGTTATTCAACTGTCTGATGATAAATCATATTTTGGCAGTAAACATATGTATGTAGGGATGGGGTGTTCATGTCTTCCATGTTTATGCGTATAGATATAATAAATCCATAAGAAAAATCTATGCTCGAATTCGCATATTGATCTTATTCAGATAGATTAAAATGGGTTTTTGAGGGGTGCGGGGAACTTTGTTCCCTAAAAAGTTCCCTGCGATTTTTTCCTTTCATACTCAAATTAGAAATAAGCCACTAATCTCTTTGTCTTGCGCTTTCGCGCCACATACTTTTTAGAAAAGTATGCAAAACTATTCCCTCAGGGTTTTTAAGCCGTCATTGTTATCAGTATTTTAATAAAATACTTATAACTGATAACGGTTCCCTCGCTTCGCACTCCCTTTTCCTGAATATTTCCTGATTCTGAGGAGGTTATTAACTTATCACAGTTAGCCGAAGCAATTATTCATAGATTCATCAATGGTTATCGTGCGGGAAATATTCCTGGCGGAAAAGTAATCGCTCGCTCGGCTTAAAAACATTCGGGGAAGAGAAGAAAGGGTTTTGGGTGCAATATCTTAGTGACGTGAGTAATGGTTACTGGCAAAACAACTCTAGACGGGGCACGTTGTTTTGCTCGCATCGGGCACATGACAGCATGCTTTATAACGATCTACGTCGTCATTAATCTGGGAAATTCATCATCCTGTTTAGTCTATGGAATTTCCCATCCATGGAAATTCCATTGCCGCTCTGCTTGGCAAAGCCTTCGCTTCGCTTACTTCCGGCTTCGTGAATTGAGCAGAGCCCAATTCAGCTACGCCTTCAGGGCCAACATCTACATAATCTGGGAAATTTATCATCCTGAGAATTTCCCTGCCGCTACGCTCGGCAAAGCCTTCGCTCCGCTTACTTCCGTTACAGAATATGAAGCATAGCTCCATATTATTCACTTCAGAGCCAACATCCGTGTTGGCTTTATTAGTTTCAACCTCAAACGTATGATTAGTATAAGCTTTCATGGATGAAAGCTCGCTTGCGTAAGTGAGAGGAAAGTTTCTTTCTTCGAACGGCGGAATAATTTCCATGGACGGGAAATTATTCAGATAGATAAAGGAGTTTTTAAGGGGTTCTTAAGGGGAACTTTTTACATAAAAATTTCCCCTTAGTCTTAATTCATCAGGGAAATTCATCATCCTGAGAATTTCCCTGTCGCTACGCTCGGCAAAGCCTTCGCTCCGCTTACTTCCGGCTTCGTGAATTGAGCAGAGCCCAATTCAGCTACGCCTTCAGGGCTTCCATCCTTGGAAGCCTGTTGCATATCAACCTTGATTGTATGATTAGCATAAGCTTTCATGGATGAAAGCGCGCTTGCGTAAGTGAGAGGAAAGTTTCTTTCTTCGAACGGCAGAATAATTTCCATGGACGGGAAATTATTCAGATAGATAAAGGAGTTTTCCTTTACTTATCTGCAGGGATAATCTCCAGCCAGTATCCGTTGGGATCCTTTATGAAGTAGATTCCCATCTCCATATTCTCGAATACGATACAGTCCATATCCTTGTGCTTCTTATGGGCGGCTTCGAAATCGTCCACAACGAAGGCTATATGCAGATCATTATCGCCGTGATTATAGGGCTCATTCCGGTCTCTGAGCCATGTAAGCTCTATCTGACAGTCTGACTTCCCGTCCTCAAGGTAAACAAGGATAAACTTCCCTTCGGGTTGTTCAAACCTTCTGGCCTCTTTCAGGCCGAGTGCTTCTTCGAAGAACTTAACTGACTTATCTAGATCTAGAACATTGATATTGGTGTGTACCATTCTGAAATCCATGGAGCTCCTCCTGTTCAATAATAAGTGAATGCTATCACATCGATAGAAAGAAAAAAAGCCCGGACAATAACTGTACCGGGCCAGGAGGCGTGTCTATGAAGTTCCTGTTTTTTTCATTTTTGATAGGTAAATTGGAAGAAATAGAGTCAGAAGTGTCATTATCAGAATCACAAAGCTGATTGGGCGCATAAAAAGCTTTAATCCTCCAAGCTGGAGAACCCAGAATAGGTTTTTCTCAGCCAGCGGTCCAAGTATTAGTGCCAGAAGCATTGCTGGTATTGAGTAGCCGTATTTTTTAAGCAGTGCACCAAAAAGCCCGAAGATAACCACAAGCGTCATATCAAATAGAAGCTCCCGATATGCAAAACCGCCAACAAGGCAGAAGAGTGAAATTATTGGTACTAGTATAACTGTTGGTATTGATGAGAGATGGGGGAGAAATCTAAAAATTACTAGCCCTGCGAAAAACATAACTATATTGACAAGTACAATTGATGCAAATATCGCATATGCCTCTGTTTTGAACTCTACAAAGAGGCTAGGGCCAGGCTGAATTCCATTGATCATCAGTGCTGCCATTATAATCAGGGTTGTCCCTGAGCCGGGTATGCCTAGGGTTAGCGTCGGTATCAGAGCCCCTCCTGTTACCCCGTTATTACAGGCATCACTTGCTGCGAGCCCCTCGTAGTCACCTGTTCCAAACTTTTCAGGTGTTTTTGACCACTGCTTGGATTGCCCATAGCTTATCCATGTCGCAATGGCTGCACCGGTACCTGGGATTAAACCTATAATAATCCCGATAACAGAAGATCTGATAAGATTGAGCTTCATGGAAACCGCTTTCTTCATACCTTCAAACAAAGAGCTGTAACCTTTGAATGATGTTTTGCCCTCTTGTATGATAGATTTTTCGTTTACCATCGTGATCAGTTCTGAGAAACCGAACAGACCAAGCAGAACAGGTATCAAAGGGAAACCTTCGTAAAGTTCAAATAGCCCGAAGCTTGAACGTGTATAGCCGACTTGGATTTCGGTTCCAACTGTTGCGAGCAATAGCCCGAATGCAGACGAAAGCAGACCTTTCGAAACGCTTTTACCTGTTAATGAGCCTACTGCTGTGAGACCAAAAACAGCCACCATAAACATTTCAGCAGGGCCAAATGATAAGGCGTATACTCCTATGATAGGGGCTATTACGAAACAGACCACGGCGCTTATAAGGCCGCCGATTGTGGATGCTGCAAGGGATGCACCCAATGCTTCGCCAGCCATACCTTTTTTTGTCATGGCAAACCCTTCAATGCATGTCGGTGCATTCGAGGGTGTTCCAGGTATGTTCATCAGTATGGCTGGAACGGATCCTCCTGCCTGTGAACCGCAGAATACAGCCATCATAAACATTACAGCCTGCATGGGGCCTAGATATACTGTGAATGGGAGCACAAGTGCCAGGACGTTGGTGTCATTGAATCCCGGTATTGCGCCAATGATAAATCCAAACAGGAGGCCAGCTACTAGAAACTGGATTATTCTTGGCTCAAGAACAGTCTTTATGCCTTCAAGCATTGATACGTAATCCATGATTCCCCCTAGAAAGAAATTCCAAATAGTTCAATGCTGGGCAAGCTTATCTGCATCGCCTTTATCAGGCTCAGATATAGAAATGCACATATTATTCCAGGTACAAGGATAAGCTGAAATACTGAATGAACGCCTAGAAAGAATAGTACAGATACTAAGTAG
The DNA here is from genome assembly GCF_000421105.1 of Limisalsivibrio acetivorans. Taxonomy (NCBI): domain Bacteria; kingdom Pseudomonadati; phylum Deferribacterota; class Deferribacteres; order Deferribacterales; family Geovibrionaceae; genus Limisalsivibrio; species Limisalsivibrio acetivorans. The sequence continues at coordinate 33,678 of NZ_ATWF01000001.1, forward strand.
ATAAAGCTTGAAAGTGTAAAACCAGCAAATGGAAGTGCTGTTAGATAGACAATAGTCAGAGCTATAAGGATAGCCGGTTTTTTGTAATGCTTTCTCGACTCTTTGCTTCCAGCAGACGGCAGGAGTTTTTCTCTGTTGTTGAACAGAACAATCATAAGCAGCAGTGATGTAAAACCGATAATAATGTATGGCCAAACCATAGCGACACGAGGAGCATCTGCTGTCTGGAATAGGTATACGCCTAAAAAACCTGCCATAAGGGCCGGGACGAATAATTCGCCCCGGCTGTTAGTTGATTTCTTTTCTGCCTTTTCGCTCATTTTGTCACTAAATGTCCGTATTTGTTTAGTGTAGACTGAAAGTCTTTAAGGAATGCTTCGCATTCAGAAGGGCTCCAGTAATCCATGAAGTCACCCATGCCGATGGAAGCCGCCTTTTCACGTGCCTTCTTAGAGAAGTGAGCTTCTTTGAATGTGTCCACAAGTTTTGCATACCTGTCAGGATATTTCTTCTCTACATCTCTTCTGATATGAAAGGCAAACGGCTCAACGAAGTTGGGAACGGTAACATCAAGCACTTCGTTCACAGGCGGCATTTCCCATATGTGAGGAGCAGGGTTCTTTGTGTTGAAAATTCCGATACCTTTAATGAATTCTTTAAGATTAGATGCACTAAAGAAGGGTGCTATACATGCATCGACGTGTTTTCCTGCGAGGGCTTTTCTTGCAGCAGAACCGCCGTCAAAGGGTACGATTTTTGCATTTCCGCCGATAAGCTCAAGAAACACTCTTGCAGCAAAAGTGTTCGAAGCAATAGGGTGACTAGCACTTATGGTAACAGGCTCTTTAGCATTTCTCACATGGTCAACGAATTCATCAAGATTGTTCCATGGTGAATCTTTATGTATCAGTACACAATCGGGGTCGCTAATAACATTGCCCACGAATCCGATATCGTTAAAGTCTGCTGCAGGTTTGCCATACTTAACAACCATTGCCTGCATGCTTATTGTCATCATAATGGTTGTGTAGCCGTCAGGTTTAGCAGCTCTAATCTTGCCGAAACCTATCTGTCCGCTTGCTCCTGGTGAGAAGGAGAACTTAACAGGTTGACCAAGCACAGGCTCCCATGCTTCTGCCAGAACACGGCTGGAACGGTCCCATCCGCCTCCGGCTTTTGCAGGAACAATGTGATTGATTGGTTTCGATGGGAAATCTTCTGCAAAAACTGGGAAACCGCTGCTTGCTGCCATGAGTGCTCCTGCACCCACCAGGCTGTTTCTGAGGAAATTTCTTCTTGAGATTTCAGCACCGTTTAATAAATCTTTCATCTTAGAACCTCCTTTAGACAGATAACAGCCTCTGGCAGTTATCTCGCCACATTATTTCTATATCTCTCTTGGGTATTCCTTTATCTGAAAGACACTGTCCATAGATACGAAGAATTTCGGATGGCCAGGGTTTTCGCCACTGTCCACCATCGCTTGAGATTATGAAATTTTCCGGACCGTGCTTTTTGATCATTTCAATGTGGTTTTCAAAAGAACCCATTCCGGGGATGGGGTACAAGTTGCCTGCACAGATCTCTATCACAGCACCTTGAGAAATCAGCCTCTCAATGTCTTCGTCATTTAAGTTAGGAGGTTCAAAATCTGGATGGGTTATCAGTAGCTTTTTGAACTCCATTCTCTTTGCGAGATCGCCAAGGGCAAGGACTTCCTCTCTGGATATGTGTGCAGTTCCAACTATGGCATCATGATTTTTAGCAATGGCCATTACTTCCTCGGCTTGCTGTATAAGGTTTCCTTCTGAATCTAAGATAGAAATGGGCTCATATGATGTTTCTAATACAGAACCATGAGCCCCATGTTGTCCTGGGCTGCCATATCTTTTTGAATGGGCTGCTGAATCCATGGTAGGCATCCATATCTGTTTGCCCCCCATTTTTACAGCTGTTTCAGTGGCTACGGGGTTAATCCCTCCAACAGCTCTGTTAAGGACAATGCCTCCGTATACCTCTATGTCATAAAGCTTGTTAGCGTGGTAAGCTCCTATTGTGCTCGGAGCTAGATGTTTTTTAAGCATGATACCGGCTAGGCCGTCTTTCATACATCGTTCGGCCATCTCCAGATCATCCGCCATCCGGTTGAAAAGAGATGGATCTGTGTGAATATGCAGATCGTAAGCCCCTGAGATACTGATAATTTCCATTTTATCTACCTTATGCGTACATGATATCGGAAACGATCCCCACGGCCGAAGCTTCTTCTATACTCCACTGGTTCTTCTCCGAATGTTCTTGCTATTCTCGTTATTTCGATAAGGGGGGAACATTCCCCTATGCCAAGATATTGTGCTTGCTCCTCGTTGGCTGTTGCCGCATTGAGATACTCGTCTGCACTAACCACAAGAACCTTGAATTCCTGCTCGTAGATAGGATAGAGAAGTTTTTCAGAGATATCTTTCTTCTCCATGCCCTCAAACAGCTCGTGAGGCAGATAAAGATCTTCGTAAACTAAAGGTATTTCATCAAAAAGACGTACCCTTCTTATGTGGACAACCAAGGAACCTTTTTCAATCATGAGGTGTTTACAGACATCTTCGGGTGCTTCAATAACCTCAGATATCAGAACCTTTGACCTTGGAACTGGCCTGGATTTGTCCTTGCCCACATCATAACGGAAGAACCTGTATAGGCTGTTTTCAAAATTCGGTCTTGCTACAAAACTCCCTATCCCCTGTCTTCTGTACAGGTATCCTTCATTTACCAGTTCCTGGAGTGCTCTTTTTACTGTTCCGGGTGATACATCGAAAATTCTGCATAATTCAGCCTCCGATGGAATGGGCTTTCTGAATTCCCACATGCCCGAGGCGATCTTCTCTTTGATCGAGTCCTTAATCATCGAGTAAAGAGGTGTAGTATCCAAAGTTAACTCCTTATATATGGTTTAAATGTATAACTTATATAACTTATATAACTAAGTTGGATATGTTTCGCAAGTATAATTATTTTATATTTTGAACATTCATGGTAAGTGTCTGGTGATAATGTTGTAAAAAAAACTATTAGCGAATGTTTTAGGGGGATGCAATGTGTAGGTTGGTGAAACAGTATGGTATTTTAAAACAATAGCAAAGAGTGTTCTATATTTCCAGTTCTCTGACCTCGGCAAACCTGTTCTCTTCACCCTGAAGCTTGAAGGTTGCTGTGAGGGCGTCGAAGGAGCGATCAAGAATTGTAAGCCCCTCCTTTTCAATGAGGTATTCAAGGGGCTGTATCCTGTCGTAGGGGACTGTTATGCTTTCCGTGTAGAGAGAGTCCATGGATATAAGCTGTGCAGAGCCTATAACACTCTGTGCAGCATCGTTGTATGCACGAACCAATCCTCCCGTGCCAAGCTTTATGCCGCCGAAGTAGCGCACTGTGATAATGGCACATTCTATGAGTGAATGCCCTTCCATCGCCTTAAGAGTTGGTTTGCCCGACGTATTTTTAGGTTCGCCGTCGTCGCTGGAATTTTCTTCAATCTGGCCGTTATCGTTTATTGTGCGGTACGCCCAGACGTAGTGCCGCCCTTTGGGATGTTTTCCCCGTATATTCTCCATTGCCTCATTGAAAGAAGCGTAAGGGAAGAGGTAGGCGATGAACTGGGATTTTTTGATCTCAACGCAAGCCTCGCTGGCTTTGGATACGGTGTAGAGTCCCTTCATCAGCTCTGTATCCGGAACTCTTCTTTTATATCAGTAATCTTACCGTCCGGAGTAAAGGTTCTTTCATGGAAGTGCACATTATTGTCGTAGTCTATGAGGATTACCGTTGAGGCTCTTGTTCCATATTCACCTGCACGAATGAACATGGGGGAGAGAGAGCGTTCCCAGTCCTTCGGGACACCTGTTTCGGGTAGCTCCTCATCCGGTGGCTTAACCTCATCTTTCAGCATAAGCATGAGCTGTTCGGCAGTGATGCTTTCCTGTTGGAGAATCTTTGCCATTCCAACCTTACCCCTCATAACCTTAGGCCACGGGTCGTTGAGCAGAGCGTTGCTAAGACCGTGCAGTCCTTCGGGGATTGCGGCGGGTGTTTTCCCCCTGTTGGAGAAATAATGAAGGTGATCAATATCACCGTATATAAGGTTGTAACCGTTGAATTCCTTTGCTTCCGCTTCAAGTTTGTCAGTATACTCTTCCACGCTGACATCGCATGTTAGAAACTCCTTGGTGAGCATACCCCTTGAGCGCATATTCTCTTTCTTTTCATCGGGACTGCGGAAGTTGGTGAGGGCTGCAAAACGCCCTGTACGGGTTATTCCTAGCCATGTCCCTCCGGCTTCTATGTCGATTCCGCCGAGGATGTCTCTTCCGGGTTCCCACCATCCCGCCTCTTTGGTAAGGCGGTAGTGGAACTCATCCCTGTTCGCCGCAAAGACCAGCTTATACTGCGGGTGCTGTTTGTAGGAGAAAATAATCAGGCACATCAGTTATTGTTATCACCTGAGCATTTTAAAATAAAGCATAAAATTCTTATTAAGCATATTGAGAACTATGGATCTTTTATAATACGGAAGTTATAATAGTTTATAAACACAGCGGAATTCGTTTCAATAATACACTTGTTACAGGATGGTCTTTGTGAATTTAAATGTAAAGAAGCTGGTGCTGTACTCATTAGTACTTTTTCTCCTATTGGCCGCCGCCGATGCACTTACCCAGGGGGCATACTACGAAAAGCAGAAATCCACCCAGCTTGCCGATATGCAGACAGAGCTCTCCTCTATCAGAGCCAAGCTTGAAACCACTGTAACGTCGAATCTATTACTTATACATTCTATGGCCTCATACATACGGGTTAATCCCGATATAACGGGTGAGGAGTTCTCAGAGTACGCCGAGGCTCTCACAGAGAAGCCGAACAGCCTGCTTAACATCGCCATTGCACCCTCGCTGGTTTTAACCCACGTATACCCCCTTGAGGGTAATGAGGCCATCATTGGCGTGGATTACCGTAACCTTCCCGATCAATGGCCAAAGGTTCGCCTCGCCGCAGAAACCGGTGAGATGGTTATTGCTGGTCCCGTAAACCTCATTCAGGGGGGAAGAGGGCTAGTGGGAAGGGCGCCTGTTTTCATTGAGAAAGGCAGGGCAAAGGAGTTCTGGGGTATCGTATCCTCTGTTGTGGATTTCGATAAAATGATATCAGGTGTGGATGCTTTGGCAGAAAGCTTTCGAATCGAGTATGCCCTTGTAAACCCCGATGCACAGCCGGGTAGTGAGCTTATTTACGGTGATGGAGCGATCGTCGATGATCCTTCTGCCGTTGATATGAGCGTCAATTTCCCCAACGGGAGCTGGCGGATGCATGCGAGGCCCGAGCAGGGCTGGGTCAGTATGGGCAATGCTTCATTATATATCCACATAACTTTCCTTTTGATTTTCGCTCTGCTGTTTATGATCCTTTATCAAAAGCTCAGAAAGGATTACGCACTTTCGCTCAGCGAAAAGCGCTTTCGTGATTTTACTGAAAGCTCCTCAGACTGGGTGTGGGAGGTTAATTCCGCCGGTCAGTATACCTTTGCCTCCGGTAATGTGTCGGATATCCTTGGATACACTCCATTGGAGTTTATCGGCAAAACCCCCTTTGACTTTATGAGCGAAGCGGAAGCCGAAAGGGTTGGAGAGATCTTCAGTCGTATCATAAAGAATCAAGAACCCATAGTAGATTTGGAGAACTGGCATATTTCAAGAAGTGGCAGGGATATATGTGTGCTTACCAACGGAGTACCTGTTTTTGATGAAAAGGGTTCTCTCGCCGGCTACAGGGGTGTGGATAAGGATATAACAGAGCGGAAGCTTTGGGAGGAGATGCTCAAGGAAGAGAAGGAGCACACCCTGCAGATTATTGAGGGAACAACGGATGCCTTCTTTGAGGTCGATGAAGATTTTAACATTATCTATCTGAATCGAAGAGCCGAGCTTCAGCTTGGTGTGAAAGCCTCTGAATCTATGGGGAAAAACCTTTGGGAACTATTTCCCCAGGCAAGAGATTCTATTTTTCATCGCGAGTATAAGAGAGCGATGCAAGAGCAGGTTGTGGTGGATTTTGAGGAGTACTTTGAGCCCTTCGATACATGGTATGAGGTACACGCATACCCCTCTAATAAAAGGCTTTCGGTTTATTTCAACAATATAACTCCTCGAAAAAAACTGCAGGCAAGGCTTGAGAGTGCGAAAAACGAGATGGAGATCATCTTCGGCACCACAAGGGACGGCATTGCAATAATGGATCTGGAAACAAACTTCCTCCAGTGCAACCCTGCGTATCTTCAGATGACCGGCTACAACTATGAAGAGATTATGAAAACCTCCTGTAGGGAGATGAGCATTCCGGAGGATATCCCTCGCTCGGAGCAGGCGATACGCCATGTAATCGAACACGGCTACATCGAGAAGTTTGAGAAAACCTGCGTAGCCAAGGACGGCCGGCGCATAAATGTTCAGATGTCTATCTCCCTGATGCCGGATGGCAGGAGACTCCTTGCAGCTACTAGAGATATTACTGATCTTGTCCGCATACAAAACGACCTGCGTGAAAGCAAGGAGCTTCTTGATCTTTTCTTTGCCCAGTCCCTTGCCGGCTTTTTCTTCATGATGCTTGATGAACCTGTATTCTGGGATGACAATGCGGATAAGGAGAAGCTTCTGAACTATATCTTCGAGAACCAGAGGATTACGAAGATCAATGAAGCTATGCTCCAGCAGTATAGAGCAGAAGAGAAGGATTTTATCGGTCTACGCCCTAAGGATTTCTTTGAGCACGACATCGAAAGCGGAAGAGATATCTGGAGGGAGTTCTTCGATAATGGAAGGATGCACATAGATACTGTGGAGAAACGTTTCGACGGCACTGAGATGGTCGTTGAAGGGGATTACATATGCCTGTACGACTGTGATGGAAGGATTACCGGCCATTTCGGAGTGCAGCGTGATGTTACAAAACAGCGTGAGGATGAGGCGAAGCTGGAGCGCTACATCAATATAGTTGATGAGTATGTGATCACCTCACAGACGGATCTGGAGGGTAATATCACCTATGCGAGCAAGGCTTTCTGCGATATATCCGTTTACGAAAGGGATGAGCTCATAGGGCAGAACCACAACATAATCCGTCATCCCGACATGCCCGATCATGTTTTTGAGGAGATGTGGGATACGATACAGAAGGGCAAGAACTGGTATGGCGAAATCAAAAACCTCAAGAGTGACGGTGGATTTTACTGGGTTGATACCTTTATCTCCCCCCTCTATAACCGTTCCGGGGATATATACGGCTATATGGCGGTACGTCAGGATATAACAGCCAAGAAGGAGATCGAAACCATCTCTGTGACGGACAGGCTCACGGGTATCTTCAACAGGGTTAAGCTGGATGACGTTATCCAGAGTGAGCATGAGCGGTTCCTCCGCTATAAGGAGCCGTATTCGGTTATCCTCTTCGATATAGACCATTTTAAGCGTGTGAATGACACCTACGGCCACCTTGTGGGGGATTATGTGCTCAAGGAGCTTTCAGACCTTGCAGGTGATACTGTTCGTAAGACAGATATACTTGGCCGCTGGGGGGGAGAGGAGTTTATGGTTGTTTGCCCCTCCACGGAAGAAGAGGGGGCGGCAACCCTTGCGGAGCATATGAGAAAGGCCATTGAAGAGCATAGCTTCGATGAGGTGGGGAATATAACCTCCAGCTTCGGAGCCGCCTGCATAACGGATTACGATAATCACGATGCGCTCCTGAAGGGTGTGGACGATGCCCTTTATGAGGCGAAGAGGGGAGGGCGCAACAGGGTTCATACGCCGAAAATCTAGGGGTTTAGTTTACCCATTATCTCCAGCAGTTTTCTGTAGTCTTCCTCGGTGTCTGTATCCAGCGACTGGCAGTTATCCCCGCAATCGACTTTGCGAACTATGCCTCTGTTATCCTCGATAACTACCCTTCCACCTGAATCATCCGAAAGGTTTTGCAAAGGTTCGTAGCACTCCGGCGGAAATATCACGGGGTTACCCTCGTTTCCGCAATACACAGGTATAACGATGCTATTCGGGTTTTCAGTGTATTCCCTGCAAAGGGCTGAGACTGTTTCAGGGCTTATAAGGGGTTGGTCCGCCACCAGAAACATGATGCCCGATGCCCCCTCGAGAGCCTTTGTTCCGAGCCTTATCGTTTCACTCTTCCCTTTCTCCGGTGCACGGTTGAAGATAACCTCGATCCCCATGTTCTCGAAGATATCTGCCACATCCTTTGATGAGACTACTGCAATAGCCCTTTCAAACTCATCCAAGGGGAGGCTTCTGAGCATATATCCCAATATGGTGGAGTCCTCCAGCGGGAGGAGGAGCTTCTCTCTTCCCATCCTGCGTGAGAGGCCGGCGGCCATTATAAGGCATGAGGGCTTCATTCAAACAGCTCCGCCTTTGAGCTGTGGATACTCCCGCCGCAGAGTGTGTATTCAGGAGGGAGGAGGCCTCTTAGTTTAATGGTGTTGAGACGGTCGTTTTCACTCTCCATCTTGCTGGCAAAGACACACTTTTTGCCCGAAGAGCAGCGGAAGTAACCCTCATCGCTCATTATGAGCTCTGCGAGGTGTTCCACCCCGAAGGTCTCCCCCTCTTTAAGCTTTGTGAGCTTTGAGAAGATCTCAAACCTGTGTACGTTTAAGGGGGATACGGGTTTACCCACCGCCGTTATATCAGCCACTGCTATGGTTATGTTTGAACATTCGGGGATCACAGGCTCGTAGCTCTCCCACCCTTTGAGGGGCTTCCTTGCGGAGCCGTCCGCCTCTATAAGAACAAGGTCGAAGCGCCCTGCGATGCGGCATATCTCATCGGGGTCGGGCCCTATACCCTTTTCTCCTGCAACCTTTGCACTGGCGTACACGCCGGGATTTTTGAGGTCCTTGTCTGCAAAGAGCCTTCCAGTGGTATCCTTGTTCTCAAAATCATCAAGCTCCTCTGCGGCAATCCGGGTGGAGGTTGTAACAAGAACCTTACCCGCTGCCTCCTCCGCAAGTTTCTTCATCAGGGAGCTTTTCCCCCCCCCGCCGGTGATGCTTATAATATCTCCGGTTGATATCCCGAAGGCATCCGAAAACCTCATTTCCTGTATTCCTTTATGTTTTTGAGAATAACGTCCGGGGTGGCGGCAAGGAAATCCGCATCCGCAATCTCTCCTCTGGTTCCGTAACCCCAGAGAACACCTACACTCCGCATTCCCGTCTCCTTAGCCCCTTTTATATCAAAATCCCTGTCTCCAACCATGATGCATGCATTGGCATTCAGGGAATGTTCATCAAGGATCTTCCTGAGGAGCTCCGTTTTGTCCATGGTTCCCCCTCCAGCGTATATGCCGTCGAAAAGGTGGCCGATGCCGAAATGTTCAATGACGCTCTCTGCAAGAGCCTGAGACTTGGTGGTTGCCAGAAACAGCTTGTGCCCTTCACGCTTGAGCTCGTTCAATGCCTTCTCAATCCCGGTGTACATCCTGCTTAATTTATGACCGCTATTTGTGTGATCCTGCCTAAATTTTGCCACCGCCTCGTCAATAACTTCCTGAGCATCTGTTTTGAGGAGTTGAGCGAAGGTCTCCTGGAGTGGAGGTCCTATGTATCTATTAATATCGGTTTCCGCAACGGGTTCAGCCCCCATCTCTGTAAGGGCAAAATTGAGCGACTGGCGCACCCCTTCGGCGGAATTGCTTATGGTTCCGTCTAAATCAAATATAATGTTTTGCATAGAAAACCTCCATGTGCTAAATAATCCTTAAATATAGTTACCCTAACTCTTTCCATTATCGTACTAAAAAAAGATAATGCAATGAAAAGAAAGGGGCTGTATACGCAAATTTGTTGACGCTATACAATTTATTTTATATTATCAAATGTATTGTAAGCGGCACAGATCTTGCGAGGAGAACCAAGCATTATGTTTTAAGACTTGAAAATATTTTATTTTCAGCAGGAGGAACACTTTGTCTAACGAAAATGCTAATGTTCCCAAGGCGGAGATTATCTACGGCTTGGAAGACCGTCCCCCGGTTGGCGAATCGATCTACGCAGCAATTCAGCACCTTCTGGCGATCATCGTCGGAATAATGACACCCCCCCTTATCATCGGAAACGTCCTCGGGCTTGAGCCCCAGACCAAGGCTTATCTCATAAGCATGTCTCTCTTTGTTTCAGGTGTGGCAACGTTTATACAGTGCCGGAAGTTCGGGCCCATAGGCTCTGGCCTTCTGAGTATCCAGGGAACGAGCTTTGCTTTCCTTGGCTCTGTAATATCCGTTGGCTTTATGGTTAAAGGTCAGGGTGGCGGAGACGCCGAGATTCTGCGTATGATCTTCGGAGTGGCCTTTGTGGGCGCATTCATCGAGATTATCATCAGCCGTTTTCTTCCGGCTGTACGCAAGGTTATAACACCCCTTGTGAGCGGAATTGTGGTTACGCTTATCGGCCTTTCACTTATTAAGGTGGCTGTGATCGACTTCGGTGGCGGTATGTACATATACCAGAATAAGCCCGAACTCTTTGCCCAGCCCGCAAACCTCGGTTTCGGTTTCCTTGTACTCATAACTATCATTATACTTAACCGAAGCTCAAACCGCTTTATCCGCATGGGTGCCATCGTTATGGCTCTCGCCGTGGGATATGTCATCGCCGCATTCATGGGCTTAATCGACTTCAGCAAGCTTGAGGGTGCTTCACTCTTCGCAGCTCCCATTCCCTTCAAGTACGGCTTCTTCGATTTCAGCCTTAGCGCATTCATACCCATAGCCCTCATATACCTTATCACCGCTGTGGAATCTATTGGCGACCTTACAGCAACCTCTATGGTTTCAAACCAGCCTATTAAGGGTGACAAGTATATCAAGACGATCTCCGGCGGTGTCCTTGGTGATGGTGTAAACTCAGCAATTGCGGCTGTTTTTAACTCCTTCCCCAACACAACATTCAGCCAGAACAACGGTGTAATCCAGCTTACCGGTGTTGCAAGCCGTTATGTGGGATATTTTATCGCCCTTCTCCTTGTTGTTGCAGGGCTTTTCCCCATTCTCGCAACCCTGTTCAGCCTTATACCGAACTCCGTTCTCGGCGGTGCTACTGTTCTTATGTTCGGAACCGTTGCTGCGGCCGGTATCAAGATTATCGCCTCAAGCACCATTAACCGCAGGGGTATGCTTATCATAGCCATATCCATGGGTCTTGGTCTTGGCGTAACATTTGTACCCGAAGTGCTTAACAGCCTTCCCCCCGTACTTAAGAACATCTTCTCCTCATCCATTACCACAGGCGGACTCACTGCTATCATATGCAACGTGGTTCTCCCCAGAGGTAAAGAGGCGGAAAAAGAAGTATCTGAGAAACCTTCCATAGTGGAAGGCCCCTAACATATTCTCTATTGCACCCCGCAGAACCTGCGGGGTGCTTTTTTTGTCCGTTCTGTTATACTCCGAAACTCAGGAGACTGCCATGAAGATAGAAGCCAGAGCTCTCCAGCTCATCGATAATAAAAAAAGCTTTGTATTAGCAACTGTCTATTCCGCCACCGGCTCCACACCGAGACAACCGGGGGCTGGTATGATCATAACCGAAGCGGGGGAAACCTTCTCCACCATCGGGGGTGGTCTTGTGGAGGGCAAGGTATTGGCCGAGGCTGAGGATATGTTCAAAGGGAGCACCTCCTCCAAGATCCTTGAGTACACCCTCACCCCCGGGAACACCGATGTTAACGTGGATATGATATGCGGCGGAAGCATCGGCATTATCCTTGAGCTTTTCACGCCGGACAGTCCACAGAGTGGTGTCCTCAAGGAGTATTCATCCTCTCCGTCCGGTTCGGTCTGGCTTTTAGAGATGGGTGATGATTCGGTTATACGTTCGATAATCCAAAGGGGGAGCTCCCACCCTCTAGAGGAAAGGATCTTCATAGGGGGGCTTACACCCGATTCTCCGCTGATGCTCATGGAAAAGGGGGCAAAGTTTTTTGTCAACCCCTTCAGCGACAGTGGAACCCTTATCATCTTCGGCGGCGGTCACGTGGGCGTTGAGGTGTGCAGGCTGGCCTCCATTGCAGATTTCGATGTTATTGTTGTGGAGGATCGCCCGGGCTTTGCTGATGAGGGGCGTTTTCCCGATGCGAAGGAGGTGCTCACCCCCGCTGAGCTTACCGATGCCTTCGATACCCTTGAAGTCGGACGTAAAACATGTATAGCCATAATAACCCGCGGCCACAGGCTGGATGAGGCTGTGCTTGAAAGATCCCTTGGTAGCGGTGCTGCCTATATCGGAATGATCGGAAGCCGGAGGAAGAGGGATATCATATATCGGAACCTCATGGAGAAGGGCTTCTCCGAGTTGGAACTGAGGAACGTTAGATGCCCCATCGGCGTGCAGATAAACGCTGAATCCCCCGTGGAGATAGCGTTCAGCATAGTTGCCGAGCTTATCGATTTCAGAGGCCGCTAAAGGCTGCCTATAACCTTCATGCAGTCCTCGCTGACCTTTTCCGCAGAGCTCAGAACCTGAGCTGTATCTATGGATGTCAGCTTCCTGTCCCGCATAAGTATCCTTCCGTTTACAATGGTATGCAGTACATCGGAGGCCCTCACAGAATAGACAAGCTGTGATACTATATCCCGGCCGAAGTTGGGGGCGTTGTGCACCGTATTGAGGTTTACCACAGCCACATCCGCCAGCTTACCCTCCTCGAGGCTTCCCAGCTCATCCGATTTACCGAGAGCCTTTGCACCGCCTAGGGTTGCCATCTCGAACACCTGCAATGCGGGGAGGGCGGTGGAGTCCATACGGCTTATCTTCTGCTTAAGGGTTGCGTGGCGCATCTCGGTGAACATGTCTAGGTTATTGGAACATGGTGCGCCGTCTGCGGATATGGAAACGTTGCACCCCATCTCCAGAAGCTCCTGAACGGGTGATATCCCCGAGGCTAGGTTAAGGTTGCTACTGGGGCAGTGGCTTACCATGGTTCCGCTGTCTGCAAGGATCCGTTTTTCCTCCTCGTCCAGCCATATGCAATGGGCGAGGATAAGGTTTTCTCCTGTGAGGCCGAGCTGCTGGAGATACTGTATATTGCGCATCCCCCGCTCCTTCTCCACGATGGCTATCTCTCCGCGGTTTTCAGAGGCGTGGGTGTGTACCTTGAGGTTCATATCCCTTGCAATATCCTGCACCTTGAGAAGAAGCTCCTCGGTGCAGGAGACCACGAAGCGTGGTGCGAAGGCGTATTCTATCCTTCCCCCCTCGGAGCCGTGCCATTTCTCGGCAAGCTTCACCGATTCCGCCACCGATTCGGCGGTGTCCTCCATGAGACCGTCTGGAACATCGTTTCCGTGATCCATCATGCACTTGCCACCCATAAAACGTATTCCTGCACCCTTTACCGCTTCGAAAACCGCATCGGTGTGGTTCACTGTGCCCATGTCTATGAGGGATGTGGTTCCCCCCGATATTAGTTCAGAGATGCCCAGCAGGGCAGAGATATGGTTGCTCTCGTAGGTGTGGGCTGCCTCAAGGGGCCATATGCGTTTCTTAAGCCAGTCCAGAAGCTCAAGATCATCCGCCAGACCACGGAAGAGTGTCTGGGTAAGGTGTATGTGGGTCTGGATCAGTCCCGGAATAACAGCGCAGCCTTCCGCCTCGATCACTTCGTCTGCGACGTAGGGGATCTCCGGTGCAATCTGCTTTATCCGGTTACCCTCTATGAGGAGGTCGCCCTTGATGATCCCCCTCTCCTTGTTCATAGTCACTATGTTTCCGTTTCTGATCAGCACCGATTTCATTAACTATTCCTTATCGTTGAGGCACGCCTCAACGGCGCAGATTATCGTCTCGTATCCTGTGCAGCGGCAGAGATTCCCTGCATGCTCACGTCTTATCGTTTCACGGTCCACTTCCTCACCCTTATGCTTCTCCACAAAGGCTGTGCTGGTCATGATAAAGCCGGGGGTGCAGTAACCGCACTGAACGGCGCCTGCGTCGATATACGCCTGCTGTACTCTGGAGAGCTTCCCTTCGCTCCCCTCACCCTCGGATGTACGGATCTCTTTACCATCCGCCCATACGGCGAGATACATGCATGCATCGGTGGGGACTTGGTCTATGAGAACGGTGCACGCCCCGCATTCGCCAACTCCGCATCCCTGTTTTACGCTGGTGTATCCCTCATCTCTGAGAAGATCGAGGAGTGAGAGGCGGATGTCCACATCGATGGTGACTTCCTCACCGTTTATTCTAAGGTTTATCTCTTTTGTCATAGCTCTGCTCCCGCATCCTCCATCGCCTTCATGGCGACACGTTTTGCAAGGGTCTGTATTATATGTGTTCTAAAGGCTTTGGATGCCCTCCATGAATCTCTAGGGTTAAGACTGGACATAACCTTCTTTGCGATCTCCTCAGCCGTTTCCTCGGAGGGGGTCTGACCGACTGCAAATTCCTCAGCCTCCAGAGCCCTGGTGGGCTTCGGCGCTGCAACGGTGAAGACTATGCGGAAGTCCTCTATCTTGCCGTTATTGATAGAGCAGGAGGCTCCGCATCCTATGGTGGCTATATCCATGGCGTCCCGCATGGCGTACTTGTAGTAGTACGCACCACGGTTTTCGTAGTTCTCCCTCTTTATTAGTATGTTCTTAAGGACTTCGGTTTCGCCCAGAACCGTTTTCCCGGGTCCGAGATAGAACTGATCCATCGGTATCTCACGTGCTCCGTCGATGCTTTCGGTCTCGAGAACGGCATCCAGAACAACAAGGCCGCAGATGGAATCCGCACTGATCGCCCCGTTGCAGAGGTTCCCCCCTATGGTGGCAACGTTGCGAACCTGTGGCCCGCCGATGGAGAGGGAGCACTGGGCAACAACGGGTATGTTCTCTTTGATCACAGGGTGCTCGATGATGCTCGTGAAATCCATGGCTGAGCCGATTCGTATGTCTCCGTTTGAGTCCTTGTCGATGAAGCGCAGTTCTTCAAGGTTGTGGATATCCACAAGGCTTGAGAACTCCTCATCCCCCTCACGCAGTTTTATGAGCACATCCGTACCCCCTGCTATGAGCCTTGCCCCTTCGTTCTCCGAAAGGAGCCTGACGGCATCCTTTATCGACTCCGCCTTTACGTAGTTCTGTATATCAAACATGGCATAAACCTCTTATATTAATCCTGCTTTTGTGAATTCCACATAAAGCGACTTCGGCGACATGGGGAGTGAGGAAACAGCAACCCCTGTGGCATCCAGTATGGCGTTGCGCAGTGCGGGAGCTGGTGAGATTATCGGCGGCTCACCGAGGGATTTGTTGCCGTAACCCGCTGTGGGCTCCTCTGTCTCCACGAATCCGCATCTCATATCGGGTATATCCATCATTGTGGGTATCTTGTAGTCGAGGAGGCTGTTGTTGTAAACACGGCCGCTTTTCTCGTCTATGAGAAGCTCCTCGGAGAGTGCCGCACCGATACTCATCGCCATTCCGCCGTGGACCTGTCCCTCCGCAAGCAGGGGGTTAATTATCCGTCCTGAATCGTGGATGTTTATGATGTCGTTTATCTTCACCTTGCACAGCTCGATGTCTATGTCGATATCCACGAAGGTGCACCCGAAGGAGAGGGCGTTTGTCCTTGTTTTATAGGAGACCTCTGCGCTTATCTGTCCGCCGAGATCCTTGTGGTAATAGGAGTGTATGGCGAGCTCCTTCATGGTTACCACGGTGACATCGGGGCGGGTGGTGTAGACGATCCTGTCGCCGTCTATCATAAGCCTGCTTTCGATGACTCCGGTTAAGTCCTCGGCGTAATTGAGGATCTTTCCGCGGAATTCAAGGGCCGCCTTGTGCACAGCCTGCCCTGTTACGTAGGTCTGGCGGGAGGCGTAGGCCCCTGTGTCGAAGGGTGAGAAGTCCGTATCCTGGGTGGAGATAACCTTGATCATACCAACATCTATGCCGGAGCTCTCTGCGGCCATCTGTGCAAAGGCTGTGTCCGAGCCCTGGCCTATCTCCGTTGCGCCCACCTGTATGTGAACCGAGCCGTCCTGATTAAGAACCGCCCTTGCGCCTGCTATCTCAACGTTGCCGGGGTATGTTCCCGATGCGTAACTGAAGCATGCAACACCTATACCCTTGCGCACGCTTCCTTTTTTATATGCTTTGTATTCCTTTCTTTTTCTGTCCCAGTCAAAGAGCTCACGCCCCTTTTCGAGGCATTCCTTCAGACCGTGGCTCAGCATGGGGGATTTCTTGAGAGGGTTTATATCACCCGGAACGCCTACATTCTTGAGCCTGAACTCAAGGGGGTCTATCCCCGCATTTGCCGCAAGCTCCTCCACTGCGTTTTCAACCATGAATACGATCTGCGGAGTTCCGTATGCCCTCATAGCTCCCGCCACGGGCATGTTGGAGTAAACGGTCTTTGCGTTCACCTTGATTACCGATCTGGGGTACATGGCGCAGGATTTGGCGGAACCAGCGGATATGATGGCGTGGCCGTGGGAGGCGTATGCGCCGGTGAGTGAAACCGCATCCACATCAAGGAAGGTGAGTCTACCATCCTTATCTGCACCGGCACGGACATGGCCGTAGAATGGGTGCCTTGTCCTTGAGCAGGAGAGGCATTCCTCACGGGTGAGGTTCATCTGAACAGGCTTGCCCCCGAGCTTTGTTGTTAGGAAGGCAACCATCGGCTCCAGTACAGTATCCTGCTTGCTTCCGAAGCCTCCGCCTATGTATGGTTTAACCACCTTGACCCTGCCGAGGGGGAATTCCAGCGCCTCGCTTATAATCCGCCTTGCGATGTGGGGGATCTGTGTGGAGGAGACCACTGTTATCGTATCGTTGTCCTCCATATATGCGTATGCCACATGGTTTTCTAGGTGGCAGTGCTGTACCATGGCGGTTTTGTAATCACCCTCTGCTATATAGTCCGAAGAATCAGTCGCATCATCCAGCGAACCGCCGACCTCAAAGCTGTGGGCTCCTACAATGTTGCCCGTATCATGTATCTTGGGGGCATCCTCACGGAGGATGTTTTCCGGTGTTATGAGCGGCTCAAGCTCCTCGTATTCAACCTCAACAAGGCGGGCGGCCTTGCGTGCGATCATCTCCGAATCCGCAACGATAACCGCTATCTCGTCCCCTTCGAAGCGGACGTGCTTTGTCAGCAGGAGCCTGTCTTCAACATCCTTCTGCTCTCTGTTATATGCGTATGGGTGACCGGCCGTGGCGTGGAATATATCGGGGACGTCTTCATATGTAAATACCGCCCGAACCCCTTTAACGCCCTTTGCTTTGTCGAAATTAATGCTTTTTACTATGCCGTGGGCGATGGTGCTTCGAACGTATACCGCATGCTTCATCCCGCTCATGGGGAGATCTTCGGTATATCTCGCTCTGCCTGTCACCTTCGCAACGGCATCCTGTCTCTGTACATTTTTACCTACAGACATCTGCGCTTCTCCTGCTGTTGTGCTGTATAGCTTCCTAGAACAGCCTCCAGAACGCCTCCCCCTATGGCGAGGGATTTCTCGGAGACGAACCCGCAGTATGCGGCATCATCCCTCGGGTCTATGTCGGCTATTTTGGTTCCTTTATTTATCCTGGTGCCGCCGGGGAGAAGTCCCCTCAGCACCCCTTTAATCTCTGTTGTTACGATATTATTGTCAAGTGTGCCGATACTTTCTCCGGCTTCAACGTGATCGCCGATGGCTTTATCCGTATGGAAGGTGCCAGAAGCCTCAGCCCAGACAACCCTCTCAACGGTGTACCCCTTAACAGCACCCGGTGCACCTGTGTTAGCCTGTGCACTGCCATCCCAGAGCACACGGGCAAGGTAGTGCCCTCTGTTCGTTTCGATCACGCAGTGCACATCGACACCAGCGGTGAACCCGGGGCCAAGCCCTATCACAAGGGGTGCCTCATCCATCGTGGTGCCAAGGTTGCGTTTTGCCAGTATGGCATCGATTACTACGTCCGGCTTGAGGCTTTTGAGGCTCTTCCACTCCGGATCCCGCAGTACTGGGATCTTTGCCTCAGCCAGAACAGCCTCCGCATCGTTCACATCATCGATGCGCACAGATGTAATATCCTCCACAGTATGGCTTCCTGCGTTCACCGCCTCGCTGAGGCACACCGTTCGACGTACCGCAAGGGGCTGATCCGCCTCAAGGATAACTATGCGCTTGAGACCGGAATGGTAAAGCCGGAGGGCAACGCCTGTTGCGAGGTCTCCGCCCCCTTTGAGGCAGATTGTCAGCTCTGTCAGATTTTTATCCTTCATTATCATACACCTGTAAAGGGTGTCCTACTCCTTAATCCTTTATAAAGAGTAATATAGTCCGTTATTGCGCTCAGGTCGATACTTTCTATATCCTTTTCCAGTATCTCAGCTTTTTTGCACTCCATAGTGTCTGCATCAAACTCTGCCCTGAAGAGGGGGCTTTCATACTGAAAGCGGTTCCCGTCATGGGAGAGTTTTGAGGTGAAGTCGGAATATTTGATAAGCATGGAAGAGGGGGAATCGAAATGGAAACCGAAGTCCGCCTGTTCGAAGCTCTCCTCGTTTATGTGGAACTTGGGCTTATCCATGTACGGCCTGCCAGAGGTGGGGCAGAATGTGGTGCAGTTGCCGCACTCGTTGCAGTAATCGCCGATGTTTATGATCTGGTAGGGTTGCTCGATCCTCTTTGTGCCGGCACTTTCTATTGTTCCGTCACCATGTAGCACTTGAACGGGGAGAAGCGTTTCCTCCAGAGGATAATACATGTTGCTCCGGTTGGGGCAAACGGTGGTGCAGATGTTGCAGATGAGGTCGCATTGCAGGCACCGTTCCGCCTCACGTTCAGCCTCATCTTTTGTTAGCGTGCTTACAAAAAGGTTGAAATTCTTTCTTTCATCCGCTGGTAGTTCAGGTGTTCCTTCTCCGAAGTCCCTTATCGCCTGCTTTATCTGGGTTTCAATAAGATCGGGCTTACGTTCATCCATAGGTGAGAGATCGTGCCCGTCTCTGCCCGCCTTTGCTATGATTGCGGCGGCGGCCTTCTGTCCGTCACCGATGGCGTTAATCAGGCTGGAGGCTCCTCTGTGGGCATCTCCGCCGGCGTATACGTTCTCGATGGATGTTGCAAAGGTTCTCTGGTCCACCTCAAGTACATCCTCCGGGTAGAAGTCCAGCTCCACCTGCTGACCGATGGCGGGCACTATGTTGTCCGCTTCTATAATGTATTCCGAACCTTCAATCTTAACGGGGCGTCTGCGTCCGCTTGAATCCTTTTCGCCGAGCTCCATACGGCTAACTTCAAGACCGGTGACATGTCCGTTCTTTACGATAACACGCTCCGGCGAGGCGAGCTCGACCAGCTTAACACCCTCCTCAAGCGCTCCTCTGATCTCTTCTGGATCGCAGGGCATCTCCTTCCTTGTGCGGCGGTATACGATGGTTACCTCGCCGTTATTTCCAACCATCCGGATGGCGGTTCGGGCGGCGTCCATGGCGGAGTTTCCTGCGCCGATTATTATCACTTTTCTCCCTATATCGAGTTCATTCTCACGCAGTTTTCTAACCTTGCTGAGGAAGGCGAGCTGATCGTATACACCCTCTGCGCCGATGCCTTCGATATCCAGCGGGAGGCTTTTCTGAGCGCCGACGCCTATGAATACATAATCCATTTTATTCCTGAGTTCTTCGAACTTAGAGGATGTTATGTAGGTGTTGGGGTGAATCCTTACACCGAGGGCCTTGATATTATCGATATCCTTGTTGAGGCTTTCATCATCGAGCCTGAAAACGGGGATGCCGTCCGACGCCATACCTCCAAGGGATTCCTTGGCTTCGTAGAGATCGATCTCAAAGCCCATGAGAGCAAGGAAGTAGGCACATGACAGCCCTGCGGGGCCGCCTCCGATGACAGCTACGCTGAGCCCGTTTGAAGGTGCTGGTTTGAGGGGTTCTGAAGCTACAGAATCCGCCACATAACGCTTAAGCTCACGTATGAGGAGTGGGGTGTCGTAGTTTATCCTTGTGCACTTGGATTGGCAGACATGATCGCATACCTTCCCCTGTACATTGGGGAAGGGGTTTGTGGCGAGGATTGTCCTCTGTGCCTTATCCAGTTCCCCTTCGGCGATGTGTTCTATATATTTAGGTATGTTCTGTCCGGCTGCGCATTTTGTTATGCATGGAGCCGCCGCACAGTCGAAGAAGCCGAGGCTTCTTTCGGTCTTTATATCTTCGTATGGCCTGCTTTCCTTCTTATATAGAGGGTTTGTCAAAACCTCTTTGGAGTACGTTTTAAGGTTATTAATAACAGAATCCGAAAGAACTCCTGCGTCTGCCTTCTTCATCGTGAGCTCTTCAATGGATGAGGCATCCGCCTCTTCAAAGCCTTTACGCATGTATGCAACATACTGAGCCATTCGTCCGTAACCGCCGGGCTTTAGTATGTCTGAACAGATGGTTACAGGGCGCAGATTGCAGGCGAGGGTGTCTACGATGTTGAAGCAGTCCACTCCGGCGGAGAAGGATATATCCAGCTCTCCGCCGAACTCCTCTTGCAGTTTGGACGCAAGGTTTATGCTTATGGGATGAAGAGCACGGCCGCTCATGTAGATCATCTCCGCCTCATCGGGGAGCTTACCCAGAACGTTGAGGTTCTCAAGGGTATTGGTGAGCTTGAGATTGAACTCAACACCGGTTTTCTCGGCACTCTCCATCAGGGAGCGGATCAGTTTTACACCAGCCCCGTACTCAAGATCATGCTCGAAGGCGAGATCGGGAACCTCGGTCTCAAAGCCGAGGCTGTCATTGAGGATACCCCTTAGCTTCTCCGACCCGAGAAGGGTGGGGTTCAGCTTGATGGTGGTGTTCAGCTTGCGCTCCTCTATGAAGTATCGTCCTATCTTCTCCGTCTCCTCGGGCGGACAGCCGTGCATGGTGGATACTGTTACGTTATCGGTGATCTGGGCGGGGATGCTTAGCTTGCGAACATTCGGATAGAACTCCGCCGCCTCCTCGATCTTTGCCGCCAGCTCATCGGGGCAGTTCTGCATCTTATCAAGGAATCGCTGGACGGAATCGCTCAGGATGCCCTCAAGGTTATAGCCCACGCTCATATTGAAGATGAAGCCGCTCTCATCACCCTCAAAGCCGAACATATCCTTCATGATATGGAGCATTACCCATGCGTTCAGGTACTCATCGAAGGATTCATGGAGCCTGAGCTCCTGTGACCATTCGCAGTTGTAACCCTCATCCCCCATCTCGATACATGGCTTTGTTATCTCCAGCTCATCAAGCACCTGTACGGTTTTCAGCTCGAAGTAACGTGAGCCAGTGAGCCAGGCAGCCATGATATTCTGGGCGAGCTGGGAATGAGGCCCTGCGGCAACACCCAGTGGTGTTTCCAGGGTTTTTCCGTACCGCTTCATACGGAATGGGTCGTTTTTATCGGGTGTGAAGAAGAGCTCCCTTCTGATTCCGAGGATCTCTCCGGTTTTATCGAAGTCTTTAATCCAGCCGAAAAGGGTTTTCAGGCTGGAGCGTGAGAATCTGTCGCTGGTCATATTCAATACTCCCGTTTTGTACGGGGTATGAACTCCCCGTTTCCTTTACCGGCATAGAAGCCGGCGGTGTCATATACTTTTTTGCCTCTCAGGAAGACCGTCTCAGGCATTCCTGTAACTTCGAAGCCCTCGAAGGGTGTGTAATCGCATCTCTGTTGCATTCTTTCTGCACTGAGAACTGTTTCAGCATCCGAGTTCCATATAAGTATATCCGCATCGTAACCGGGCGCAATCCTTCCTTTTCGATTGCCAAGCCCCATGATGTCCGCAGGGGAGGTGGAAACCAGCTTTACGAACTGCTCAAGGCTTATCCTGCCCCTTTTTACCCCTTCGCTGAAAAGCAGGGGGAGGCGTGTTTCAACACCGGGTGCGCCGCCGGGTGCATTGCGGAAATCGTCGGACCCGTACTTCACCTTGTCCGCATAGGAATAGGAGCAGTGGTCGGTGGCTACGACATCGATGGTTCCATCGGAGATCCCGCCCCATAGAGCTTCGCAGTCATCTTCTGTCCGAAGCGGCGGCGCCATGATGTACTTGAGGCCGTCCGGTTCCTCATACCTGGATTCATCCAGCATAAGGTACTGGGGGCAGGTTTCAGCTATAACATTGACCCCCTGTGACTTTGCATTACGGATTATCTCGAGCCCCTCCTTTGTGGAGAGGTGTACGATGTATATAGGTGCATTCCCGCACCGGGCGGATATTTCTATAAGACGCTTCACAGCATCCGCCTCGGTACAGTTCGGGCGGCTCTTTGCATGGTATATGGGACTGAGTTTACCCTCTAAAGCGTACTGTTTACGGAGGTCGTTAATAAGCGAATCATCTTCGGCATGGAAGCAGGCGAGCCCGCCGTTTTCGGTGATTACAGGGAGAAGTGACGCTATCTCATCATCACTGAGCATAGAGGCGTAGGTCATGTACATCTTCATGCTGGTGAAGCCCTTTCGGATGAGCTCCGGCATATCTGATACGATATCTTCACCTGTCCTGTGGATAACGCCGTGGATGGAGAAATCGCAGATGCATTCACGCTGCATCCTCTCCAGATACATCTCCGGCTGGTCCAGCAGACCCGATTCCTCCGCCCCCGCTTCGGGGTGGTCGACTATGGTTGTGGTTCCTCCGGCCAGGGCGGCCAAAGAGCCGTGGTAGAATCCATCGCTCACACGCTTGCCGCCGATGATGAGGTTCGTATGGGTATGAACATCCACTCCGCCGGGAAGGACGAGCTTTTCAGAGGCATCTATCACACCGCAGTCGCAGTTAATCTCATCCTCGATGCGTGCTATCCTTCCGTTCTCCATGAGGAGATCACCCCTGAGGCTTCCCTCGGGTGTAACGAGCGTTCCGTTCTTGATCAGTGTTTTCATCGGCGGCCTATCTGCTCATCCTTTCCCAGAGCTTCTTTGCCGCTTCGCTTGTCTGGGCGAAAAGCTCTTCTTCGTCAACGGTGGTTAGCTTCCTATCTTTTACGATGAGCCTTCCGCCCGAGACAACGCTGAGGACATGGGAGGTCTCAAGCCCGAAGAAGAAATGCCCGAGGAAGTTATCCGGGCGAAGCTCCGTGGGGGAGTTGTAATCAAGGATGACAAGGTTGTTGGAAGCATCCCCTTCAAAGCCTGAACTTTCAATATATCTGTGGATATTTCGGAATCTGTCGTAGGCCGTGTCCATCCCCACACCTTCGGCGGGTTGGCCTGAGATGAAGGCTGCCTTTGCGCTTCTTATCATATCCGAGTGCATGCCGTCGGTTCCGAGCATGACGTTATCTGTTATGGAGCCGTAGTCAGCAAGGCCGACGTTGTTGTTCTGGTTACTCTCTATATTCTCCGCAACCCATATGCCGGAATCACGGATTATCCTCTTTTCATTGTCATCAAGGTGGACGCAGTGGCTGAATACGGATTTTTTCAGCTCTGTAACGCCCATATCTCTGAACCTCTCCACAACCCGCTTACCGTGGTGTTTAAGGCATTCCTCCTGATCTGCGAGGCCTTCGGCGACGTGTACATGTACGCCCGTATCGAACTTCTCAGCCATCGCTACTGCACGCTTGAGGAGATCATCCCCCACAGTGAAGGAGGCGTGGAGGCCTATATGCCCCTGTCCGCCGCTGTTGAGGAACCTTTCGTGCTCCTCCAGTCCAGCCTCACGTGCCTTTTCGCCGTCCCTGTCCGAAAGCTCGAGGCAGAGGAGGGTGGATACACCCACACGGTCGAAGGCCTCCTTTATGACTCCGAGGGAGTTTTCAGGCGCATTGGGGGAGGAGTGGTGATCGATGACCATGGTAACACCGTTCCTTGCGCATACCGCCGCCGCACCGAGGGCGCTGGCCTCTATGGTCTCTGCATCCAGGCATTTATCCAGATGCCACCAGACGTACTCGAGTATTTCTGTGAATTTGGTGGGCGTTTTTTTAGGTGCCGGCATTCCTCTGGCGAAGGTGGAGTATATGTGGTGGTGTCCGCATCCGAATGATTTGGTTACGAACCTTCCGCCGCAGTCGTACACCGTATCGCTTTCTGTTATCTCAGGAAGCTCATCGGCAAACATGAGCGCACCGCCCGGACCCTCTTCGAGGATCAGGTTGGTTTCGGTTATATCAAAGCTCTGCCAATCTATGTATCTGCAGTTTTTCAGAAAAAGCATGAAAACTCCTTTTATTTCTTATTAAGGGGCTTGAGGGGTAGGCTTAGCCGTTCCGCTCCGTCATAGCTCCTGTATGCACCAGCCACAGCCGCCGCAGTGGGGATACAGCATATCTCACCCACCCCTTTGGCGCCGAAGGGCGCATCTATGTCGTCTATCTCAATGGGAACAACGTCTATCTCTGGAACATCGGTGGTTCGCAGGAGGCCGTAATCCCTGAAGCGTTCGGTCTTGAGATAGCCGTTATCCAGTGGCATATCCTCTGATAGAGCGTAGCCGATACCCATAACAACGCCCCCTTCGATCTGTCCCTCAAAGAGTTTGCGGTTCACCACACGTCCGCTGTCGTGAACGGCGGTTACTTTTTCGATCGCTCCCTCGTTATCCAGTTTAACAAGCTGGGTGGCGAAACTGTAGGCGAAGTGGCTAATAACGTCTCCGTCGATGTCCGGTTTTGTGGTCCAGTCGCAGAGGTATTCACCGTGGTATACCTTTCCGGCCAGCTCCTCGAGAGTACTGTTCTGAAGATCCTTCTTGAGCCCCTTGGCACACTCGATGACAGCCTTGCCCACAAGGAAGGTTCCCCTGCTTGCCGTGGTGCTTCCACCCTTGGTTTCGCTGTCTGTCATTACGACAACATCCACTTTGGAAATGTCCGACAGGCCGATATGCTCGCAGAGCATCTGCTGGGCCACTGTGTCTATACCCTGACCCATCTCGCTCCAGCCGTGGTAAAGCCTCAGCCTCCCCTCGGGGAGTACCTCGATCTTAACCTGACTCAGCTCGGGAACGCCGTTGCCGATACCGCAGTTTTTGATTGCGCAGGCTATTCCGGCGTATTTCGATGAGCGGAACTCATCCTTAACACGCTCCAGGGTCTCCTTAAGTCCCACCGCCTTGCGGAGCTTGTGCCCGCTTGTGGTGGTGAGCCCCTTGTCCAGAGCGTTCTTGTAACGTATATCCCATCGATCGAAGCCGAACTTGTCGCAGAGTTCATCTATTATGCTTTCGATGGCGAAGGTGGCCTGATTAACGCCGAAGCCCCGCATGGCAC
Organism: Limisalsivibrio acetivorans; assembly: GCF_000421105.1. Classification (NCBI taxonomy): domain Bacteria; kingdom Pseudomonadati; phylum Deferribacterota; class Deferribacteres; order Deferribacterales; family Geovibrionaceae; genus Limisalsivibrio; species Limisalsivibrio acetivorans. The sequence goes on from NZ_ATWF01000001.1 coordinate 58,984, forward strand.
CGCTTGGTATGTTGTTTGTATAGACAGCCGTTGATTTAACATCGATGTTGGGGATGTGGTACGCTCCCCCCGCATGGGTGGCGGCACGCTCGGAAACGGGACCTCCGGCAGAGGCGTATGCTCCCGTATCCGCAGTTATGCGGGCGTGTAATCCTGTGAACTTACCCTCCTTATCGCAGGAGAGTGTGTATTCAAGGGTCATGGGGTGGCGTTTGGGGTGCATGCGGAGTGATTCCGCACGGTTCAGCTTCACCTTAACGGGAACATCTAAAATGTATGCCCCGAGGGCGGCGTGCCCCTGTACGGTGAGGTCCTCTTTCCCACCGAAGGCTCCTCCGGCGGCGATGAGTTTGACGTTAACATCCTTCGCCTCTAAACCGAGCATATCGGCGATCTGATGCCTGTCCTCGTAAATCCCCTGGGATTGGGTGTATACGGTGAGCTTTCCATCCTCTCTGCAGGCAACGCTGTTCTCAAGTTCGAGGAAGGCGTGTTCAATGCGCTGGGTCTGGTAGGTCTTCTGTATTACGTATTCGGATTCTTTGAAAACATCTGTGCACGGTTCGCCGTAGTTGATGACGGTTTCCTTGAGGATGTTTCCGTTTTCATGGATCCTTACATCACCGGCAAGTGATTTGAAGGGATCCGTCACCGGCTCGAGCACTTCGTATTCAACCTTTATCAGTTCACGAGCCTTTCTGGCCGTGCGGTTATCATCCGCTATGACGCAGGCGAGCACGTCACCGATGTATCTGGTTGTCTCACCCTCTGCAACGTAGAGGGGCCAGTCACGAACGAACATGCCCACGTTTCTGCTTCCGGGAACATCCTTTGCCGTCAGCACCTTGACAACGCCGGGGTACTTCTCCGCCTCGGAGGTGTCTATGGACAGAATGCGGGCCCTTGGATGGTCGCTGAACTTGAGGGCGCCGTGGTGGATGTTTTCAAACTCCAGTCCCCCAATAAAGAGAGGGGCACCCTTGGCACGTTCCAGTGCGTCGAGCTTGGGGGGTGAGCTTCCCATGAAGGCGTTTTCAATATCTATATCGGTTTTATCGCTGAGTTTTTCTGCTGCGAGAAGCACAGCGTCAATAATCTTTACATAGCCGGTGCACCGGCATAGGTGGGGTTTCAGTTTTTTGGCAACCTCCTCACGGGTGGGTGAGGGGTTCTTTTCCAGAATCATCTTTGCTCTGGCGAGCATCCCGGGTGAGCAGAATCCGCACTGCACAGCTCCGGCGGCCACAAAGGCCTTGGCGAGGATATCCCGGACATCCTCCGGAAAGCCCTCAAGGGTAACAACTTCTGCTCCGTCAAGTTTTTCCATGGTAATGGAGCAGGAGAGCATCGGTTTTCCGTTAAGCTCCACAAGGCAGGCCCCGCAGGCTCCCTGCCCTGAACAGCCGTCTTTGACGCTTTTGGTGTTCATGGTGAAACGCAGCCATTCTATGAGCTTCAAATCACCGTCGCCGTTGTATTCGGCCATACGGCCGTTTAGCGTTAGTCTTATCATATCAGCACCAGATTAAGGGCATATACTGCATAAAGGGGGAGCCGATACGCTCCCCCGGTTATATTATTCTTTGAAAGCCACCGCCTCCACTTCAACCAGAACGTTCTTGGGCAGGGTTTTAACCGCCACACAGGAGCGTGCAGGGGGCTGATCCTCAAAGTATCTTCCGTATACTTCGTTGAATACGCCAAAGTTGCCCATGTCGCTTAGAAAGCAGGTGGTTTTTACTATATCCGCCATGGTGCATCCCGCCTTGTCCAGAACAGCCTTGAGATTCTCCATAACAAGCTCGGTCTGGGCGGCGATATCTCCATCGAGCACCTCGCCGTTTTCCGCCTTGAGGGGGATCTGGCCGGAGGTGTAGACCATATTACCCACAGCAACCGCCTGATTATAGGGGCCGATGGCAGCGGGCGCTTTTTCCGTTGCTATTATATGTTTCATTATTACTCTCCGATTATCCTCCGGGCGTTTCTTTCGAGAACGTCCTGAAGTGTGTCCGCAGGGTTCCTGAACTTGCTGAGGAATATCATTGCGGCGATGATATAGGGCTTGTAGCTCGCCTCTTTGTAGAGGGGAACACGGTAGCGGTCGAATACCGATGCGGCGACCTCACCCTGATCGCAGGATACACCTGTGATGTCTGCGGGGAGGCAGTGCATATAGAGAGCTTTGCCCTCTTTTGTGGTTGCCATAAGCTCTTCGGTGCATTCCCAGTCGGTATGCTTGGCGTTGTCCGCAAGGAGCTCCTTCTCAAGGGCCTTGATGCCGTCCAGATCACCCTCGCCGAAGAGGTTGGTTCTCTTCTCCATGGCGGCAAAAGGTGCCCAGCTCTTGGGATAGACGATGTCCGCATCCTTGAAGGCCTCGGCCATGCTGTTTGTCTTGGTGAAGGTTCCGCCGGAGTTCTCTGCGTTTACCTTGGCGATATCCTCAACCTCGGGCATAACCTCGTATCCTTCGGGGTGGGCGAGGGAGACGTCCATGCCGAAACGGGTCATAAGGCCGATGATACCCTGGGGAACGGAGAGAGGCTTGCCGTAGGAGGGGGAATAGGCCCATGTCATGGCAACCTTTTTCCCCTTGAGGTTCTCTATCCCGCCGAAGGTTTCGATGAGGTGCATAGCATCCGCCATACTCTGGGTGGGGTGGTCTATGTCGCACTGCAGGTTTACGATGGTGGGTCTCTGCTCGAGAACGCCTTCCCTGTAACCCGCTTCTACTGAGGCGGAAACCTCTTTCATGTATGTGTGACCCTTGCCGATGTACATATCGTCACGGATACCGATGACATCCGCCATGAAGGAAACCATGTTCGCAGTTTCACGAACGGTTTCGCCGTGGGCGATCTGGGATTTGCCTTCATCAAGATCCTGAACCTCAAGGCCGAGCAGGTTGCATGCACTGCTGAAGCTGAAGCGAGTCCTTGTGGAGTTGTCCCTGAAAAGGGATATTCCAAGACCGCTGTCGAAGACCCTGGGGCTGATGTTGTCCTTGCGGAGGGAGGCGAGGATCTGTGCTGTTTTGAAAACCGCCTCAAGCTCCTGGGATGATTTGTCCCATGTGTGAAGAAAGTCGTTGAGGAACATCTCCTCGGTTCCAAGTGTGCTGAGCTGTTTTATAAGCTCTGCGCTGTTTATTCTGCTCATCGGTATACCTCTTTATCGTGTTATTATTGTTCCTGTTTTGTGTTCTATAGCATCCTTGAGAAGGGAGGGTTCGGTTATGATAACCTCCTCTCCGCCGTTTTCGATAAATTTGACAGCCGCTTCGATCTTGGGGAGCATGCTCCCTGCACCGAAGTGCCCCTCTTTTATATACTCTTTTATCTTATCAACGCTTATCTTCTCAAGCTTTTCCTCGTTTTCCTTGCCGAAGTTTATATATACGTGGCTTACACCTGTGGAGATTATGAAGCGTTTCGCCTCTATCTTCTCCGCCATCAGCGCGGAGAGGAGATCCTTATCCACAACTGCGTCAATGGCTTCGTAGGCGCCGTCTTTGTAAATGACGGGGATGCCTCCGCCCCCTCCGGCAACAACGACATAGCCCTTCTCGATGAGATCGCTAACAGCATCTATCTCCACAACCTCCGTAGGTTGGGGGGATGCAACAACCCTGCGGAACCCCCTGCCGGAGTCCTCTACGAACTGCCAGTCCGGATATTCGCTCTGCAGCTTCTTCACCTGCTCCTCGTTAAAGAATGAGCCGATGGGCTTGCTGGGGTTCTTGAACTTCTCATCCTCTTTGTCCACCAGAGCCCTTGTTACGAGGGTCATGGTCTGTTGGGGGAGGTTTCTCTTCCTCAGCTCGTTTCCGAGGGCCATCTGGAGCTGGAAGCCGATGGAGCCCTGGGTATCTGCAACACATATGGAGAGGGGAACCTCATGGAGCCCCTCGGTTTTGAAGGCTATGGCGGAACGTCTGAGGATGAAGCCAACCTGGGGACCGTTTCCATGGCAGATAACGAGGCGGTAGCCCGCCTCCACGATATCCGCCAGATGGGTGCAGGTTTCCACAAGGGCATTGTACTGATCTTCCACAGATTTATGCGCCTCATCCTTAATGAGGGAGTTACCCCCTATGGCAACGAGTACTATATCCTTCTTCATGCGCCCACCTTACGTTCGGCTGAGGTAAACCTTCGGGAGAGCCGCATAGAGGGCGGCGCACCTTACAAGATCCTCTTTCCATGTTTTTTCATTGGGGGCGTGGGCCTGAGCCTCTGCTCCGGGTCCGAATCCCACTGTGGGGATGCCGAAAAGGCCTGTGATGGAGACTCCATTGGTGGAGAATGTCCATTTGTCGATTCTGGGATCCTTGTCGAAGAGCTTTTTGTATGTGTCTGCCACTGCCTGAACGGATTCGTCATCCTCCTCTACGACCCATGAGGGGAAGTAGCAGTCTGTGGGGTATACGAGGCCTGTATATGAGGGCTCATCGTAAACGTACATCTCTACCTTTGCGCCCGCCTTCTTTGCGGAGGGGAGCTCGGCGATCTGGTTCATTGCGTATTCCTTATCCTCACCCTTTGTGAGACGGCGGTCTACGGATATGCTGCATCCGTCGGAAACTGCGCATCTTGAGGGTGAAGTGGAGAATATCTCGGATACTGTGAGGGAGCCTTTGCCGAGGAAGTCATCGGTGATGAGGTTTTTATGAAGCTCCTCAAGCTCCTGAAGGATGGGGGCCATCTTGAAGATTGCGTTGTCGCCCCTTTCGGGTGCAGAGCCGTGTGAGCTTACACCGTCCACGGAGACCTTGATCTCCATACGTCCCCTCTGGCCTCTGTATATTCCGCCGTCCGTGGGCTCTGTGGAGATAACGAATTCGGGCTTGAGGTCCATCTCTTTGATGATGTACTGCCAGCAGAGACCGTCGCAGTCCTCCTCCTGAACGGAGCCGACCATAACGAGCGTGTAGTCGTCCTCAAGGCCGAGGTCTTTGATTATCTTGCCCGCATAAACCATGGAGGCCATGCCACCTTCCTGGTCGCTGGTTCCCCTGCCCACGATGATCTCGTCATCCTCGTAGCCTTCGTAGGGGTCATACTCCCAGTTGTCTCTGTTACCTATGCCCACTGTATCGATATGCGCATCGTAGGCGATGAGCCTTTTTCCGTGGCCGATGGTTCCGTGTATGTTGCCCATGGGGTCGATTTCAACCTTGTCGAAGCCGACCTTCTCCATCTCTTCCTTAATGCGGAGAACAACCTTCTCCTCATCACAGCTCTCACTGGGAATGCGGACCATGTCACGAAGAAATTTCGTCATATCGTCCTTATACTTTTCCGCCATTTCCAGTATCTTTGCAAAATCCTGCATGTAACTTCCTCCGTAATGTATATTATTGTCGCTTTAAATATTTTCCGTACCAGACTATCTCTTTAAAATTAACGGGGTCGGTGTTTCCTTCGGTGTTGAACATGAGTATGACAGAGTCGCTGCCAAGACCCAGCTCTTCTTTGATAGTCGTAAAGTTAGGATCGTTCATTATAAGATCAAGTACGCCTATGCCCACCGGGCCGGATTCGCCGGCTATGATCCGGTCGTCACCGAGGATGGGGCATGAGAGTATGCGCATCCCGTTCCCCGCCAGATAATCCTCACAGCTTATGAAAGCTCTGGCGGACTTTTTGAGTATATCCCAGCCGATGGGGTTCGGCTCTCCGCAGGCAAGACCCGCCATGATGGTATCCAGATCCCCGCCTACGGTGTGGGGCTTTCCGTCACCAGCCTTTGCGGATTCATAGAGGCATGCCGCACTGTGGGGCTCTACCACTGCGGTTATGGGTGCCTCATCGCCGTAAACCTCGCTCATAAATGCGAGCACGGCTCCGGCCATAGCCCCCACGCCAGCCTGCAGGAAAACGTGGGTGGGCTTTACATCGCCGAGCTGTTCCACAGCCTCATAGGGCATGGTCATATAACCCTGCATGATCCATGTGGGGATGTCAACATACCCCTCCCATGCGGTATCCTGAACCATATACCAGCCGTTCTTCTCCGCCTCTTCGCAGGCGAGCCGGACAGCATCGTCGTAGTTCAGATCCGTAACATGGCATGTTGCTCCATGGGCCTCAATGCTCTTTACCCTTGCAGCTGCGGCACCCTTGGGCATGTAGATCACCGCATTTTGCTTGAGCTTTTCCGCAGCCCATGCGATTCCTCTGCCGTGGTTGCCGTCGGTGGCTGTGATGAATGTTATGTCGCCAAGCTTTTCGTGCACCTCGGGACTTGTGAGATAATCGAAATCAACATCTGCGATATCCACGTCGAGACGTTCACAAAGGAGTTTCGCTACGGCGTAGCTTCCTCCTAGCACCTTGAAGGCGTTTAGGCCGAAGCGGTAGGATTCGTCCTTTACGTAGAAATCCTTTAAACCCCAGTATTCTGCCAGTTTGCCCAGGTGGGCGAGGGGGGTAGGCTTGTATCCGGGGATACTCTTGTGAAAGCTCACAGCCTTCTCTGCCTCTTCCCTGGAGAAGAGGGGGTAGCTGGAATTGCCCTGAACTTCGTTTAGAACATACTTAAGATCGTTTATGCTCATAATTTTATCTCCGTATAAGCTAAGTTATACAATTTATTTTATGGTGTCAACAAAATTGTGTAGGGTTTGCTATTGTTGATGGTCGGTATAAAGCATTGGTGTAAATGGGTATGATGAGGGAGGTGGTAATGTTGTATCGGTTAAAATACTGTAATATTGTTGTAAATTATACACGAAATTTTGTATAATAAGATAGCTGTTGATTTTATACAATAAATTGTATAACTTAAAAACCTTGTCACAGCAGAGGTGGAGAACATGAGCGAAAAAACTACACTAAGCGAGATCGTAAGCCAGTTTACCGAAGAAGACAAGAACATTATAAGATCCTATGAGGATGTACTGGAGGGTATTGCCGCCTTCTTCGGAAGCCACTGTGAGGTGGTTCTCCACAGTCTTGAGAACATCGAGTGCTCCATAACAAAGATAGTTAACGGTCATCTGACCGGACGTCAGGAGGGGCATCCCATCACGGACAAAGGCCTTCAGGTTATTCTGGACTATAAGAGGACCGGCCGCCAGCACACTGATAACTACATAACAAACAACTCCCTAGGCGAGCCTATGCGCTCCATCACAACTATAATAACCAACAGGGGCAAGGCCATCGGGCTCATATGCATAAACTTCAGCCTCTCCATGCCCCTTGCCGATTTCATAAAGGAGTTTAACGTTTTCCGATCCGAAGGAGCCGGCGAAGCGAAGCAGGAGGAGTTCTTTGTGAACAGCGTTGAGGATCTTATACATAACGCTGTGAACGATATATACATGGAGATAGGGACAAAAACCTCCATAGCAAACCATGAAAAGAACAAGCATATCGTACATACCCTTTACGAACGGGGTATATTTGATATAAAGGGTTCTGTGGTCATGGTTGCGGAACACCTCAAGCTCTCGAAGTACACCATATACAGCTACATTAGAGAGCTTAAGGAGAGCCGTGATAACGGCGCACAGCATTAAATTCTATAATTCGGAGTTACTTTATAATGGATATCAGATACATATGCACCGAGTGCGGTTCCAGATACGACATAAGGCCTGATCTTATGGTGTGCCCCTCCTGTGCCCAGGGGCAGGGTGCCGATGAGCCGGTAAGGGGGATCCTTGAGGTTGAAGCGGCGTGGAAGGCTGATGTGGATTTTGATGTTTTCGATCTCCTCCCCGTTTCAAAGGAGTTCTTTCCCTCCATACCCGTTGGCAACACACCCCTCTGGCAGCCTGCAAACCTGAGAAAGGAGACGGGATTCAGCAACCTGTTTATAAAGGACGATGGGCTTAACCCAACATTCTCCTTCAAAGATAGAGCATCATTCCTCGTTTCCGCCTTTGCGGCCAGCCACGGCATAAACGAGATCGCCCTTGCCTCCACAGGCAATGCGGGTTCCTCCATGGCTGGTGTGGGCGCTGCCGCAGGACAGAAGGTTACTCTCTTCCTCCCCGAGACCGCCCCCGAGGCGAAGATCGTGCAGGCTCTCCAGTATGGTGCAACGGTTCATAAGGTGAAGGGTAACTACGACATGGCCTATGACTTCTCCCTTGAATACTCGAAGATAAAGGGGGGAATGAACCGAAATACAGGGTATAACCCCATGACTATCGAAGGGAAGAAGACCGTATCCCTCGAGTTATTCAAGCAGATGGGAAGACCGGACTGCGTCTTCGTCTCCGCAGGGGATGGATGTATTGTTGCGGGCGTTATTAAAGGGTTCAAGGACCTTATGCAGGCGGGACTCATAGATTTGATGCCCTGCGTATGCGCAGTTCAGGCGGAGAACAGCGACGCCCTAACAAGGGCCTCGGAAAAAGGGATGTTCGATAACCTCCCAGCTTCCACTGTGGCGGATTCCATCAGTGTGGACATCCCGAGAAACGGGTATCATGCCGTTAAGCTGATGAGCGATTACGACGGAAGGTTTATCCGTGTGAGCGATGCTGAGATACTCAACGCCCAGCATACTATGGCCTCCCGTGCGGGGATCTTTGCCGAGCCCGCAGGTGCGGCGGCATATGCCGGTTTTCTGAAAACTATACCCGAACTGGAGAAGGATGCACGTATCGCCGTTATCTCCACCGGAAACGGGCTCAAGGATATAGCCTCTGCCCTTAAGGGTGTTGAGGCTCCCAAGGAATCAATAAAGTCGTTGAATGATATATTGTAAGGAGAACTGAATGAGCTTTGATATTGATAAGCAGGGGCGTGAGAGAAACGCCTCCTACCTGAAAGAGAAGGGGATAACCCTGCCCACCTTTGAGATGATGAGGAATCCAGAGAAGGTTCCCTCGGAGGTTAAGGAGGGGCTTAAGTCCGTCGGACTTTGGGAGGTAAACCCCCTGAACCTTTATAGAATTACATGGAAAAACGAGCAGAAGGAGAAGGGGGGGCTTTATAATGGAGTGAACCACATCGTTCTCCCCCCTGAACTCACAGGGTGCAGAGCAAACATCATAGCACTAACCGGAAAATGGTTTCCCACCGGTGCCCATAAGGTTGGCGCAACATACGGATGCCTCGCCCCGGCTCTTGTTACCGGAAGCTTCGACCCCGCAAAGACAAAGGCCGTATGGCCCTCCACAGGTAACTACTGCCGAGGCGGTGCATACATATCTGCACTGCTTGCCAACAGTGCAATCGCCATACTCCCCGAGGAGATGTCCAGGGAGCGTTTCGAATGGCTCAAAACCGTTGCGGGAGAGGTTATAGCAACCCACGGGTGCGAGTCCAACGTTAAGGAGATCTTCGATAAGTGCTGGGAGCTCCGCCGCTCCGGCGAGGATCTGCGCATCTTCAACCAGTTTGAGGAGATGGGCAACCCGATGTGGCACTACAACGTGACAGGGCACGCCATTGAGGAGCTTATCAACCATTACGTCGGCGAGGGTGAGAACTACTCCGGATTCGTATCCTCCTCAGGCTCTGCAGGAACACTTGGTGCTGGCTATTACCTTAAGAAGAAGTTTCCCAAATCGAAGCTAGCGGTGGGAGAGGCCCTTGAGTGCCCCACGCTTCTCAATAACGGCTTCGGTGATCACCGCATAGAGGGGATCGGCGACAAGCATGTTCCCTGGGTCCATGACTGCAAAGATACCGATTTCGTTGTTGCCGTTGATGACGAGAAGGCTGTTCGGATCCTCCGCCTATTCAATGAGGAGAAGGGAAAGAACCTTCTGGCAAAGGAGGGTGTTTCCTCCGATGTTATCGATACACTGGAGCTTCTCGGAATATCCGGTATCGGGAATATGCTTGGAGCGATCAAATACGCCAAGTACAACGAGCTCACCGAGAAGGACTATGTTGTAACCGTTGCCACGGATTCCCTCGAGCTTTACGGCTCACGCCTGCAGGAGCTCGAAGAGGAGAAGGGGCGCTACACCGAAGGGAATGCCGAAAGGGATTACGAGCTCCTTAACTCATTGAGCTATGACAACTTCAAGGAACTCACCTACTACGACAAGAAGGCTATCCATAACCTCAAGTATTTCACATGGGTGGAACAGCAGGAGAGGAGTATCGATGAGCTGAACGCCCAGTGGTACGACCACGATAACTACTGGAACAGTGTTCTTGAGATAGCTCCTGAAATTGATGAGCTCATAACAGAATTCAACAGGATGATCACCGGCTGATTGAAGCCGTTCTTTATGCACATCCTCATAGGGGCGGTATACACTTTGTGTGTGCCGCCTTTTTTCCTTAACGCAAAATGACACCAATGATACATTTACAAATATAAAAAAGTATTATATTCTTCTGATACTGAGGAGGAATCTTAATGGACAACTGCCTTCGTCTGATCAGTGAAGAATTTACCGCTCAGCTTAACGGGAATAAATATTTCAGCGCATTTCTTAACGGTGAGAATATCAGCATAGTCACCGAGAAGGTCTATATGTTTCTGGACAGGGCGCTGAGCAGTGAATTCGATGAGAGTCTGCGAGAGCAGGCATTCAATATCGGCGCAAGGCACTATCATCTTGATATACCCCTCCTGCATGTCATTGAGTTTCTTGAGCATATAGAGGATAACCTCGCATATTCCATAGAAAACCCGAACGGCATGATGTGCAGCTATAACCTTGATAACTTCGGTGCGATAAAATCAGAGATAAGCAAAGCTTACCTCTTTGAGCAGGTTCAGAATGCAGACTTTTACAACATAAGCCTTTTCACCGTTTACTCCACCACAAACATTGTTACCTCAACGATTTCCTGGATGATGGATGTTAACAACAGGATACTCTCAGGAGACCTCGAGAAGGGCCCTGAGCTAAGCCATAACGCCTGCATACTCAGCGGACACTTCAGTAAACCTTACTTCCGTATGATCTTTAACCGTACGGATGACGAGCGCAGGTTCCATGAAATGCATACAGGTCTTCACAGTACAGCAAACAGTCTATTCTACTTCTATGATAATCAGGACTACAATAAGACGTACCTTCTTTACTGCGACCTTCTTGAGCAGTGTAACAGTCTGCTCAGCTTCTTCTATGAACGTATACTCCTCTTTGAGCAGAACAAGAAGAATATCCTTTTGAGCCTGGTGGAGGATAAGCTGAGTGAAGGAGAGGATATATCCCTGATATGTCTGAATGTACGTAATATGGCTGTTATCAACGATGTTTGGGGGCAGGAAAACGGGGATTTTGTTCTGAACGAGGTGGAGAGCGTTGTGGATAAGATCTACGGGATCTATAACGAAAATGCCACATACATAAGAACATCCGAAGGTTTATTTTATATCGCCGTATTCGCTCCAAGGACAGAGGCTCAGGACAGCTTTGAACGTTTTGCTGGGCTAATAGACGGGATGTCTGTGACCAAGGAACTGCTTGAGATAAACCTCAGATTTATATGTGTATTTCTTCCCCTTAGCGACAGTGACTCTGATTATAAGGGGAATCTTGCCTACCTTACGAAACAGCTTCTCAACAAATGCAAGGATGATAATGAATGGAAGATGCTCTACGAACGCTCTGATATTGAGGAGCAGGTAGCCCGTATTGAGGAGAAGAAAAGGAACAACCACTACATTATACAGTCCTTCGATGCTGACAAGATATTCCCTTTCTACCATACGATATTCTCCTCCAAAACGGGGGAGGTCGAGCATGTTGAGGTGCTGGCCAGGGTTTGCGATGACAAAACCTGCATGAATGCGGGGATATTTATCGACTACCTGATAGCGACGGACAGGATCACGGAGCTGGATAGAAAGATACTGCATCGTGTGGCTGAAGACCTTGAAGTGCTGGGTGAGCATGTTAATCGAGTTTTTATCAACATGAACCCTAAATCTCTGCAGTCCGATGATTATCTCAAGACGTTCGAGTGGTTTAACAGGCTTGCACGTGAAAAGGAAGTGGAAGCAGTATTCGAGATAACGGAGCAGGCGCTGTTTCGAAATGTGAATATAGTTCGCGCGCTCCATATGAAATACGGCGTTAAGTTTGCCATAGACGACTTCGGAACAGGATACTCTAATTTCAATATCGTATCGGAGATGGCGAGAAACGAACTCATCAACTACATAAAGATAGACGGCTCCCTTATCAAGAATATCCTAGAATCCCCCGAAGGATTTCATATTGTTGAAGGTATCAGCTCGATTGCCCAGAAGCTGAACCTGAAAACCGTTGCTGAGTTCGTTGCAAATAGAGAGATTCTCGAAACCATTCGCAGGGTTGGGATAGACAATGCCCAGGGCTTTTATCTTTCCCAGCCGGCTCCCCTCGAAAAGCTAACCTTTGAGGGCAAGCTTTAATCTCTGAGTTCTTTTATTAGTCTGGAAGTAATATCAGAGCCTTCCCCTTTATCCGTTGTGATCCAGTAGTTACCGTCCTTATGAACGAAGTAGTAGTTATCCATGCCCATACCGAAGACATAAACGGTTTCTTTCCCTGCGATGCTCACCTCCCTGCGGTTGGTGAACATGCGGCTCTGGTCCATCTTACCGTCCATAACTTCATGGAGCTTTCGGGATGTTTTTTTATCCTCGGCGAAGGATGTCCAGAGTATGGCCTTGGCTTCGCCGCATTCGTAATGGGCAACATACGCACTTTTCAGGTCGATATCCCTGCGATGCAGCTTGATGATCTGCCGTTCCGCCTCCTCTCCGGTTACCAGCTTTTCGATGGTGCATCCATTGATTGCAGGGGCGTTTGAAGCAAATACACTCAAAGGGATAAGGGATAAAACAGCGATAATAAGACCTTTCATCTAGCTCTCTCCTCCACTGATATACTGCTGAACATCCACTTCGTCTATCTGTTCAGGTTTTAGGGTTTTTTCTGCATATTCCCTGTAGATACCGGAGGTTAGAAAGAGTTCAAATATTTCCGAATCGATCTTGTCTTCCTTTGCCATGAAGCTGAGGATCTTTACTGATTCTGAAAGTTTCTTTGGGGCTTTGTATGGTCTATCCGCCGCTGTTAGCGCTTCGAAGATATCCGCAACAGCCATTATTCTGGCTGGGACGCTCATCTCATCCCTTGTGAGCCTGCGGGGGTAACCTGTTCCGTCCATCGTCTCATGATGCGCTCCGGCGTATTCAGGAACATTTGAAAGATTCTGCGGGAATGGGAGTTCCTCAAGCATCCGGATGCTCATGATCATATGCTCGTTTATCTTGTAGCGCTCCTCTTCGGTGAGTGTACCTCTTTGGGTGCTAAGGTTGTACAGTTCCCCTTTGTTATAAAGGTTTTGAGGAACATCCACCTTGAAGCCGAGGGCTTCGAAATCCTTTGTATCATCATCGGATCGGGCAGAGACGTGGAAGGGGGCATCCATGAGAACGTTTTCCTCTTGGGGGAGGTCTCCCGATTCTTTGAGTTGTTTATCCTCCTCGAAGGAGAGCCCTGCTGTTCTGTCGAAGTATGGTTTCCAAGTTCTTTCTGCGATCTGCCTCAGCCTTTCAAGATCATCATCGGTAACGAAATGATCCCCGTTGTTCAGGAAGGCAGTGAACTCAAAGTCCTTTTTCAGCTTATCCTTTTCACCATCAAGCCATTTGTTTACCTCATCCCTTTCTTCGCCGTTAATGATCCTTTCGCACGCCTCAATCTCTTTGTCCCTAAGGAGAACCTCAAAGCGTGTGCGTATCTCATGGATGCGGTTGTAAATCGTTTCTAGCTTTACTGATTTATCCATAATATGATCGGGGATAACTAATTTCCCGCAGTCGTGAAGCCATGCGCCAATGTAGAGTTCGCGCCAGTCATCCTCGCTTTTGAGAGTGAAGTCCTTGAGAGCTCCCTGTTTCGAATCCGATGCGGCTTTTGCCAGCATCTCAGTAAGCACGGGTACTCTGCGGCAGTGTCCGCCTGTGTATTTGGACTTATTGTCCACAGCTTCTGCGATAAGCTTGATGAAGGAATCGAAAAGCTCCTGCTGGGCCTTCTGATAGGCTTCGATATCGCCGGACATATGTACCAGAGATGTGGAAAGCTCCTGATATTCTTTGATAATCGTTTTTATACCCTTGACTTTGGAAAACTCCCGCTTACTTACCAGCTCGTTCTCCCCCATGAGCTCACGAAGGGGACGGACTATGATATAACTGCTGAACATTATCAGCGGTATGATGATTACTGAGAGGAGCAGGGTCACCATAAACGATATCGTTATTATGCGTATGTAAGGACCGGCCATCACACTGTAAGGCACAGCGATAACAATCTTTGCAGACTCCCAGAAACCATCGGTCACGGGAGTTGTTTCGACGAGATACTCAACTCCGTTAACATCAGCCTTCAGCACCCCTCTGCCTTCGCTGAGGAGATCTTCGCTGTATTCATTAAAAAGGTTTATATCTGAACCGCCTGCTGCGGCAATGAACTCGTTGGAGCTGTCCAGAAGGAAGATGCCTGTTTGCTCATAAACCTTCTCCGATTCCAGAATGGAAGAAAGAGAATGCAGTGAAACATCTGCGGCTAGTACCACATCCTTGCCGGATATATGCTTTGCATATGTAACGCCTGCTTTTTTCAGATTGCTGAATACGTATGGTTCTGTGCGTATGGTTTTGTCGCTTTCTATGGCAGAGCGGTACCATGGACGGTTTACGGGGTTGTACTCAGTCTCTTCTATCCTTGAGCGAATCAGTTTCTTAGCATCATCAAGGAAATAAGTATACTTAAGCCCTGTACCACCCGGGATCATGATTATACACCACCGGGCATTTTCCGGTGCCAGAAAGGTTGAGCGGATGTTATTTCCAATCTCAAGGTTTACGATCTCAAAGAAGCTTCCGTCACTATGTCCGGTATACAGGGCGTAAAGGTCGGGCATGTTTTCAAGCATCCGGGTAAAAGAAGCTGTCAGGGGGTGTTTCCTTTCGGTATCCGGCGGAACAGCAATGTCAGGATGAACCTCAAGATAGTTCACAACGGCGGATGTTCTTTCATCAAAACCCATAATTCCCTGTTTTATGTCCTCAGATATGGTGGCGAAATGGTCCTCTGTGGCGGATATGGCCATCTTGTTGCTGTAGTAATACTGAACTGTCATAACGAGCAGTACGCCTATTACTGCCACAGCAATGAAGTTCATGATTATACTGATTCGGATAGGGATCGATTTAAACATGGCACAACCTGAAGTGTATTTATACAGTATTAGTATTTATAACACACAGGTTTGCTGTTTTCTATCAAACAGGACTACAGAAAAATATCCGAAATCTGGATAACCAGTGTGAGGGTTATTCCTGAAAGCGCTGTGGTCGCAAAGATGATGCCTGCAAGGATATCAGGTGAACGGTTGAACTTGATCGCCAGCATAAGGGTTAGGATAGCTGTCGGGGAGGATGTTTGAAGCAGAGCGGTTTTGCCTTCCAGTTCTGTTATCCCAACAAAAATGAGGATAGGGGCAGCTATGAGCGGGGAGAGAATAAGCCTAATAATGGTTGCCGAACTAAGAACCTTAAGGTTTACCTTCTTGAGGTTTATGTTTGCGAGTTGCAGGCCCAGTATGAAAAGCATCATCGGTATGGCTGCCTGCCCCAGAAGCCCGAAGCTCTTCTCGGCAAAGGAGGGGAGCGGGATCTTCAGTGTAGTAAACACCATCGCCGCAATAAAGGCATGGAACAGAGGCATTTTCAGCATATCCTTCACCGATTCCTTGATGCTGTGCTGGTTGCTGCTTATGAGTATGCCCAGGGTGAGTATCGGGAAAACGAATGTTACGAAGTATATAACAGAATAGGGGAGCGTTCCCTCACCGTAGGTAAAGATAATGAGCGGAATCCCGAAGTTGCCGGAGTTTATCATGGATGTGCCAAGTATGAGGGATATACGTTCGTTTGTATTCAATCTCAGCAGGAGTGCCGTCAGGTATGACAGACCTATCAGGGCAGCCATGAGAAGAGCCATGAACATAAAGGGCTTAATGAGCACATCCACTTGCACCGACTGCCTGTACAGGTTATCGAAAACCATTATGGGTGCGAGGATGGTCAGGGTTAGATCGCTGATCGCTTTGATGTTGGGCTGATACTTCTTCTGATAGATGAATGCCAGGCCAATAAGAAAGAATATGGGCAGAATCGACTGCTCGAAGATTATCAGGAATTCCATAGCAGAGAGCTTAATCTAAAGATGGTAAAATGCCAATACAATAGTTTTGATTTAATAGTGTGTAGTTTCTATAGCGTATTAATATGGCACATTCCATGGGTTTAATCGGTAGCTATAACGTTTACACTTGAGAGAAAACAACGTGATACATGAAATGGAATTCCGTCAATAAGTAGACTAAAAGCCAGTAACTTATTTGGCCATAAAAGCTCTTAATCTTTCCCGAATGTTTTACAGCCGAATAAGCTCTTTTGGAACCGCCATCTCTTACGAATTTATGAATATAAATGAGTGACAATGGCGGATGTAAAACCCTGAGGGAATAGTTTTGCATACTTTTCTAAAAAGTATGTGGCGCATAAGCGCAAAACAAATAAATTAGTGACTAATTTCGAATATAAGTATGAAAGAAAAAGATCGCTGGGAACTTTTTAGGGAAAAATCTCCCCTTAGGATCCCCTTAAAAACCCATTTTAAGATAATTATCAAGGTTGAAGCGAATAAAGCCAACATGGATGTTGGCTCTGAAGGCGTAGCTGAATTGAATTGTATTCAATTCACGAAGCCGGAAGTAAGCGGAGCGAAGGCCTTGCCAAGTGTAGCGGCAATGGAATTTCCATGGATGGTAAATTCCATAGATTAGTAAAACTAAGATCGCTGGGAACTTTTTAGGGAACAAAGTTCCCCGCACCCCTCAAAAACTCATCTTTATCTATATGACTAATAAGAGATATTTAGGGGAAATCTCCCCTCAGCATACCCTTACAGCACCTCGTACGTGCAAAGCTTGCAGCTGACGTTTTCGCCGGAAAAATACACCGCATCGGTCATCTCCTTAAGCTCCCAGAGTTTCTTTGCCTCCATCTCCACCATCTTCTCCCGATAGTTGAGATCGTCATACGCTCCTTCTCTAACAGTAAAGACGATATGCCCACCGGGCTTAACGAGACTGAGTATCCTTTCGAAGGCGTCGCTTTCCACATGGCCGTAAGTGAATGTGCCCACGCATATCAACGCATCGTAGGCCTTTTCCTTCAAATCAAGGGGCATGGTGAGATCAGCATGGAAGAGGTTGTCGTATATATCCTTTTCACCAGCTACTTCCAGCATATCCTTTGAGTAATCAAGGCCATGGATGCCGCAGAAGCCGTTTTTACATAGCAGGCTCCCCACAAGGCCAGTTCCGCAGCCAACATCGATAACCTTTGCATCGGAATCAACATACTTAAGAAAGGTGTTAACGCTCTCAACAGGAGCCTGATAGCCGAACTCCTCCAGATCACCGTCATACTCTCTGGCCCATTCGTTATAGGCCTCCATCAGTTCTTCTTTGGTTTTTGCTGTGTAAACCTTTTTAAGGATCGATTTCTCTGTGTTCATAGCTTATCTCTCACCTGAATATTTCATGCTGAAATAGATTATATATAAAAGAGATGGGTGTCAAGTGGGGGGAGACGTATGTGAGCACAGGTTGTCATAGGAATAATTTCAAGAAAAGCTTTGAAAGGCTTTGATTATGGGATAATATTTTTGCAGTTAGTAACATTAGCTCACAGGGGGGTGTTATGGAACATGTATTTTTCTGTACTGGTCATGAGCTTAAGATTAAGAATGCCGTTAAGGCTGAGGGACTTTACATTACAGATGACCAGGAGCGTAAGTATCTAGATCTAGAGTCCGGTGTTTGGTGCACATCCATAGGGCACGGCAACCCCTATGTTAACGATGCTGTAAAGGAGCAGATCGACAAATTAATTCATGCCGGGTTCTGCTATTCCAGTGAGATTATGGAGTATGCGGCAAAAGAGCTTTTGCGTGTGGCAGGAATGGAGGATGGCAAGTGTGTTTTTCTCTGTTCTGGCAGTGAAGGTGTGGAAGTTACGAGGCAGATGTCTAGAACCCTTACAGGCAGGGGACTCTCCATGACTCTCCACGATTCCTATCTCGGGTCATATTCATCTTTATCAGAAGAGAGTGGTGGTTGGTTTCTCCTTGACTGGGAGAGATGTAAAAACTGCCCTGTTCAACAGACGTGTGATGAAACCTGCCATTTGTTCGCTGAGGTGCCTGAGGATATCTCTGAATTCATCTTCGAACCGGGGAGTTCCTCCGGTTTAGTTAACTTCCCGCCGGAGAAGATGATTGAGAACCTCGCTGACAAGGTGCGGGCCCTTGGAGGTAAGGTAATCGTAAACGAGGTGACCACGGGCGTTGGAAGGACGGGTAAATGGTTTGGTTTTCAGCATTATCGTATGGAGCCGGATTTCATAGCTGTCGGTAAAGGTATAGGAAACGGATATCCGGTTAGTGCGGCGCTGCTGAAAGGGGAGGATGCGGAGAAGCTTCTCGATAAAGGGTTCCATTATTCCCAGTCACATCAGAATGACCCGCTCGGTGCTTCCGTTGTTTTTTCCGTCATCCGTTTCATCGAGAACAGCGATCTTGTTACCCATGCCACGGTTTGCGGCGATTACCTCTACAAAGAGCTTGAGGGGCTTGTGGACGGAAAGCTGGTCACGGAACACAGGGGGAGAGGGTTGATGCACGTTCTGGAGTTTGCCGATCCTGCAATGGTTCAGAGGGTCTATTCTGAGCTTATTGAGAAGGGTTATATCGTAGGGAACAGGGGCAGGGCACTGCGCATCGATCCGCCGCTGATTATTGAGCAAAACGAACTTGAAGTCTTTTTGGATGTATTCAGGGATGTTTTGATGGGTCTCAGCGACACTAAGCCTGCCTGAAATATGCCATAGCTATACAGAAAAGAGCAGTTGCCCAGATGGGTGCTTTTGCGAATTTCAGCATTGCGAATGCTCCCATACAGACGGCAAAGTCGTAGGAAGAATGTACGCCCTTTACCCATACAGGGTTGTACAGTGCTGCCAGAAGAATACCCACCACACCGGCATTAACCCCCTTAAGCGAGGCTGATGCCCAGTTCTTTGCGGAGAGATGATCCCATATGGGCAGAACAGCCGGCACGAGAAGGAAGGTGGACATGAAGATTCCTAGTAGGCAAACGAGACCGGTTATAAATCCGCCCGCTGTGGTTCCAACGAAGGCGGAGAAAGTGAAAAGGGGGCCAGGAACGAGCTGGGCGATGCCATAACCGGAAAGGAAAGTGTCGTCACCCAGAAACAGCCCACCCGCTGTCTCAGCCTGTAGAAGTGGGAGAACCACGTGACCTCCGCCGAAAACAATGGCTCCTGCCCGATAGAAAATCTCGAATAACCTTAAGCTTTCATTCCCCGATAATGCCGCTGCGGCGGGGAGTGCGACGAGTAGGGTGAAGAATATACCCAGCAGTGTTGCGGATCTGCCGTAGGGTATGATGCTATTCTGCTTCATTCTGGTTGGTTCATTGTATATTAGGTAGCCCGCTCCCCCCGCGCAGAGGATAACGAGTACCTGTATAAGTGGATGCCCGGTTACAAGTACGGCGAAGGCTGAGGTGGCGGCGAGAATACGCAGGGGGTTGTCGGTGCAGAGCCTGCTCCCCATGGACCAGACCGCCTGGGCTACCACCGCAACGGTTAGCATGAGCAGGCCGGGTATGATAAATGAGTCTCTCAGGAAAGAGAAGCTACTTAGGCCGTAAGCGGCAAGAACCATAACAACAACGGAGGGGAGTGTAAAGCCAAGCCATGCGGCAAACGCCCCCGGCATACCACCTTTTCTAAGGCCTATGGAAAACCCTGTCTGGCTGCTTGCAGGACCGGGGAGGAACTGACACATCGCTGTTATGTCGGCAAACTCTTTTTCATCCAGCCATTTACGGGCTTGCACGAATTCCTTATGGAAGTAACCCATATGTGCAACAGGTCCCCCGAAGCTCCTCAGCCCAAGAGATAGAAATATGTAGAAGATCCTGATATTTTGCTTATTAATCATAGAGCCCTCTCATTCGTAATGGTAACAGTCCGGGGGGAGGGTTGCGTGGAAAAGTGGAACAAATATTTGTGAAATTGGCTCAGACCCTTAAGCGGTGGTACGCAGTTTCTTCTGTAATATCTGGGAGGCAGCAAGAAACATTCGTATCACTCTTTGCTGGAAGCTTGGGGTGGGTTCTAATAATTGTGCTGAAACTCAGGAGAAGTGGTGGTGGGTATAAGATCTTTCATGAACTACTCCAAAGGATTAGTATTAGGTTGCAATCATCATGACTGATTACAACAGTTAAGGACAATAAAAAAGTTATTGGTAGTTGCCAATAATGTATTGTAATTAATATGAACCTATTAATCTGTATTAGAATATCCAATAGATAGGGAAATATAATAGTAATAGCTCTCAGGAGGGGGTTCCCTCCTAGTCTGGGCGGTGCACTGGCACAAAAACTGGCACAATTTGACGATTTTTCGTAAGCAATGGCTTTTTTCAAATAAAAAAAGGCGAGCCAAGTGACTCGCCTTGCTAGCTTATTTATTAACGCCCCCGGCACGATTCGAACGTGCGACCTTTGGATTAGGAATCCACTACTCTATCCTCCTGAGCTACGGGGGCGTGAACGAATTTCATAACTGATACCCCACCCTATGTCAAGAAAAATTAATATTTTCATGGGATTCCATGGAATACTTCTTGTTTTTTTAAACTGAGCCTGTGGCAATAAGTTTCAATAACTTAATAATGAACAGAAGTTACCTTAGCAGCATGAGCCACATCCTTAAAATTATTTAATGATATTGATTATTTGTTCAGCAAGTGTGTATTACCTATCGTTCAGCTCTGTTTAAAAAACGGGAACCCTCCTGTTTTTCCAATAGCTTATGCCTCCTCTTAGCCTTGCAAACCGGTTAAACTTCATGCTATTATCACATTCAAGATGGCAGATATAATAACCTTCGCAAACAAAAAGGGGGGTAGCGGTAAAACCTCCACCGTCTTGAATGTGGGAGCTGTTCTCGGAAGCAAAGGGAACAGGGTGCTTCTTGTCGACTTGGATCCCCAGGCTCATCTCTCCTATTGGTCGGGCGTAAACACCTACGATACATATAAAAACATCTACAGTGTAATCCACGGTGACTACAGCTCGTCGGAAGCTGTCACCACAACTGAGCACGGACTCTACGACATAATCCCCGCCTCCACCCATTTCTCACACAAGGATCTTAAACAGATTATAGACGGCAGGCAGGTTGAGGGAAAGCTGGCTAAAGCATTGATAGATGTGAAGGATAAGTATGATATTATACTTATAGACACTCCGCCCACAGTTGCCGTGCTCACGCTGAACGCCCTTGTGGCATCCAGACATGTGCTTATACCGGTACTTCTCAACTTCCTTGCCATAGAAGGGCTTGCACAGCTCGCCCAGAACATATACAGGATAAACATGGCCCATAATCCTGATCTCAGGATAATGGGCATAATCCCAAACCAGTACGACCTGCGGAGCAACCATGCGAGAAGGGTTGTAAGCGAATTGAATGAGAATTTCGGCGAGGATATGATATCCCCCCGTATACGTCATGACATCAAGGTCGCAGAAGCTCCAGAAGCGAGGCTCCCCATAAATTTATACGCGCCCAAGAGCCGCGGGGCTATGGACTTCAGTATTTTAGCCGATTATGTAATGGGTAAAATCAACGAGTCTGCGGGGGTGAAGACATGAGCCACTGTATCGGAATCGATTTCGGTACGAGCAATTCTATGATCGCTGTTTACAAGGAGCAGGGTGTCATAGATATCATAAGCTCCGACAGCGGCAAGCGTTTCCTTCCTTCCGTCGTGTACTTCAAGAAGGAAAACGAGGTTGTCATAGGCGACAACGCCAAGAGCATGCAGCTTTTGGAGTCGGAGCAGACAATAGCAAACATAAAACGCTATCTGGGTACGGATAAGGAGTTTGAGCAGTTTGGGAATACCTACAAACCCGAAGAGCTTGCAGGGTTAATATTCAAAAAGCTGATGATGACATATCAGGACTACTCCGGCGAGGAGGATGCCTCGGCTGTTATAACCGTTCCAGCTTATTTTGATCACTACCAGCGTGAGGCGGTCCGTTCTGCGGCGGAATATGCGGGTTTTAATGTACTGCGCCTTCTGAACGAGCCAACATCGGCGGCCTTATACTATAATAATATTGGCAAAAACACGGGTGAAACATGCCTTGTATTCGATCTTGGTGGCGGAACCCTTGATATAAGCATTATCGAAATGGACGTGGATTCCTGCAGTGTTATTTTGACCGGAGGCTCCACAGAGATAGGCGGCGTTGACTTTGACATAGCCGTTGCGGACTACTTTATCGAAAACTTCCGAAGTAAGCACGGCATTGACCTGAAATCCGATCCCATAGCCTATCAACAGCTACTTTTCCAGGCGGAGAAGGCGAAGGTTGAGCTTTCATCGCTGAACGAGGTTAACGTAGTTGTTCCCTACATAACCATATCCAAAGAGGGTCCGCTCCATTTTAAGGACAGTATAGATAGAGACACGTTCAGCAGGGTTACCGCTCCGATTACGGCCAAGATTCGCACAATTATTGAAAAACTCCTCGAAAACGGAGAAATGGAAATAAAAGACATCGACCGTGTCCTCCCCGTAGGTGGAGCCTCCAGGATACATAGCGTTCGAGGGCTTATCTGGGATATGTTTAACGGAACGGTTAAGAAGGATATGAACCCCGAAGAGGCTGTTGCATGCGGTGCTGCTGTTAATGCGGCAATGCTAAAAGGTGTTCTCAAAGATAAGACATTTAACGATGTTACTGCACATAATCTCGGAATCGAGGATGACAACGGCAATTTTCAAGCTATACTTAATAGGAATGAGATCTACCCCGTTGAGTTCAGTATGGAGTTTACCACAGCCTCTGAGGACACCGAGCGTGTCAAGGTTCACATACTGCAGGATATGGCGAGATCCTCTTTAAATACAAGCGATTCTGTGTCTGAAAATCCGGAGCAGTTCGTAAGCCTTGGTGAGTTTGAGATAGAGACAAAAGCCTCTGAAGAGTCAGAGGAACCCACCATTGAGGTTACATTCAGTATAGACAATAGCGGGATAATCAGCGTGAACGCAGCGCATCTGAACAGCGGAAGCAAAGGGGATTTTACTCTCCGCATGACAATCAAAAATGAAAGCTTAAATAAGATCGGAATTTTTTAATCCTTCGGAGGAAATTAATGAAGAAACTGGCACGCCCTTCCAGCCTGGAGGGAAAGACAGGTATCGTTAGGAAAGAGGGGGAAGACCTCCAAAAGAAGCGTGAGGAGGCCAGAAAGAGTGCCGCCGAAAAGGCGAAGAGCAGAACTCTGGCGAAGCAGCAGGCTAATGCGGAGAGGCTGGCCACAGCGTCCGAAGAGATGGCCTCTGCCATTGAGCAGTCAAGCTCTGCGGCGGACCAGCTCAGCAACGCCATGGGGCAGGTAACCGTTGCCTCCGGTCAGGTCAGCTCAAGCTCGGAAAACATCAAGAACGACACTATAGTTCTAGAGGATGTGAGCAGTAAAGTTCTTGATACCTCTGCAGATTACGAAGAGGCGATCTCCCAGATGGGACAGAACGTTACCTTCACCGTTACCGCTGTCAGAGAGCTTCGTGAGAGTGTGGACAACACAACCAACAAGGTTGTTGAATCCACTGAGATTGTAGAACAGCTTAAAGAGAAGGCAGGCTCCATCGAGCAGATCGTTCAGGTTGTTAAGAAGATCGCCGACCAGACGAACCTCCTTGCTCTCAACGCCGCCATCGAAGCGGCCAGAGCTGGTGAACACGGCAAGGGATTCGCCGTTGTGGCGGATGAGGTAAGAACGCTGGCCGAGGTTTCCGACGGTGCCGCTAAGAATATTAAAGACGTCATTGATTCATCCCTTGAGCAGGTAAAAACCGTTGTGAGCAAGGTGGACGGTTTCACGAAGCTATCCCAAACAAACCTGTTTAAAGCGGATTTCATAAGCAACCAGTGCAACATAATCAACGACGCCACAAAGGTTATGGTGCGTGAAGTTAATACGATCAAGAAGGACTCCAACAAGATCAGTGAAGAGGCGAAGAAGTCCCTTGATATAGTGAACCGCCTCGCCTCTGCCACAGAGCAGAACGCCACAGCCTCCGAGGAAGTGAGCAAGTTCACCGATGAGCAGTCAAAGGCTTTCAACGAGCTTACCTCCGCCGCCCAGGAGATTGCAGAGATGGCTGATGACCTTAAAACCTCTACGGATATGGCGAAATCCTCCGAAGAGGTTGCCGCCGCCGCAGAGGAGCTCTCTGCAACAGTTGAGCAGTTGAATGCATCTGCGGATGAGATCCTGAAAGCGATAGACCAGATAGATACCGGAACCGATGAGATGTTCCATGAACTCGGCGACATCAAAAAAGAGTTCGCCACTATGAAGCAGATGCTCGAAGAGGGTAAAGGGAGCTGGGAGATCATCCGTGAAGAGGGTGACAAGATCGATGAAGGTCTTGAGGAGATCAAGGCCCTTGATCATATCGTTTTCATCAACCAGCTTGAAGAGGCCATCAACAACCAGACCAAGTTTGAGGGCGTTCTAGACCCCACAAAATGCTCCTTCGGTTCCTGGTACGAAACATACAAGCCCCACGATCATGAAGAGGAAGAGGCCTATAACGCCATACGTGAACCCCACAACCATGTGCATGTAGGTGCGGCAGAGATAGTCCGCCTCATGGAAGAGGGCAAGTATCAGGAAGCAAGGGATGTCTACAAAGAAAAGGTTATGGAGGGTGTGAAGGGATTTAAAAAGAACTTCAAACACTTCCATCAGGGTATAGAGCTTGTGGTTAAGGGATTTGTACGCACCATAGATAACCTCAAGGACATAAGCAATGAGGTGAAGGCTCTCAGCAAGTCCTTTGCAAGCATAAGAAAGATCGTAGATACCATCAATAATGTAGCCATACAGACAAACATGCTCGCCGTTAACGGCAGCATAGAAGCGGCCCGTTCAGGCGAGTTTGGCAGGGGCTTCTCCGTTGTTGCCTCTGATATCCGCTCCCTCGCTAATGAATCGGGGGATAATGCGGACAGGATGAAAGACATCCTCGAGGAAATGTATGAGCAGATCAACGGATTCCAGGATGAGCTCAGCGAGATAACCGCCCTAATCAGGGTGCAGATCGAGAAGTCCGAGCTTGCTGTTACCAACCTTATTTCCATGGTCAAGATCCGTGGACGGGCTGGTGAGCTGAGGGAGGAGTCCGAGAAATACTTCGACGAGGGAATCGTTAAAGTCCGCAAGGTGAACGAGGCGTGCGATGAGGGACTTGAGGTTGCCGATAAGCTCAAGAAGCTTACCGATGAAGCCAAGATCGCTGCCGACGAGCAGGTAAGGGGACTTAACGAGATCTCCGCCGCATCCGAAGAGGTTGCCTCACTCGCAGACGAAATGCAGAACTACTGAGCCGGAAGGCTATCCTAAGGAGGTCGGCTCATGGCAGAAAGCATTGAGAAGCTAACAGAGAGCGAAGAAACCAAATACGTGTCGTTTTCAGTGGGTTCCGAATCCTTTGGCATCCCCATAGATGAAGTTCGTCGAATCATCAGGATGCCAAGGGTTACAAGGGTTCCCAAAACCCCTGACTTTATCCTTGGCATCAGCAACCAGCGGGGGAGTGTTCTTCCGATTATTGACCTCTCCCTGCGCCTCGGTTATGGAAAGCCCTGCAATGTTACCGATGAGGCTAGGGTTATTGTGCTTGAAAAATCGGGCACGATGACGGGTTTTGTCGTGGAATCGGTGAGCGAGGTTCGAGGCGTTGAGAAACAGAATACAGAGAACTTCCCCGAGATGCTCGATGCCGGCATAGACGAACGCTTTATTTCCGGACTCCTCAAGATGACCAACGGCGGTGAGAGCAGGCTTATTCAGGTTCTCAACACCGATGAGGTCATAAATATTAACGAGCTTCGCAAAAACCTCAAGGAGAGCGGCGGCCAGAGCGCCGGAAGAGGGGGTGTTTTTGAGGAAGAGAACGATGGTGATGATGAGAGACGCTTCATAAGTTTCCAGATCGGAATCCAGGAATACGCAGTTGAGATACACATGATAAATGAGATTATTCGTGTGCCCGATTACGTTACTGTGCCCGGCGTTGCGGATTACGTCATAGGGATATTCTCGCTCAGGGATTCGGTAAACCCTCTTATATCACTCCACAGTAAGTTCGGACGAAGCCTGCCGGATGTTAACGAAGACACCAGGGTTGTCATTGTTGACATTGAGGATACCAAGATAGCCTTTATGGCGGATAAGGTAAGCGAGGTTATAAGTGTTCCTGAGAGTCAGATAGAGCCACCTCCCCGTGTCTTCACCGATGGGAAAGAGTCCGAGATAAGCTCTGTTATCAAAGGGGAGAGCGGCGACAGGCTTGTGCTGATCCTCGATACCGGAAATATCCTAGCAGACCAGGAGCTGGCCGCCCTCAGGCAGCTTGCCGAGAAGGGTGAGGAAAAACTGGAGGTGCAGGAGATGGATGAAGAAATAATTAGTGATGAAAAACAGATAGTAACCTTTAACATAGAAGAGGAGGAGTACGGTATTTACATCGAAAAGGTGCAGGAGATTAACCGCTTCACCAATGTAACCCGTGTTCCCAAGACCCCTCCGTTTGTGGAGGGTATTATCAATCTCAGAGGAGATGTTATTCCACTGATAGATTTGAGAAAGAGGTTCGATCTTGAGCCGAAGGAAAGGGACGAGTTCACAAGGGTTATCATCGTGAATCTTGATTCCGTAAAGGTCGGTTTTGTTGTGGACTATGTGGACGAGGTTCTGCGTGTGAGCGAATCGAGCATTGATAACGTTCCTGCGGTTCTTTCCTCCACAGTGGACAACCAGTTCCTTGATGGTGTTGTGAACTATAAGGCTAAGGATACAGAGCGCATGATAATGCTTCTCTCTGTTGATGACCTCTTCTCCAAAGCGGAGAAGAAGAAGCTGGAGAACCTCAAGGACGATTGATAACGGATAATATATTATGAGCCTTAGAGTACTGATTGCGGATGATTCTGCGCTTATGCGCAAAAAGATCAGGGAGATGATCGATGCCGAGACCGGAATGGAGGTTGTCGGCACAGCGAGGGATGGTGAGGACGCCGTTATAAAGGCGAGAGACATCCGTCCCGATGTCATCACTATGGATATTAACATGCCCCGCATGGACGGCCTTGCGGCGCTTTCCGTCATAGTTGAGGAGGAGATCTGCCCTGTAATCATGCTCAGCTCCTTGACCCAGGAAGGTGCGGAGACGACCTTTGAAGCCATGGAACTTGGCGCCTTTGACTTTGTTTCAAAGCCAGGCGGCACCATCTCCGTGAATATCGAAGAGGTTCGCAAGGACCTGATCAGAAAACTGAAAGCTGCCGGCAGAACCGGCTATAACAAGATAAAGAGGAGTGTCCAAAAGCCGCAGAAGGTTAAAGAGGCTACGGACAGGATAGAAACGGAAAAGATGGTATGCGGGGAGGAGTTCTACGGCGTTGGCATAGGCATTTCAACGGGCGGCCCGAAAACCATCTTTGATGTTTTGCCGAACCTCAACCCGGATTCGAAGGCGTCATTTTTTCTGGTTCAGCATATGCCGCCTACATTTACATCCACCTTCGCCAAAAGGCTGAATGAATACTGCACGATCGAAGTTAAGGAGTGCGAGGCGGGTGAGATTGTACGTCCGGGGGTATGCTATCTCGGTAAAGGGGGGAGTCATATGACCCTCTATAAAAAGCACAACGGGTGCATGACCGTTAGGCTTAATAAAAGACCGGAGCACAATTTCATGCCCAGCGTTGATATCATGCTGGAATCGGTTCTCAGCTGTTTCAATGGTAGAACCATCGGCATTATCATGACTGGAATGGGTGACGACGGTGCTGATTCCATGGTTAAGATTAAACGCTCTGGAGGCTATACCATCGCCGAGTCCGATGAGACCTGTGTTGTTTTCGGTATGCCAAAGGAAGCCATAGACAGGGGGGGAGCAGATATTGTCCTCCCCAGCTATAAGATAGCCGATGAGATAACCAAGAGAATAAGGTACGGATGGTAGAATATGGATGTTAAGGTACTTAAAACGAAGGTGAAAATAGTTTTCCCGGAGGAATCCGAAAACTTTATGGCCATAGATATGCTTGATAAGCTGGAGGATGCAGATTTCAGTGAAAGAAGCGCAGAGATAGACCTCTCAAAGGTACAGACCTTTGATACATCCTTTGTGAATATCCTCTGTTCTGTGGTTAATTCTGCAAAGGATGCCGGAGCGAACTACACTGTGAAAGAACCGGCTGATGAAGTTAAGAATAAGCTTAAACTTTATGGGATAGAGCTTGGAGGTACAGCTTGAAGAGAATACTTGTAGTAGACGATGCAATCACCATGCGCCAGCTCGTGGCCGCAACACTTAAGTCCGCCGGATATGATGTTGTGGATGCCAAGGACGGCGTGGATGCCCTCAACAAGCTCGGGCAAGGTCGTTTTAATCTTATAGTCTCGGATCTTAACATGCCCAATATGGACGGGATCACCCTGATAAAAGAGGTTAAGAAGAATCCCAGACATAAGTTTACACCCATAATCATGCTCACCACCGAATCCCAGTCCTCTAAGAAGGAGGAGGGGAGACAGGCGGGTGCGAAGGCCTGGATTGTAAAACCCTTTAAGCCGGCGGATCTTCTTAACGTTGTTAAAAAGATAGTACCCTGAAGAGGTGTTTAGTGGATATTGAAAGCATACGCAAATCCCTTTACCATGAGGATGAAACAGAGCGGCTCTACGCTGTGGAGGATGTTATATCCTTTAAGGCAGAGCAGCTTGTTCCAGATATAATCGACATGAACCTGCGTGAGGACAGCCGTATGGTTCGTGAGCTTATTGTTGAAGGGCTTAAGCTCATGGACATATCGGATCACTATGCAAAGGTTGCAGAGTATTTCGAAAGCTCCGATGCATTCATAAGAAACTGCGCCATAGAGATATTCGGCTCCAAAGGAGAGTCTGCAGTACCCTTTCTCACCTCTATTATGGACCACTCGGATAAAGAGGTGCGCAAGCTTATCCTCGATTGCCTGGTAGCCACCAGCTCCAAGTATTCCATACCAGCATTGCGTGCTGCATTGAACGATAAAGCGCCTAACGTGCAGATAACGGCTGTGGAGTATCTGGGCAAAATCGAGGACAAGGAATCCCTCAGGGATATTGTAGAACTGTTTGCCTCTACAAATGAGCCTATGCTTAGGATATCCTGTATCGAAACCTTCGTTTTCCTCGGTGGTGCAGAAACCGTGGACAGGGTAATCGATATACTCGGCGGAAGAAGTGTGGACGGGTTCTATAAGCCCTCCGTATTCCGCCTTGTGGCGGAGAAGGGTGCTGAGAAGCATCTTGATTTTCTGCTGTCATTTCTTAACAATAAAAACACTCTCTTCTTTACAGAGATCGCGAACTCCATTCTGAAGATAATCTCGAGGGAGAACGTCTCTGAGCTTCCCGAGGAGAGTGTCAGCTTTATAATAGAGAGTGCCAGAAACCAGAACCTCTCCACCGACGAACGGATAACCTTCATGAGAATTATCAGTGTATTAGGAGCGGACGGCAAGGAAAAGATACTTGAGGAGCTTGCCTACGAGGATGACATGAACCTTATGCTCAGTTCTCTGGATGAACTTTCCGGTTCGAACCTTGAAAAGGCCCTTAAGATAATAGATCGAAGGCTCAAGGTGGCCGAAGGTGACCTTAAGGATGAGCTTATCAATCTAAAAGAATATCTGGCGGAGTAGCGGATGTTTCTTGTAACCTTAGAGGATTATAAAGACCTTACAGCTTTTATTTATAAAAAGTCGGGCATAAAGTTTGAGGACAAGAAGCGCTATTTCATCAATAAACGGATAGAAAAGCGCATAAACGTTCTCAAGCTTGAATCTGCTCGTGATTACCTGCGGTACCTTAAATTCAAGGACAAGGAAGGTGAGGAGTTCCAGGAGCTTATGAATCTCCTTACCGTGAATGAGACCTACTTCTTCCGCGAGTTCAGCACACTTGAGGTATTTGCCGAGTTCTGCCTGCAGGAGATTGCCGATAAGAAGGCCGCAGAAGGGGACAGAACAATAAGGATCTGGTCTGCAGGCTGTTCCTCTGGTGAAGAGCCCTACACCCTCGCCATAATAACAAGGGAAATGCTCGACAGCCCTGATGACTGGAATATCGAGGTTGTCGCCACAGATATAGACCAGACTGCCCTCGATAAGGGGAGAGAGGCGAGATACGATGACCGCAGCGTAAAGGATGTCCCCGATGAGTATTATGCGAAGTACTTCGATTATGTGAACGGTTTTCATATGCCTAAGAAAGAAGTTCGCCAAATGGTGAAGTTTGAGCATATGAACCTGATGGACAGGCTTACAATGCGTAAGAAGAGAGGGTTCAACTTCATCTTCTGTCGCAACGTGTTAATTTATTTCGATGAAATCTCGAGGAAGCAGGTTGTGGACCATTACTACATCGCCCTTAACAAGGGGGGCTACATCTTCCTCGGTCACAGTGAATCTGTAGGCAGAATAACCACTGCGTTCAGCATTAAGAAGTTCGGCCGCAATGTTGTGTATTATAAGGGGTAAGAAATGGCTTTTAAGGTACTTATAATTGATGATTCGGATATGGTAAGACACTTCCATGCCAATATATTGAAGTCCGCCGGATTCGATGCGGATCAGGCTATTGATGGTATGGATGCTTTGGAGAAAACCACACAGAACAGCTATTCTCTACTCCTTTGCGATCTCAATATGCCCCGCATGGACGGTGTTACGTTTATCAAGGAGTTTCGTAAAACAGGCAAGGAGACACCTGTTATCATAATAACAACCCAGGAGGAGGCGGAGAACAGGAAGCTTGGTTACACCTCCGGCGCAAACCTCTATATAACAAAACCGGTTAAACCGGATGAGCTTATAATAAACATCAAGATGCTGCTCGGCATTACATAGATACGGAGAAGGTTATGGTTGAACTTGATATGGAGAAGTTCCGGCGCTCATTTCTGGATGAGGCAACGGAGCTTCTGGAACAGGTTAATGAAGATATACTGAAAGCGGAATCGGATAGTGATCCTGAGCTGGTCAACTCGATGTTCCGCTCCATCCATACCATTAAAGGAAGCGCTGCGGGTTTTGGATTTGACCATATCTCCGAGTTCAGCCATCATCTTGAAACACTGCTCGATTCGCTCAGAAACGGTGAACTGCAGCTCACCTCCGAGCTTGTGGACACCATCCTCAAAGCTGTAGACGGCCTTTTTGAGATGGTGGATGCCTCAAAGGAGGGGAAGGAGCATGGCGTTGATACGGAAACGCTGATTAAGGAGCTTGCTGTTATGAAAGGTGAGGCCGTTCCGGAGGAGCCTTCATCAACAGACACTCCCACCGAGGCAGAGCAGTCATCTGAACGCTATATACCTAACGATGAAAAGAGAGAGGAACTGCGCTCAAAATTCAACGGAGAAGGTAAGGTTTACCGTGTTGAATTAAAGTTCACTTCCGAGATGCTCGAAAACGGATACGACCCCCTCCCTTTCCTGCAGAACATAAAGAACAGTTCAAGCGTTTATCTTTCCTCCTGTGACATTTCCAGAGTGCCTAAAATAGATGAGGTTAACCCCTTTGAGATATATCTTGAACCTGAGATTTATCTCATCTCTGAACTTTCTGCTGAAGACTTGGCGGACTTTGCCTTTGATCCCGAAGCTGTGGATGTGTATGAGGTATCCCTTAGCGCTCCTCCGGCGGATATGCCCGTGGAGAAAACACCTCCGGAGCCGGCAATGGAAGAGAAGCATCTAGAGGATGAGCCCTATGCCGTTGATCAGGACGAAGAGGTCATAACCCTCGAAGGGGTGGATACGGCGATGCTTTCCGAGCTGCGTTCGGGCGTTGAGGACTACTTCGAATCTATAGAGTCCCTGATACTCCGTCTGGAAAAGGGTGACGGTGAGATCGGTTCCGGAATCGATGATCTTTTCCGTGTTTTCCATACAATCAAGGGGGATTGCGGCTATGTGGGCCTGACCTTCATGGAGAAGTATTCCCATCTCCTTGAGAGTATTCTGGATGATATAAGAAGCGGCAAGGTTCTTTTTGATAAGAAGGCGGCGGATCTTATACTCACTGTCATAACCGACATAAACGAGTTCCTCAAAAAGCTGGAAAGTGAGGGTCAGGCTCCTGTGCCAAAGACCTATAAGATGCTCCAGGAGCTCAATACCAACATCGATGAGATGAAGGATTCT
The DNA here is from genome assembly GCF_000421105.1 of Limisalsivibrio acetivorans. NCBI lineage: Bacteria > Pseudomonadati > Deferribacterota > Deferribacteres > Deferribacterales > Geovibrionaceae > Limisalsivibrio > Limisalsivibrio acetivorans. Next base: position 91,370 of record NZ_ATWF01000001.1, read on the forward strand.
GTAACCGTTCTCAACGATGAGGTTAAGATCTTCCTTACCCAGGTGGATCAGTTTATGGAGATTATGAACATGGCCGCCTCCGGCGACACCGTGGACAAGAAGCAACTTCTACGTGGTGCGGCGGGTCTTAAGAATGCCTCTCGCTTTGTAGGTTTCACCGAGATAAACGAAACCGCCACAAGGCTTGAAACGGCCATCAAGAACGGTGATTCCCATGGGGACATTCTCAACGATATCCACGAAAGTATCGAAACGCTGAAGTCACCCCCAAAGAAGCTGGGAGAGCTTCTTGTGGAGAGTGGAAAGATTTCCGAGGATGACATAAAATACGCCCTGAGCAAGCAGAAGAAGATCGGTGACATCCTTGTGGAAGAGGGGCGTCTCGAAAAGGAAGACCTTGATAATGCCCTGAAAAGACAGGAGGTTATGAAGGCGGTATCCGATACTGTAAAGGACAAGATACCCGAAAAGGCTCAGCCCCAGACCCAGGGCGTTGAATCTGTTCCACAGCTGATGAAGGTGGACCAGGAGAAGATCGACAAGTTCACAAACACTATCGGCGAACTGGTTGTTGCAAAGAACGCTAATGAGTACCTTATTCACAACCTTGCCAAGGAGTATGGTCTGCCCACAAACCTTGTTAAGGATCTTAAGGATACAGCTAATCTTATTTCCCGCATAGCACAGGATCTGCAGAGGGATATTCTCTCGCTCCGCATGGTTCCCATTAAGCAGATATTCCATAAGTTCCCCAGAATCGTGAGGGATATATCAAGGAAGCAGGATAAGCAGATAGACCTTAAGATAATCGGCGAGGACACGGAGATTGACAAAAAGGTTGCCGATCTCCTAAGCGATCCCCTTGTGCACCTTGTTCGCAACTCCTGCGACCACGGCGTTGAGAATGTGGAAGAGCGTAAGAGTGCAGGCAAGACCCCTATGGGTACGGTTATACTCAAGGCCTATCAGGAAGGGAGCTTTGTCTATATCGAGGTTATCGATGATGGTAAGGGGATCAATACTGCGAAGGTTCTCGAAAAGGCTATCAGCAGAGGGCTTGTCAGCGAGAGTGACCAGCTCGATGATAAAGAGATAAAGCAGCTCATCCTTGAGCCCGGTTTCTCCACGGCGGAAAAGGTAACCGATGTATCCGGTCGCGGGGTTGGGATGGACGTTGTTAAAACGAGTGTTCTTGATCTTGGCGGAATGGTGGATATACAGTCAAACCTCGGTGACGGGACAAGGATTATCCTCAAAATACCTGTTACCATAGGCGTTTCCACTGCTCTCCTTGTTGAGCTGCGCGATGAGACCTACGCCATACCAATCGAAAACGTAGCGGAGACTATAAAGCTTGAGCGTGAAAGGGTTAAGGACCTGCATTACGGTATGGCCATACATTATCGTGGTATGGTTCTCCCCGTTTATACCATGAGTGAGCTCTTGGACAATGATCCGGATGAGCTTAAAGAAGAGGTGAGCATTGTTATAACGAACACCGAAAAGGGTAAGGTGGGTATCGTTGTAGATGAGCTCGTCAACCGTATCGACATAGCTATTAAACCAGTTCCCGAATACTTCTCACATCTCTCATATGTCGGAGGAATAACTATCCTGGGTGACGGTCAGGCAGTGCTTGTATTAAATACGAATAGACTTATCTGACGGAGATGGAATGAAAATATTTATTATTGATGACAACAGCCTGCACCTCAAGATGTGCAGGTTCATCCTTGAGAAGATGAAGCATGATGTTCATTTATTCTCAAGTTTGGGTGAATTGAAGGCATATAGCGGCTCCGAGCCGGATATCTTTTTCATAGATTACAGGCTCGGTGTGGACGAAACCGGTATTGATGTGCTTAAGTATGTTAAGGAAACGCTGGGATGGACGAAAACAAGGTGCGTCGCTTTTACAGCTGATGTATCCGAAGAGGCCCAGCTGAAGAGGAATGATTTCTCAGGGGTTATACTGAAGCCCATAACTGAGAAGATGCTTAGCGAAGCGGTGGAAAAATACAGCAGATGATCGAACTGCAGAACCTGAAAGAGAAGCTTACCGATTACTTCGTCGAGATTGTGGATATTATCAACAAACTTGTCGATCTGCGCAGTGAGAACTTTGCCAGTATGCTTGAGATAAACTCATACCTTGAGGACTCCGCCCACAGGTTCATGAACAACACTGCTGAGATAACAGGAAACATCTCAAGCGCTCTTGATAAAAAGGTGGACAACCTTGATGTGGAAGCGATGAAGGATGAAATCGTTGAGTCAACCAACACCTTCCTCCGCATAACAGACGACTTGGAGCTACTTTCATACAACACTATCTGCCGCACCATGTCCCTTGGTAACAAGGGCGCAACCATCGCCCATATAAGCAAGGAGATCAAGAAAAACTCCAACAGCGCAAAGGATCTTCTTGGTGATATCTCCGAGACATTTGGGTCAATTTATGAAGACTTCAAGAAAATATCCGAAACCTTTGCAGAGAACAGTGTAAAGGTTGATACACTGACAGTTGACGAGGACGATGATGGTGAATCGCTTGAGGTAAGCTCGGATATCTCAAGACTTATAGAGTTCAGCCAGTTCCACGATATTATCGTACAGGAGATCGAGGCGATTGAGAGAGCCTTTGCAGAGGCGGAGGAGGATGATAACTTCTCTCTTGGAAAACGTTACGGCGTTTTCGAGATTGCATGTCAACGTATTTCCCAGGTTCGTGAAAGAACCCTTAACACCTTTGAAGAGATAAAAAGTGTAACTTCCGAGTTTCTTTATCATATAAATACGGATATCCAGAATATTGTCAGCCGGGCGAATATCGTTCGTATGGAGTTCGATAAGGCAAGGGAATACTCCGAAAGCATTGAGACCATTGTAGAAGATCTTGTGGAGATGATTGATAGCACCGATTCACAGATACGTGACGCTAACCAGGGTATCCACCATCTCAAAAAGTTTGGCAAATCATTCAGAAACCTTGTTGTGATAACCTCTGTGGAGGTCTCACGCATTGGCGATGAAAGCCTGCAGAGTGTTGTTGTTTCCATGAATGACACAGAGCAGGTTCTGAGCCAGCTGGTATCAAAGTTAGCTAGCAGTCTTAAGGTCTGGGAGGAGCTTAAGGAGGATTTTGGCGATGTTCTCACCTCTGCTGAGGGTGACATTAAGAAACTGAGGAATCTGCATAGAGAAGGGGAAATTGACGACCTGGCAGTGAAGGCTGATAAGCTTGATGACGAACTTTCATACTTTCGCAGCCGCTTCTCAGGAAGCGATTTTATGGAGCACTTGCAAGAGGCTATCTCCAGTGTAAACTTACTTTTTGATGACCTTGATAAAACCATTGAAAGAAACTTTGATGAATACAAAACAGCATTAAGCAGTGCCTCAATGAATTCAGCGGAGTTTGAAGAGGGGCGGCAGTCTGCGGAAATAATCGATATAATAGCTGATTCCAGCGATCATTCCTCAGTAGAGTTCTTTTAATACTTCACCTTTTTCTGAACATCTGATATATAAGGCTACACACAATACTAAGACGATTATTTCAGGGTGCGTCATGTTAAAGGTTAAAACCAAAGATCTTAAACTTGGTGATAAGGTTCTTAAGCTTGACCGCAACTGGCTTCAAACATCAATTCTTAAACATAAGTTCATAATTAAAGAGCAGGGTGTTATCGACAGGCTCATAAGAGAAGGTGTTGAGCATGTCTATATTGAAAAGCGTACAGCAGAAGAGCAGGCCGCCCAGGCCATACTTGCCGGGGATGAGGAAGCTATTCTTGAGGTGCAGGAGGAGATCGTCAAGGACAACTATGTGGACCTTGACAACTTCGACAGTGCCGTCGGTCTTTATAAGGAATCCGTTCGTATTGTTAAGCATGTCATGTCCGATATCCGTGCAGGAAAGCTCTTTGACAAAGGTGCTTTAAACAACGTTGCCGACAAAATTGTTGATATAACGCTCAAAAGCCAAGGTGTTCTTTCCAGCGTATCCAAGCTTAAGCAGTTCGATGAATATACCTTTCAGCACAGCATGAACGTAAGTGTTTTCGCCACATCGCTGGGCAGGCATATGGGACTTGATGAGGAAGAGCTAAGGGCTTTATCCTCCGGTGGACTCATGCACGATGTTGGCAAAATGATGGTTCCCCCTGATATACTGAACAAGCCCGGAAAGCTCACCGATGAGGAATTTGTCACAATGAAGAAGCACGTGGAGTACGGATACGAATACCTCAAAAAGAATGGTGTGGACGAGCGGATGCTTGCCCTTGCCCATGAACACCACGAACGCTTCGACGGCTCCGGTTATCCCAGAAAACTAAAGGACGGCGAGATCAGCATGCATGGGAAGATTGGTGCGGTTGTGGATATATACGATGCAATAACCAGCGACAGGGTATACCACAAAGGGATGGAGCCCGCACAGGCATTGAAGCTGATGTTCAAATGGGCGGACTCACATATAAACAAAAAGGTTTTCGAGTTCTTCGTTACCAACATCGGCATATACCCGGTGGGAACCCTAGTGCTGCTAAATACGAATGAGCTGGCAATGGTGGGAAGGGTGAACACACGAAAGCCCACCGAGCCGAATGTTATCGTATTCAAGGACGGCAGAGGGAATGACAAAACACCTTTCATCGTTGACCTTGCAAAGCCTGTTGTTAATAAAAGGAAGATTGTCGGACCTGTTAATCCTGCTGAAATAATCGTCCCTGAAGCAATTTACAATGCTGTGGATAAGATGAACGCCCTCAATCCCTAGGTATTTTTCACCAGGGTTCGCTACAACCTTAGAAAATGTTCAAAAAACATATCCTATAGTATGAGTATGTTATAAACGTTCTATATACCTCGGTTGTATAAGTGCTTTATGGCGAAGGATAATAAAATTCCGAAAAAAAATAGAAAAACAATTGAACTAAAGATAATCTGGTCTATCTTAGTAATATAACAAGAGAGCTTCCAGCGGGCAGAAGCCCGCATAATCTAATCCCCTGTAGGTTCCATTTATAGAGTAGCAGGCCTTAACGGCCTGCTTCTTTTTTTATAATTTCAAAATCTATTTTGAATAATTTTCCATCCATGGAAATTATTCTGCCATTCGAAGAAAGAAGCTTCCTTCTCACTTACGCAAGCGCGCTTTCATCCATGAAAGCCAGTTGCTAATCATACGTTTAAGGTTGATGCGGATAAAGCCAACATGGATGTTGGTTCTGAAGGCGAAGCTGAATTGTGCTTTGCTCAATTCACGTAGCCGGAAGTGCGAGAGGGCAGGGTTTCCCTGCCCGAACAACAATGGAATTTCCATGGATGGAAAATTCCATAGATAAAATCAAGATGATGAATTTCCTAAATATACGCAGGGAACTTTTTAGGGCCTGAATTCAACTAGCAAGTGCAACGGGGTCTATAGAGAATAGTATCTGGTTAGGAGTTTTATATCCAGTTGCTTTTCTTGGTCTGTTGTTTAGTTTCTGCATAATATTCTGAATCTCTATATCATCAACACTTTCAAGCATCCTACTCTTTGGTACATACTGCCTAATGAGTCCGTTTGTATTTTCGTTTATTCCGCGTTCCCACGAAGCATATGGATGAGCAAAGTAGAATTCAGCCCCTAGTATCTCAGATATTTCGGCATGTCCTGCAAACTCTTTCCCGTTATCGGAAGTGATTGTATGGACTAGGTGTGATATCGGTTTCAACATTTCTATAACCGCTTTTGTCACCAGTACAGCAGTCTTTCTTTCTACCTTGCGTATAAGTGTCAGATAAGACTTCCGCTCAATAAGAGAAACAATCGCCTGCTTGTTCCCTTTTCCTATAACTGTATCCACTTCCCAGTCTCCGAATCTCGCTTTCTCTTCTACAATACTTGGACGCTGCTCAATGCTTAACTTGCCATGTATCTCTCCTCTGCGTTCATAAACACCATATCGCTTCCTGCGTTTTCTTCGGCAACGCAGGTGAGTATAAAGTGTTCCACCATGACTTTTATCTTCAAGAATGTGCTGGTAGATACGCTCATGACTTACGTTTATTCCATAATTTTGATTTAGCCAATTGCTCACCTGCTCAGGGCTCCAGTCTTCAAGCAGAAGACGTTCAACAAAATACCATTCAGTTTGTGCAATCCGTCTTGGGACCTTGTCCATTCTTCGTTCAATAGCTTTGCGATGAGCTTGCTTTGGGCGATAACCACGACCTCCTGTGTTTCTGCGTAACTCTCGGCTGATGGTAGATTTATGTACTTTAAGCAAATCAGCTATGTCCGTCTGAGAATGTCCGGTTTTCCTCAGCACATAAATCTGGTACCTTTGTTCACGGGTCAGGTGTGTATAGTTCTTCATTCGGTGCTCCTTTGACGTGGTGGTTAAAGAGCTACGATGCTAACGCACCTGACCTCTTTTGACCACTACTTAAAAGTTGCACTTAATTATTGAATCCAGGGGGAACAAAGTTCCCCGCACCCCTCAAAAACCCATTTTGAAAAAAGTATTAAGGTTAAGATATAACAAGCTTCCATCCATGGAAGTCAGTTGCTAATCATACGTTTAAGGTTGAAGCGGATAAAGCCAACATGGATGTTGGCTCTGAAGGCGAAGCTGAATTGTGCTTTGCACAATTCACGAAGCCGGAAGTGCGAGAGGGCAGGGTTTCCCTGCCCGAACAGCAATGGAATTTCCATGGATGGAAAATTCCATAGATAAAATCAGGATGCATGGAATTTCCCAGATTAATCATGCAGCTCCCTTATCTTTTTCGCCCTGAACCGTGTCCCTTCAGGGGTATCGAGAAGCTCAATCCCCTTCTCCGTCAGCTTATTCCTTATCTCATCAGCTTTGGCGAAATCCTTGTTTTTCCTGGCTTCATTACGCTCGGTAATGAGCGAGTTCAGTTCCTCTTCGGGTATGCTGAGGTTCGCTCTGAACCACTCCTGGGGTGTTTTTACAGTTATTCCCAGAACCTCTCTGGCTGCCTTGAATACATCCTCTGCACAGCTCCTTACCTCTTCGATGCAGGCCTTATTCGGTTTTTCTGAAAGAAGCCTGTTGAAGCCACGCACAGCCTCAAAGAGTGCGGCCAGGGCGATGGGCGTGTTGAAGTCATCATCCATGGCTTTACAGAAATCGTTTATGAACTCATCACGTATCCTGCGTGCATCTTCACTGAGATCCTGCCCCTTTTTGCCGGCAGGATAGCTGTTTATCTCGTCGATGGCCGTGTATATCCTGTCAAGCGAGCTTTCCGCATCGACCAGGCGGTAGTCACTGAAATCGAGGGAGCTTCTGTAGTGGGTTGTGAGCAAAAAGTACCGGATAATCTCCGGATCCCAGACGTTCGTGACATCCCGTATGGTGAAGAAGTTGCCGAGTGACTTGGACATCTTCTCCTCATTTATGTTCACGAAACCGTTGTGCATCCAATATTTTACAAAGTCATTGCCTGAATATGCCTCGGATTGGGCAATCTCGTTTTCATGGTGGGGGAATATGAGATCACGTCCGCCTCCGTGGATATCGAAGGGGAGGCCGAGTATCTTTTCACTCATAACGCTGCATTCGATATGCCATCCGGGTCTTCCCGGGCCCCACGGGCTATCCCAGCTTGGTTCACCCTCTTTGGAAGCCTTCCATAGAACGAAATCGTAGGGGTTCTCCTTCTTATCGCTCACCTCGACCCTTGCTCCGGCGAGCATCTCGTCCAGGCTTCTGCCGGAGAGCTTGCCGTACCCCTCAAAGCTGTTTACACGGAAGTATATATCGCCGTCCGCTTCATAGGCGTGTCCTCTTTCGATAAGGGTTTGGCACATGGTGATCATCTCATCGATGAAGTCGGTAGCTTTTGGTGTGTGGGTTGGGGGGAGGATTCCGAGAGAGGTCATATCCTGGTCGTGTTCATCGATATATTTCTTTGTTAGATCCCGCCAGTCCATCCCCGTTTCGCCGCTTCTCTTGATGATCTTGTCGTCGATGTCGGTGAAGTTTTTCACGAAATTTACGTTGTAGCCGGAATACAGCATGTAACGCCTGATAACATCGAAAACCACAGAGCTTCTTGCGTGCCCGATATGGCAGAAGTCATACACCGTAACGCCGCAGACGTACATGTTTACATTTTTATCTGAATGGGGGGTGAAATCCTCTTTCTGTTTGGTGAGTGAATTATAGAGCTTAAGCATCCTTTCCTCTCTCTTAGATAACGCAGGCCTCCAGCAGGGTTCTGGTGTATTCCTCTGCTGGGTTGGCTATTATCTCTGCAGTTTTGCCCCTCTCGACGATGATACCGTCCTTCATAACTATCATATCTCCACACAGGTAGGAGACGACGGCAATGTCATGGGAGATAAGCACAAGTGTTATACTATTTTCTTCGCACAATTTTTTCAACAGATTAAGTATCTGCGCCTGAACGGAGACATCAAGGGAGCTTACAGGTTCATCCGCCACAAGCACCTTCGGCTCAAGGCTCAAAGCCCTTGCAATACTTATCCTCTGCCTCTGTCCGCCGGAGAATTCGTGGGGGTAGCGTTCAAGGTGTTCCTCCTCCAGCCCTACCATCTCCATGATGGATACGCATCTGTCCCGTATTTCAGCTTTATCCTGTGTAATATGCTTTGCCACCCCGTCGGAGAGGGCGGAGCCTATGGTTAGCTTTGGGTTAAGGCTGGAGAAAGGGTCCTGAAATACCATCTGTACGTTTTTGCGGTACTCGTCATAGATGGAAGGATCGCTGTGGATATCCCTTCCTTTGTATAGAACATGCCCTTCGGTGGGGGGTGTGAGGTCGCAGAGCATCTTTGCAAGGGTTGTTTTGCCGCTTCCAGATTCGCCGACGATTCCCAGACGCATACCTTCGGTTAATAAAAGATCGGCCCGGTCAACGGCGTTGAAGCCGGTGCCCGAGCCTTTAAAAAGTCCCTCGAAGGATCTATATGTTTTGGTCAGTTTCTCAAGTTTAACAAGTTCGTGTGCCATGCACCATACTACACTTTGAATTTAGAAATTGCATCAGCAAGTTCTTCGGAAAGATCCTCCAGTTTCTTCGTCATGGTATTAATCTCCTCAACGCTCTCCTGTCCCTGCTCTGAGTTCTGGCTCAGGTTTGTTACCGTTGTTGAGATGGTCATGATAGCTTCGTTCTGCTGCTCCATAATGCCTATGATAGGCTCCACAGACTGGGTTGTAACCTCCATCTGCTCTGCAACTTCGCCGAAGTTGTCGCCGACGCTGGTGATGGCCTTTGAACCCTTTTCAACGTCCTCGATGCCTTGATGAACGGTACCAACAACGTTGCCCACGTTGTCCTGTATAGTTTTAACCATGGAGGAGATCTCTTGGATAGACTGTCCCGTCTTTTCGGCGAGCTTGCGAACTTCGTCTGCAACAACGGCGAATCCTCTTCCGGCTTCGCCCGCTCTTGCGGCTTCGATGGCGGCGTTGAGTGCGAGGAGGTTTGTCTGCTCGGCGATATCTACGATGATTCCGATGATGTTGCTGATCGATTCGCTGGCCTTGTTCAGTTCATCCAGATTCCCTGCAACACCGGAAAGGTTTGATGCAATATTGTTTATCTGGTTAACGGTTCCCTGAAGCTTATCGTTTCCTTCGATTACAAGCTCCTTTGTGGACTGAACCTGCTGTATACCGCTATTTACACTTTCGACAATCTCGCTGGAGCTTGCAGAGAGCTGTTCAGTACTGGCTGCAGTGCTTGCGAGATCGGAGTTTATCATGGAGAGGTTGTTACTCATGCTCTGCATATGATGATAGGTGCTGTCCGCATTGGAGCTGATGTATTCTGATATCTGCTTAACATTGAATACAAGCCCTTTGAGGTTTGTCTTCATCTCATTTACTGAATCGGTGAGTGAGCCGAACTCATCATTCGAGTGGAAAGTGATATCCTCAACGGTGAGATCTCCATGCTTGATAGCTTCTGCAATGCGGTTTATGGCAACGAGGGGCTCGCTTATCTTTCTGGATGAATAGAGCCCGATGATTATAGAAAGGATAATCGCAGCAGCAACGAGTCCGAAGGTTGTGAGGTTTGTTTTCCTCATTAGATCATTAATGTCTGAGATACCTTCGCCCATATTCCTTTCTGAAAGCTTAAGAAGGTTATCGAATGTTTTAGTGGTTTTGGTAAGTGTGTTCTCAATCTTCTCTATGCTTACCAGAAGCTTTTCAGATGTTTCGTAGGACTGTATTGCTGCCTGATCGAGCTCTTCTATGATATTCTGGATCTCTGCATTATTATCACGAAGCACCTTTAGGCTGGATGTTGCGAGTTTGCCCTGCAGGGGCTGGTAGCTTATGTTTTTATAGGAGCCGCCGTTTGTGAGTATTTCTGCTTTTGCTTCAAAGGCGTTGGAGTAACTCTTGAGGCTTAGGTATGAATCCTCAATGGTCTCCATATCCGTTGCACCAACGAGCTGGTTTGCATAGATTTTGATTTCAAGCGTGTCCTCCATGAGAAGATCCATAAACATATATTCATCACGGAGCTCAGGGTTGTTCTTGAGTGTGGTTTTTACAACGATGATCCTGCCCTTATTTTGACGGTATAGGTTATCAAGTTCGGCAAAGAGTTCTTCCATGCGGCTATCTGTTCTTATTGCCTGCAGCTTTGCGTTAAAGAGAAGATCGATTTCGCTCTTAAGGCTCTTTTGAAGCTTTGCAACGTTCTTGATTTCCTGGCACATCGAGTCGTTCTCAACCTGCTTTTGAACCTTTTTGTCCAGACTGTTGAGATCTTTCTGTACCTCAGCCTGCATACTTTGGGCCTCTTCAAGCTCCTCTGTATGTATAATGTTTTTAAGCAGGAGAACGATGTGGGTGAACTCGCTGTTGAGTTCGTTGATGGCGCTTCTGTTTTCGATCAGATAGGTAAGATTGCCGTTAATGAAGCTGCCGATTCTTTTGCTGGAGGTGATGAAGCCCACAGCAAGGACCACGATTATAAGTGCTATAATCAGGTAGGACGCTGTTACTTTAAGTTTCACACTCATTTTTTTTACCCTCAAGAGCTAATGAAGTACGTTCAAATTATTTATTTCTTTTTAGTCTCCGTCAAACACGCCTTTGCCGGAATGGTAATACCAGTTAACCTATATTCCTAATTTAAAATTATTTTCTATTTTTGCAATTTTTTATTTAACATGAAATATAGGTATATTCAATATTAAAAAACACTGTATGCAATATCTGAATGCTTTTTATATACATGAGAAAAATAGTTCACTTGTTTCAGGAGTTTATAATTTGTGATAACCAAGAGAATAGATAGGATTCAGTAATTCACTTTGGGTTAAAATAACTTAACATTTTAAATTTTAATAACCTGTATTATTGAGTATATGTGTAAAATATTGGTTAAGCTCTAAGAGCATCTTCAGAATATTCACATTTTATCACTTGCAACAGCTATTGATAAGACTGCGGTATGCGCTGATTCAGGCCGATGGACAATCTTTATGACCAGTTGACATAGTCTTCTGGTTCTAGCACAGCTATTAACAGTTGATTTCAGGTTCTGCGTTCTATAGGATATTCTTTCGAGAAAAGTTGAGGTAGGCCATGAAAACAGCTGATATTAAGATTATCGAATCTCTGGAGACCCTCTGCGAGAAGAATGTGAAACAGCAGAACAAGGGAAGCTCCTTTCGCCCCTTTAAGTACTATAAGTCCGATGGGGAGGACAATGTCCCTGTTTTTTTTGTGGGCGTTCCCGGACTGACTGTTGCTATGGTTATGACAGCCCTCATAATGTCCACTGTCTATATGATAACTCTTCCTTTTAATATTTTCCTTTGGATAGGCTATCTCCTTGTGGCTTCATTTGTTATCCGTTTTGCCATGAAGATAGATAAGAGCAAGCAGATACGTTTTATGTGTCAGAGCCTCAGCTGTCATGCCCTGAGGCTTATCAAAAAGGCAAAGGAGATCGATGATGAAGAGGAGGCTCTGAGGTATGCGGGGCAGGCAAAGGCACTGCTGAAAAGGGCGGATGAATGGCTTGATGATCCTTGTATCGGGGAACAACTCGCCCAGCTTGAGCCCTTTGAGGAAGTTGAACCGGAGCTTACATTCAAATAAAAAAAGGCTCCCGCAAAGGGAGCCTCTGGTGTTTCTTATTCAGTTTAGCCCTGGTGCTTAGTGGCACTTAGAGCATGATTTTCCGCCGGGTACCTTCTTTTCCTGATGGCATTCCCAGCAGAACTCTTTATGAGCATCGTTGGACATCTTTCTGGGCTTGATAGCTCCGTCGAAGCTTATCTCTTTACCAGTTTTGATGCTCTTGAGGGGACCGCCGTCTGCGTTCATGTGGCACTCAGTACATTCGTTCTTTTCCTGGTGGAAGGCGTGGGGGAACTCAACTGCCTTTTTGCTGGGCTTGCCGTCAACCCACTTAGAAAGGTCTACTTTGTCGGGGCCGGCAGCTGCAAATGCTATCATTGCAGTAAGACAGACGAGTAAAACGCCCATAATCATTTTCTTCATAATAACACTCCTTGACACTTATTATGCTGATAAAAACAATATCACAAGCCCCTTTCTTGTCAAGGCTGATGTTCAGGGGTTCCACGTAGAATTTTCGGGTATTCTTCGGTTAAGTCAACGATGGCGGAGGGCTCTCCGCTTTGGGAACCGGCGTTCAGTATGAACTTGATCGAATTTTTAAAGTCTCTGATAATATTGGTTATATACGGTGAATAGTCCTTGCCGGAAAGGTTTGCACTGGTGGCTGAAACTGGTGCACCTATGCTCAGCAGTAGCTCTCTAAGATCCTCATCCGCCGGTACACGAACAGCGATCTTCATATCTTTTACAAGCTCGGGGGCGAGCCCCTCTGCGGCGTTCATTATGAGGGTAACAGGGCCGGGCCAGACTTTGTATGCGTATTCGTGGATGGGGCCTCTGATAAGAGACTGCACCTGCTCGATACTGCCTGCAAGGACGGGGAAGGGCTTGTTACGTTCCCTTCCTTTGGCCTCGTATACCTTTCTGTTAGCTTCGATGTCGGTAACGGGCGCACCGATGCCGTAGATGGTGTCGGTGGGAAAAATGACGGGCTCGTTAAGCTCACCCGCCATCCTGAAAATATGTATTGAGTTCTCTTTGTTCGCCTTAAGAACCAGCATCCTGCTTTCTTGCTTCGAGCATATTCTGGACCTCTTCGTTGGCACTGTAAACCTTGTCCCTCATGTTTTCACGGTAGCTCTTGAGCCTTGCCTGGATGTCGTAGTTGTCAACGGCGAGGATCTGTGCGGAGAAGATAGCCGCATTCTTAGCGCCTGCGCTTCCTATGGCCATGGTGGCGACGGGGATTCCGCCGGGCATCTGTACCATGGAGAGAAGAGCATCGATACCGCCGAGGCTCGTTGCAGAAACGGGCACTGCGATTACGGGGAGATTGGTTTCACTCGCCACGACACCAGCAAGGTGAGCGGCTGCGCCTGCGATGGCTATAATAACGGAGAAACCGTTCTTCTGGGCGTTTCTGGACCATTCACCTGTTCTTTCGGGTGTCCTGTGCGCACTGGAGACGATAACCTCATAGGGTATCTCAAATTCATCAAGAATGTTGATAGCTGTTTCAGCAACCCCGAGATCGGACTTGCTTCCCATAATGATTCCTACCTTACTCATCCCTTCAACCTCCTGAGGGCCTTTGCCCCGATATCCTTTCTGTAATGCATACCCTGGAGCTGTATCCGTTCAACAGCTTTATAGGCATTTTCTATCGTCTCTCCAAGCTCCTGACCTCTTGCTGTAACGCCGAGGACCCTTCCGCCGGAGTTGACTATCTTTGCGTCCTTCAATGCTGTTCCCGCATGGAAAACCTTGACCCCTTCGATGCTGTTTGCATCATCAAGGCCGGTTATGGGCCGCCCTTTCTCGTATGAGGAGGGGTATCCTTCGGATGCCACAACAACGCATACGGTGGGTTCACTGCTCCATATAAGCTCAGCTTTGTTGAGGGTTTCGTCTATACATGCCTCGAATATGGGGGTTATGGGTGAATCCATCCTTGAGAGAACCGGCTGGGTCTCCGGATCGCCGAAGCGGCAGTTGAATTCCAGTACCTTAACCCCATCACCGGTTACCATCAGGCCGGCGTATATGATTCCCTTGTATGTTATACCACGTCTCTGCATCTCCTGTATGAGCGGATATGCAATCTTCTCCGTGGCGTAATCGAAGATCTCGTCCGTAACCACAGGAGCGGGGGAGTATGCTCCCATACCGCCGGTATTGGGGCCTTTATCGTTATCGAAAACGGGTTTATGGTCCTGGCTTGATACCATGGGAAGAACGGTCTTTCCGTCGGTGAATGCAAGGTAGCTCGCCTCCTCGCCGTCAAGGAACTCCTCGATTACGACACTGCTTCCAGCTTCGCCGAAGACGTTTTCATGGAATATATCCTTCAATGCGGCTTCCGCCTCTGCCTCTGTGAACGCAACGGTAACCCCTTTGCCGGCGGCGAGTCCGTCCGCTTTGACAACTATGGGTGCTCCCCTCTCTTTTACATAGGCTATGGCAGAGTCGTAGTCGGTGAATTCACCGTAATAAGCTGTGGGTATCCCAGCGGCGACCATAATCTCCTTTGCAAAGGCCTTGCTCGCCTCTATCCTGGCTGCATCCTTGCGTGGGCCGAAGATCCTGAGCCCCTCATTCTCGAATACGTCCACAACTCCGGAGGCGAGGGGGTCTTCGGGGCCGACTACGGTGAGGTCTATGCCGTTCTCCTTTGCGAAGGCGGCAAGAGCCTCGTTTCCTTTGATGTCGATGTTCTCGCACTTCTCCTCAACGGCGGTTCCGCCGTTTCCGGGTGCTACATACACCTTCTCCACATCCTTCTCAGAGGCTATCTTCCAGGCGAGGGCGTGTTCACGTCCCCCGCCGCCAATTACCAAAACTTTCATAGGTTTACCCTGTATTAATGCTTGAAGTGTCTTATGCCGGTGAACACCATGGCTATGCCGTGTTCGTCCGCCGCCTCTATAACCTCTTCATCCCTGATAGATCCTCCGGGTGATATGATGGCGGTTATACCGTTTGCCGCCGCTTCATCAACGCTGTCACGGAAGGGGAAGAAGGCATCGGAGGCCATAACGGTTCCTTTAAGAGGCTTCTGCGCCTTGCTGGCGGCTATCTTTGAGGAATCCACACGGCTCATCTGGCCGGCTCCAACTCCGATGGACTGGTTCTCGTTGGCGTATATTATTGCGTTGGACTTAACGTGCTTTGCAACCTTCCATGCGAAGGCGAGGGATTTGTATTCGCTCTCGGTGGGTTTGCGTTTTGTGGGAACGTTGAGCTCCATGATGTCCTCGAAGACGTGGAGGTCACGATCCTGAAGGAGGATTCCGCCGGTTACCTTCTTCATCTCAAGCTCGGGGTCACGGTATCCGTCAAGCTCCCCGAGTTCGATGAGGCGGAGGTTCTTCTTGGCGGAGAGTATCTCCTTTGCCTCTGCACTGAATGATGGGGCCACAACAACCTCAAGGAAGATCTTGGCGAGCTTCTCTGCAAGGTCAGCCCCCACCTCTCTGTTAACGCCCACAATGCCGCCGAAGGCACTTACGGGGTCGCACTCAAAGGCGAGGTCATATGCCGTTGATACATCCTCTGCTACGGCAGTACCGCAGGGGTTGGTGTGCTTTATGATAGTAACTGCGGGCTCTGCGAACTCCTTAATGATCTCCGCCGCCGCATTGATGTCTACGATGTTGTTGAAGGAGAGCTCCTTACCTTGAAGCTGTTCCCCTGTGGAAACGCCCGCCTCTTTGATAAGGGGGTGGGTGTAGAAGGCTGAATCCTGATGGGGGTTTTCGCCGTAGCGCATCGACTGCTTCTTCCTTGCGGGGAGGGTGAATTCCTCGGGGAACTTCACATCGAGGAGCCTGTTGAAGTAGTTTGCGATTATACTGTCGTAGAGGGCTGTATGGCTGTATGCCTTTCTGGCTAGGTCACGCCTCGTTTCGAGGGTGGTTCCGCCGTTGTCCATTTCTGCAATGACCCTTTCGTAGTCCGCAGTGTCCACAACGATGTTAACAAACTTGTGGTTCTTCGCCGCACTGCGCACCATGGAGGGGCCGCCGATGTCTATGTTTTCGATGACCTCGTCCAGCTCAACCCCCTCCTTCTCGACTGTTTTCTCGAAGGGATAGAGGTTCACGACCACCATGTCGATATCGTCCATGCCGTGTTCCTTCATGGTGGCTCTGTGCTCTTCGTTGTCTCTGATATTCAGGATTCCGCCGTGCACTCTCGGATGAAGAGTCTTCACACGTCCGTCCAGCATCTCGGGAAAGCCTGTGAAATCGCCGATTTCGACTATGTCGATCCCGCTCTCACGAAGAAGCTTTGCTGTACCACCGGTGGAGATTATCTTCACTCCCCTTTCGGCAAGCTTTGCGGCGAAGTCAGCAACGCCTGTTTTGTCAGATACACTGATGAGGGCTGTTTTTGGTGTTAAGGTCATATCTGTTTTCCCCTTTTCTCTAGGATGAGATCCATAAGCAGTATGGTGATCCCGACTGTTATAGCACTGTCCGCAATATTAAAGGCGGGCCAGTGGTACCTGGACACGTAAAAGTCCAGAAAGTCCACAACCTTACCGATGTAAATCCTGTCTATAAGATTACCGCACGCACCGGTTAGAATAAGCGTGTATGAAAAGGCTCTTAGCCTGTTATCGTACTCTTTGTACAGCAGATAAAGCACAGCGAAGACCGCTGCAATCGTAACAAGGACAAAGAAGATCTGCCTGTAGGACTCGTTCAGCTTCGCAAGGAAACCGAAAGCCGCCCCCGGGTTGAGTATATATGTGATATTGAAAAGCCCCGGGATAACCTCGATGCTCTGGTGAAGGTGCATCGTCTCCTTGACGAAAACCTTGGTTGCCTGATCCAGGATGAGGATAACCGTGAAAAGGGTAATCAGCTTTTTCCTCATCTTACTTTACGGCCTCAGCACACCTTGAACATATGGTCGGGTGTTCGCTGTCCTCGCCTATGGTTTCGGAGCGGACCCAGCATCTTTCACACTTTTCGTGTGCAGACGGGGTAACGGCAACACGAACCTGTCCATCCTCGGAGGTGTGTCCCGCCACTTCCGCAAGGGGCTTGATCTCAAGCTCGGATACTACGAAGATCTTCTCGATCCCCTCGTCCGCCTTCATCACTTCCATATCCTTCTCGTTAAGCCCTACGATAACCTTTGCATCGAGGGGATGGCCTATGGTCTTCTCCGCCCTGGCGTTCTCAAGCGCCTTGTTTATATCCTTTCGTATCTCAAGTATCCTTGCCCACTTCGCCTCAAGGTTTGCTGAGGAGAAGTCCTTAACCTCAGGGAATATCTCCTGGAACACCAGTTCGCACTTGCCGGAGTATTCGGGGGTGAACTCCCATATCTCGTCCGCCGTGAAGGAGAGTACGGGAGCCATCACTATGCTCATCTCCTTTGCCAGGGTGAAGAGAACGGTCTGGGCTGAGCGTCTCATGAGACTGTCCGCCTTGTAGGAGTAGAGCCTGTCCTTTATGATTGCGAAGTAGAAGTTGCTCAAATCGCTGATGCAGAAATTCAGGAAGGCGTGGTAGAAGGTATGGAACTGGTACTTCTTGTAAGCATCATATATACGCTTCTTCACCGCCTGCCATCTGATCAGTATGTATTTATCAAGGTCGATGAGTTTTTCGAAATCTACCATATCCTCATCGGGGTTAAAGTCGTCTATGTTGCCGAGGATGTAGCGTGCAGTGTTTCTTACCTTCCTGTATGACTCCACTAGGCGGTTTATGATATCCTGGGATATCCTTATATCCTCGGAGTAATCCTCTGCGGATACCCAGAGGCGGAGAACCTCAGCACCGTATTTCTTAATTATCTCATCGGGAGCCACAACGTTGCCGGAGGACTTGGACATCTTGCGCCCTTTTCCGTCCACAACAAAGCCGTGGGTGAGTATCTCATCATATGGAGCCCTTCCTCTGGTGCCCACCGATTCGAGGAGCGTACTGTGGAACCATCCCCTGTGCTGGTCGCTTCCTTCCAGGTACATGTTTACAGGCCACCCGAGCTCCTCCCGCTCTTCGCACACTGCGGAGTGGGATACGCCGGAATCGAACCATACATCGAGGATGTCGGTCTCTTTCTTGAACTTGTCATGGCCGCATTTGGAGCATTTGGTTCCTGCGGGGATGAATTCCTCCACCTCTTTTTCGAACCATACATCCGCTCCGTTCAGCCGGAATTCTTCGAGTACCTTTCTTCTGATATCCTCGGGGAGGTGTATCTCTTCGCACTGTTCGCAGAGGAATACTGCTATGGGAACACCCCACGTTCTCTGGCGTGATATACACCAGTCGGGGCGGTTCTCTATCATCGATGTTATCCTGTTCTGACCCCATGCGGGGTACCACTGAACACGGTTTATCTCCTCAAGGGCCTTCTTGCGGAGGTCGTTTGTCTCCATGCTGATGAACCACTGGGGTGTGGCACGGAAGATAACGGGCTTCTTGCATCGCCAGCAGTGGGGGTAGGAGTGGTGTATCTCACCGCTGGAGAGGAGGCTTCCGTTCTCCTGCATGTGCTCAACTATCCTCGGGTTCGCCTTGTTTATATGCTCGCCGCCGAAGAGCTCCACATCATTCTTGAACTTGCCGTAATCATCAACGGGGTTGTACACCTCAAGGCCGTACTCCCTTCCCACGGCGTAGTCCTCCTGACCGTGGCCGGGGGCTGTGTGTACAAGTCCGGTACCCTGCTCGAGGGTTACGTGATCACCGAGGATTATGAGGGATTCCCTGTCGTAGAAGGGGTGCTTCGCTTTGAAGTTCTCAAGCTCCGTACCCTTATATATCTTTACCGTTTCGTAGTCTGTTATCCTGAACTCCGCCGTCATCTTCTCGGCGAGGTCTTCGGCTATAAGTATGTGTTCACCGGCCTCAAGGTTCCCGTTCTCCGTTTCCTTCACCTTGATAAGGGAGTAGTTGAAATCGGGGTGAACGGCAACGCCGAGGTTTGCGGGGAGTGTCCAGGGTGTGGTTGTCCATATAACAACACTTGCCGGTGTGCCGAGCATCTCCGCCAGTTTCTCATCCGCTTTGAACTTTACATATACTGATATGGATGTGTGGTCATCGTATTCAACCTCCGCCTCGGCCAGAGCTGTAACACAGCTGGTGCACCAGTAAACGGGCTTGCTCCCTTTGTATACTCCGCCGTTTTCGAAGAAGCGGTAAAGCTCCTCAAGGGTCTTTGCCTCGTATACGTAGTCCATGGTTACGTAGGGGTTTTCCCAGTCGCCAAAGCCGCCGAAGCGCTTGAACTCATCCCTCTGGATGTCGATGAACTTCATGGCATAATCACGGCACTGCTTTCTTATCTCCGCCTTGGTCATATCATGCTTCTTCTTGCCGAGCTTCTTGTCCACCTGATGCTCGATGGGAAGACCGTGGCAGTCCCATCCGGGAACGTAGGGGGTCTGGAACCCTTCGAAGGTTTTAAGCTTAACAACGAAGTCCTTGAGGATCTTATTGAGGGCGTGTCCGATATGGATATGGCCGTTGGCATAGGGGGGGCCATCGTGGAGAACATAGCGCTCGCTCTCCTTACGGCTCTGCATAATCTTATCGTAGGCGTTAATTTCATCCCATCTGTTAAGCCTTTCGGGCTCTCTCTGGGAAAGGTTCGCCTTCATCGGGAAGCTGGTTTTCGGCAGATTCAATGTGCCTTTGTAATCCATATCTGAGCACCTCTGTTCAGTTCTTTTAAGGAACAAAATACATAACACCAATCATGCGGATAATCAAGTTCCTTTAAACAAGCTGTCGATTGTCTTTTTTCAGAACATGTGGTAGCTTTTGCTGTCTAGATAAAGACTACTATTTTTGGAGGAATTGTTAATGAGGAAACTCGCACTGATTCTAACGCTGGCTCTTGCTATTGCAGCCTGCGGAGCTTCAAACGACAAAGGAAATGAGAAGGAAACCGCCGCAGCCGACAAGCCGGTAGTTGAAAAGAAGGACAACACCGCTTCTGTTCAGCAGCAGCTTAACGATAATCTTGCCAAGTTCTTTGCAAACAAGCAGATGGAAGGCGTTACCTTCGGAGCTGAGGTTATTTCAGCTGTGGAGGGGCTTGAGGATATCAAGTTCGTAAAGATCACCTTCACCGACACAAACACAGGCAAAACCCAGGAGCAGTATGTGTTCTCCAACGGTGAGTATCTTATGCCCGACCTCACAAGCGTAGCCACCGGCCAGGGGCTTAAGGATACTCTCATGTTCATGCATGCAGAGAACGTTGATATAGACACATCCAACCTCTCCCTTGCATACGGAAGCAAGGATGCGAAGAATGTTATAGTTGAAGTGAGCGACTTCCAGTGCCCCTACTGCAGAAAGGCACATGAGTATCTTAAGCAGAGGCTTCAGGGTGAGGATGTTGCGATCTACTTCATGCATTTCCCCCTCTCGTTCCACGAGAAGGCGGAGCTTTATGCAAGGGTATTCGAAGCTGGTGTTCAAACTGGTGCAAACTTCTACGACGAGCTTTACAGCACCACAAAGCAGTTCGACAAGAAGCCCGACGAAGAGATCATAGAGCACTTCGCAGCTAAGACCGACAACCCCGAGAAGTTTAAGGAGCTCGTGAACAGCGAGGAGCTTAAGCAGAAAGTTCTCAACCAGAGCAAGAGGGGGCAGGAGCTTGGCGTTAGAGGAACACCCGCTCTCTTCTTCAACGGAAAACTCGTTGGCGGATACAAAACAGATATGTACGACAAAGCGATAGAATCATTTAAATAAGCAAGTCAGGGGGGCTTTCTGCCCCCTTTCTTAATTTTTTTACTTGAACAAGAGCCCAAATAAAGCCTAGTATATGACACATATGGGCTATTTTTTTATAAGGTCCGGATCAACAGTAGAGGTGAATAATGGCAGCCCCCCTTGAATTCGAAGCTCCTATTATTGAGATAGAGAACAAGATCGCAGAGCTGAAAACTATGTCCTCCCTAACCGATGAGGATATGCAGAAGGAGATGGAATCTCTGGAGCGGAAGCTGGACAAGATGAAGGCCAACGTTTATCAGAGACTCACCCCCGCCCAGAAGCTCCTCGTTGCGAGGCACCCCGAGCGTCCGTACACGCTGGACTACATCAACCTTATGTGTGATGACTTCCTCGAGCTCCACGGCGACAGGCTCTACAGGGACGATCCCGCAATCGTCTGCGGCATGGCGAAGTTCGAGGATGAGCCTGTGATGGTTATCGGCCACCAGAAGGGGCGCAACACCAAGGAGAATATCCACCGCAACTTCGGCATGGCAAACCCCGACGGCTACAGAAAGGCCCAGAGGATGTTTGACCTCGCCGAGCGGTTCAACAGGCCTGTTATCACCTTCGTGGATACCCCCGGAGCATACCCCGGCATCGAAGCTGAGGAGAGGGGGCAGGCGGAGGCCATCGCCAGAAGCCTTATGGTTATGGCGGGACTCACCGTTCCTATGATTACCGTAATAGCCGGTGAAGGGGGAAGCGGAGGCGCACTCGCCATCGCCATGGGTAACCGTGTCCTTATGCTCGAGCATTCCACCTATGCAGTTATCAGCCCCGAAGGGTGTGCATCTATCCTTTGGAAGGATGCGGCATACTCCGGCAAGGCCGCTGAGGCACTGAAACTCACCGCCGCGGACCTGAAAGAACTTAAGATTATCGATGAAATCATAGAGGAACCCCTCGGCGGGGCTCACAGAAACCATCACGAAACCGCCTACAGGGTTAAGTCTGCAATAGCCAAAGACCTCAAGGAACTCAAGGCTCTTTCACCTGAACAGCTCTTTGAGCAGAGGTACGAGAAGTTCCGCTCCATGGGTGTTTTCTCCGAATAATGAAGGAGATAATACACCTTCCCGAAAGCGTCTCCAATAAAGTTGCTGCGGGCGAGGTCGTTGAGAAGCCTCTCAATGCAGTGAAGGAGCTTGTGGAAAACGCCCTTGATGCGGATGCTGACCACATCACCATAGAGATCGAGGACGGCGGTCTGGGGCTTATCCGTGTGACAGATAACGGAAAAGGGATACTTCCCAATGATCTCGAAAGCGCAGTAGACCGCTTCGCCACCAGCAAGGTAAGCACCATTGATGATGTATACCGCATAGCCAGCTTCGGCTTTCGGGGTGAGGCGCTTGCGGCTATCTCCTCTGTCAGCGATTTCAGTATAAAATCAGCCAGAAAAGGGCACTCCGGAGCCGAGCTTCGTGTTAAGTTCGGCGAGAAACAGCCCCTTCGTCCAGCTCCTCCCATAGACGGAACCGCCGTCACCGTGAGGGATCTCTTCTCCAACGTTCCCGCAAGGCTCAAATTCTTCTCCGGCTCAACGGCCCTTGAGCGGGAGATAACCAAATTCATTAAACAGTTCAGCATATTCCACGAGGGGGTTTCCTTCATCCTTCGCACCAACGGACGGGAGAACTTCACCGTAATGCGGGGAACACCCTTCATCGATCGTGCGAGGGAATCCCTGTCCACAAGGGAGCTTGCCGAGGCTGAGGGTGAGTACGGCGGCGTCAGGATACGGGGTGCAGTGAGCCTCCCCTCCGTTCAGCGATACAGGCGTGATGCTGTGCTCTTCTGTGTTAACGGCAGGCTTGTTAAGGACCAGTCCATGATCCACGCCGTAACAAGAGCCTACCACAGGCTTATCCCCGAGAACCGTTTTCCGGCCGCGGCCATTGACCTGCACACCCTCCCCGAGGATGTGGATGCCAATGTCCATCCAGCTAAATCGGTTGTTAAGCTTATCAATGCACGGGATATCTACTCCCTGATCCACGATACGGTTAAGAAAGGTGCCGAAGTGAGCCTCACCGAAACAGAAAATCCGAAACAGCAGGATTATGACTACACCCGTGAGGCCACAAAAACCGCTGAGGCGAGGGAGCCTGTTAGAGAGAGCCCTCGACCTTTTAGCGGAGAAAAGCCCCCTTCCGATAAATATTTATCGGGGGGCTTTGATATGCGAAGCGTCTTCGAAACCGAGGAAGAGGTGCGCAACACCCCCTATGCCATAAGTGACAGCAGGGGGGAACGGGTTAGTTCCTCCGTATCCGGCTACAGGATTGTGGGACAGCTCTTCGATTCGGTCATCGTCTGCGAGAACGACAAGGGTGAGGCGGTGTTTATCGACCAGCATGTCGCCCATGAGCGTGTGCTTTATGAGCGTTTTCTGAATGAGCGCAAGATGAACATACCCACCGTCGTGCTTATCGAGCCCATAGCTTTCGAGGCGGACGCCGAGGAGATAGACACGGCGGAGAAGAACAGCGATGCACTCTCCGAGTTCGGTTTTGACATAGAGCCCTTCGGCGGTGCGCTTAAGATCTCCCGTGTTCCGGCGGATATGCTCCGTATGGATATCGAGAAGGAGATACGCCAGATGCTTGCCGAGATGAATGACGATACCCCCGGGCATGATGCGGATGCGAGGGTGCTTACCATGTCCTGCAAATGCGCCGTTAAGGCGGGTGAGAAGCTTACCCCTGCTGAGATGGATAAGATAGTAACCGAGCTTCTGCAAACCTCAAACCCCTCCACATGCCCCCACGGCAGGCCGATAATGTTTAATATGGAGAAGGATTTCTTCTTCAGGAAGTTCGGCAGATGAGGATACCGATAATAACAGGCCCCACCGCCACGGGAAAAACCGAGCTTGCTCTGGAGCTTGCGGATAGAATAGACGGCGAGATTATCAGCGCCGATGCCTATCAGGTTTACAGGTATATGGATATCGGCACTGCAAAACCCTCCATGGAGGAACGCAGAGGGATCTCTCATCATCTCATCGATATACTCGACCCTTCGGAAACATACTCTGCAGGCGATTTCTTCGAAAACGCAGAGAGGTGTATAACCGATATTCTGAATCGGGGGAAAAAGCCGATAATCGCTGGCGGTACAGGGCTTTATGCTGAAACACTCATAAAGGGGATATTCACCGGACCGGGCAGGGATGACGAGCTTCGGGAGAGTATACGCAGTGAGATAGAGGAGAAGGGCTCTGAAACTGTGCATGCAAGGCTCGCCTCTATAGATCCGGGCTTTGCCGAAAGGGTGGAGCCTGCCGATGTTACAAGGATTATCCGTGGTCTTGAGATAAACGAGAACTGCGGGATGAATGTTCGTGATGCCCAGAGAGAGTTCCACCGCAAGGGGGCCTTCGAATATGATGTTTTCATGCTGAGTGACGATCGGAAGAGGATGTACGCCCGTATTGAGGAAAGGGTGGACAGGATGTTCGATGCCGGCTGGGAGGCGGAGGTTAAGGGTATTCTTGACATGGGCTATCATTCCGAGCTCGATTCCTTCAAGGCGATAGGATACCGTGAGATAGCCTCAATGCTTGCCGGTGATCTGGAAAAAGATTTTGTTGTTGAGGAGATTAAGAAAAAAACCAGAAATTTTGCCAAAAGGCAGGTTACGTGGTTTAAGCGGATGGATGTTTATCCTCTGCCTGCGGGTGACAGCTCGAATATTGATATAATAATGGGTATAAATAATTAGGATTAACTTGCAAAAGATTACTACACCAGTTATATTCACTAGTTAAAGATTCACTTATTATTTCGGGGGCGTTTTGATGAGTAAAAAGGTAAATATTCAAGATGTTTTTCTAAACCATATCAGAAAGCGGAGAGTGCCCGTAACGGTATATCTCGTTAACGGCGTTAAGATTGAGGGGCTTGTTAAGGGCTTTGACAACTTCGTTATCATCCTTAAGGATGAATCCCAGAAGATGATCTATAAGCATGCCATTTCCACCATTGAGCCTTCCGAGGAGATCGAAGAGATCGAGATGGTCTAGGTCTGTCTTTACAATACCGAATATGCTGTAGTTCAGGCGGTTCTTTTCTATAAGGAGCCGCTTTTGTTTTATATACTTTTAATTTGACTCACACGAATTTGAAAGCTGCCTCTCATGTGTTAGAATAACCTAGATATAATAATAACCGGAGAACCTAAATCGTTGGAAGAGCTTAAATCCCGAACAGGAAGCGGACTGACCGATTCATTCTTAGACGGAACCCTCCCCGATGAAAAGGTGGAAGAGGTATTTGTCTCCTCCTCCGTACCCGAAGGGGACGAGCCTCTCTGGGTATACTGGGTTCTGGAGAAGAGGCGGAATCTTCTCAAACCCCTTTTTCGCTGGCTCAAGGAGAGGAAGGTTCTCTTTGTCCCTCTGGCCGAGGATCCCCTTTTTCAGGGGGAAACCCTTGTTTATCTTATACGGATGATGAAGAATGTGGAGGGTTTCACAAAGGCTCTGCTCACCGTTGTTCCCCTTGATGAGGATCTTTTTAATATCTTTGTGGACACTAATGATGAAGACACGATCCGTATGATCTACGAATTTGCCCTTGAGGATGAGGGGAGGGCGGCAAGGCTTATGAAGAACCCCTTTGTTCCAGAGCCAATGCTCTATGCCCTTGGCGAGAAGGCGGGGAGGGAGCAGAGCGAAACGGCGGAGGAGATCGAGCAGAACCTTTACGCCCAGCTTAAGGATATGACCATCGCCCAGAAGATAAAGCTTGCCATGAAGGGGAACAAGTCCGCAAGGACACTCCTCATGAGAAGCCCGAATAAGCAGATCTCCACAGCCGCTATCCGAAACCCCAAGGTTACGGATGATGAGGTTGAGTTTATATCGAAAAACAAGAACACGGGTGAACATATTATCCGTGAGATTGTTTTAAATAAGGAGTGGATGAAGAAGTATACCATCGTAAGCGCACTGGCCCAGAACCCGAAGACACCCCTTGATATAAGCATGGGGCTTTTGGGGAGGCTTATGCCGAAGGATGTTGAGAATATCTCCCGCTCCAAGGATGTACCGAACACCTTAAAGGTTTCGGCTGCGAGAATAATTGAGCAGAAGGGTAAGAAATGAAGATAACAGCTGTTTATGTGGCTCTGCTTACTGCGCTTGTGATGTATCTCTTCTTCGGGCACAACGGTATACTTAAATATCGTGAACTCGTAGAGATAAAAAACGGATATGAAAGACGCATAGATAATATGGAAGTAAGGATTAAAGAGCTCTCAAAGGAGCTTGAGCTTATAAAGAAGGACAAGGAGTATCTTGAGCTTCTCATCAGGAAGGAACTGCATATGCGTTCACCGGATGAGGACCTTTATATTATTGACGAAAATGCAGAAATACACAGTAACGGAGATAACGGGAGCGATTAAGGGCCTCCTCGAGGGGACCTTCAGCGGCCATGTCGCTGTTACTGGCGAGATAACCAGTCTCTCAACCTCCCCCCGGGGGCATATATACTTCTCCCTCAAGGACGAAAAAGCGAAGATCAAGGCTGTTATGTTCAAGGGCTCTGCCATGGCAAACCGTGGCTATACGCCCAGAAACGGCGATTCCGTTCAGGCGGTGGGTGAGCTTCGTGTTTACGAACCTGAGGGCTATTACCAGATTATCGTAAAGAAGCTGGAGTATGACTCCGTAGGGCTCTTCTGGCAGAAGTTCGAGGAGATGAAGCGAAAACTCGAGGCGGAGGGGCTCTTTGATGATGAGCGTAAGCAGAAAATACCCGCTATCCCCTCCCGCATAGCGGTTATAACATCCCCCACAGGTGCAGCTATTAAGGACTTTATAGTAACCGCCGACAAGGAGGGTGGACGTTTTGAGCTGGATATATGGCCAGTACCCGTACAGGGGAAGGACGCCGTTAATCCGGTAACGAGAGCCGTAACAGAAGCGGGGAGTATGACAGAGAGATACGATGTGATTGTTCTCATGCGTGGTGGGGGCTCATTGGAGGATCTTGCCCTTTTCAATGAGGAGCCGATCGCAAGAGCGATGGCGGCAACTGCTGTTCCCTGTATCTCCGCCATCGGGCATGAACGTGACTTTACGATATGTGACTTCGTGGCGGATATACGTGTTGCGACACCCACAGCCGCTGCAGGGGTCCTGAGTGAAGGGTATGCAAACGCTGTACGTGAGCTGGACAGGCGTATCAGAAGGCTTTCGGAGCTCATGGAGCGCACTATGCAGAACAGCGCCCAGAGGCTCGATTCCCTTGGAAGAAGGCTGGCGGCGGGTTCTCCGGTTAACGCACTTCAAAACAGACGCTCGAGGCTTGAGTATCTTGAGAAATCGCTTGTTTCATCAATGACCTCTGCTCTGGGAGCGGAGAAGGCGAGGTATGCAGGGCTCACTGCAAGGATCGGTGAAAAGAGCCCGCTGAGAATTATAGACAGATACCGCTCAAGGGTGAACAGGGGGTTTGATATACTCCCTGCATCCCTGAAAGCGGCTCTTGATAAAGAAAAAAACAGACTTTCCGGTCTGGAGATGAGGATAAAGGGGGGCTCGCCCCTCCATGAGGCTGAGAAGGGGAGGGCGAAGCTGGACAGGCTTATGTACTCCCTTGGTAATATGATGTCAAAGAGCTGTGAAACAAGGAAAAACAGACTCGTTGTAGCAGAAGGCAAGCTGGCCGCCATGAACCCTGAAAAGGTCATGGAGCGGGGCTATGCAATGGTTCAGACTTCGAAGGGACTGATAAAAAAAGCAAAACAAGTCCACTTGGAGGATGAGCTTGAAATTCGCTTCAAGGACGGCTATATTAACTCCTTCGTCACAGGTAGGAAACTTTCGGAGGAATAGAAATGGAAAGAATTCCGATAACAAAAGCGGGATACGACAAGGTTAAGAAAGAGCTGGAGAGGCTTAAAACCGTTGAGAGGCGTGAGGTCGTGGCCGCAATAGAAGAGGCCAGAGGACACGGTGATCTCAGCGAGAACGCCGAGTACGATGCCGCTAAAGAGAGACAGGGTATGATCGAGGCCCGTATCGGTGAGCTCGAGAATAAGATGGGCAGATTCGATATCATCGATGTATCAAAGCTCGCCGGCGACAAGGTTATCTTCGGCGCCACGGTTACCGTTGAGAATATCGACACCGAGGAGCAAAAGACCTATAAGATCGTCGGCCCCGATGAAGCAAACATCTCCCAGGGAACCATATCCATTATGTCCCCCCTTGCCAGATCCCTTGTGAACAAGAAGGTTGGTGACGAAGCGATTGTTCAGGCTCCCGGCGGGGAGATCGAATACGAGATAGTTGGCGTAGAGTTTAAATAGATCCCGGGCCTGTTCTTTGAGTGCATAATACCTGTAACTATCAAAAAAATGGGATAGAATAGATCATACCGCATTAGTCGGGTGTGAGAGGTGCACTATGAAGGGCAGGCTTGCTTTATTTATTGTTTCAGCTTTTATCCTTACACTTTCAACTGTAGGCGCAGAAACCTTCGAGGACTTTGTCCGTTCGGAGATGGCCGCTTTTCAGGAATTCAAGGATGAGCGTGACCGTGAGTTTATGCTCTTTCTCGAGGGGAAATGGGAGGAGCTGGAATCGGAAAAGCCCGACAAGCTCATCGAGAAACCGAAGATAGAGGATGTCCCCGTTGCCGATGTTCCCGATGAGGAGCCCATAGTTCCCGAGCCGGACAGGGCGGAGCCTGTGGTTCCGGAGCCCGTTGTTACCGAACCAGTTAGTCCCGAACCGGAGATCGCAAAGCCCCCCGTTCCCGCACCGTACACTCCCCCCACAGTCACTGGCCCGAAGGCTGTCTACGATTTCTTCGGAAACAAGGTTCAGATTCCATACGACAGCAGTATGGGCAGAGGTGTGGGGCTTTCCATAAACGAACAGTCGATCAGCGCATTCTGGAAAAATGCCGCCACATCGGACTACGAACCGCTCATGGAATCACTTAAATCATACAAAGACAAACTCGCCCTTAACGACTGGGGCTTTCTCCTGCTGGCCGGAAGAACGGCGGAGCGGATAGCCGATGACAAGCAGGCGAGAACACTTTTGGTATGGTTTATGCTCACAAAAGCGGGCTACAACACAAGGGTGGGCTACGACGACAGGAACGTTTATCTTATGGTTCCTGCGCTCAACAAGCTTTACAGCGTATCCTACATTACGTACAAGGGCACAAGGTTCTATACCCTTTCATATGACGGTTTCAGCAACGATGTGGGCCCACTTAAGACGTATTCAGGTAGCTACCCCGACGCCTCGGGCGGTATGGACTTCACCCTCAAGAGATACCCCATGCTTGGTGCAAATCTTCGTAATAAGGAGCTGAAATTCTCCTACGGAGGAAAGGACTACAGGATAACCGTTCCTTACAGCCTCTACAGCGTTGAATATTTCAGAAACCATCCCCAGGCGGATATGGGTATATATGCAGGGGCAGGGCTTCCCGAATGGGCAAAGAACCCTCTCAAAAGCCAGCTTGGGCATCTTATTAAGGATATGGACGAGAAGGATGCGGTAAACGTTATCCTGCGTTTTGTGCAGACCTCGTTTAAATACGCAACGGATCAGGACCAGTTCGGGCATGAAAAGGTAATGTTTCCCGAGGAGCTTATGTATTATCCTGAGTCGGACTGCGAGGACAGGAGCGTACTTTTCTCATGGCTTGTGCGTGAGCTTCTGGGTCTTGATGTTGTTATGCTAGACTACCCCGGGCATATCGCAACGGCCGTACGCTTCAAAAACGATGCCGAGGGTGATTATATCCTTGCCGGCGGCCACAGGTATACTGTATGCGATCCAACTTACATAAATGCGAACTACGGAATGACAATGCCCCGATTTAAGGATGTTAAGCCGGAGATAATAAGGTTTTAGTCCTTGCCGAACTTCGGCTTGATAACGTTGTCCTCTTTCTCAACTTCGTGCTTCTCCTCCTTCTCCGGAGTCTCCTCTTGAAGAGGCTTGAAGTTGAACATGAACTCGGGGCTGACAGGATCGTTGAAGGCGGCGGAGATCGCTTCGTAAGGGATGAAAACCTGCTCCCAAACTCCGCCGAACTTCATCTTCACGGAGATGAACTCCTCCTCGACGCTCATGTCTCTGTACGATTGTTCGCCTAACACGAGGACAATGCCTCTCTCCTTTTCTTCGCCCACAAGCCCTCTGTTTCCTATTACAAGACCCGGATGGGGTGCCAGGTGGAGGAAAAACTTTGTATAATGCTCGAAAATTCTGTCTATAATATCTTTCTTGAAAGTATCCATCTGTGCTTACCCCTCTTATGAAGAATGCCTGCCTCATATATAAACATACAATACACCTATTCGGCAAACAGTATAACGAACATGAGTGGAGGGAACATTATTTATCCTACGAAGGATTTCTGGCTGTCCGAAAGCTCCTTAACGGTTCCGTAGGTTTTATTCGCCTGGAAAACCATCTTTGTGAAAACCTCCGCCGTTGCCAGAGCATCGCCAAGGGCTGTGTGTCTGCCGTTGCAGGTAACCTTGTACACATCGAATAGATGGTCGAGGGTGTGGTGGTCCTCCTTTTTGAGGATGGAGCGGGAGTATATGAGCATGGTGTCGAGCCAGGGGTTGTGAAGCTGACAGCCGAAACAGTTCTGCATCTCTTTATTTATCATCTTGATGTCGAAGTTTATATGGTGGCCTACGATAACCGATGAACCGATGAATTTGAGGAAATCGGGAAGAACCTCCTCAACGTAGGGTTTGTCCTGAACCATGTCGTCGGTGATGTTGTGCCATTTTATGGATTCGGGCGGAATGAGCATCTCCGGATTTATGAAGGTGTTGTAGAAGTCCACAATCTTGAAGTTCTGAACCTTTACCGCAGCGATATTTATAACCCTCGCCTCGTTGATATCAAGGCCGGTGGTTTCGGTATCCACAACGGAGAATACTGCATCCTCCAGTTTATCATCCATCGTTATATTCTTTCTGGCATCCTCACACAGTTTTCTAACATAGAGTGTGATGGGATCCTGCGGTTTGTCATCCAGACTTTTTCTGCCGAACAATTTCGTAATCATATCTTCCCCAAATTAACAAAGGTTCACTCATGATTAATACTAAAACTGCATTCTATTTAAAAGATTATGTTAAGGTTTTTTTTGCTCTTTTTCAAGAGCCGTTTTGTGTTAATATGGGTTTCTTTTCAAGGAGGCTTTTCTGGTTCCAGCTTATGTAAGGGAGAGGATAGGGCGAGTACTGAAGATCTCTTTCCCTGCCGCAATGCACAACCTGATGGGAATGCTCCAGTCTATGGTGGATATGATATTCGTGGGAAGAATCTCCCCCATGAGTGTCGCCGCTGTGGGTGTGGGTATGCAGTATATCGGGCTTCTATACGCTGCGATGTCCCTCTTCTATGTTGGCACAAACGCCCTTGTATCGAGGTTTGTGGGTGCAGAACGCCCCGAGGATGCGGGGAGGGTTACCGCCAACATGTTCGGCTTTGCCCTTGTTTTTTCCATACCCATTTTCCTTTTCGGGCTTACAAAAGCGGCGTTCCTCTTCAATATGCTCGGCATAAAGGGTGAAGTTGCGGCGATAGGCTCAAGCTACATGTCCATATTCTCCTTCACAGTGCCCCTCCTCTTTATGCAAGGGGTGCTTTACAGCTCCCTGAACGCCTACGGTAAGACCAAGCTCCCATTTTATATTGGTATATTCGGCAATATTGTTAACACCATACTCGATTACGGTCTTATCTTCGGAAACCTCGGCATGCCTGAGATGGGGGTTGAGGGTGCGGCATGGGCCACTGTCTTTACTAAATGCGTCGAGCTCTCCATATACATATACATCTGCGTTGTGCGAAAGGAGATCGTTATTACCCCGAAATTCGCCCCCGATCTCCTCAAAAGGGCGATCAAGGTCGGTTTTCCCACATGGATGGAAAGGATGCTCACTTTTCCATCGTATCTTGTTCTTTCGGCCCTTATCGCGAAATACAGCACAGAGGCGCTGGCCGGTTATCAGATAGGCCTCAGGGTAGAGGGGCTTGCCTTCATGCCGGGGGTGGGCTTTATTATAGCCACCATGTCCCTTGTTGGGCAGAATATAGGGGCACTGCGCCCTGACGATGCGGAGAAGGATGCCATAACAGCTGTCTATGCGGCATCTTTCGTAATGGGCGTTGTGGGGCTTTCCATGTTCTTCTTCCCCGGAACCCTCGCCTCACTCTTCACCGACGACCAAACAACCATCAACGAGGCATCCGTGTATCTGCGCATCATGGGTATAAGCCAGATTCCGCTGGGGATTTTCTTCGTTATGAGCGGTGCACTGAGGGGTGCCGGCGATACTAGGACGACCCTTGTTGTGAATGTCATATCTATATGGGGTTTCCGGATCCTTCCGGCGTTCCTGCTCGTTTCAGCTGGTGTTCCGATTATATGGGTTTATCTGGTGGCTACCGCCGAAACCTGCATAAAGGCATCGGTCCTTGTGGGGATATTCCGCAAGGGGAGATGGAAGACGATCAAGGTCTAGAGCGGGTTGTGACAGCGAAAGGGTCGGTTTAGGCTGAGTTCCGGCTTGCTTTTTGTGCATTTGTCTATCCTGTTGAAGCACCTTTCAGCGAATATGCACCTTTCCGAGTAGTCCTCAGTGTTCTTTACTATGGTTCCGGGGATGGTATACAGCTCCTTTTCTTCACTCTCAAGAGAGGGTATGCACCTTTTAAGGCTGTATGTGTAGGGGTGGCGCATCCGGTTCTCCGTAAGCTCCTTTGAGTCTATCTCCTCCATAACTTCCCCTGCGTACATTATTATGCACCTGTGGGCAACCTGCTGCATGAGGGCGATGTCGTGGGATATGAAGAGTATGGAAAGATCCCGCTCACGGTTCAGCTTAAGAAGGAGCTCCATAATCTGCTTTTGGATAGTGACATCCAGAGCTGTGGTGGGCTCATCCGCTATGAGAAGTTCCGGTTCGCTTGCCAGAGCCATGGCTGTCATTACACGCTGATTCATTCCGCCGGAGAGCTGGTGCGGGTAGCTGTTCATACGTTCCTCGGGATACTGGATCTCGACGGTTTTCAACAGTTCCGAGGCTTTTTTGTGGGCATCGGTTTTGGATATTCCTCTGTCCGCAGTGCGTATCGCCTCCACGAGCTGGTCTCCTATCTTTATGACAGGGTTAAGCGAGGCAGTAGGGTTCTGGAATATCATAGAGAGCTTCTTCCCCCGTATCCTGCGGAAGCTGTTCTCACGAAAAAGGGGCTCGCCATCCAGGATAATCTCGCCCGATTCACGTTTTACGGGGTTCGATATGAGCCCCATAAGGGTCTTGGCGAAAACGGTTTTTCCTGACCCGGATTCACCGCCGATGCCTAAGATCTCACCACGCTCCATGTTGAGGCTCACATCCCTGAGGATATGAAAAAAGTTTTTCTTATTATCAAGAATGACGTTCAGGCTATTTACACTGAGCATGCCAAAATATATTTGAAATTAGGGAACATGTCTATAAAATATAATGTAACGGGATTGTTATTTATGACGATACTTTTTCTTACGCTTTTCTATCAAAACTCTTACAAAAAGGAGCATAATCCAGCCATATGATGATACCCCAGTCCGTTGTGGATGAAGTCCTAGACTCCGCAGACATCCTCGATGTCGTTGGAGAGGTCGTTAAGCTAAAGAAGGCAGGGACCAGATACAAGGGGCTCTGCCCTTTCCACTCTGAGAAGACACCCTCCTTTACAGTAACCCCGGAAAAGAACCTCTTCCACTGCTTCGGCTGCGGTGCGGGGGGTAATATATTTACCTTTGTGAGCCGTTTCCACAATCTGGGCTTCCCCGATGCTGTGATGTTTCTGGCCGAGCGATACGGCATAAGCGTTACCATGAGCGAAGAGCAGGGGAAGTCGAGGGATATTGCAACACTTCATGAGGAGATACTTACGGAAACCAAGCGCCGGCTTATCTCCCCCGAAGGGAAGGAGGCGAGGGAGTATTTGAAGAAAAGGGAGTTTTCGAGCGATCTTGCGGAGGAGTTCGGTATAGGATATTTTCCCCAGAAGATAGATCCCCAGCCATATATGAAGAAGTACGGACGTGAGATACTCTACTCCTCAGGCCTTTTTGTGGAGGGTCGCTACGGTGCGAGGATGCGGTTCTTCAACAGGCTCTCATTCCCTATCCGCAGTATAACGGGGAGGGTGGTCGGTTTCTCCGGACGCTCCCTGGACGGCTCTAATCCTAAATATATGAACAGCCCGGAAACCGAGGCATTTAAAAAGCGTGAGCTTCTTTACAATATAGATATGGCCAAGGCTTCCATAAAGCAGAGCGAGGTGTGCATCGTTACCGAAGGGTACTTCGACGTTATGCGCCTGCAAGAAAAGGGCTTCACCAACAGCGTTGCGACAATGGGAACCTCGCTGACGAAGGAGCATGTGAACCTTTTGAAGCGCTACGCATCTGAGATAATACTTCTGTTTGACGGTGACGATGCCGGTACGAAGGCAGCCTTTAAATCCCTGGACGTGTTCCTTGAGTCAAACTTCTTCCCTTATGTGGCTTTTTTACCCAAGGGGAGCGATCCGGACACGTATCTGTTTGAGAATGGAAAGGACGCCTTTAACAGGGTGCTTGAA
The DNA here is from genome assembly GCF_000421105.1 of Limisalsivibrio acetivorans. Lineage (NCBI taxonomy): Bacteria > Pseudomonadati > Deferribacterota > Deferribacteres > Deferribacterales > Geovibrionaceae > Limisalsivibrio > Limisalsivibrio acetivorans. Next base: position 125,881 of record NZ_ATWF01000001.1, read on the forward strand.
AATAAGCGGGATCTGCTTATATTCACCGCTGACATGATGCGCAGGAAGGCCTCGGACTTCAACCGGAAGATGAAATACCTTGAGGCTCTGAAAGAAAAGGTCATGCGGATTCGGGATCCCTACAGAAAAGATCACTATGTTGAGCAGATCGCATCACGTTTTGAGGTTGATGCTGATATAATGAAAAAAGATGTTGATCTTTCCATAGCAAAGACCACTTTAAGGAAGACGGAAACATCAAGAATTTCATATATATGCGAAAGAGAATTTATCGCGAGTCTTGCTCAACTCCCCGAAGATGTAGGGCACAGGCTCATAGAGGATCTGAGAGAGGATTTTTTCCACGACCCGGTTGTGAAAAAAATCTTCCAAAAAGTTGTTGAATTATTCGACAGGGGTGGTAATATCGAGGTTCTTGTCAATGATCAGGAAATTGGAGAGGATCTAGCTTCTCTGCTTGTCCAGCAGGAGGGTGTGGAGGATCATTACCGCGCCGCCATGGAGAACAGGGAAAGGATTATCAGGAATGCCATGCCCGAACTTCGCAAGGATTTGACTAAAAAACTCTCATCAGCGAAGAACAAAGACGAAATTATAGAGCTTTTGAAGCTACAGGATAAACTTATCCGCAATGAGATTGTGGATAGGAATACGGAGGTTTAGGGTAGATGTCGAAAAAGATTAGAATACCTGAAGTAAAGCAGGTTATAGCCCTCGGTAAAGAGAAGGGTTTTCTTACCTTTGATGAAATTAACGACATGCTGCCGGATGAACTCAGTTCAGCGGAACTTTTCGATGAAATCCTCATGCTGCTGGCGCAGCTCAAGATCGATGTTATCGATTCCAGAACCAAAAAAGGAAACATCTTTGCCGCTGAAGATGACGAAGAGGAAGTGGAGGAGGACGAAGAGGTTCTCGCCGCCCTTAAATCCGAAGTAGAAGACTCAATGAGCACGGATGACCCTGTGCGCCTGTATCTCAAGGAGATGGGGAATATCCCGCTTCTCAACAGAGAGGAGGAGATCCTCGTTGCCAAGGAGATAGAGGAAGGGCAGGGGAAGGTTATCCGCAGTGTGCTCCTTTTTCCCGATACCGCAATGAAGATCATGGAGATCGCCGAGGAGATCAAGGACGGTTCCATGAGGCTCAAGGACATTGTCGATGTTGACGAAGATATCGATTTTGACAGCAGTGATATCGATTTCGACGATGCGGACGAGGATACCATCAAGCAGTATAAGGATGACAAAGAGGCCCAGATGAAGGCCCAGTTCATCTCTATACTTGAAGACATTATAGATAAGCTCAAGAAGAATATGGAGTACGCAAAGAGCATCCGTGGGGGCAAGCTGAGCCTTGACGATGTTCTTTCGGTAAACTCCAATATTCAGGACACGGTGGACGACATAACCGCCAAGCTCCTTGAGATCAAGGTGAACTACTCACGCATCTGTCAGATAGCCAACGATATCCGGGATAAATACTCCCGCATAGTTGACTCCGAGAGCGAGATGCGAAAGCTCCTCAAGATCGCAAAGGTTACGGACTACAGCGATGTATCAGAGGTTAGCGAAGAGCAGATACTTGAAGCTTGCGACAAAACGGGGAAATCACCCTCCGAGAAGAAGATCCTTATCAAGAAGTACCGTCAGGCGAAGAAGTCTATGCAGGGGGAGTACAGCAACCTCGGCATCGACAAGCCCGAGCTTGATATCATCTACGAAGGGCTCCTCCTCGGCGAGCGTGAGACAGAGAACGCAAAAAGCAAGCTCATAGAGGCAAACCTCCGCCTTGTTGTGAGCATCGCAAAGAAATATACCAACAGAGGCCTGCAGTTCCTTGACCTCATACAGGAAGGTAACATCGGCCTTATGAAGGCTGTGGAGAAGTTTGAGTACCGCAGGGGCTACAAGTTCTCCACCTACGCCACATGGTGGATACGTCAAGCCATCACCAGAGCCATCGCCGATCAGGCCAGAACCATACGTATCCCCGTACACATGATAGAAACCATCAACAAGATGATGAAGATAACCAGACAGCTCCAGCAGGACTACGGCAGAGAGCCTACCCCCGAGGAGATCTCCACCAAGATGGATATCCCCGTGGAGAAGATAAAGAAGGTTATGAAGATCGCCAAGGAGCCCGTTTCCCTCGAAACACCTATTGGTGAGGATGAGGACAGCAGTCTCGGTGATTTTATAGAGGATAAGAGCGCCATAAACCCCGCTGACGAGGTTATGTATCTCAAGCTTAGGGAACATACCCAGCACATCCTTGAGACACTTTCTCAGAGGGAAGCAAACGTTCTTAAGCTCAGGTTCGGAATAGAGTGTGAATCGGATCACACCCTTGAGGAGGTGGGCAAACAGTTCAGCGTTACAAGGGAGCGTATTCGCCAGATAGAGGCGAAGGCCCTTCGCAAACTCCGCCACCCCACCAGGAGCCGGATCCTGAAAACTTTTGTGGAATAAGTAATATTAATGGTTGACATTTTTGTCAGATTTAAGTAAAAAAATCTCTCGTTTCAACGGGCCAATAGCTCAGTTGGCTAGAGCCTCCGGCTCATAACCGGAAGGTCCTAGGTTCGATTCCTAGTTGGCCCATTTTTTTAAACTTAAAAAATATGGAAAAAAGCTACAGACATATCGCAGACTACTTTTTAAAAGAACTATCCAGCAGCCGCCGGCAGTATGAGTGGGACAACTCCGGATACCAGATTTTTACAGACGGTGAACGGATGATCACAAAAGCCGGATTCGCTCTGGATCCAAGCGAAAGGGTCATTTCCAAAGCTATCGAAGAGGGGTGTGAGTTACTTGTTACTCATCACCCCCTTTTTTTTGGAAAGCTCAAGAGCCTCACACCCGCCACTGGAGCGGGACGTAAGGCTATCCTTGCCCTTAGAAACGGGTTGGATATTATCTCCTGCCACACCTCTATGGACGTTGCCGATTACAGCCTTAACGATTACGTATGCTCAATTCTGGGGGCTGAGGTGAAGGATATCTTTGTTAAAGAGGGTAGGGATGACTACTGCAAATACGCTGTTTTTGTTCCCAAGGGACATGAGCAGGAGATCATCGATGCAGTGCACAGAGGAGGGGGCGGCTTTATAGGCAACTACTCCCACTGCACCTTCCGTGTGAACGGTACAGGTACCTTTCTCCCCGGCGAAGGGACAGACCCCTTCATCGGCAAGAAGGGGGAGCTTGAGCAGGCCGATGAATACCGAATGGAGACCATCGTTCCCGTATCCTCTTTGGCGAGGCTTATAAAAGAGGTTGAGAAGGCACACCCCTATGAGGAGGTTGCCTACGATGTATACAAGCTTGATATGGGTGAGGAGTGGGGCCTTGGGCGTGTTGCCGCACTTTCTAATAGCATGACCCTTGGTGAATTCATGGATATGACAGCCAAAGAGCTCGGCATAAAGGACCTGCGTCACAGCATGGCGGATACGGACATGCTGATAGATTCCTTCGCCGTTGTTACAGGGAGCGGGGCATCCATGTGGAAGGCATGCGCCGCTAAGGGGATAAAGGTGCTCCTCACAGGGGATATGAAGCACCATGATGCCCTCGATGCTGCCGAGGCGGGGGTATGTATCATAGACGCCGGACATTACGGCACAGAGCGAATTTTTATGAATTATCTTAAGGATAAGTCCGCAGAGGAACTTGGAATAGAAACGGTTTTAATAGATGAAGAGAATCCAATAAAAACAAGAGGTGATAGATGCTTGATGTAGCAGAACAGCTTATCGAACTCCAGAAGGTGGACAACCGGGTGGCAGAGCTGGAGAAAAAGGTTTCGGGAATCCCTGAATTCCTTCAGAAATCAAAGGATGAGCTGGATAAGGTAACAGAGGATTACGAAAAGCTCAAAACCAAGTACGAATCAGAATCAAGAACATTAAACACCCTTAAAGGGCACGCCGAAGACAACAAAGCACTCCTTGAAAAAGCACAGAAGAAACTCCCCGAAGTAAAAAATCATAAAGAATACGAAGCCGTTCTCAAAGAGATGGATGTTCTTAAGAAAACCATCAATGAGAGTGAGTACAAGGCTTTGGAGCTCGATGAGTCGGTAACGAGTGACAAAGAGGAGCTCGATAAGCTCAAGGAGCAGAAGGAAACCCTTGAGAAGGAGTTCAAAGAAAAGCAGGCTCAGAAGAAGGAGGAGGATTCCGAGTTCTCCACAGAGCTTGAAGAGAAGCTTAAGGAGAGGGAAGACCTCGCATCCAAGGTTAAGAGAAGCGTTCTCTCAAAGTATGAGCGTGTTCGTAATGCGAGGGACAACCTGGCAATAGTGCGTACCATAGATGAAACCTGCACAGGCTGCTACATCAAGGTTCCGCCGCAGCTTTATGTTGATGTCCGGAAAGAGGAGCAGCTCCTCCAGTGCCCCCACTGCCAGCGCTTCCTGTACTATAAGGACGACGAAGAGTAGATGGAGCTCCATATTTACTCTGACGGAGCCTCCCGTGGTAATCCAGGACCTGCGGGGGGCGGGTTCGTTATATACAGCGACGACGGCGTAAGCCTGCGTGAGGGGCGGGTCCCTCTAGGGCAAACCACCAACAATGTTGCCGAGTACACAGCCCTCCTTGAGGCGGCGAAGTCTGCCCTTGAGTTTAAGCCGGAGAGGCTGATCTTCTTCCTTGATTCGGAGCTTGTGGTCAAGCAGATGAAGGGGGAGTACAAGGTTAAGAAGGAGCATCTGCGGGAGATAAAGGATCAGATAACAGATACCCTCAAAGGGGTTCCGGCAGATTTCCGGCATGTTCCCAGAGCACAAAACAAGGTTGCCGATAAACTGGCAAACGAAGCTATAGATGGTAAAGGCGGAGAATAGAAACTCCGCCTTTTTTTATTTGAATTAAAAGTCTTTAACTTTTAAATGTTCCTGACGATTTTAATGATAGCGGTGTATTACATAAAGATGGGCCGCTATGGTGAGCTGTGCCTTTTTGGGGTGTGCTCAAAGTCGTGAAATGCGCTTAAAATGCGGGTTTATATAGAGCCGCAAGGGGAATGCCATAGAAAGCCCGAAAGGGATCTTAAGGATATACAGTCTGGTGCTGGTGATATTTTTGTCATTTATCGCCCTATCCGTTATCTCCTGCTCCGATGAGGAGCCCATTAAGCTTCTGGAGGATAACTACACTGAGGCTGTGCCTATATCCTCCGTCGCAGTTGCCGAGGACGATACCGGCATTGCCGAAGGTAACAGGCTCTTCCTTGAAGGGAACTTTGAGGAAGCGATTGAGCTTTACGAAGAAGGGCTTAAGTTGAACCGTTCGGTGGCCTTCTATAATATCGGCGTCAGCTACTATCTTCTGGACGATATAGAAAAAAGTGAGGAATACTTCAGAAGGGCGGTTGCAGAGGATCCCGAGTTCACCGAGGCCTATGTTAACCTTGCCGTTGTGCTCATACAGACGGGCCAGCTTGAGGAGGCTGAGCAGTATATCTCCGAGCTTCTGGAAGGATCGGCATCCGCCAAGCTTCTTGTTAATATGGCAAACATCCATCTCAAGCGTGGGGAGACAGCAAGGGCGACCATGCTGTATGATGAGGCGATCAAGAAAGACAGACGTTCGAAGTTTGTAATGTCCAACTACGCCTACTTCCTTATGAGCATCGGCGAGCTCGAGAGCGGTATAAAGATACTGGAAGGGCTTGACTATAAGAATTATACGGACTATTTCAACCTGGCCAAGGCGTACTATAAGATGGGCATATACCCCGCATCGGTGGACCACCTGCGAAAGGCCCTCGGTTTCCAGGAGACGGAGGAGGCACTCAACCTCCTTGCGATGAACTATAACAGACTGAAAGACTATCTCTCCGAGGCGGAAGCCCTCGAAAGGCTCACACTCATCAGCCCCACAAAGGAGTATCTCCACCGCTATGCCAAGGCGCTCTACCGGAGCAGTGACTTCCTTCGTGCCAAAGAGGTTATGGCCTCCCTTATCAAGGCGCATCCCGAGGATCCTGCGCTTTACCTAACATATTACGATATACTTATAGCTCTCAACGATATAGAAACAGCGGGAAGGCTTGCCTACGGCGGCTTTAACCGTCTTAATGACGACAGGCTCCTCTACCTCTATGCAAGGCACTCCCTCATATACAACCGCAGGCCGTCCGGTATCAGGGAGCTGATATTCAGTCGGCCGGAATCGGACTGGGTAAACCTAGCAAAGGCTATGTACCATATATACGAGGGTCGTATGGTTCCTGCCGCAGGGGTCATTGAGCGTGTTTCCCCGAACACGTCGCCGGACTATTTCATGTACCGCACATATATTCTTATGAAGTACAACGAGTATGAAGATGCCCTGCGCAACGTTGAGTATATGGATACCTCGAAGCCTGAGTATTTCTGGTATAAGACGGTGAGCCTTTTTAACACGAGGGATCTCAGCGCACTCAGAAACCATATAAGCGAAACCCTTGAGAAGGGGAGACGGATAACAAGGCATCCAGAGGTTGCGGTGCATCTTGATCCTGTATTGGAGGATATGAACTTCGCCTACCGGTTCGAGGGGGAATTTGAGCAGATGCTCTCCGCGGTGCTTTATCCTCTGCTGATTGAGCCTGATGAGATGCTGAACTTTGTGGCACTCGGCTATAAACTCCTACAGCAGGACGACAAGCTTCTCGCCCTTGAGGAACTGCAGAAATCTGTGCGCTTCTCCGAGGGGATCAAGCATAACAACATGGGCGTTGAGCTTTTCCTGAAGTATCGATACAAGGATGCCCTCGGCGAGTTCCAGATGGCGAACGAGAAGCTGGGCACAAACCCCTATACACTCTACAACATCGGCCTTGTGCATCTTAGTCTCGGCGATAAGGAGAGAGCGCTGGAGTTCTTCGACAACTCCATTCTCCAGAATCGCTATAACTTCCCCGCATACCTCGGCAAGGCCGTCTGCCTTAAGGATAGTGGGAGTGAGCGTGATGCTATGCAGCAGTATAATCTTGTGCGTGACAGGGCGGCGCAGGTTGAGGACGACAGGGAGAAGGTTCCCAATATAATCTATTACACCAAATACCTAGCCCAGATGGGTGCAGGGGATTCCAGGGGTGCTGTGGAGGAGCTCGAGCGGCGGAATGAGCGCGACGGCTTTCTTAATGCGATGCTTGCCCTTGCGGAGTATATCTCAGGAAGCGGGTACGAGACCCTTGATGTATTGGAGAAGGACAGGATATTCCGTGGTGCGGAGCTTAAGAATCTTCTTGATATACTGAATGAAAAAGAGGTGAACAGCAGTCCTGAACCGGCCGAGGATCGTTTCCACAGGTTTATGCGTGCTTATATCTACCTCAAGAAGCACAACCAGCTTGTTCAGATCGATGATGAGGAGTACGAGAGGGATAAGGTTATCCTTAAGGAGCTTTTCTATTACAACGTCTTCCTTGAGAATCCTCAGGATGCCCTTGGCTACCTTCAACAGCTCACCGAGGTGGATTTCCGTTACCCCGAGCTATACAAGGCATCCTTCTACTACTTCATCTGGCTTGAGGACTTTGTTAACGCAGAGGCGTCCTTCGCCGCCCTTGAGAACCTCGGCTACGAGGACAGGTACTACGATTACTATAAGATGCTCTACTTCCTGCTGAACTTTAATGACCAGCGTCTACTTAACTATATCGAGGCATACATGAACGACTACCCCGAAGATTTCAGGGGACCTGCAATGCGGTTGATGGTGTCGCTTAAAAATGATAATATCCGAGACGTATACAACGAACTGCTTAATATGGAATCAAAAAACGGCAACTTCCTTCTGAGGCTGCCTCTGGAGTTAGAAATTGACGGTTTATAGAGTTAGCAGAAGGGTTTTATTCCTCTCCGGTGCACTTGTCCTGAGTGGTCTTCTTTTCAGTGCATCCCATGCCCTCATAGGCTTAAACGGTGCGAAGGGTGCTGTTTTAGCTGTGGTAAACATATTCATTATATTCAACTTTATCACTCTCCTCTTCCGCCGGATAGAGGTGGACGGTGATACTGTACGTCTTTTTACAATCTACGGGAGGAAGAGTATAAACCTCACCGATCTTGAGGAGATCGGCATAATTAAGCTAAAGATGCGGATCATCGTGATATTGTCCGATCCTAAGAAGTTCGTATTTATCTCATCATTCTACAGGGATTTCGAAAGCTTCGTTGAGTATGTTAAGGGGAGGGTGGACAAGGAGCTCCATGAGAGCATCGCAAAGCTCAGTGAGAAAACCATAAAGCGCAAGAGAAGGATCCTTGCAGCTGTTCTGGGCACGCTGAACCTATTCTTCCTCGGCAGTGTCCTCTACAACCTTCTGAATGGCTGAATACGCCTCGTTTCTCTTGTAGCCAAGGGCTTTCATTGCTCTTAGTGTGTCCTTTGAGGAGAGCCCCTCTTTGAGGAATCTTGAGCACATATCCTCGGCATCTGTTACCATCTCCTCATCTTCCGCCCTGTTGTTCACCACGATAACAAACTCCCCCTTGATCGTGAGCCCCTCAATATCATCCTCAGAACTTATGAATACTGTTTCCTCATAAAGCTTGGTGATCTCCCTGCAAACTGCTATGGGGAAGGGGAAGTTCTTAAGGAGAGCCTTAAGTGTTTCTTTTACCCTATGGGGGGATTCGTAGAAGGCTATGGTGGTCTTATAGTCTTTTAACCCCTCTATCTCCTTGTCTCTCGCACCCTTTTTGTGGGGGAGGAAGCCGTGGAAATAGAAGTTTCCAGTGTCAAAGCCGCTGAGGAGTAGGGCGGGTATGAATGCTGTGGCGCCGGGTAGTGCTTCGAAGGGTATTCCCTCCTCAACGAGTCTTGATGTCAGGAACCCGCCCGGGTCGGAGATGCATGGTGTTCCCGCCTCGCTCGCAACGGTAATCCTGCGCCCTTCCTCATATAGTTCAATGAGCCTTTCGGCTGCTTTGTTTTCGTTATCTTTATGAAGTGATTCTACTTTGAGTTTGATTCCAAGATGGTTGAGAAGGTTGGATGCCGTACGGGTATCCTCAGCGAAGAGGATATCCGCATTTTTGAGTGCTTCAACGGCTCTATAGGTTATATCGCCAAGGTTTCCCACGGGGGTGGGTATGAAGGATACTCTCCTGCTACTGCTCATTAATGGTGAAATCTATGGAATCAATGAGCTTGCCGCTTTTGGAGTATACCTCAACCTTCCATTCGCCGACCCATTCGGGGAGGATAAGCTTGGAGCTGTAGGTTCTCCACTTGGGTGAATCCACATTAAGCTTAACCTCTGCCTCTATGTTTTTCTTATAGATCCATATATGGGTTACTTCGGTGGGGTATTCATCGGTTTCTATCTCTGTGAAACAGTAGAGCTTGTGGTATCCGGCGTTGAACTCAGTGCCTGTTTTTGCCGGCTCTCTGTTCTCAATATCCTTGGCTATGCTTATCCTGCTAACCTTTGTTTCGGCAAAGGCGAAGGTTGTGGCAAGAGCAAAAACGATAAGAGATAGAATAAGTTTACGCATTTTGAAATTCCCCTTGTTTATTTCTATTCGCCGAAGGTTTCCCCGATGTATTTTTGGGCGCCTTTGGCGGCAACGGAGCCGTCTGAAACGGCGGTTGTTATCTGTCTTAACGGTTTCCAGCGGACATCGCCCGCAGCAAAGATCCCTGGAACACTGGTTTCCGTGCTTTCGTCCGCAACGATGAACCCGCTCTCATCGAGCTTAACAAGTTCCTTGACCAGTTCGGTATCTGCGGTTTGTCCTATAAATACGAACACTCCCGCTATCTTTAGTTCGGATTCCTCTTCGGTTTTAACATTCTTGATACTAAGCGACTCAACCTGCTGTTCGCCGTTCACAGCGGTAACAACGCTGTCCCAGAGGAACTCGATCTTGTCATTGGCAAAGGCTCTGTCCTGATAAATCTTTGCAGCTCTGAGCTTATCACGCCTATGGATGATTGTCACCTTGCTGGCAAACTTTGTGAGGTACAGCCCCTCTTCGATGGCGGAATCACCACCGCCAACCACAGCGATCTCCTTGTCTTTATAGAAGGAACCGTCACATGTGGCGCAGAAGGACACCCCTCTTCCGTAGAACTTGTTCTCACCCGGAACATCGAGCTTCTTCCAGTGTGCTCCGAGGCAGAGGATAATGGATTTAGTCCTTATGGGCTTGTCCATATTCTTTATGTTGAGTATCTTGTACTCCTTGTCCATCTCGATGCTCAGGCACTCGCCGGAGCGGATGAGAACGCCGAATTTTTCTGCATGCTTATAGAAGTTTTCTGAGAGGTCTGCTCCCATAATCCCTTCGTAGAATCCGGGATAGTTTTCCACAAACTCGGTGATAGCCACCTGTCCGCCGGGGAACTGCTTCTCAAGAACGAGGGTTTTAAGATCGTCCCTTGCAGCGTACATAGCCGCTGTCATCCCCGCCGGACCCCCGCCGAGGACTACCACATCGTATTCTTCTTCTATGTCCTGGATATTAAAGAAATCTTGCATCATACACCCTTTAAAATACGCACTAGCTTCTCAATAGAAGGAACCTTGTCCTGGTAAATAATATTTTTGTCTTCATCAAGCAGAAAAAAATGGGGCCAGCTATTAACCCCTAAATAGTCTGCTAAAGGCTCAGTATTACCTAAATAGACGGTATTTTCAAGCACTTTGTATTTTTTCTCCGATAGCACTTCCAGCACTTTTTCCTCACTCTGCTCCACGTCAAGGAGGACGATAACCTCCATGTAGCCCGCTCTTTCGATGAGCTTAAGCTCGCTCATTCTTTTAAGGTAGAGTTTCGGGAATATATTACTGGTAAGAAAGGTTTTTGTGTTGAAGAAGATCAGCAGTATGGGCTGATTTATCTCGGAGGTACTGAAGCGCTTACCGTCAAGGGTACTGAGCTCAAAGTTCTGAACCCTGGTACCCTCGGGAGCTGCGTTGTTGTATCTGCTCTGCCAGAGCAGAAGGAAGGATCCCGCCACCAGAATGTATATGATAAGGCTTCTGGGGTCCAGCAGGCGAACCTTCCTCAAGGTATTATCCTCTCATCTTAAGGCTTATATCAACGCCCACAGCCTGATGGGTCAGCGCACCGATGGAGATATAGTCGATGGCCATACCCTTGAGCTTGGGGAGATACTCAAGGCTTATACCGCCGGATACCTCGACCTTTGCCTTGCCGTCGATGATGTCTATGGCGTCCTGAATGGTCTCACGCTTGAAGTTATCAAGCATGATGATATCCGCACCAGCCTCCACAGCCTCACGAACCTCTTCAAGGTTCCTTGTTTCGATCTCAACCTTTACAGTTGTGGGGATGAACCTTCGAACGTTGGCGACCGCCTTTGTTATAGAACCTGCGGCATCGATATGGTTATCCTTCAGCATAACGCCGTCGAAGAGACCGAGGCGGTGGTTCCATCCTCCCCCTGTTTTAACGGCGTATTTCTCAAGCCTTCTCCAGCCGGGGGTTGTCTTCCTTGTGTCGAGGATCTTTATGTTGGTGTCGCTCAGAGCCTCCACGTATCTTGCAGTGTTGGTTGCCACACCCGTGAGCCTCTGGATGAAGTTCAGGGCGGTACGCTCACCGGTGAGGATAGACGAGGCAGGCCCTGTTACCTGACCGATAACCTTACGTTCGGTTATCCTCTCCCCGTCCTCCACGAAGAACTCCACGTTAACAACGGGGTCGAGGGTGTAGTACACCTCTTTTGCAACCTTGGTTCCGCAGATTATACAGTCCTGCTTTGCGATAAAGCTGAACGTTGCCTGTGTTTTAAAGGATTCAAAGGCGGTGGCTGTGAGGTCGCCTGTTCCGATATCCTCATCAAGGGCCAGCTGTATCAGCCTTTTTGTGTAACCGTTTATCAGCATAACTTCTTTAGCCTCTCAAGGTTTTCGTTTATCTTTTCCATAAGAGCTTCGGTCTCGGCGAGCTTCTTTCTGTCCTTTTCGATAACATGCTCGGGAGCCTTGCTCAAGTATCCTTCGTTCTGGAGCTTTCCGCCGTATACCTTAAGATCCTTCTCGGCGGCCTTCTTCTCCTTCTCAAGCTTTTTGATCTCTGCATCAACATCAATAAGCCCTGCGAGGGGGACGAACACCTCGAAGTCTCCGGCGATGTTCGATGCGGCATTCTCAGGGTCCGTATCGGTGTAGCCGAGGGATTCGAGACGGGCCAGGTTCATAATAAGCGATTCGTTGCGCTTGAAAAGATCCTTAAGTTCAGGTTTGGATGTTTTTACCATCGCTTCGATTCTGGAAGCGGGGGGAACGTTATATTCACCACGTATGTTTCTCACCATGCTGATGAATTCGATGATGTACTCCGTCTCCTCCGCCTCTGCCGTGTAGGTATATTCCACAACGGGCCATTCCTCGTTCATGATGGAGTCTTTGCCTGTGAGCATCCTGAAGATATGCTCTGTAACGAAGGGCATGAAGGGGTGGAGAATGGCGAGGGATTTCTCAAGGACGTACTTTGCCGTTCCGAGGGCGGCTCCTTTGCGTTCATCGCTGTATATTCTGGGTTTGATGAACTCGATGTACCAGTCGCAGAACTGGTGCCAGAAGAACTGGTATATGCTCCCTGCGGCCTCGTTGAAGTCGTAGGTTCTTATAGCTTCTGCTGTCTGCTCGGCGGTTCTGCGCAGGTTGTCGAGGATCCATTTATCCTCAAGTTCAAGCTCACTCTCTGCGGGGAACTCATTTTCCTTATCGAGGTTCATCATAATGAAACGGCTGGCGTTCCATATCTTATTCAGGAAGTTTCTGTAGCCCTCGATCCTGTCCTCGCTCAGCTTGATGTCACGCCCCTGGGCGGCGAAGGCTGTGAGGGTGAAGCGGAAGGCATCTGCACCGTATTTGTCTATGATAACAAGGGGATCGATAACGTTCCCTTTGGATTTGCTCATCTTCTGCCCGTGCTCATCCCTTACAAGGGCGTGGAGGTAGACCTCCTTGAAGGGCTTCTCGTCCATGAACTTGTAGCCGGACATTATCATCCGGGCCACCCAGAAGAAGAGGATATCGAAGCCTGTAACGAGGCATGAGGTAGGGTAGAACTTCTCAAGGGTCTTCGTCTGCTCGGGCCATCCCATGGTGGAGAAGGGCCAGAGGGCGGAGGAGAACCAAGTATCCAGAACATCGCTGTCCTGCTCGAGTTTGTCGCTTCCGCAGTCGGGGCAGTTGTCGGGGTCGTCCATGCTTACGATAACTCTGCCGCAGGATTCGCAGTACCATGCGGGGATCCTGTGCCCCCACCAGATCTGGCGTGAGATGCACCAGTCACGGATGTTGTACATCCATTCGTAGTAGGTCTTCTTCCAGTTCTCGGGGTATATCTTTATATCTTCGCTTTCAACCCCTTTGATAGCCATCTCCGCCATCGGCTTGATCTTGACAAACCACTGCTTCGATACGGCGGGTTCCACAACGGTTTTACACCTGTAACAGTGCCCGACGCTGTGCTTGACCGGTTCCTTGCTATGGAAGAGTCCCTCACCCTCAAGGGCCTGAACGATCTGCTTTCTGGCATCGAAACGGTCGAGCCCGCTGAAGCGGCCGCCGTTTTCGTTTATTACACCGCTGTCGTCCATTACGGAGAGTGTTTCAAGGTCGTGTCTGCGTCCTATCTCGAAGTCGTTGGGGTCGTGGGCGGGAGTAACCTTTAGCGCACCTGTCCCCTTCTCCATGTCAACATACTCATCGGCGATGATAGGTATCTCACGCTCCATAAGGGGGAGGATAACGGTTCCCCCTATGAGATGGGCGTATCGCTCATCCTCGGGGTGTACGGCAACTGCGGTATCACCAAGCATCGTCTCGGGGCGTGTTGTGGCCACAACGAGACGCTCGTTGCTCCCCTTTACGGGGTAGTAGATATGATAGAATGCGCCGTCCAGATCCTCGTGCTCTACCTCAAGATCGCTGAGGGCGGTGTGGCATCTGGGGCACCAGTTCACTATGTAGTCCGAGCGGTATATCAGGTCTTCATTGTAGAGTGTTACGAATACCTTGCGAACAGCATCGCTGAGTCCGTCATCCATGGTGAAGCGCTCACGCTCCCAGTCGCAGGAACAGCCGAGGCGCTTAAGTTGGTTTATGATCTGTCCGCCAGATTCCTCCTTCCACTGCCATACCTTGCGTATGAACTCCTCTCTGCCTATATCGTGACGGGATTTACCTTCGGCGGCGAGCTGTTTTTCAACAACGTTCTGGGTGGCGATGCCTGCATGATCCGTTCCGGGCATCCAGAGCGATTCATATCCATCCATTCTGTGGAAGCGTATAAGAACATCCTGAAGTGTGTTGTTAAGCGCATGCCCCATATGAAGGGAGCCGGTTACGTTTGGGGGTGGTATTACAATGGAATAAGGGGGCTTATCAGATGTTTCATCGGCGTGGAACTTCTTCTCGTCCAGCCATTTTTTGTAGATTTCCGACTCGTACTCAGCCGGATCGATACGTGTTGGTATATCCCTCGACATCAATAACTCCGGTATTAAGATAGTTTAGATTTATCCACCGTCTGATCCAGGGCGTCATTAACTTTGCCGTTTATATCCGCCAGGAGCTTTTCCAGTGTTTTAAGCCGGTATCGGTGGTAGTTGGTTTCTGATTCGGGCAGTTCTTCGGTGCTCAGCTTATTGTAGGTGTTTTCGATCTCCTGAACTATGAGGTTCAGGTCCTCAAGGCCGCTTTTGAGGAGCATAATCTTGTTAAGCTCTTCTTCGGAGAGGTGCATAAAAATGTCAGTGCTGGTATCCTTGGCCATAATCATCACTCTCCATAATGTCGTCCTCGTCCATAGCCTCCCACTCAAGCTCCCCTTCGGGGACTATGCGGTCGAAAATCTCGCCGCAGAACTGGCACTCGTAGTGGTATATGGTCCAGATAACGTTGTCTATGGCAACCTCTGTGGGCTGCAGTTCCTCGAGCCTTGTTTCACTGCAGTAGGGGCAGTATTTGGGTGTCATTCAATCCTCTTCTATGACAAATTCCCGAACGTTTCCGCCGGGGTTTTTAATGCTTATTCTTATATAGTCCTCAAGCTCATCCTCAAGGGGGAACTTCTCCGCCCATTCGATGAATCTTGTACCTTCCTCTTCGATGCTCTCGTAGAAGCCGATGGTTTCAAGCTCTTCGGGGTGTTCGAGGCGGTAGAGATCGTAGTGTAGCACGGTGTGCTCCTCTCCGCCGTATCTCTGGAGCAGGGTAAACGTTGGGCTTGAGCTGTCCGAACCGCATCCGGTTTTTGCGGCGAAGGCCTTAACAAAGGTTGTTTTACCTGCACCCAGCCCGCCGTTGAGGAAAACGGTTCTCCCCTTGAGCTTATCTATCAGTTTTGCGGCAAGTTCCGCCGTTTCTTCGGGTGATTCAGTCCTGAAAGTCGAGTTCGCTGAAAGCGGCCCAGAGGTTGTCAACTATGTCTCCTGTGAGTATGTGGTTCTCCCTTGTTTCCTCGGCGAGTATCTCCGCCGTTCGCCCCATCGCCCAGCAACCGAGCTTTGCGGCATCCTCTGGGCTGAAGCCCTGTGCGAGGAGTCCGGTTATTATCCCAGCGAGGCAGTCTCCGCTACCCCCTTTGGCGAGGGCGGGGCTTCCCGTACTGTTCACAAAAACACGGCCGTCGGGAAGGGCTATCAAGGTGTCTGCACTCTTGAGAACAAGGGTAACCCCCTTCTCAACAGCAAACTTTCCAGCAAGCTCAAGCCTGTTCTCGAGTACCTCTTCGTTGCTGAGGCCGGTGAGCTTTGCGAATTCGCCGATGTGGGGTGTCAATATAGCCCGGAATCGTAACTTTTCAAGGGTCTGGCTGTCAAGGTGCCAGAGTCCGTCCGCATCTATTACTATCTGCTGTTTTGTACTGAATATCATCGCCTTGAGGAAGTCACCTATGGATTTTTCCCTTCCTATGCCGGGTCCGGCGGCGATTACGGTTTTATCCCCTGCAGTGGAGATGGCATCGTCGAAGTGCTTAATATCGAAATAGTCTGTATCCCCCACGGGATGGCTCATTATCTCGGGTGCGAGGTTGTCCAGAATGCCGTTGAGCTTGCCGGGTAGCATGCAGGTTGTGAGACCGGCCCCTGTCCTTGCGCAGGCGAGGGAGGCTATAACAGCGGCTCCTGATTTTCCGGTTGAGCCCCCCATTATGAGGGCGTGTCCGTAGCTCCCCTTGTGTGCATCCGGTTCCCTCGGGGGGAAAAGAGGGAGGTTGAAGGGGGATATGAGGAATGTGGAGCATTCGGTTTTGTCCACAGCAAAGTCGGGGATGGATATGTCGGTAATAACCGTCTCGCCGCAGTATTTCTTTGCGGGAAACATGCAGTGGGGGATCTTCGGGCGGCAGAAGGTAACCGTGGCATCTGCCTTAATTACAGTACCCGGAACCTGATGGCTGGAGCCGTATAGGCCGCTCGGGATATCTATGCTGATAACGAAGGCGGGTGAGATGTTCACCGCTTCGATAATATCTGTGTAACGCCCCTCCGCCGGACGGGACAGACCTGTGCCGAAGATGGCATCGAAGACTACATCGTATACGGGGAAGGAGGGCTCCTCATCTATTTCGTATATCCTTGCAGGGTACTTTGTAAGGATGTCGTAGTTCAGCTTCGCATCCCCTTTGAGCTTTTCGGGGTTTGAGGCGAGGAATATATCCGTATCGAAGCCTGCGTTTATAAGGAGACGGGCGAGGGCGAGGCCATCGCCGCCGTTGTTTCCGCCGCCGCAGACAACAGCTATACTGTCCTTATCTATATCGAGTGATTCGAAGAACTCGTATACGCTTCTCGCCGCATTCTCCATGAGAACCGCAGAGGGTATGCCGATCTCCTCGATGGTGTATCTGTCCGCTTCACCCATCTGGGCCGAGCTGAGTATTTCCATAATCAGTACCCGCTTGTGTCCTCTACCTTCTCAGCCTCGTCGATGAGCATAACGGGGATATCCTCCCTTATCTCATAGAGCAGGCTGCACTTGTCGCAGACGATGTATTTACCGTCGCCGGACTCTCTAACCCCTTCTTTACACTTGGGGCAGGCAAGAACTTCCATAAGCTCGGAACTTAGAGCCATTGTCTCCTCCGATTTTAAATTTACACAATCTAGAATATTCTTCATAATATTACAACCTTAAAGAAAATGCCCACAAAATCGGGAGAAAATATGATCTATAGAAGCCTGAACAGCTATCTCAGGGAACGTTTCGGGGAGAAAACATGGAAGATTCCGGTGGAGGCCGGCTTTACATGCCCGAACCGTGACGGAACCTCCGGCACAGGGGGATGTATATACTGCAGTAACGAGAGCTTCTCCGGTGCCGAAGAGGGGGGGATAGCAGAACAGGTGCGCTCCCGCATCGAAAAACTCGAAAAGAAGGGTATAAACAGCTTCATCGTATACTTCCAGTCCTATTCGAATACCTACGGCGATCTGGAGACGGTGAGGAGCAGGATAGAGGAATCCCTCATAGATGAACGGATAAATGCAATCCACATAGGCACACGACCCGATGTGGTATCGGATGAGATCCTTGACTATCTGGCGGAGCTTGATAAACGCTATGAGGTTGTTCTTGAGCTTGGTCTGCAGTCCGGCAATGATAGAACTCTGGAATGGATGAACAGGGGGCATGGCGTGCGTGAGTTTATTGATACCGTTGAAAGATGCCGTGAACGAGGTATTGGAACGTGTGCTCATTTGATCCTTGGGCTTCCTGGTGATACAATTGCAGATATGAGAGAGAGTGCTAGGCTTGTTTCGGATATGGGGGTGCATTCGGTTAAGTTTCACCACCTCCATGTCGTTAAGGGAACGCCCCTGGCGAAGCTTTACGCTGAAGGCGGGCTTAAGCTCAGCACACCGGAGGAGTATGCGGAGATGCTTTTGGAATGTCTGGCGGAGCTTCATTCCGATATCGTTGTCTCCCGGCTTATGGGGGATGCCGCCGGCGATACGCTTATTGCGCCCGTCTGGGATATATCAAAGAACGATTTTATACAGCTCCTTGAACGCTTAAGCCGTGATAAGGGGTTGGTTCAGGGGAGCCGATGCTGACAATCTTCAACATAGTCTTCCAGCATCTCGGGGAGATTATATCCATTATCCTTGTTCTTGTTATCCTGTCCGGCCGGAAGGAGGCCAGGGCCAACTTCGCCTGGCTTATGGCCGTTATTCTATTTCCCTTTGTGGGAGCCTTTCTGTATATTCTGTTCGGAAACCCACGCCTGCGTCGTATGGTGGACGAGAAGTTCAGTGAGTACAAGACCCTTGAAGTCGAGCAGTTCTACAGCCACAGCGAAGAGTTTGATAAAAGCGGATTGGGAGAGGCTGTGGAGCGTGTTACAGGGATACCCCCCCAGCTCTGCTGCAATCTGGAGCTTATCCCGGACGGCGGGGAGAAGTATGTTCGCCTGGCAGAGAGTATAAAGAAAGCACGAAAGTACATCGTTATCGAGTACTATGTATTTAAAAATGATGAAACCGGCAGGTATTTCTCAAACCTTCTCATAAGAAAAGCGGAGGAGGGGGTTAAGGTATACCTGCTTATAGACGGTCTGGGCTCCTTCTTCTTCACATTCTCCAAGGTCTATAGAAGGTTGAAAGAGAGTAAAGCTAACGTTACCGTGTTCCATCCACCCCTCGGGCTTAAGACGATATCCCGTGTAAACTTTCGCAACCACAGAAAGATAGCAGTTATTGACGGTTCTATATGCTACACAGGGGGGATGAACATAGGCAAGGAGTATTCCGGCGACAGTGACGGAAGCAGGAAGTGGTACGATGCCCACCTCAGCTTCTCCGGCGATGCAGTGCGCTCCATGGAGGAGCTTTTCGCCGAGGACTGGCTATTTGCCTCGGGTGAGGATATAACGGATATATTCACACACGAGGAACAGGAGGGGGGAGAAACCGCCCTGCAGATAATACCCTCCGGCCCGCATCTCGCCAAGCATCATATATATAACACAATCTTTACCACCCTTAACCGTGCCAAGGATTCTGTGGTTATCGTAACCCCGTATCTCGTTCCAGACCAGCCTGTTATGGAGACTCTTAAGAATATCAGTGCCCTCGGGATAAAGGTTAAGGTAATTCTGCCGGGTAAGAATAATCAGCCTATAGCCGCTGCCGCAGGACGTTCATACTATGAGGAGCTTCTGGAGAATGGTGTTGAGATATACGAGACAAAGGGGATGATGCTCCACGCCAAGATCGTTGTTGTGGACGGCTATTTTGTTATTATGGGTTCTGCCAACATGGACGGCAGGAGCTTCCGTATTAACTTCGAGCTTAATATTGCGGCATATTCGGGGGATTTTGCCAATGAGACGGATAAGCTCATCCGCTTCTACCTTGAGAATTCGGACAAGCTTGATTACGGCGATGTCAAAAACCGCCCCTTTGCCATTAAGATTTTCGAGGGGATGTGCAGGACTCTGGGCCCCGTTCTTTAGATATTCCTGAGCTTCTTATCGATGAAGTCCACGCAGAGGATGTACGTTCCCGTGGAGGTCTGAAGCCTCTGGGATAGGGTGCGGCAGAGGTATCCTGTGGCGAGGGATATGTAGGGGTCGGTGTAGAAGCGGTCAATGTTAAGGTGATTCACGTAGTAGTAATAGTCCTTCAGCGAATGATCAGCACTGTTGTCTGCCGGCTTGAAGATAAGCCGCTGTTCCTTCATATCGCAGACTGTTCTGTTGCACACCGTCGGCCCGAGCTGTATCCCGCGGCTGTCCAGCAGGTATATGCACTCCACCTCGTTCAGCTCGCAGGCGATCCTCTCCAGATGGGTAAAATAATCACCAACGTGCATGCCGGAAAGGTTGTCCACGATGAAGTTCATAGTCTCCTCGTGCTTGCTCTGCTGGGACTGGTTGTGGTTGATTGTATTTATTATATGGTGCTTAACCTTGTGGGATATGAAATGGAGCTTGTTGACACATTTCTCTTCAACCTCTTCGGTGAAGGGTTGGGGTGTGGCGAAATAGTAGCCTTGGAAGAGATCTATGCCTAGCTCATAGCATTTAAGCACGTCCTCCTCGTTTTCCAGTCCCTCCGCCAGTGTCAGGGAGCCTATCTTTTTGGCGAGGTCTATGATCGACTGGATGATGCTCTGCTGGTAATAATCGTTACTGACGTTATCAACAAGGTAGCGGTCGATTTTTATGATATCCGGCTTGGCCAGAACAATACGGTTCAGGTTTGAATGGAGTGCGCCGAAATCATCAAGAACCACAAAGAATCCAGTTGCTTTGTAGCTTTCGATAATCTCTGTGAGGTTCTCATTGTTCTCGATCCTCGATTCAACAATCTCAACGGCAATGGAACGAAAATCCAGCCCCTCCTCCTCGGCGAAATGCTTCGTCCAGTATTTGCTTATCCCTCTGTTGCCGTCAAGGATGGATGCATCGAGGTTAACGAACAGAACCACATCCTTTACGTTTTTAAGCTTTTTGAAATTTCTGATGGCCCTGGATTCAATAATTAAGTGCAACTTTTAAGTAGTGGTCAAAAGAGGTCAGGTGCGTTAGCATCGTAGCTCTTTAACCACCACGTCAAAGGAGCACCGAATGAAGAACTATACACACCTGACCCGTGAACAAAGGTACCAGATTTATGTGCTGAGGAAAACCGGACATTCTCAGACGGACATAGCTGATTTGCTTAAAGTACATAAATCTACCATCAGCCGAGAGTTACGCAGAAACACAGGAGGTCGTGGTTATCGCCCAAAGCAAGCTCATCGCAAAGCTATTGAACGAAGAATGGACAAGGTCCCAAGACGGATTGCACAAACTGAATGGTATTTTGTTGAACGTCTTCTGCTTGAAGACTGGAGCCCTGAGCAGGTGAGCAATTGGCTAAATCAAAATTATGGAATAAACGTAAGTCATGAGCGTATCTACCAGCACATTCTTGAAGATAAAAGTCATGGTGGAACACTTTATACTCACCTGCGTTGCCGAAGAAAACGCAGGAAGCGATATGGTGTTTATGAACGCAGAGGAGAGATACATGGCAAGTTAAGCATTGAGCAGCGTCCAAGTATTGTAGAAGAGAAAGCGAGATTCGGAGACTGGGAAGTGGATACAGTTATAGGAAAAGGGAACAAGCAGGCGATTGTTTCTCTTATTGAGCGGAAGTCTTATCTGACACTTATACGCAAGGTAGAAAGAAAGACTGCTGTACTGGTGACAAAAGCGGTTATAGAAATGTTGAAACCGATATCACACCTAGTCCATACAATCACTTCCGATAACGGGAAAGAGTTTGCAGGACATGCCGAAATATCTGAGATACTAGGGGCTGAATTCTACTTTGCTCATCCATATGCTTCGTGGGAACGCGGAATAAACGAAAATACAAACGGACTCATTAGGCAGTATGTACCAAAGAGTAGGATGCTTGAAAGTGTTGATGATATAGAGATTCAGAATATTATGCAGAAACTAAACAACAGACCAAGAAAAGCAACTGGATATAAAACTCCTAACCAGATACTATTCTCTATAGACCCCGTTGCACTTGCTAGTTGAATTCAGGGGCTGTTTTACGGCAGAGTCGGTCCAGTTTGGTGTCATTGCCGGTTTCCTTAGCCCGGGAGAACAGGCGAAAAGGGGGGATGATCTCGTCATTCTCACGGCAGTAGCCGCGGCTGAGTGCTTCAAGACCCACGATCCTCTTCTTCTTGAGGCATACAATCGGCTGAAAATCGGTGATTATATCCTCGTTTTCAATGATCCTGTCAATCTGGAAATCGTTATTATCCATTAATCCTTAACCTTCATCGATGGCTAACTTAGCCTCTAGATGATAGAAAGTAAAGCTGAAAAACACAGTGTGAAAACTGCTCATGTTCAGTGCATTGCTTTGGGGTGGGCGGTTCCGGGGGAGCGGTCTATGAAATCGATGCAGAGGATCTCCTCCTCTTCACCCGATTTGAAAATCATGGACATAGTTCTGCAAAGCTCCCCGGTTGCGAGGGAAATGTAGGGGTCGGTGTAGAATTTTTTTATGCTGAGCTGTTTGAGGAAGTAGTAGTAATCCTTCAGGGAGTGGTCGGAGCCTGCGCCGGAAGGGCTGAAAAGCCTATGGGAAGCTTTTTTGACAACGTTTTCGCAGCATACTGTCTCTGTGGATTGTATGCCGTTGGCATCAAGGAAGAATAAACATTCGATCTCCGGATGGCTGCGCACCATCTCTTCCATCAACCCTTGCCGTAGTTCTGCGGGCTTGTTGTTTATGCCGTTCAGGATAATTTCGGTTATCTCTTCGAACCTTTTGTGCTGCTTCTGTTTGTTCTCAATGATGGAGCTGAGGTGGGTTCGAATCTGGCTTGATATGTGGTTTATCTTATCACTGCAGCAATTATTCAGCTTGGTGAAGTCGTTCACAGGCTTGGAGAAGTAGAACCCCTGAAAAAGGTCCACACCGAGCTCGTAGCATTTTACGATATCCTCTTCGGTCTCTAGACCCTCTGCCAGGGTGAGGGAGCCGATCTTCTTGGAGAGGTCTATGATAGATTTTATTATACTCTGGCGGTAGTAGTCCCGGTTCATATCTGCGATGAGAGAGCGGTCTATCTTTATGATGTTGGGCTTTGATTTAATGATGCGGTCGAGGTTTGAATGGAATGCTCCGAAATCGTCGAGGGTTACAAAGAAGCCGTAATCACGGTGTCTGGAGACAAAGTCGCTCAAGAATTCGTTACGGTCTATCTTGGATTCAACTATCTCTATGGCTATCATGCGGCAGTCCACACCGGCCTCGTCGGCGAAGCGTTTTGTCCAAGACATGCCCGTGTCCTCTATGAGGTCGAGAATCGAAGCATCAAGGTTTACAAAGAGAATGAGGTCATCTCTGTTGTTTATGCGGCAGAAGTTGTTCACAGCGGTTCTGCGGCAGAGCCTGTCCAGCTCAACGAGGCAGTTGTTCTCCTTTGCCTTCTCAAACATGGTGACAGGTGGAATTACAGAGCCGCACTCCGGCTTAACGCCTCGGCTGAGAGCCTCGATTCCGACCATCTTACGCTCCTTGAGGCTGATGATCGGCTGGAACTCTGTAATAACCCGCTCGTTTTGTATGATGTCAAATATATCAATATCTGCCAACACCGCACCCTATGCGCTCAAATTAACGCTCTAAATAGTCATTAGTAAGTGTAAAATGATTTGAAACCACACAAACACAAGATGCACCAGAAATTCAAAGTATACAAGTAAAAAAAAGTTTCATATTTGATAATAGGGTTTTACCAGATAGTCTTCTATGAGTGTTATCCCATGAGATGGATAATCAGTACCTGTACACACCCGAAGAAGAAGCCGAGGAAGAAACCAAGGATATTGATCCAGCGGAACTGGTCCTTCATGAAGTCAAAGAGAAGGTCCTCCACCTCGTAGAGATTCAGGGTATTTATCTTCTGTTCTACTATCTTTGGAAGGTCCACAGCCCTGAGCATTCCGGGAACGTTCTTTTCCATTACTGTGTTTATCTCATCCCTGAGTTTTGTCTTTATGTTGAGGAAGGCCTTCTTAGGGATGTGGTCGTAGAGCCCCCTGATGTGAATCTTCTCTGTCATGCCTACGATGGTCTTAGGAAGCTTCTCCTTGAAGCTTCCACCGGAGATAACGGTATCTGCTGCAAGCTTTGCGAGGGAACCGTCGCTGAGGTCAAACCCCATACTCTTCGCCGCAGAGCCCACGGTTCTGTCCGGATCCTCGTCTATCATCCCCTTTACGGTGTCTGTTATGCGGTTCACAAAGCTTTCGGAGCAAAGATACTCTCTCAGCATCCCCACGTATTCACCGCGAACCTCATAGACGGTCTCAAAGCCGATGTTGCCGGCATGGGTGTAGAGAGGCTTCTTGAGGAACTCGTTAATCTTGTCTTCAATGCCTTTGCATATCTTCCCTTTCAGAGCCTCATCCTGTCTTATGCTTTTGACTAGGCTGGGGAGATGGTCATTAACCAGATCCGTTATACTGTCTTCGTTGAGGAACATGTTCACAAAACCGTGCTTGAGCTGGTCGAACCCGCTTCCGGTGAACAGGCTGTCCTTGAGCTTAACGAGCTTTTTGGATAGTTTCGCCCTTGTTTCGGGCTCCTGAAGGAGCTTGTCGAGGAAGTCCACACCCCTGTCGGTTATATACTCTGAAAAGCCTGGTACGGATGATAAAACCTTGTCGGGTAGAAGATCCGCAATAGATTTGCCGGAGAGTACGAGGTTGTTGAGCTTGTTGGAGAGTTCGTTTATAACCATCCCCTGCCAGCGCCCCGATTTAACGGCGTTCTCCACGAGGCTTTTCAGGTTTTCCCCATCCCCGATGAGTTCGCTCAGACGCATGTCCGCAACTCTGTCCACAGCACCGGAGGCTATCTCCTCAATGGCGGACTTCACCGCCGCTTCCACACGCTCATCATCAAGGATTTCACGGATCTTTTTTTCTAATGTTTCAGGGGGGAGGCCAAGCTTGGAGAGTATCTCCGCCACGGTGCCCCAGTCTCGGCTGAGGTAGTCGGTCAGTTCCGATTCGATGGTGGAGGCAAGGGCGTTCTGAACCGATTCGGATTTAACAGCCCTAACGATCTCCTCTTCGCCGATGAGCTTTTCACCCACAAGACCGCCCACCTTCTCGGCGAGCATGGCACGCTTGCGGGGGATTACACCCTGCCATCCGAGGGTGTACCATTTCCTCTTATGGGGGCGGAAGAGCATCTTGATGGCGAGCCAGTTTGTAACGTAACCCACAAATCCCGTAACTAGGGGTGTGGCGAGGATGCTATAATTCAGAAACGGCAATTGCCAGACCCTCCCTGAGCCCAAAATCGGATACAGTTAGCCTTTCCATGCCGAACATATCCATCATCTCCATGGTTATGAGGGTTCCGGGGATTATCAGATCCTCCCTTCCCTCCTCCATGCCTTTTATCTTCAGACGCTCCTCACCGCTTACGGTGCTGAGTCTTTCGAATATACTGCCAATCGCCTCACGGGTGAGGACGTGGCCGTTTACCTGTTTCCAGTCGTATTCCTCCATCTCGAGGTCGATGGCAGCAAGGGTGGTGGGTGTTCCTGCGCTAGCGATCAAGATCTCCGGCTCGCAGTTCATATGTTTGTTCACTTCGCTAATCACGTTGTATATCGGGATCTTCATCTTATCCATGTGTTCTTCGATGCAGGGGCCGGAGAAGTCGTACAGATCCGCAAGCTTAACAACACCGAGGGGAACGGAGAGTGCCGCGGGTTTTTCACCTGCCTTGGCGTAGATAAACTCTGTGGATCCCCCTCCTATATCAAAGAGGAGTGTGTTCTGGTGTTCGGTTTCAATACCTGATACGGCGCCCTTGTATATGAGGGAGGCCTCGGTGTGGCCGTCGATAACCTCGATATCAAAGCCCATCTCCTTGGCTGCATCAATAAGAAGCTCGGGGTTCTCCGCCTCACGCACTGCACTGGTGGCAACGGTTTTAAGCTTTTTGCAGTCGTATTCGATGATAGTGGAGCCGAATTCCTGCAGAGCTTTCAGGGTTCTAACAACGGACTCTTCTGAAAGCTTCCCTGTTTGCCCCATCTTGTCGCCGAGGCGAGTTATGTGTCTGCCGTGCTGAAGATAATTTGTGATTTTGCCGTCCTCAACATCCGCAATGAGGAGTCGTACCGCGTTGGAGCCAATATCTATTGTCGCTGTTCTCATTTCTGTCTCCTTCAAAGTTAAAGCCTACAGCGGACGGCTGAAAAATCAAGGCTTTTTATGCTTAGCGTTTCTTCTGGTGGATGTATACGTTGCGCCTGTGTTCCCTGTAAGATTTGCTGAAGACGTGCTTCCCCTCCTTGGTGGCTACAAAGTAGAGATAGCGGGTATCCGCCGGCTCTGCTGCAGCCTCAAGGGCCTGTCTGCTGGGGTTTGATATGGGGGTAGGGGGCAGTCCTTTTATCTGGTAGGTGTTGTATGGGTTTGTATCATCCTTTATATCACTTTTTCGGATATTGCCGTCGAATTCGGCGTATTTCCCGTAGATTATTGTGGGATCCGCCTGCAGACGCATCCCCCGCTTGAGCCTGTTGTAGAAGACGGAGGCCACCAGCTTCGATTCCTCGATTCTGTATGTCTCCTTCTGTATAATAGAGGCTAGGATAACTCCCTCATACTCGCTGAGCCCGTATCTCCCCACCTTTTCGCCGAAATTCTCGGGAAGGTTGTCCTTGAAGTTGGCGTACATGGTTCGGATTATATAGTCCGGTTTTGTGTAGGGTGCGAAGTAGTATGTGTCCGGATAGAGGAAACCTTCTATGGTGGGGGCATCGTATCCGGTAAGTTTTTTGATGAAGTCATCGTCAAGGCATGCCTTCAGGAACTCCTCGGCGCCGGCCATCTTCTTCTCTTCAATAACATTGGCCATGTCGTGGATGTTGTACCCCTCGGGGAAGGTTATCTTCATGGTGGACTGAGCCCCCTTGTAGATAGCCTCCATCAGCTCCTTAAGGCTTGTGCCCTCGGCGTTGTAGTAGCCGTATTTGATCCTTCTGTCCGCCTTTTTGACGTAAATAAGATACTCACGGAAGAAAGGGGGCGTTTCCATATGCTTGAAAACACGATCGTAGACCTCGTTGAATGTACCGTTTTTGGGTATATCCAGCTCTATCGTAACGTTATTGTTTTTCAGGAATTTTTCATTCTCCGTAATCCACCACCCCGCAAGGAAGGAGCCTGCAAAGGCGAGTGTTATTACAAGAACGATTATACGCAGAATCATCCTATCTGCTGCTCTCCACAAGCTTTACAAAGCGTTCAAAAAGGTAGGTTGCATCATGGGGCCCGGGTCCGTTCTCCGGATGGTACTGAACGGAGAATATAGGGTGTTCTCTGTGGCGCAGACCCTCAACGGTCTTGTCGTTAAGGTTTATATGCGTAACCTCGACCTGATCCCCGAGACTGTCGATATCAACTGCAAAGCAGTGGTTCTGTGCGGATATCTCCACCTTGCCCGTTTCGAGATCCTTCACTGGCTGGTTGCCGCCGTGGTGGCCGAACTTGAGCTTATATGTCCTGCCCCCGAGGGCGAGGCCGAGGATCTGATTGCCCAGGCATATTCCGAAGAGGGGGTATTTCCCTATGAGTTGTTTCGTGAGCTCGATACCGTAGGTTACAGGTTCAGGATCACCGGGGCCGTTGCTGAGGAAAACGCCGTCCGGGTTGAGCGCATCGATCTCTTCAATGGTTGTGGTTGCGGGAACCACCGTAACCCTGCAGCCGAGCTCTGCGAAATAGCGGAGTATGTTCTGTTTTATGCCAAAGTCAACGGCAACGATGTGCATGCGGCTTCCGTCCGTCTCGCCGTAGCCGTTGTCTATGCTCCAGGCTGTCTGGCGCCACTCGTAGGGCTCTTTGCAGGTAACATCCTTAACGAGATCCTTGCCGACGATATCCTCGATCTCTGCTGCACGTTTTTTAAGGTCTTCAATGTCATCGGTTTCCGTGCTTATGATACCGTTCATGGAGCCCTGCTCTCGGATATGGCGTACTAACATCCTCGTGTCTATCCCCTCGATGCCTATGATACCGTGCTTTTTCAGGAAATCGCCGAGGCTCGAGGTCGCCCTGTAGTTTGAATGAACCTTGCTGTATTCCTTCACGATAAATGCGGAGAGGAAGGGGCGTATGGACTCGAAGTCCTCTTCGTTAACGCCGTAGTTCCCTATGAGCGGGTAGGTCATTGCAACCATCTGTCCTGCATAGGAGGGGTCTGTGAGAATCTCCTGATAGCCGGCCATGGAGGTGTTGAAAACAACCTCCCCTTCGCTGGTGCCTTCTGCACCAAAGCTTCTTCCCTCAAATACGGTTCCGTCTGTTAGAACGAGCAGTGCTTTGTTCATCGGTTCTCCTGAATTGTTTATGGGTTTACCTTCACCCTGAGAAGCCTGTCCCCTCTGTAAACTGTGAGTATGAAGGATTTACCCTCATTCTCTGTGAGGAGCCTGTTAAGATCCCCAAGGCTGTTAAGTTCATTATTATTAACGGCGACAAGAATATCGCCATTTCTGATATAGTTTGAGTCCCTGCTTTGGCTCACGGTAAGGTAGCCTTTCTTTTCCCTGATGACAATCCCGTATTTCTCTTTCAGCCACTTGAGACCGTAGTCCTCGGGTCTTTCCTCCATGAGGATCTTTCCGCGGTAGTCCTCACCATTCCTGCGGATAGCTATCTCAAGGGGTGAGCCGGGGGGATAGCTTCTGAGAAGATGCCCCATAGCTTCGGCGGAGGAGACGGGAACTCCACCAATACGTACAATCTCATCACCCGGCTCAAGACCGATTTTATCAGCATTCGAGCCGTCATCAACCTTTTCCACCATGAGCTTAATGTCATCACCCCTGGTGACGTCTATAACCGTAAAGCCGGGGTAGCCCCTGCGTACACGCCCGTATTCGAGTATCTCCGGCATAACCCTGTTCACGGTGTCTATGGGTATGGAGAAGCCGATACCTTGGGCCTCCCTGTAAATGGCTGAGTTAATGCCTATTATATCTCCATTGATATTAAGGAGAGGTCCGCCTGAGTTTCCGGGGTTGATGAGTGCATCGGTCTGGATGAAGGGTGCATAATAGTCCCCTATCTTCATAACACGCTGGGTTGCGCTGATAACGCCTGTTGTTACGGAGCTGTTGAGCCCGTAAGGGTTGCCCATGGCTATTATCGTTTCGCCGAGCATAAGATCTTCACTTGTGCCTAGCTCTGCAAAGGGGAAACTTTTGTCTGCATCCTTAATCTTAAGTATGGCAAGATCCAGTGACTTATCGCCGCCGATGACCTCCGCCTCGTAGTTTGTGTCATCACTGAATATAACGAAGATCTTCGTTGCCGCCTCAACAACGTGGTAGTTTGTTACGATGGTTCCTTTCCGGTCTACAACAACCCCCGAACCGAGGGACTGGGTCTTGTATTTACGCTTTCGCATACCGAAGAAATCTTCGAAGAAGGGATCATTGAATATAGGATCGTTCATGAAAGGGCTTATGCGTCTCTCGACGGTCTTTTCGGTACGTATGTTTACAACGCTCTTCTCCACCTTCTGCACGGCCCGAACAACGGGTGTTGCCCGTTCCGAAGCAAGCTTTTCCTCCGGTGGAGCAAGCCTTTCCGTCTTGGAGTCCGCCTTGCAGTTGTGGCCGAAAACGGTAATTATGCCAATAATTAAGAAAAATAGTAGATTCTTTCTGAACATTCCATTCTCCACACAGCCGATAATATTATCAGAATTTAGACCGTTAAAAAAGAGATATGTTTAAGGATAATTTACCCTGTAAGGATAGTCATCACAAATACTTTTGCCTGCTTGTTTTAAGTGCAGTTATCATCTGAACAGCCAACCCTGTGCCCCAAGCCGGAACAGAAAGATTCCCCGGGATATGAGAGCAATAAACAATTCCCTTACCCCTCAAGAATGTGCTATACATTTGCGTTATGTCTATTTCACGTTATTTCACCGAAGCCGAATACCTCCCCAAACTCCTCCCCTCGTTCCGTGCGAGGCCGGGGCAGTCCGAGGCGGCCGAATTTATCTTTAAGGGCATGGATGACTACTTCCCGGCGGCTGTGGAAGCACCCACAGGCTCGGGCAAAACCCTGTCATACCTAATACCCGCCTTCGAGCTGGAGCGCAGGGTTGTTATATCCACAAAAACGAAACAGCTCATGAGCCAGATCCTTAATAAGGATATAGAAACGGTGCGAAAGCTTTTCGGCAGGGAGGTGGATGTTCATCACCTCAAGGGGCGGCGCAACTATATATGCCATAACCGCTACTTCCGTCATATCCACTCGAGCCCAGATTTCTACCCCGATGTAATAGACTGGTTCGAAAGCGTGCAGGGAGAATACATCATCGAGGTCCCCTACAGCAGCTTCGGCGGTGAGATAATAGAACGAATGACGGCGGACAGCTACCAGTGTATGGGTTCAAACTGTTCCTTCCACAGCGTTTGCTCATTCTATAGGGCGAGGGAGCTGGCAAACGCCGCTGACATTGTTGTCACCAATCATCATCTTATCGCAAGCGACATAGCACTCAAGAGCGAGAGTGAACATGCATCTGTCCTTGAGTTTGCTGATCATATAATCTTCGACGAGGCCCACGGCCTCATCGACATATTCCCCCTCTTTGCGGGGAGCGAGATAAACCTGCGTAACTTCCTCGGGCTTATCACAGAAAACAAAACCGAGTTCAGTCCGAAAGAGATAGATGCGGCCAAGGCATCCTACAACGCACTGCTCATGGATACCAGAGAGAGCAGAAGCAGATACGAGGAGCGCAAGGACGACATAGACCGATTCCTGAACACAGCCTTTGCAATGCTCGAAGGTGTTAAGGAAACCGAAGTTGCGGACACGTTCAAGAAGCTTAAGAAGAAGCTTGAGCCGATCAGCAAAGGTGAGGACGGCGTTAAGTTTGTGGATGCCGGTCCTGGCTCGGTGAGCGTTAAGTATATTCCTTTCACAGCAGGGGAGATCTTCCGAAAAGGTATAAAAAACAGCTGTCTGTCACCTGTTTTCATAAGTGCAACGCTTACGGCTGGGGAGAGCTTCGGTTACTTCCTGAACGAGCTCGGCTACCATAAGGAAGAGGTGCGCACAAAAAGGATGGGTGCCGTTTTCGATTTTGCCGAGAAGGGGAGGCTCTTCGTCCCAAGAGGTGTAACGCCGGACAACGGGGGTGCGGACGGGCTCTATCTCTCCCTTGCTTCAAGGGTTGAGGGCTCCCTGCTTATCATATGCAACTCTCTGCGCCGTGTGGGTGAGCTTGAGGAGCTTTTTAGCAGCCATCTCCCCGATAAAAAACTCTTCGTACAGGGGAGCTCGGATGTTTACGGCAAGGAGGCCCGGGAGGGGGGCATCTTTATAGGTTGCAATGTTTTCCGTGAAGGTGTCGACTTTGCCCATACGGGGTTGTCCTGTGTTATCCTTGATAAGCTCCCCTTCGAATACCCCGATGACGTTTACCTCAGGGAAAAAGCGGACAGGGTTCAGGCGGAGAAAGGGAGCGGCTTTATGCACTTTTTTCTCCCTAGAGCTGTGATATACTTCAAGCAGGCGGTGGGAAGGCTCCTCCGCCATGAGGATGATATGGGTCTTTGGGTCGTTCTGGACGGACGGCTTCTGAGCAAGAGTTACGGTAAGGCCTTCCTCGATGCCCTTGATGGGGTAGAGAGGGTGCGCAGTCTTAATGATGCCATACGCTTTCTGGAGGAATGCGATGAACAGAATAAAGATCGACTATAACTACGCCGCCGCAGTGAATATCGACGGCGGACTTACAGATACCGACTTTGATAGGTACAAGGAGAAGGCGAGACAGGGGCTTTCACGCCTCATTGAGCTGAAGGATAAGGGTGATGTAGGTTTTATGAACCTCCCCGGTCAGGATACTGCTGAGATTAAGGACTTCGCCAAGGAGATTAAGGGAACCTTCAACGATCTGATCATTATCGGAATCGGCGGTTCATCCCTCGGTCTTGAAGCGGTTGCAAACGCTCTGCTCCCTTACGGTTACAACGCCCAGTCCTACGCCGAGCGTGGAAGCATGCCCAGGCTCTGGGTTGCGGACAACGTTGACCCTTCAAAGCTCGCCACCATACTCCGCATGTGCCAGCCCGAGGACACCTATGTTTGTGTTGTGACAAAATCGGGGAGCACCGTAGAGACTGTATCAAATTTTTCCATCATATATGAATGGCTTGATAAGGATGTCAAGGATGTGCGCAGGCATATATGCGCCATCACCGACCCCGACAAGGGTGCTCTCAGGAGGATATCCGCTGAGAAGGGACTTAAAACCTTTGAGGTTCCACCGAGCGTGGGTGGCAGATATTCGGTCTTGAGTTCGGTGGGGCTTGTTCCTGCGGCTATCCTCGGCGTTGATATAGACAGGCTTCTCAAAGGTGCAGGAACCGTCAGCGACTCGGATTATGAGAAGATTCTGGTTCTGGCCTCAATCTATATGTATTACATGGATAAGGGTCTGAACATCAGCGTTCTGATGCCCTATACATCAAGACTGTCCTCTTTCTCCGACTGGTACTGCCAGCTATGGGGGGAAAGTATAGGAAAGCGTTACGACAGAGACGGTAAAGAGATTCTGTTTGGAAGCACACCCCTGCGTTCGGTGGGTGTTGTGGACCAGCATTCACTGCTGCAGCTTTTCAAGGAGGGTCCCAAAGATAAGGTGGTTACATTCATTGAGGTGGAAAACCACGACAGTGACCGCACTATTAATAGTGGATTCGAGGCATACGACTACCTCAGCGGGCACAGTATGGGCGAGCTGTGCAACATTGAGCTTAAGGCCACCGAGGCTGCCCTTAAAAACACAGGGAGACCCTCCGTTAAAATAAGTATCGATGTCCTTGATGAGCATACACTTGGACAGCTCTTCATGCTCTATCAGTTCATCGTGCCCGTCATAGGCCTTGCCTACAACGTAGACCCCTTCGACCAGCCCGGTGTTGAGGAGGGGAAGCAGTACGCTTACGGGCTCCTTGAGCGTGACGGCTTCTCCGATAAAAAGAAGGATTTCGAGGGGATATACAAGAAGCAGGATGACTTCATCATTTGAAGATATATTAAAAAGAGAATTGATAGAGCACGAGGATAAACGTCTCCTCGTTGCTTTCTCCGGTGGAAAGGACTCCGCATCGCTTCTTCATTACCTTTGCTGTCGTGGTTATGATGTTTCCGCATGCCACGTTGACCACGGCATAAGGGGCGACAACGCCGTTTCGGACGCCCTTTTCTGCCGCAGCTTCTGCATTGAGCGTTCCATACCGTTTTATCTCTGTGAGGTCGATGTACCAGCTTTCGCCAGGGAAAGGGGACTCTCCCCCGAGCATGCAGCGAGAGAACTTCGCTACAGAGAACTGAGAAGGGTTCTGGATGAAAACGGGCTTGATCTGATACTCACCGCACATACGAAGAACGATGCTGTGGAATCCGTCTTCATAAGGCTTTTTCAGGGAGCTTCGGTTTTCAGTCTCGGTGTGTTCTCCGGTGGTGAAAGGCTCCATCGTCCAATGCTCAGCATATCAACTGAACAAGTGAATACATATAACTCCGATAACTCCGTTTCGCACATCTACGATGAAACCAATGATGACAATCGCTACATGCGCAACTGGATCAGGGGGAGCATCTTAAAGGTGCTGGAGGATGAACACCCTGAGTACATTGATAATATTCTAGGTCTGGCGGAGGATGCTTCCGCCATTAGCGATGAGGTGAACAGGCAGTTGCCCGTTATCTCAAGGACTGCCGAGAACGGGGATACGGCTGAACTTGAGGAATTCAACCATCTGAGAAACTACGAAAAAAGGCAGTTTCTTCGAAACATGTTTATCAACCGCTTCCGTGCAGAGAGAAGGCATATCAATGATGCTCTATCACTTCTATCCGGTTCTGATTCCAGAAGGCTTAATATGCCGGACGGATTTATCTTCGAGGTCTCCTGCGGTGTGATAAGGCTCTTTGACTCTGGAATGATCTCAGATTTTGAGATCGTGAAGCCTGCAGGTGTAAAAAGCATCGAAGTACCTTCGAGAAATGTTGTTGCCACCTTTTCAGAATCCTTGACAGAGAAGCGGATTTTGCTTAGAAACAGGCGTGCAGGTGACAGGCTTGGAGCTAAAAAGCTCAAGGATATTCTATCGGAAAGAAGGCTCCCTCTTTTTGACAGGGACAGGCTGATCCTGTGCGAAAGCGAAGAAGGGATTGTATTTGTTGAAAATATTTTCTGTAATGATAATATACACCTGGACTTCTCCTGATGAAAAAGTAAGCGAATTCCTATAACCCATCGTTTTACAATGGTCGGAGATTTTTTAAAAAAATACCGGGAAAACCTCAAAAAAGCTTGTGGGAAGGCTGTGGTTTCCCTATAAATATTACTTTGGAGGAGACGTGAAGAAACATACCCTTGCGGAGTTTATCTCGGAAGAGGAGCTTCGTGCAAAGGTTGTAGAGCTCGGCAAAAGTATAAATGAAGCCTATGCCGGGAAGGAACTGCTTATTGTCGGTGTTCTCAAGGGGTCCTTCATCTTCATGGCGGATCTTGTGCGGGAACTTCATGAACCAAAAGTTGAAACAGCTTTCATGACTGTATCCAGTTACAGGGGGGCAAGCACAAAATCGAGCGGATCGGTTCAGCTCGTTTGTGATATCGACAGACCCCTCAAGGATACCCATGTGCTCATAGTCGAAGACATCATAGACTCAGGCTATACGATCAACTATCTCAGCGATGTTATTAAGGTTCGTGAGCCTGATTCTGTAGGTGTATGCGCACTTCTTGACAAACCCTCAAGAAGGATAAAAGACTTCCAGGCCGATTTTATCGGCTTTGAGATACCTGATAAGTTCGTTGTGGGCTACGGCCTCGATTACGACGGCAAATACAGGAACCTGAAAAACATATCGATTGTTAAATTCGACGGCGTGGAGGAGTAATGAACAACAATCTCTATAAGAATATGGCGCTTTGGCTTGTTATAGCCTTTATTATGGTGTTTCTGTTCAATGTTATCTCAGAAACCCAGAGCGTCCTGAAAGATATATCCTATTCCGACTTCGTTCAGGCGGTGCAGAAGGGGGAAGTGGAATCGGTTACCATTAAGCAGAACAAGCTCACAGGAGTGTTCATCGAAGGGGGGCAGTTCGAAAGCTATTCTCCCGATGACCCCAACCTTGTAAGCATGTTGCAGGAAAACAACGTCCGCATTACCGCAAAGCCGCCAGACAGGAGCCCCTGGTACATGCAGGTGCTTATCTCGTGGCTTCCTATGCTTCTGCTCATCGGTGTATGGATCTTCTTCATGCGCCAGATGCAGGGTGGCGGCGGAGGCAAGGCCTTCAGCTTCGGAAAGAGCAAGGCCAAGCTTCTAACCAAAGACCAGCAGAAGGTTACATTCAAGGATGTAGCAGGTGTTGAAGAGGCGAAGGAAGAGCTTGAGGAGATTATCGAATTCCTCAAGGATCCCCATAAATTCCAGAAACTCGGCGGTAAGATACCTAAGGGCGTGCTCCTTGTGGGGCCTCCCGGAACGGGTAAAACCCTTCTCGCCAGAGCGGTCGCAGGAGAGGCAGGCGTAAACTATTTCAGCATAAGCGGTTCGGACTTCGTGGAGATGTTCGTGGGTGTCGGTGCCTCAAGGGTGCGGGACCTCTTCGAGCAGGGTAAAAAGAATGCCCCCTGCATCATCTTCATGGACGAGATCGACGCCGTCGGCCGTCACAGAGGCGCAGGCCTTGGCGGAGGGCATGACGAGCGTGAGCAGACACTTAACCAGCTCCTTGTGGAGATGGACGGATTCGAATCCAACGAGGGTGTTATCCTCATTGCGGCAACCAACCGCCCCGATGTACTTGACCCCGCTCTGCTTCGCCCCGGACGTTTCGACAGGCAGGTTGTTGTACCCAGACCCGACATGAACGGACGCCTTGAGATCCTTAAGGTGCATACTGGTACGGTGAACCTGGCCGATGATGTGGATCTCACAAACGTCGCCAA
The DNA here is from genome assembly GCF_000421105.1 of Limisalsivibrio acetivorans. NCBI lineage: Bacteria > Pseudomonadati > Deferribacterota > Deferribacteres > Deferribacterales > Geovibrionaceae > Limisalsivibrio > Limisalsivibrio acetivorans. The sequence goes on from NZ_ATWF01000001.1 coordinate 161,435, forward strand.
GGGTACCCCCGGTTTTGCTGGTGCAGAGCTTGCAAACCTTGTTAACGAGGCCGCCCTTATCGCCGCAAGGAAGGATAAGGAGAAGGTGGATCTTGAGGACCTCGAAGAGGCGAAGGACAAGGTTATGATGGGTAAGGAGCGTAAGAGCATGGTGCTCAAGGATGCGGAGAAGGAAACCACCGCATACCATGAGGCTGGTCACGCCATCGTTGCCAAGATGGTTAAGGAGGCGGATCCCGTTCATAAGGTGAGCATCATACCGAGGGGAATGGCTCTTGGTATTACCCAGCAGCTCCCCGAGGATGACAGGCACATGTACTCCAAGGAATATATGGAGGCTATGCTGGCTGTACTTATGGGTGGACGCTGTGCAGAGGAGCTTATCTACGACAGGCTCACCACCGGTGCCGGTAACGACATAGAACGTGCCACGGACATATCACGCAAGATGGTTTGCTCCTGGGGTATGAGCAAGAAGATGGGACCTCTGGCCTACGGCAAGAAGGATGAGCAGGTGTTCCTCGGTAAAGACCTTGGAAGCGCAAAGGATTACAGCGAGACCACAGCTGTTCTCATAGATGACGAGATAAAGCAGTTTGTTATGGGTGGGCACAACACCGCCTATACCATACTTAAGGAAAATATTGGGCTTCTCCATGCCACAACAAGACTGCTACTTGATAAAGAAACCATTGATGGTAAAGAGATAGAAGATCTCATGCAAAGGATTGAGTCCGGCGAGATAGATGAGGAAATGCTCAAACCTGTTAAGCATATTTCAGGCGAGAATGCAGTTCCGAACAATGGAAACCCTGTTAAGCCCGAGAAGCAGGAATCCGAGAAGCAAGAATCCGCGAAGCAGGAATCCGAGAAGCAAGAATCCGCGAAGCAGGATGAAGAGAAGACCGAATCATCCGAATCGAACAAAGAAGCAGAAGAAGTTGAGGCTAAGTGAACTAAAACCTGAAAAAGAAAGAATAGAATACGAACTGCGGAAAATCGGGGTCGACCCCTACGCCCTATCCATGCGGGATAAGGGCGTTTCCGCAGTTTATAAGCTCTATAGCCTTACTCCGGGGCAGGGTAACATAATCAAGCAAGAGGCACTCGCCTCTGGAATTGATGCGGCGGTATGCAGAGGGTGTATCAACTGCACGGTGGATGCCACAGATGTCCTGCTGCTCGGTTCCCGCCGCGGTTTACGCATCCTGAGTGAAAGACTACTGAAACAGCCCTTCGGTCTGGCAGAAGCCGGAAGAAGAATAAGCGAACAGCTGAATAAAACATCTATCAAAAGATTAATCCATCGAAGCGGTGAAATATCACTGGATAAAACCCTCCTAATGGGCATTATTAATCTTACACCCGATTCTTTCAGCGATGGAGGGGTTTATCTTGATCCCGACAATCTTAATAAAAGAATTGAAGAGTTCATCAATTATGATGTTGAAATAGCGGATATCGGCGGAGAATCCTCCCGCCCCGGCGCTGAGCAGGTTTCTGCGGAAGAAGAGATCGAGAGGATCCTTTCTCCACTGCTCAAGTTGAAAGAAGCGGGTATGACAGTTTCGGTGGATACAGTAAAAAGTTCTGTAGCTGCTAAGGCTTTAGAGAATGGAGCCGATATTATAAATGATATAAGCGGTTTTAACTACGATCCGGATCTTGCCGGGGTCTGTGCGGAGCACGGGGCGGCAGTCTGCCTTATGCATATGAAAGGGGAACCGGGTACGATGCAGGATAACCCCAGTTACGACAACCTTCTGGACGAGGTTAAGAGCTCCCTTGAGGTGTCCATTGAGACCGCACTAAAAGCTGGTATCAGTGAAGAATCCATAATTTTGGATCCGGGCTTTGGCTTCGGCAAAACAATTGAACATAACTACGCACTTCTAAAATATATCGGTGAGTTTAAATCATGGGGGCTCCCCCTTCTTGCGGGTGTCTCCAGAAAGTCTATGATAGGCAGGGTTGTTAAGGGCGAAAGCAGGCTTGCCGGCACACTCGCCGCAGAGACCGCCGCAGTTCTCGGCGGAGCAGATATTATACGGGCACACGACATACCCGAAACAAGGGATATGTTAACAGTTGCAGATATGATCAAAGGAGCAGAGGCGAATGCCTGACTTTATCCCTGTGGTAACCCTTTACGACATTGTGGACATTGCGATCATATCCTTTGTGATATACCGTCTTCTTCTGCTCATTCGGGGAACCAGAGCACTCCAGATGCTCTCCGGCGTTCTTGTCCTTGTCCTCATATCTTTCTTCTCTAAATACATGGGACTGCGCACCACTACATGGGTGTTGAGCAATTTCACAGGTTACCTTTTTATCACCCTGATAGTCCTGTTTCAGCCTGAGATACGAAGAGCTCTGGCAGTATTTGGTGAAACCCGTGTACTGGGAAACCCCAATAAATCAACGGTTAAAGTGCTCGATGAGCTTGTGCGGGCGGCGAGTATCCTTGCAAACAGGCAGATCGGCGCACTAGTGGTTTTGGAAGGCAATACAAACCTGAGCCATTATATTGAGACAGGTGAGCCCATCGATGCCATAGTATCCAAGGAGATGCTTATAAGCATCTTTATCCCGTATTCACCACTCCATGACGGAGCCGTAATAATAAAAGACGGCCTTATCGAGCGGGCGGGCTGCATATTGCCGCTTAGTAAGAAAACCGATATAGGAAACAACTACGGAACACGCCATAGGGCGGCACTCGGCATAACCGAGGAGACCGATGCTGTATGTGTTGTAGTCAGCGAAGAGAAAGGCTCTATAACCATAGCCCACAACGGTGTACTCTCCGAGGAGCTGGATGCGGAGCAGCTTAAGGTCAGGCTCAAGGAGCTTTACGAACCCGAGAAGAGGAACGGTAAGAAGAAATGACAAAGAATATTCACTTGAAGATACTCTCAGTTATTATCGCTCTTGCCCTCTGGTTCAGCCTTGTCAGCGGCGAATATCAGGAGTTCAGCGTTTACGCTCCGGTGAAGCTGAAGAATATGCAGGAGGACTACGTAGCTGTGACAGATGACAGCCACGTAACCATCGTTGCAAAGGCTCCGAGAGCCACAGTAAAGAATATCGATTATAACGGCATCGCCATTGAGGTGGATGTCTCCAAGCTTAATCCTGGTGATACTTACCATCGCCTTGACGAGAGCGAGATAAAGATTCCCCCCGGTATGCAGATAGTACGTGTGGAGCCCGAAGGTATAAGCATCACAGTGGATACACTTATCAAGAAGTCTGTGGAGGTCATACCGACTTTCATCGGCGATCCCCATCCAGGCTTCAAGGTGGGAACAATATCTGTGTTTCCTGAAACCGTTGAAATCGAGGGTGCACGTAAGAAACTCACCGCGGTAAGCTCTGTGGAGACCCTTCCGGTTAATATCTCCGGCAGGAGCAGCAGTATAACATACAGCATCGGCATGAAGGAGACGGACGGAGTAAAATCATTCTACCCTGAACAGGTCGAGGTTGTTGTAAGTTTTAAGGAAAATATCGTTGAAGAGACCGTGGAGGATATAAAGGTTACACCTGTTAACCTTCCCGAAGGCTTCAGTGCCGAGGTGACAGACAATGTCACAGTCAAGGTTCGAGGTCGAAACGATCTCCTCGTTAGCGATTATATAAATGATAAGTTCAAATTCTTCGTAGACATGAGCGAAACGGATTCCGCCGGTAAATACCTTAAAGAGGTAAGCTACAGGGAGTTCAAAGGTTTTGAGATACTCAGCATACAGCCCACCAGAGTCCGGCTCATGGTTGAGAAGGATGAAGGGGATTCCAGATGAGAAAATATTTCGGAACAGACGGAGTGCGTGGAAAAGCGAACGTCTTTCCAATGACCGCTTCCTTTGCTCTCAGGCTCGGGCAGGCAGCGGCTCAGCAGTTTAAGAACGGTAAAAAAGTACATAGAATAGTGATCGGCAAGGATACCAGGATATCGGGCTATATGTTCGAGAACGCTCTGGTATCCGGCATATGCTCCATGGGTGTTGATGCGATCCTTGTGGGAGTTCTCCCCACCCCCGCCATTGCATTCATAACCAGAAGCCTGAGGGCGGATGCGGGGGTTGTCATCTCCGCCTCCCATAACCCCTATCAGGATAACGGTATCAAGTTCTTCTCCTCAGAGGGCTACAAGCTCCCCGACGAAGTTGAGCTGAGTATAGAGAAACGTACCGAGGAGATTATCGAAGGTGGCGAGGTATCCATACATGAGGATCGTATAGGGAAGGCCTACCGCATCGATACCGCTGTGGGGCGTTATGTGGAGTTCGCCAAGAACACCTTCGACAAGGACATAGACCTGAAGGGTATGAAGATGGTGGTGGACTGCGCTAACGGTTCCAACTATAAGGTTGCTCCGATGACGATGATAGAGCTCGGTGCGGATGTTAAGACCATCGGTGTGGAGCCGAACGGCTTTAACATCAACGACAATGTAGGCTCTGTATATGCGGATAACGTTGCAGACAAGGTTAAAAACAGTGATGCGAATGTGGGTATATCCTTCGATGGTGATGCGGACAGGGTTATATTCTGCGATGAGAACGGAGAGATCGTTGACGGCGATATCCTCATGGGGATCTGCGCCAGGCAGATGAAAGCGGAGGAGCGTCTTAACAAGTCCACCATGGTGGCGACCGTTATGAGCAACTACGGCTTTGAAAAGTCTATGAACTCCGTGGGAGTACAGGTTGTGCGCTGTGGAGTGGGGGACAGGTATGTCCTCGAGAGGATGCGTGAGGGTGGCTACAACCTTGGCGGCGAGCAGAGCGGACACATCATCTTCTCAGACTATAACACCACCGGAGACGGCCTCATAAGCGCTCTGCAGGTGCTCAAGGTTATGCAGAGAACGGGTCGCCCTCTCAGCGAGCTCAAGAGATTTATTGAGCTGTATCCTCAGGTACTTAAGAACGTGTATGTTGACAGAAAGGTTCCAATCTCCGAGCTACCCTCCACAAAGAAGCTCATAGCCTCCGTTGAGGATAAGCTTGCCGGAACGGGGAGGGTGCTTGTGCGCTACTCCGGAACGGAGAACAAGCTTCGTGTAATGGTAGAGGGTGCAGACAGAGGGGATATAGAGGGCTTCGCCGATGAGATAGGCGAGGCGGCAGTGAAAGAGATAGAGAGGGCTGGCTGATATGATAAAGCTCGGCATTAATATAGACCATGTGGCAACCGTTCGTGAGGCAAGGAAAGGGCACGAGCCTGACCCCGTTCAGGCGGCGCTTTTGGCGGAGCTGGGCGGTGCGGATGGAATAACCGTACACCTGCGTGAGGATAGAAGGCATATAAACGAGCGTGATGTACGGCTTCTGCGTGATACGATAAATACTCGCCTCAATCTTGAGATGGCGTGCAGTGACGAAATCATCGATATTGCCTTTGATGTTCTCCCCGATGCCTGCACCCTGGTTCCAGAAAAGCGTCAGGAGCTCACCACAGAAGGTGGGCTGGATGTTGTATCCAATTTCGATACAGTAACATACACGGTGCGCAGGCTCATGGAGCGGGGGATCGATGTCAGCATATTTATAGACCCTGACGAGGAGCAGATCGCCGCCGCCTTTAAGACGGGTGCGAAATATATTGAGCTTCATACCGGCCGCTATGCGGATACGAAGGGCTTCGAGAGAAGGGATGAGCTAACCAAGCTCACCACGGCGACCGAGTTTGCCATGAATACGGGCTTCATCGTGAATGCAGGGCACGGGCTCGACTACTGGAACGTTCAGGATGTTGTCTCCATAAGGGGGATGCATGAGGTCAATATTGGCCATTCCATAATATCCAGAGCGGTTTTCACAGGCCTTGAGCGTGCCGTTCGTGACATGCGCAATGTCATAGATCGTGCCGCCCACCACGCCGGAGTATAACCTGCGATGCTGGGCTGTGACATTGTAGAGCTGGACAGGATCCGGCGTGCCCACGGGCGTTTTGGCGACAAGTTTATTGATAAAATCCTATCCAAAAGGGAGAAAGAGGTCTTCTTGACCAGAAAAAAATCCTCCATCTCCTACCTTGCCGGAAGGTTCGCTGCAAAGGAATCCATTGCGAAATCTTTAAAAACCGGTTTGGGATCCACATGGTTTTATGATATAGAGATACTCAGCGGAGAACGAGGAGAGCCGCTGGTGTATATCTGCGGTGAACGCAGAGAGGATATCGAGGTATCCATATCCCATGGCAGGGACTATGCTGTCGCTGTCAGCCTTATCCGGTAGTTCTCCTTATCCTGTAAGACAATACCATTTCTAAAGAGGAAATATATGAGTGCTGTAGTTATTCCCGCAAGGTACGCCTCCTCCCGTTTTCCCGGAAAAGCTCTGGCAAAGATCGGCGGAGTTCCTATGATACTTCATGTTGCGGAGCGGTGCCTTCGTTCCAAAGCGGACAGGGTTATCGTTGCCACTGATGATGAGAGGATCCTCTCTGTATGTGAGAGTATGGAAGGGCTTGAGGTTTCCATGTCCGATCCTTCAATCCCTTCCGGTACGGACAGGGCGGCAGCGGTTACAAAATACGTAGATGATGATATAGTAATAAATGTGCAGGGTGATGAACCCTTCATAGATCCCGAGCTTATCAATGCTCTCATAGACGACCTTGAGGCTAACAGTGCTGTTAATATGAACACCGCCTGCGTTCTTTTTGCAGAGGGCGAGGATCCGGGTGATCCGAACTCCGTCAAAGTTGTTATGGACAGGGACGGATTTGCATTGTATTTTTCCCGTTTGCCCATCCCCTATGACAGGGACGTAATAGGTGTGGACAGATACAGGCATATAGGGATATACGGTTACAGGAAGGACTTTTTGCAGAAGTTCGCCTCCCTTGAACCCGCTCTCATGGAATCCGCCGAAAAGCTGGAACAGCTAAGGGCGATGGAATCCGGCGAGCGCATCAGGGTTATAAAAACAACATACAGGCCCATCTCCGTTGATACGGAGGAGGATCTGAAAAAAGCTGAGGAATATTATAAAGGACTGAATAATGGCTAAGTATATTTTTGTTACAGGCGGAGTGCTATCCTCCCTCGGAAAAGGTATTACAGCGGCATCTCTGGGCGCACTTCTCGAGTCCAGAGGCTACAGGGTCACCATAAAGAAGTTCGACCCCTATCTTAACGTGGATCCGGGTACTATGAGCCCGATCCAGCATGGCGAGGTTTTCGTAACCGAAGACGGCGCAGAAACGGATCTGGATCTGGGGCATTACGAGCGTTTCCTCAGCGGGAACACATCGAGCCACAACAACTACACCACGGGCAAGATATATAAGTCCGTCATCGATAAGGAGCGAAGAGGGGACTACCTCGGAGCGACAGTGCAGGTTATCCCCCACATAACCGATGAGATTAAGTCCAACATCCGTGCAGGATCGGAGGACTACGACATTGTTATGGTGGAGATAGGCGGTACTGTGGGCGATATCGAAAGTCTCCCCTTCCTGGAGGCTATAAGACAGTTCCGTTTCGATGAGGGGGAGGAGAACGTTCTATACACCCACGTAACCCTTGTCCCGTATATGAAGAAGGCTGGCGAGCTTAAAACCAAGCCCACCCAGCACTCCGTTAAGATCCTCCGTGAGATCGGTATACAGGCGGATATCCTCGTGTGCCGTTCGGAATACCCCCTTAATGAGAGCTACAGGAAGAAGATAGCCCTCTTCTGCAACGTATCCCAAAGCTCCGTTATAAACGCCATAGATGTCGGCACCATTTACGAGGTACCCCACAAGATGGCTAAGGAGGGTATAGACCGCCTTGTTCTCAAGAAGCTACAGCTCGAGGAGAAGGAGAGCGATCTCAGCACATGGGAGGACATCGTTTATCACATCAAACAGCCCGAGGATTCGGTTAATATCGGCGTCGTGGGCAAGTATGTGGAGCTTAAGGATGCCTACATAAGTATCAGCGAAGCCCTTATGCACGGTGGTATCGGCAACAGGCTGAAGGTTAATGTTGAGTGGATCGATTCAGAGGATCTTGAGGTCAAAAACCCGGGCAGGTTCCTTGATCATCTGGACGGTGTGCTTATACCGGGCGGTTTCGGCGACAGGGGTATCGAGGGCAAGATAAACGCTGTAAACTTCTCCAGAATTAAAGATATACCCCTCTTTGGAATATGCCTCGGCCTACAGTGTATGGTAATCGAGTATGCGAGAAACGTACTCAAGCTTGAGGATGCTAACAGTGTGGAGTTCGATCAGGAAACTCCTCACCCTGTAATAGATTATATGAAGGACCAGAAGAATATAGAGAACCTCGGCGGGACTATGCGTCTAGGCTCATACAACTGCCGTCTCGAGAAAAACAGCACGGCGAGCAGTGCCTACGGTGAGGAGAACATCGCCGAGAGACACCGCCACAGGCTCGAGTTCAACAACGACTATAAAGAGGACTTCCGCAAGGGTGGGCTCCATGTTACAGGTCTTAACGTTGAGAACGACCTCGTTGAGATCTTCGAGCTTAAAACCCACAGATGGTTCCTCGGATGTCAGTTCCATCCGGAGTTCAAATCAAAGCCCACAAAGCCCCATCCCCTTTTCAAGAGCTTCATAAAGGCTTCGTACAGGTTTAAGCAGGAGAAGATTGAGAACTCCGAACCCGAAGAGGCGCTGTAGAATATGGATCTCCTAGGAACGGGTAAAAAGACTATACAGACAGAGATAGACGCCCTGGAGAAGATTATGAACGGCCTTAACGGAAACTTCGTTGAGGCTGTTGATCTTATATACGCCTGCGAAGGTCGGGTTGTTGTTACCGGAATGGGTAAATCCGGCCTCATAGGCAAGAAGATTGCCGCAACCCTTGCCAGCACCGGAACACCATCCCTCTTCCTGCATCCTGCCGAAGGTGTGCATGGTGATCTGGGTATGCTTGTTCGGGGTGATCTGGTAATAGCCCTCTCAAACAGCGGCGAAACAAGGGAGATTCTGGATATACTCCCCATAATCAAGCGCTTCAATATCCCCCTTGTCTCCATTGTGGGAAAGAAGGATTCCACACTGGCGAGAAAGAGCAACTGCTCCATCGATGCTGGCGTGGAGAAGGAGGCATGCCCCCTCAACCTTGCGCCTACAGCGAGTACCACAGCTGCTCTGGCCGTTGGTGATGCTTTGGCTGTAGCACTCCTTGAGAAGAGGGGATTCAACCAGGATGATTTTGCAGTCTTCCACCCCTCAGGAACACTGGGCAAAAAGCTTCTTCTCAAGGTGGAGGATATCTTCAATTCCGGTGATAATGTGCCGATGGTAACACCCGATACGAAGGTGTCCGAGGCTGTGCTTGAGATAAGCACAAAGGGCTTCGGTTGTACCGCTGTGGTAGATGAAAATGGTGTTCTCATAGGGATACTTACCGACGGCGATCTGCGTAGGGGACTTGAGAAGTACAAGGATATATTCTCCCGCAACGTTAGCGAGGTCTACACCCCAGGACCCAAGAAGATCAAAAAGACCGCCATGGCTGCCAAGGCGCTTGCGGTTATGGAGGAGTTTTCCATCACAAGCCTGCTTACTGTTGATGATGACGGGAAACCGGATGGTATAGTCCATCTTCACGACCTGCTCAGGGCGGGACTTGCATGATAAAGGCTCTTTTCCTTGATGTTGACGGTGTCCTCACCGACGGCAAGATCATATACAACGAGAAGGGGGAGGAGACCAAGCACTTCAACGTGCAGGACGGTCTCGGAATAAAACTCGCCCAGAAGGCGGACATCGAGGTTATAGTTATCTCCGGCAGACACTCCATAGTTACCGATCTCCGCTCCAAGGAGCTCGGCATAGAGCGTATTCATACCGGTGTTAAGGACAAGGAGAGGCTCTTTCAGGAGATAATCGCCGAGCTTGGCATCAAAAGCACAGAGTGCGCCGCCATGGGGGACGACATTAACGATATGGGTATGCTCCGTGCAGCCGGTTTATCTGCAACGGTTTGCGGTGCTCCGGACTACGTTAAGGACACTGCAGACTACGTTTCAACCCTCCCCGGCGGAGGTGGAGCTGTTCGGGAGTTTATTGAGGAAATACTAAAAAGGTGCGGCGTGTGGGACGATATACTCGCCTCCTTCTGATCGCAGGGGTTATAACAGCCGCAGTATATATATTCCTTTCACCCAAAGGGGAGCTTAACCGCACCCGAAGCGCCCCGGAGGAGAACGTCTTCCTTATAAACGACTTTTCCATGTCAAAGGCCGAGGGTTCCGGTACTTATATAATAAACGCCGCATCAGCGCAGGTATATAGAGATAACAACAGCCTGTTGCTGAACGATTTTGATATTGACTATTCCTCCGAAGAGACAGATTTTTACGCAGAGGGGGAAAAGGGCGTATATATTGAGAATGAGGGGCTCGAGTCCGAGGGGCGGATCACCGGCCATGCGGACGGTGTGAGCTTTGAAACGGGTGATAACGGCCGCTTTCTATACGACTTTCAGGAGGGTGAAGGCCTCCTTGAAAATGATGTTGTTTACAGACAGGGTCAAAACGTAATAAGATCAGACAGATCACTTATGAAAACCAAAGAAGGCATCACGGAGTTTGATGGAAATGTCAGCGTTATATACGGTGTTGAGAACAGTATTTCTGGCGGTTCTTCTGACGCTTCCCGCAGCGGCGGCTGAAACACAGCAGGACAACAGCACTGCCGCAGGGCCTGTTCGCATTGAGGCGGACAGTATGCGCCACTACAGGGACAGAAGCGTCTCTGAGTTCAGGGGTAACGTGTACATGAAGGGTAACGGCATGGAGATGCGTTCGGAAGCCTCTGATGTCTATCTTGAGGGCACCTCTGCCGTTGACAGGGTTGTCTCCACCGGAAACGTAAGGATAAACGGCGAGGATATGCGTGCCATATCAGAAAGGGCGGAGATCTTCGTTCGGGAAAACCGTGTGATCCTGACGGGTAATGTACGCATATGGCAGGCGGACAACTATCTCGAGGGTGAGAAGGTTGTTATGAACTCTGAAACCGGGGAACTCAATGTGGACAGCGGCGGGGAAAACCGGGTTAAGATTATCTTTTCCCCTGCGGAGGAAAGCAAGGAGTGAGCCTTAGAGCCGAGGAACTCAGAAAATCCTTTAAGAAGAGAAGGGTGGTTAACGGTGTTTCCCTTAACGTTGAAAGGGGGGAGATCGTAGGGCTTCTCGGACCGAACGGTGCGGGCAAGACCACAACCTTCTATATGATCGCAGGGATCATAAAGTCCGACGGCGGCTCCGTTTACCTGAACGAAAAGGATATAAGCAGAAGCCCCATACATGTCCGCAGCAGGAGCGGGATAGGCTACCTCCCTCAGGAGGCCTCTGTTTTCCGTAAAATGAGTGTTTATAATAATATATACGCCTCCCTCGAGCTTAAGTTCAGCGACAGGGGGTATATAGAGTCACGCACAAAGGAGCTTATCGGCGATTTCGGTCTGGAGAAGGTCGCCCAGTCACCCGGCTATGCCCTCAGCGGAGGGGAGCGCAGGCGGGTGGAGATAGCACGCTGCATCGCAGGTGAGCCGGACATCATAATGCTGGATGAGCCCTTTTCAGGGATCGACCCCATATCTGTGGCGGATATCCAGCAGATGATTTTCCGCCTCAAGGAGATGGGGCTGGGTGTTCTGATAACGGATCATAACGTGCGTGAGACCCTTAGAATAACCGACAGGGCGTATATCATAGCGGACGGGAACGTTCTGACCCATGGAAACCCTGCGGATATAATCAGGAACGAGGAAGTTATAAATCGATATCTAGGCAAGGATTTTGAAATCTGATGGCTGGTAAACTGAACCTGGGATTACAGGCCAAACTTTCACAGAAGCTGCTGATCACTCCGCAGATGAAGCAGTCCCTCTCTATCCTGCAGATGCCTATAACTGAGCTTGTTCAGGAGCTTGGAAGCTACCTAGAAGAGAATCCCGTTCTGGAAGAGAATCAGGAGGGGGAGGACAGAACCCCGGAGAGTGAGAAGGAGCCCGAAGAGAAGGATACCAAGCTGAGTGACGAACTCCTCAAGGTGGATTGGGATGAATACTACCGTGACAGCGGTGAGGTTCAGTATAACCCCAGCGACGATGAGGGTTATGACCTTGAGAAGTTTGTCAGCAGATCGGAAAGCCTCCATGACCACCTCATGTTCCAGCTTCGCATATGCGGTCTTGGTGAGCGTGCCGAAGATATCGGTGAATACATCATCGGAAGTCTGGATGAAAACGGCTACTTCGTTACCCCGGTGGAGGAGATCGCCGCGGTTATGAACTGCAGTGAACGGGAGGTAGAGGATGTTCTAGAGGTTATCAAGGGTTTTGAGCCTGCCGGAATAGCCAGTTCCACCCTTAAGGAGTGCATCGCCTCCCAGCTGGAGGGTCTAGGTACCGAGCCTGTATATATTGAGTTTATAGCTGAGCTCCTTGAAAACTACGAGCAGGAGCTCTGCTCCTTCCAGTATGACGAGATCCTGCAGGAGCTCTCCATCGAGCAGGATACCTTCGAATACCTAATATTCCTCATGCGCAAAACCGACCCACGTCCTGGGCTCTCCTTCCAGAAGGGGACGAACCATCATGTGGTTCCGGATGTATATATCGTGCGCAAGGATGAGGAGTTTGATGTTGTGCTCAACGAGGAGGGGATGCCCTCTCTGCGCACCAGTGCCTATTACCTTAAGATGCTCCAGACCAAGGATGTTGATGCCAAAACCAAAGAGTATCTTGAGGAAAAGGTTAAAAATGCTGTATGGTTGATTAAGAGCCTTAATAAGAGACAAAAGGCGATATATCGTGTAGTTCGTGCTATCATAGAAGCACAGAGGGAGTTTTTCGAGAACAAGTCGAAACACCTCAAGCCGCTGAAACTGCGGGATATTGCCGAGGTTACCGAGTTGCATGAGTCCACTGTAAGCCGGGTTACTTCGGGTAAGTATGCTATGACCGCCCAGGGGGTTGTTGAGCTGAAGTCCTTTTTCGTTAAAGGGCTCGATTCCTCCGGCGGGGATGTCTCCACGGACAGCATCAAGGAGATGATAAACTCCATAGTGGAGCAGGAACCGAAGGAGAGCCCCTACAGCGATCAGAAAATTGTGGAAATTTTACAGAAAAAAGGTATAAAAATTGCACGGCGTACCGTCGCCAAATACAGGGATGAGCTATCTATCCCCACAAAATCACAGAGAAAACGAGCCAGGAGGTAACATGCACGTACAAATAACCGCAAGAAACATCGAACTTACTGATGCAATCAGGGATTATGCGGAGAAGAAGGTTACCAAACTTTCAAAATATTTCGACCAAATCACCGAGGCAAATGTAACCCTTGAGGTTCAAAAGAATGTCCATATCGTTGATATTCTCATAAGTGCCAACGGTGTTCTTATGAAGGGCCTTGAGAGATCCGAGGATCTTTATGCTTCCATAGACCTTGCAGTGGACAAGATCGAAAAGCAGCTTGTTAAATACAAGGAAAAGCTCCAGAGCAGAAAGCTCATGGACAAGGATTTCAGAGAGCCCCTTAAGCTCAACGTTCTCGACACCCAGAGCTTCGATGAGGAAACCCCCAGAATCATCATATCCAAGGATATCCCCGTTAAGCCCATGGATGTTGAAGAGGCCGTTATGCAGATGGATCTTCTGAATAAGAACTTCTTTGTTTTCCGCAATGCTCTGCTTGGCGAGATCAGCGTTGTTTACAAGAGGGACGACGGCAATATCGGACTCATAGAGTCCTAGGGGTTATTTGATGACGCTTGCGGAATATGTCGACGAAGAGCGGGTGCTGGATTCTCTGAAAGCAGGAACCAAGGACGATATCCTCAAGGAGCTTGTGGACTACCTTGACGGCAAAAACCTTCTGAAGGACAGGGATAAGACCCTGAATGCCCTTTTGGAAAGGGAGAAGCTGAGTAGTACGGGTGTCGGCGAAGAGGTTGCCATACCCCATGCGAAGCTTCCGGACATTGATGATATAATCATCCTTGTTGCCCTCTCCAGAGAAGGGGTGGACTTTGATTCATCGGACGGAAGGGATGTTAAGATCTTCTTCCTTGTCCTCGCACCCGAGAAGCAGATGAACCTGCACCTTAAGACCCTCGCAAGAATCAGCAGACTGATCAAGGCTTCCGGATTCAAGGAAAAAGCTCTGGCCGCTGGCAGCAGTGCCGAGGTATGCTCCATCCTTGCCGAAGAGGATGCCGGGTTGTAAATGGACAGAATACCCGTTTCTGAACTTCTTTCAGAGCAGGCTAAGCCTCTCCGACTCAAACTGATTTACGGAAAAGGACAGGTACGGGAAAGATATATAACAAGTTTCAGAATCCAGAAACCGGGGCTCGGTCTCGCCGGGTATACGGAACATATACACGGGGGCCGGGTTCAGATTCTGGGAAATACAGAGATATCATACCTTAAAACTCTATCCTCAGAAAAAAGAGCTTTCTCCATCAGCAATCTCGCAAGGCGGGGGCTCTGCTGTTTCGTGGTTACCAAAAACCTTAACATTCCTAAAGAGCTTCTCTCCGCCGTGAGGGAGCATGACATACCACTCCTGAGAACCGATCTTGTCAGCTCGAAGGCAATAGAGGAGATAACGGCCTATCTAAGTGAACGCCTCGCACCCGAGACAACCACCCACGGTGTCATGATGGATGTCTTCGGAATCGGTACGCTTATACTGGGGCGTAGCGGTATCGGCAAGAGCGAATGTGCTGTTGAGCTCATCAAACGGGGGCACAGGCTGGTGGCGGATGATGCCGTTACTGTGCGCAAGAAGCAGGATTACCTTGTTGCTTGCAGTAACGACCTTCTGCGCCATCACCTTGAGGTACGTGGACTGGGAATCCTCAACATTAAGGATATGTTCGGCGTTACGGCTATACGACAGAAGAAGAAGGTCGAGATGGTTATCCGCTTTGTGGACTGGGACGAGGCCGAGGGCTACGACAGGCTCGGGCTCGAGCGTAATACCTACGAACTCCTCGACACAATGCTCCCCATGATAATCCTACCCATCACAGCGGGGCGCAATATGGCTGTTATCGTAGAGGTTGCGGCAAGGAACCACCTGCTTAAGCTTATGGGCTACGATTCCGCCAGAGACTTCTCCGAAAGGCTTATGAAGCGGATAAACCCGGGGAGAAAGAGTGATTACGAAACCTTTGAGGAAGAGATCATAATGCGAAACATCATGGACCGGGGGGAGGAGTAGTGTATAATATCTCCCTCGTGGTGCTCACAGGTCTTTCCGGTGCGGGTAAATCCATTGCGGCAAATGTCCTTGAGGATCTCGGGTACTACACCATAGACAACCTCCCCCTTGTGCTCCTTGAGAAGTTTGTGGAGGTGGTCTTTGACCTGAATATGGAGGTCAGCAAGGTTGCCCTCATAATCGACTCCCGAAGCAGGGATAGCGCAAGGGCGTATGAGATAATCCGGATGCTCAAGAAGAGTTACAACGCCAAGGTTATCTTCATGTACGCCGATGATGAGATACTTATCCGCCGCTACAAGGAGACGAGAAGAACCCATCCGCTGGGTGAGAACCTTGTGGACGCCATCAGGGAGGAGCGTGAGAACCTTAAGGAGATCAGGGATATATCCGATCTCACAATCGACACCTCCCAGACAAACGTCCACGAGTTTGCCAAGTATCTTGAGGAGTATTTCAGGGACGCCGAGGGACCCTCTCTAAATATAACAGTGCAGTCCTTTGGTTTTAAATACGGAGTACCCCTTGATTCGGATCTCCTATTTGATGTAAGATTTTTGAAAAATCCGCATTTTGTGGATGAACTTCGGGACTTCACCGGCAAGGACAAAAGGGTTGCGGATTATGTTCTGCTGGACAGCAAGACGAAGAAGTTTCTGCAGAAGCTTAAAGGGATGCTTAACTTCCTGATACCAAACTATATTGATGAGGGGAAACGCTTTCTCACCATCTCCATAGGATGCACAGGCGGAAGGCACAGATCCGTGGCTATTGTGGAATTTATCTCGAAGTATCTGAATAAAAAGACTAACTTTAAAGTAATAACTAAGCACAGAGATATGGACAGGTGATCTGATGATTGGCATAATATTAGTAACGCATGGAAATTTTGGTGCGGAGCTCCTCCGTACTGCGGAGATGATAGTCGGAGCGCAGGATGGTGTTGAGACTATCGCAATGCAGAACGGCTCCTCCCTTGTGGATATTGCAGATGAGATCGAGAGTGTAATATCCAAATATGAGGATAGCGGGGCCATCGTTTTTACGGATATGTTCGGAGGAAGCCCCTCCAATATTGCGATGGCCTATCTGGGCTCCAGAAACGTTGAGGTTGTTTCAGGGATTAATTTACCCTTGCTTATTAAGGCTTTCAGCGTTAGAAAAGAGAATAAGTCATTGCGAATGATGTGCTCCGAATGCGCAGAATCGGGGCGTGAAAGCATAATAGTTGCTGGAGAGCTGCTTAAAGACCGTTCATGAAAAAGATTATCTTCAGGGTAGACGACAGGCTGATCCACGGGCAGGTCATTGAGGGTTGGATTAAGTATTACAAGATCCACCACGTCAGTGTAGTCAGTGATCGTGTGGCCGGAGACGCCCTCCAGAAGATGATCTTCGAAAGTTCCCTCCCGCCGGGATGCGAACTTGAAATTGAATCCCTTGATGATTTCATAGACAGCTTTACCAAAGAGGAGCATGGAAAGGAGTTCTTCCTTGTTCTGCTCGAATCCGTTAACGACCTCTACAAATGCATGGAGCTTATCGACAGCGATATATATGTGAACATAGGCTGTGTGGCGAGCCGTGAGCATAAGGTGGAGGTATCCAATACCGTTTTTCTTGACCTCTCGGAGATCGAGATGGTCAGCATCATCAGAAACAAGGTGGATGTTTATATCCACAAGGTCCCATGGGAGCCCAGCGTTGAGATACGCAACTTCTCTCGTCTGTTGAGGGGCGGTCTCTCATGAAGATGTTTCTGCTTCTCGTCTATTCGGGGCTGATAACCGTAGACAGGGGAGCAGGATTCAACCTGATGATCTCCCGCCCCATAGTAGTCTCCGTTGTTATAGGCTCCATGTACGGCTACGTGTTGGAGTGTTTCCTTGCGGGACTTCTGTTTGAGATTATAGGGCTTGTGGATGTTCCTGTGGGAACAAGGATAACGAAGGACGACAGCTTCGGTGCCTATGCGGCGAGCCTGTTAATCTCCTTCCATGCGGTCACCAGCATGAGCAACTATATCCTCGGGCTTCTTCTCATACTAGTGGTGATGTTCCCTGTGACCTATTCCGAACAGATAAGTAGACAACTCAATAAAGCCCTTTATTTGCGGGAGCTTAAGAAGGGGGAGCGTTTTAGCGCCTCAAAGCTTATCCATTCCGGGCTTATCATACATTTCTTTCAGGGGATGGTTGTATACAATCTGGCTTTTGTTGTTATCTTCTTCGTTTATGATCAGCTTACAAACTTTCTTCCATGCAAGGATAATTTTACACCATATCTGGTGTTCACCTTCATGTTCCTCAGCGGGTTCCTTCTTCGTTTCCTTTCGGGGAGCAGTGCAGTCAAATATATGCTTTTCGTTGCGGGAGCTGCCGCAGGGTGGGTGCTTATATGAAAAGAAGCTCCGCACTCTTTAAGAGCCTGTACTATCATGCATCGCTCAACCATGAAAACATGCAGGGAA
Organism: Limisalsivibrio acetivorans; assembly: GCF_000421105.1. Classification (NCBI taxonomy): domain Bacteria; kingdom Pseudomonadati; phylum Deferribacterota; class Deferribacteres; order Deferribacterales; family Geovibrionaceae; genus Limisalsivibrio; species Limisalsivibrio acetivorans. The sequence goes on from NZ_ATWF01000001.1 coordinate 179,126, forward strand.
CGGGTTTCTGCTGGCTTCTTCGGGATCTGAACAGATCAAACGATCTCGGCATCGATGAGGAAACTTTCCAGAAACAGAGGGAGTACTTCAACACCCACCCATTTCTGGTCAACTTCGTCCTTGGAATGTGGGTTAAGGAGTATCAGGAAAACTCTAAGCCGGATCTCATGAAGAAGGCTTACTCATCCGCCTTCGGCGCACTCGGGGACAGCTTCTTCGGGCACTCCCTCCGGCCGCTGGCATTTGTTCTTGCAGCTTTGGCAGGTCTTTACAACCCTCTTATCGGTGTTCTTGTATACCTGCTTTTCTTTAACACTTTTCATCTCTCCTTTCTGCTGATGGGTCTTGATATAGGCCACAGCCTCGGCAAGGAGGTTATAACATGGTTCAACAGGATTAAGTTCAACCGATGGCCTGTCCGTTTCGATATGCTTTCGGTTTTTTTACTCGGCTTTTTTATATCGGCGCTCTTCCGGACGGAGGTTGATGTTAATGTCGACCTTTTCTTTCTGGGGGCGGGGTATGTCCTTCTCGGGATAGCCATAGGCAAACGGGTGGATATTGTGCTTGGTCTGGTTATAAATCTAATGATCAGCGGATTGATCTTTTTTACTATGGGGGTTTAGATGTCCGAAGGTAACCGGAGTATAGAGATTATCAACGAGCTTGGGCTCCATGCCAGAGCAGCGGCGGGCTTTGTTAAGGTTGCGGAGAAGTTCAGCTCGGAGATAAAGGTTAAGAAGGACGGCGTAGAGGTGAACGGCAAAAGCATTATGGGCCTTATGATGCTGGCCGCCCAAAAGGGGACCAGTATCGAGGTTATCGCCGCCGGAGAGGATGCAGAAGAGGCACTTGATGCCATCTGTGGTCTTGTCTCGGATAAGTTTGGAGAGGAAAAGTGAAAGAGATCAAAGGGATTGGCTCCTCTGAAGGGATCATCATAGGAACATGCTACCTCCTCGATCGTGAGAACGTGAGCGTTATGCGCCGCACTATCACGGAGGAGGAGACAGACATGGAGATTGAGCGTCTCAGTGAGGCCTTCAATAAGGCCATAGCCTACATGGAAGACGTTAAGTCTATGAGCATGGATGATTTGAGCGAAAGCCATTCACTGATATTCGACGTATACCTGATGCTCCTGAAGGATGAAACGCTGGCTGGTGAAAGCCGCCGCATTATATCGGAGAATCTGGTAAACGCCGAATACGCCCTGAATCTGGCGGGAAAGAACCTTATGGCGTCCTTTGAAGCGTCTAATAACGAGTATCTCAGGGAAAGAAAAAACGATATTCACCATATAGTTCAGAAGGTTCTGCGTTTTCTTACAGGGCATGAGTATGACAGGCTCGAGAGTGTTCAAGATGGGGCTGTTGTTGTTGCGCATGATTTATCCCCCTCGGACACAACGCATATGGTGCGCCAGAAGATAAAGGGCTTTGCCACCGATCTGGGGAGCCGTGTTTCCCATACATCGATCCTCGCAAAATCCCTCGGCCTTCCGGCCGTTGTGGGTATAGGCAGTGTCACCGAGTTTGTTCAGAACGGTGAGACTGTCATCATCGACGGCTTTGAGGGGCTGGTAATCGTTAACCCCGATGAGGAGACCCTTGAGGAGTACAGACGCAAAGAGGAACGATATCACGCATACATAAAATCCCTTGAGAAGCTTAGGGATGCAGAGGTTAAGACCCTGGATGAGCGGGACGTGTTCCTCTACTCAAACATCGAGCTTAACGATGAGATATACCTCTCCACCATGAACAATGCCGCCGGTATAGGTCTTTACAGAACGGAATATATCTACCTCCAGCACGGAGACGTAAGCGAGGAGAAGCAGTTTGAGATACTTAAAGAGGCCGTGGAGCTGAACAACGGCAAGCCCATAACCGTTAGAACCTTCGACCTCGGTGGTGAGAAACTCTCCGGAAAGATGCCCCATCCCGATGAGCAGAACCCTGTCCTCGGACTTCGTGCCATAAGGTATTCCCTGCGTTTCAGGGAGTTTTTCATCAAACAGATGAGGGCTATCATGCGCAGTGCCGTTTACGGCGATGTTAAGGTTATGTTCCCCATGATATCCGGCATGGATGAGCTTTTGCGGGCGAAGGAGGCCTTTGCCGAGGCGGCGGAATCCCTGCGGCTGGAGGGTGCGGACTACCGTGATGACCTTCCGCTCGGTGTTATGATGGAGCTCCCCTCCCTTGCGATCATCAGCGATATGATAGCAAAGGAGGTGGACTTCATGAGTGTAGGCACAAACGACCTCATCCAGTACACCCTTGGCATAGACCGGAATAACGAATACGTTGCATACCTTTACAGACCGGCGCATCCCGCAGTACTGAACCTGCTTTTCAATATTATCGAGAGTGCAAAGAGGGAAGGGGTTGAATGCTCCGTATGCGGCGAGATCGCAGGCGAGCCGAAGTACATCCCCATTCTGCTGGGGCTAGGTTACAGGCATCTCAGCATGAGCCCTGCGCATATCCTTAAGGCTAAGAAGCTCATAAAACAGCTTGATACGGCGAAGTGCCGTGAGCTTGTGGAGGAGCTTAAAACCTGCCGCACCTCACCCCTTGCTGAGGAGATGGTTATGGAGTTCATCAAGACCAGCGGAGAGGGTGTATACTTCAGCTAGACAAAAAAGTCTGGCAAAATCGAATGTGTCCGTTATAATCGCAGACCTATATCAAATGGAGAGAAGCCATGTCCGAAATGTCCAAAGAGCTTAATCTTCCCAATAAACTGACAATACTGAGGATCTTCGCCATACCGGTATTCCTTGTGATCCTCTATTACGATAAAAGCTACTTCAATGTTATCGCCTGCATTCTCTATACCATCGCCGCCCTTACGGATTATGTGGACGGATATATCGCACGGAAGTACAACCTTGTTACGGATCTGGGGAAGATCCTCGATCCCGTTGCGGATAAGATACTTGTTGCCGCCACGATGATAGCCCTTGTTGAGATGGGGCGCCTTGAGGGTGCAGTTGTTATGCTTATCCTTGCCCGTGATTTCGCCATGGGAGCCCTTCGCAACGTTGCCTCCAGCAAAGGTGTGATAATCGCCGCCGGAAAGATGGGCAAATGGAAAACAGCCTTCCAGATGGTTGGTGTGGGTATGATCATCTTCAAAAACGAGCTTTTCGGCGTAGATATCATGATGATCGGAAAGATCCTCGTATACATATCCCTCGTACTCTCCGTCTATTCTGCGGTGCAGTATTTCAACAGCTATTACGGAAAAGAGGATGAGCAGAGTACTGATTGAGGGGGTAGATTCCTACGGCAGTGAATCCCTGAACAGGTTTATTTATGACTACCTTGCCCCTTCGGCTGAAAGGCTCAGGAAATGTTCACTTATCCTCGTTAAGCCTAACCTTCTCCTTGCCGCACCGCCTGATAGAGCTATAACCACCCATCCGGCGGTTGTGGATGCTGTGATCACGGAGCTCAGGAAATTCACCGATGCAGAGATCGTTCTTGGCGACAGTCCCGGTGCAAACTTTAAGAACTACAATATCGTCCTTGATAAAACCTGTATGACACCCGTTCTTGAGAAGCATGGAATCGAAGCCGTACGCTTTGAATCCTCCGCTCCATCCAGCAGGGAGGGTAGGGTCTATGCCTCCATAGGCGACAGAGCGGACCTTATAGTAAACGTCTGCAAGCTTAAAACCCACTCCCTCACGGGGCTCACCCTTGCCGTCAAGAATATGTTTGGTCTTGTGCCGGGAACTGCAAAGGTTGGCTATCACAGGGAGCATCCCGTGGACAGCGATCTTGCCGCAAATATATACGACCTTTTCACCTTTTTCAAAGGGCGCATGCTCAACATCATGGACGGTATTACCGCCCATGAGGGTGACGGACCCTCCAGAGGAAGGGCAAAGGATACGGGGATTATGGCCGCATCGGACGATGCCGTGGCTCTGGATATCGCTGTTACAAGGTTACTGGGCTTTGAGGAGGGCTTCTGCCTTACAAATGCCGCCGCTGTTGAAAACGGCTACGACAGTTCTTCTATAGAGGTGACGGCTGAGAATGTGCCGGAGGGGTCGAGTATAAAGAGACCCATCTCCAAGATGCGCAATATCCTCCCCGGTTTCCTTAAGAAGTATCTGGCCGAGCAGGTTTATGTTAAGCCTGTCATTATCGGCGAAAAATGTATAAAATGCAGGCTCTGCGTGAAAAGCTGTCCTGTGGATGCCATATCCGAAGGTGAGCTTTTCAGCATAGACCATGATAAATGCGTGGAATGCTTCTGCTGCCATGAGGTCTGCGAGTCAGACGCTGTGGGGGTTAAGCGTTCCCTTCTGCACAGGATGTTTGTGAAATGAAATACGCCGCACTTCTTTTATGCTATTTTATCGGCTCCATCCCCACCGCTTATGTTATCGTTAAGGCCGTTAAAGGTATAGACATCCGCACGGTGGGAAGCGGAAACGTGGGAGCTACAAATGCCGGCCGTGTGATGGGAAAGGCCGGCTTCATCTCCGTATTCGCAGTGGATATGCTCAAGGGCTTTGTGCCGGTATACCTTGTTCAGTCCGTATGGCCGGAAATAACTCTGGCGGCGGCTGTTCTCGTTATCGGCGGGCATACGTATACAGTTTTCCTCAACTTCAAAGGGGGGAAAGGCGTTGCGACGGCTGTGGGTGTGTTTCTGGCCATGGCGCCTGTTTCACTCGGTGTAGCGGCGGTGGTCTTCGGTATCGTACTGCTCGCATCCAGAATGGTTTCCCTCAGCTCCATAACAGCGGCCGCCGCCCTTGCGGGTGCGGTTCTGGTTCTGGAGCCGGATCTCTCCATGAAGATTTTCACGGTGCTCATCGCCGGCTTTGTTATATATAAGCACAAGTCCAATATTGGCAGAATAATAAGAGGAGAGGAGAGCAGGATTGGCTCGAAGAACGGTAAATCCCCTTGATATAATGGATGAATGCGTCCAGCTCGCCCTTGGCGGCAGAGGCGCAACGAAGACAAACCCCATCGTAGGCTCCATCGTTGTTAAGGACGGCGAAGTTATCGGAAGGGGGTTCCACGAGGAATACGGATCAGCCCATGCAGAAGTAAACGCCCTGAACGAGGCGGGAGAACTCGCAAGGGGAGCGGATCTTTACGTAACGCTGGAGCCGTGTTCCCATCAGGGGAAAACCCCCCCTTGTACGGACAGGATCATCCAGTCCGGCATAAAGCGTGTCTTTGTGGGTGTTGTGGACCCGAACCCTGTTAATGCGGGTAAGGGGCTTGAGAAGCTTATGGAGGCTGGTTTAGAGGTTTTTCTCGGTTACCGTGAAGAGCTTTGCGCCGCTGTTATAGAGGATTTCACCAAGCTTACTCTTACAGGCAAACCCTACTTCACCCTTAAAACAGCCTCAACTCTGGACGGCAAGCTTGCCACCAGAACGGGTGAATCTAAATGGATAACCGGAAGCCCCGCAAGGGCTTATGTGCATTACCTCAGAAGCGTTTCCGATGCTGTCCTGGTTGGCGTTAATACGGTTATAGCGGATGATCCGGCACTGACCGTGCGGGATCATATCTTCGATGCGGAGGAGCCCTTTAAGATCGTTATGGACCCCTCCGGCAGGCTCCCTCTGGGGTGCAGGCTTTTGAACGAAACACCTGAAAAGCTTGTCTATGTAACATCCCCTGAGGGTGGTAAGATCTCCGAGGCCGTTATCGATAAAGGGGGAACAGTTCTCCGTCCCGGAATGGACGGCAGGTACATAAATATGGATGCCCTTGCAGAGGGGCTTGTGAAGCTCGGTATAATGAATGTATTAATCGAAGGGGGTGGCGAAACCGCTGGAGCCTTCTTCGATTCGAAACTGATAGATAGAGGCAATTTCTTTATAGCATTAAAGGTTATGGGCGGTCGTGATGCCGTAACCTGCATAGGTGGCGAGGGGATATCAAGCGTAGCGGATGCCTATCCGATGATAGACCCCGAGATAAAGCGTTTCGGCGAGGATCTTCTCGTCCATGGACGTTTCACAGACTACCGCAAATACGTTCTCGATTTAACGGAGAAACTGAGGAATAGATGTTCACGGGAATTATAGAGGAAACTGGAAGGATAAAGAGCGTAAGCCGCGGGGGTAACTCCGCCGTACTCTCCATCTCCTGCTCCAGGGTGCTGGAGGATACAAAAACCGGTGATTCCATAGCTGTTAACGGTGTATGTCTCACTGCGACCACGATCTCCGATGACGGCTTCACTGCGGATCTTTCCTTTGCCACCCTCGAGAACAGCTCCCTCAAAAACGTAAAATCGGGTGACAGGGTAAACCTTGAGCGTGCACTGACACTTAACACACGCCTGGGCGGACACCTTGTGAGCGGACATGTGGACGGGCTGGGTATCGTGGAGGATATAAAGCCTATGGGCGAATCCTACCTCCTTTCCATCCGCTTCCCCGAGGAGATATCCCGTTACATAACCGATAAGGGTTCCATATGTGTGGACGGTATAAGCCTCACCACCTCCGCCGTTCGGGGGAACATCTTTGATGTTGCGGTTATCCCCCATACCTATAAGGAGACTACCCTTTCGGACAGAGCCCGCTCCCATGCGGTCAACCTTGAAGTTGATGTGATAGCACGCTATCTTGAGAAGTTATTGAAAAAGGGTGGCGGTAACGATACATTATCTGGTAAATTACTCGACTTGGACCTTAATAATCCATTTTGAAACGATTCGGAGGTTTCTACCTAATGACATATAAGCATCTTGCCACGATCGAAGAGGCTCTCGACGATCTTAAAAACGGCAGAATGGTAATACTCGTCGACGACGAGGACAGGGAGAACGAGGGTGATCTCGTCCTTCCTGCGGAGTATGTTACTCCTGAAGCAATTAACTTCATGGCAAAATATGGGCGTGGGCTCATTTGTCTCTCTATGACAGAGAGCAGATGCGACAAGCTTGGTCTTAACCTTATGGTGGGTGAGGACAACAACTCAGCCCGTTTCGGAACCGCCTTCACAGTCTCCATTGAGGCTAAGGAGGGGGTTACCACCGGTATATCCGCCTATGACAGGGCGCAGACGATAAAGGTCGCCATCGATGATAACTCCGAGGCGGCAGATCTCGCAAGACCCGGACACATCTTCCCCCTCAGAGCAAGAGACGGCGGTGTTCTGGTTCGTGCAGGACAGACCGAGGGGTCTGTGGATCTCATGAAGTCGGCCGGGCTTAAGCCCGCAGGCGTTATCTGCGAGATCATGAACGACGACGGCAGTATGGCAAGAATGCCCCAGCTGGACGAGTTCGCCGAAGAGCACAACCTCAAGATAATCACCATCGCCGATCTTATCTCATACCGTATGGATCATGAGAAGCTCATCGAACAGACAAGCCCCGCGAATCTCCCCACATCCATGGGTGAGTTCAACATCTTCGGCTATAAGAGCGTTGTGGACGGTCAGGAGGCTGTGGTTCTCACAAAGGGGGAGCTAGGCGGCGAGAAGCCCGTTCTGGTGCGTGTGCATTCCCAATGCCTCACAGGTGACGTCTTCGGTTCACTCCGCTGCGACTGCCGCTCCCAGCTCCATGAGGCTATGAAGCTCATTGAGGAAGAGGGGAGAGGAATCCTGCTCTATATGTTCCAGGAGGGGCGGGGAATCGGCATTCTGAATAAGATTAACGCCTACCACCTGCAGGATGAGGGGATGGATACCATCGAAGCGAACCTGCACCTCGGGTTCCAGGAGGATCTGAGGGATTACGGTTTCGGGGCACAGATCCTGCGCCATTTCGGTGTTCGTGAGATGCGCCTTATTACGAACAACCCCAAGAAGATCCGCTGCCTCTCCGGCTACGGACTTGAGATAGTGGAGCGTGTGCAGACCGACAGCTGCATGAACCCCCACAACGAGAAATACCTTAAAACAAAGAAAGCCCGCATGGGGCACGACCTGAATATCTAGGAGGAAGCTATGGCGGTACTCAGGGAAGGAAGATACAGCGGTCAGGGACTGAAATTTGCAGTCGTGGCCGGAAGGTTCAACGATTTCATAACAAAAAGCCTCATCGGCGGAGCGGTGGATGCCCTTGTGCGTCACGATACGGCCGATGATGATATAGAGGTCTTCAAGGTTCCCGGAGCCTTTGAGATTCCCCTTCTCGCCCATAAGCTTGCAAAAAGCGGGCGTTACGATGCGGTTATCACCGTGGGTGCTGTTATCCGAGGTTCCACACCCCATTTCGATTACGTCTCAGCTGAGGTTTCAAAGGGCGTTGCGAAGGCCTCCTACGATTCCGGCGTTCCGGTGATCTTCGGTGTTTTAACCACCGACACCATCGAACAGGCTGTGGAAAGAGCCGGCACAAAGAGTGGAAACAAGGGGGCCGAGGCGGCCATGTCCGCCCTTGAGATGGTTAACCTCCTTAAGGATGCAGACCTTGCCTGATAAACGTTTTCGAAGCAGAAGCAGGGCGAGGGAATACGCCTTTCAGATGATGTACCGTTACTGCATGACCGGAGAGGACGCACAGTCGATTCCCTCTACCTTTTGGGAACCCCTTGGAGAGGTGAAGAGTGAGCAGCGTGAGTTCGCCGATACACTCTTCCAGGGTGCTTCAGAGAAGGTGGAGGAGCACAACGTGATGATCGAGGAGTTCCTGCGGGAAGGCTGGAACTACGACCGTCTTGGGGAAATAGAGAAGAACGCCCTACGGCTTGGCATATACGAGCTGTTTCTGGGTGAATCCCCCTACTATGCAGTGGTTAATGACTACGTCTCCATTTCCAAGAAATACGGTGATGACGGCATAGCGTCCCTCGTAAACGGGATGCTTGAGAATATACGCAAAACATACAAGCTTACGGACGGTGAGGATGCTGCCCAGAAAGAAGGTTAAGCTCCATAACAGGAATCTCTTTCCGGCGTTCATCGATTATGATGTTTCAAACCTCAAATGCAGAGGGATGAGCGCAAAGCTCGACCTTTTCAGCTACGGCCTTCTCAATGAGGTTCTCTCCTCCGTTTCACCAAAGGAGCTTGAGTTTATAAGAACCGAGGGTCTCTTTATAAAGAAGAACGGGCTTTTTACCGAGGAGGGCTTCTTTCTCCTTGATTTTGAGAATGTCATGAAAAACCCTGAGCATTTTAAGGAGAAGCTCAGCTCGGCCGGTTTCAGCGAGGTTTTCTTCGAGGATTCGGCGCGCTTTGATCTTGAGCCCTTCTTTAATAACCTCAAAGGTGTAAGCGTAAGATTGATGGAGTTCGATAATGACCCGTACGGTTAGGGTTCGGTGCGAGGTGGATAAGCGGAATATCCTCCTGTTGAACAGTCTTATAGATTCCTATGAGGGTCTTGCCATTGTCAGAACAGTGGATTCATCTTCCGGAAGGATGGTTATGTACTCCACCGAGGATGTTTATGAACGTCTCCTCGATGTGATTAACGCCCTTAATAAAGAAGGTATACCAATCAGAAATATTTCCACAGAACTCAGTGAGGAGATCGACCGTTGGTAGATAACGGCATCCTCCATGAAATAACAAAAAAGCTGGCATCCTGCGGCGATTACGCAGATATATTCGAAGAGGAAAGCTCCAGATTCTCCGCAGTTTTCGAAAACAGCAGGCTCGACTCCCTTAACAGGGAGGATGATGCAGGCATCGGGCTACGGATAATAAAGAATGGTAAAACCTACTTCGCCCATACATCCGGTATGGATAGAACATCCATTAATGAGGTTGCGGAAAGGCTTATGGCAGCTGCCGGTAAAGGTGAAGAGACGGACTGCGCTTTTTCCACCACCGAATCGGTAAGGTGCTACAGGCTGGATCCCGCAGATACGGATAACGCCCTCAAGGTAGACTACGCCCGCAGGATCGAAAAAGTGGCCAGAACCGACAGCAGGATTATTCAGGTACGCTCGGTTTATGGTGAGAACAGGCGGCGCATACGTGTGGTGAACTCCCTAGGTGCAGACCGGAGTGCGGATACATCGCAGGTTACGATGTTTGCCCATGTTTCAGCCGCTTCGGGTGACATCATTCAGACAGGCTTTGAGCCTTACGGCGGCGCCTTCGGTATGGAAGGTCTGGAGGGTGTTGATATAGAGGCCCTTGGCGAAACAGCCGCAGGCAGAGCTCTCAGGAACCTTGAGGCGGGGAGCGCACCCGCCGGACGCATGCCCGTTATCCTCTCCTCCAGCGCAGGGGGAACCATGGTCCATGAGGCTGTTGGGCACGGGCTTGAGGCGGATCTGGCCGAAGAGGGTATGAGTGTTTATCAGGGGCTCATCGGCGAAAAGGTGGCCTCGGATCTTATAACCGTTGTGGATGATGGAACCCTTGAATCTAGAAGGGGCTTCATTCCCTTCGACGATGAGGGGAGCGACGCCGGACGCACCGTGCTTATTGAGAACGGGATCCTCAAGGGATTCATGAGGGACAGGCTGTATGCTATGAAGACCGGCTCGGCTGTAACCGGAAACGGAAGGCGTGAAAGCTACAGACACAGGCCGATCGTCCGCATGACCAATACACTGATAGAACCGGGTACAACACCCCCTGAAAGTATCGTCTCCTCCGTGGACAGAGGCCTCTTTGTGAAGGACATGGGGGGTGGTCAGGTGAATACAGTGACCGGAGACTTCGTCTTCGAGGTAACAGAAGGATATCTCATAGAAGGGGGGGAGATAGCCTCCCCGGTACGCAATGCCACCCTCATAGGGAACGGCCCTGCGGTTATGAAAAGTATAGATATGGTTGGAAGTGACTTAGGGTTCGGCATAGGCACATGTGGCAAAGGGGGGCAGGGCGCACCCGTCTCCGATGCACAGCCTACGCTCAGGATACCCGAAATAACAGTTGGCGGTAGATAATGGAAATGCAGGTAAGCAAAGAATACATGATGACCGATTTGAACAAGAACGTGACCAGAGACGGGAGACCCTTCATCAAAGCCGTTATGGTGGACGAAGAGGGCACTCAGTACAACTCTATCATGTTTGACAGCAATAAGCTCGATTTCGAACCCGAGGTAGGGCTTATCGTCCATGTTGAGGGGGGGCTCCAGCAGTATGCGGGTCAAACCCAGCTCAAAATAAATATGATGCGCCTCTGTGAAGGTGCAGACCCTTCGGACTTTCTTCCCAGAAGCGGGCTCGATGCCGAGGCTATGCTTGAGGAGCTGAAGCGCATCGTTTATGAGTATGTTAAAACCGACTACCTCACCGCCTTCCTCGACAAATTCTTTGCAGATGAGGAGCTCATGGAGCGTTTCATGAAGAGCCCCGCCGCAAAGAGTGTGCACCACGCCTACATCAATGGACTCCTAGAACACACACTAAGCGTTACCAAGATCGCTGTGATGATGGGAAGATACTATAAGAACAAGGCAAATATTGAACACCTGATCTTCGGCGCACTCTTTCACGACATAGGCAAGATCTACGAGCTTAAAACGGCCCCCGGTTTCGACTACACAGATAGCGGCAAGCTCATGGGGCATCTCATACAGGGTATACAGCTCTTCCGCTCCATAGCGGACGGTATCGATAACTTCCCCGATGATGTTAAGGACCTCGTGTCCCACCTTGTGGCAAGCCATCACGGCTATCTGGAGTTCGGCTCTCCCCAGGTTCCCAAAACCGTTGAGGCGATGATTCTGCACCACATCGATGATATCGATGCAAAGATGAATACCTTCTACTCTATATTCAACAAAGAGGAAGTGGAAGAGGGGTGGACCTCCTATGACAGGCTCCTTGAGCGTCAGCTATTCAGACATCCTTACAGAAGCGGTGGCGAGAGATAAAAATATTTTCTCCCAAACATCTAAACTTCTTTGACAATACGATGTTAGAGGCGTATTCTTTCTTAATATGAAACGGTTTAGAATCTTTCTCAGAAACGCATTCTTCGCCGGGATACTTGCAACACTCCCCCTGTTTGTAACGTTCTACTTCATCAGGTTTGTGTTTGTTAAGTTCTCCGGCTTTCTGCTCCCATACTTTGACCTTCTGGTTATAAAGTACGATATCATTGTGCCTCCGTATATTGTTAAGATAATATCCTTTATTGTCATACTCATAGCGATCCTGTTCATAGGTCTTTTCGCAAAGAACTATGCGGGAAAAAAGCTTCTCGGAGCCATAGAACAGCTTGTTTCCAAAATCCCCTTTGTTAAAACAGTGTACGGGGTGATACGCCAGATTGTGGACGCCATATCCACCACAAGCGGAACCAACTTCAAGAAAGTTGTTATGATTGAATACCCTCGCAAAGGGGTATACAGCCTCGGATTCATAACAAAGGATACATCCGATTTCTTTAATGAGAAGACCGGGGAGCAGAACTACAGTGTTTTTGTCCCCACAACCCCCAACCCTACCTCTGGTTTCATACTTATTGTTCCGGAGTCAGAGGTCTTTGAGCTTAATATAACCATAGATGAGGGGATCAAGTACGTTATCTCCGCCGGTCTCCTAGAGCCTGTACATAAGAATGTATCTGTGGAAAGGATCGATGTACACTAATCTGGGGTTAGTCGGGTATCCTCTATCCCATTCTTTCTCACCCCTTATACAGACCTCATTTCTACATAACTCCGGCATTAACGGCGGCTACACATGCTTCGAGGAGAAGAATGCGGACAAGCTTCCCGAGCTTTTCGCCTTCCTGCGCTCAAAAAACTTCCGTGGAGTAAATGTCACTGTACCGCATAAGGTTGCGGTGCATGATCTCATGGACTCCCTGGACCCGCTGGCCGAGGAAGCAGGGGCTGTTAACACGGTTCTCTTCGAGGATGGCTCGCTCAAAGGCTTTAATACTGACGTTTATGGATTCGATAAAACCCTTGAACTGGAAGATGTTGCGGTGGACGGGGCAGATGTGCTCATGCTCGGGTGCGGCGGTGCTGCTACCGCTGTTCTGCTCTCGCTTAAGAAGAAGAGGGGAGTTAATCTCACGGTGCTAAACAGGGATCTCGAAAAAGCACATAAGGTTTTGAAGTCTCTTAATTTTGACAATGCAGAAATCTCTGATTATAATTACATGAGAAACAAACGTGAGTTTGATGTTATCATAAATGCAACATCCCTCGGTCTTGACGGAGGGAGCTTTCTTGATATGACAAACATAGGTTGCCGCTCTGCCGCAGTTGATCTTCAGTATAAACCATGGGTAACCCCCTTTCTCAAAACATACGAAGGGAGGGGTTGCAAGCTTGTTAACGGCTTTCCTATGCTGGTACATCAGGCGCACAGAGCCTTTTACATATGGACGGGCGTTAATGCTCCCATACATTTAGCCGATTTAAAAACAAAAACCGGAGCGGATATTTGAATCCCGGAAGAAAGCCGACCAAACTCGGCAGCATGCTGATTAAAGAGAATGTCATCACAGAGGAACAGCTGGAAAAAGCCCTCGAACGCCAAATGGGAAGAGGGGGCAGGCTTGGTTCCATCCTCATCGAGCTTGGATATGTTGATGAACACACCATTGCAAAGCTTCTCAGCAGGCAGTACGGAGTTCCCTATGTTGACCTTGCCGATGTTGAGGTTCAGCAGTCCGCTGTGGACGCCCTTTCCACCGATCTCTGTAAAAAATACAACGTAGTACCCTTCGCCCGGGAGGGGAAAACCCTTAAGGTCGCCATTACAGATCCCTCTAATGCCTATGCTCTGGAGGAACTCCGTTTCGTTTCCGGCTTCAATATGGAACCATATGTAACGGTGGAATCCTCCATGGACACCTTCATCAAGAAACGTCAGGAGAAGGACGAGGAGGAGAGCTCCGAGGATGTTCTGGATGAACTGACCGACTTCGACATGGGTGATCTTGAGATCGAAAGTGCCGAAGAGGCGGATGTAGCCCTTGACCAGCTCAGAAGGGAGGTGGAGGACACCCCCATTGTTAAGCTGGTTAACCATATCCTTAACGAAGCTGTAAAAACAGGCACATCGGATATACACATCGAGCCTTACGAGAAGGAGTTCCGTATACGTCTCAGGGTGGACGGCGTTCTCAGGGAGTTCATGAGCCCTCCCAGAAGCGTTAAGGATGCTGTTATCTCCAGACTAAAAATCCTCGCAGATCTGGACATTGCGGAGCGAAGATTGCCCCAGGACGGGCGTATAAAGCTTAAGCTCGGTTCGAAAACCGTGGACATGCGTGTCTCGACCCTCCCCGTCCTGTTTGGTGAAAAAGTGGTTATACGTCTGCTCGATAAGGGGAATCTCCAGCTCGACATGGAGAAGCTCGGATTCGAGGCGGTATCACTTGAAAGGCTAGTCAGGGCCATCGAAAGTCCCTACGGGATGGTTCTTGTAACAGGGCCCACCGGTTCCGGTAAGTCCACAACGCTCTATTCAGCACTCAGCCGCCTTAACACAGACGACGTTAATATCATGACCGCCGAGGATCCGGTGGAATACAACATATACGGAATCAACCAGGTACAGATGAAGGAGGATATCGGCCTCAACTTCGCAGCCGCCCTTCGCTCCTTCCTCCGTCAAGACCCCGATATCATCATGGTTGGTGAGATACGGGACTACGAAACGGGTGAGATCGCCATTAAAGCAGCCCTCACAGGTCACCTCGTTCTCTCCACTCTCCATACCAACGATGCGCCAAGTACCGTTAATCGTCTTCTTAACATGGGTATTGAGCCCTTCCTTGTTGCTTCCTCCACAAACCTTATCCTAGCCCAGCGTCTGGCAAGACGTTTATGCAAGGAGTGCGCCGAAGAGATCGATATGCCCGATGATGCCCTCCTCGGAATCGGCTTCAAAAAGGATGAACTGGGCACTTTTAAGCCCCAGAAGGGCAAGGGTTGTGACGTATGCGGCGGAACCGGCTACAAGGGGCGTCTCGCATTTTATGAGGTAATGGAAGTTACAGAAGCGATAAAAGACTGTATACTTAGGGGAGCAAACGCAAGTGAGATAAAGAAAACCGCATTGGCCGAGGGTATGGTTTCCCTCCGTCGAAGCGGGCTAGAGAAGATAAAGAAGGGGATGACCACCGTTGAGGAAGTTGTAAGGGTTACCTTCGAAGACTGATAAGCTTAAGGAGTGAGTGTTATGTACAGCCTGCAGGAACTGCTTAGCAAGATGATAGAGATCGATGCCAGTGATATGCACATAACCGTGGGAACAACCCCTACCTACAGGGTGAGCGGTGAGCTTGTCCGTATTGAGGGGGAGCAGTTCAAACCGGCTGAAACAAAACAGCTCTGCTACAGTATCCTCACGGAAAGCCAGAAACAGAGGTTTGAAGAGGACTGGGAGCTTGATCTCTCCTTCGGGCTCAAGGGTGTTTCCCGTTTCAGGGCAAACTTCTTCATGCAGAGGGGCGCCGTTGCCGCGGCCTTTCGCCGCATCCCCTATAAGATCCTCACCTTTGATGAACTCCGGCTCCCGAAGGTTGTAAGCTCCCTATGCGAAAAGTCACGAGGCCTCATCCTTGTAACAGGACCCACAGGTTCCGGTAAGTCGACCACGCTTGCCTCTATGGTAGATAAGATAAACACAGAAAAACCACACCATATAATTACCATAGAAGACCCCATAGAATACGTGCACGTTCATAAAACTTCCACTGTGAACCAGAGGGAGCTCCATGCGGATACCCAGTCATTTAAACATGCGCTTAAGTATCTCCTCCGTCAGGATCCCGATGTTGCACTAATCGGTGAAATGAGGGACCTTGAGACCATTGAGGCCGCCCTTACCATATCCGAAACAGGACACCTTACCTTCGGTACTCTCCATACGAACAGTGCCGTGCAGACAATCAACCGTATTATTGATGTTTTCCCCCCGCACCAACAGCCCCAGATCAGGGCACAGCTTTCCTTTGTTCTGGAAGGTGTTATATCCCAGCAGCTTATCCAGAAAAAGGACGGCAAAGGAAGGGCGCTTGTCTGTGAGGTTATGGTCCCTAACTCCGCAATCCGGAACCTCATACGTGAGGACAAGCTCCATCAGGTTTATTCGATGATGCAGTCCGGTCAGGCGGAGCACGGCATGCAGACCATGAGCCAGTCTCTTTTTGATGCCTATTCAAAAGGTCATATATCCTATGATGATGCGGTGAACAGAGCTGTTTATCCCGATGAGGTTCGGGCACTCATCGATAGAAGCGGCGGCAGAGGCCCGAGAAAGAGGTAATAGATAATGGCCGTATTTAAGTACAAAGGCGTTGATACTAACGGACAGCCCATTACAAGTACAATAGAGGCGGACAACAAGGAGCAGGCTGAGAATATCCTCAAAAGCCGGAAGATCTCTGTCAGCGAGGTAAAGAAGGATTTCAGCAAGATTGAAATCAAGCTCCCCGAAAAGATAACCGATGACGATATTCTCATATCCACCAGGCAGATGAGCGTTATGGTGGATGCGGGTCTTCCCATCGTTAAAGCCCTCGACATCATCGCAACCCAGGCAGATAAAAAGAAGATGCGGGACATCTTCGTGGACGTTAAAGGTAATATCGAAACAGGGTCAGAGTTCAACAAAGCCCTCATGAAGTATAAATATGACTTCGGCGAGCTTTATGTGAACATGGTTGCCGCTGGTGAGGCAGGTGGTCTGCTTGACACGATCCTAGACCGTCTCGGTATTTATCTCGAAAAAGCTATTTCACTCAGACGAAAAGTAAAATCAGCAATGATGTACCCTACGGTGGTTCTTGTCGTTGCCGTTCTCGTTGTTTACGGTCTTATGGTTTTCATCATCCCCAAGTTCAAGGAGATGTATGAGGATTTCGGAGGCGAGCTCCCCGCCCTTACCCAGTTTGCCATAACCCTTTCGGACTTCCTTTCGAAATGGTACGGGGGCGGATTGATCTTTGCCACGCTGATAGTTTCATTCATTACATTGAAAATGATATACTCCCGGTCTCCGCAGGGGCGGTACAAGATGGACCAGTTCTTCCTTCGAATACCTAAGATCGGGGATCTTATCCGTAAGGTTGCCGTTGCCAAATTCTCCAGAACCTTCGGTACGCTCCTCAACAGTGGCGTGTCCATTCTGGATTCGCTCGATATTGTGGCGAAGACCAGCGGTAACAAGGTTATTGAAAAGGCTCTCCTTGAGAGCAAGAAGGATATCGAAGGGGGTAAAACCATCGTTGAACCCCTTGAGAAGTCCGGCGTGTTTCCCTCTATGGTTATCCAGATGATAGCAGTTGGTGAGGAGACAGGTTCACTCGATCAGATGCTTACAAAGATTGCAGACTTCTACGATGACGAAGTGGATAGAGCCGTTGAGGGTCTCACAAAGCTCATCGAGCCTTTTCTGATGATCTTCGTTGGTGGAGCCGTGGGCTTTGTTATTATCGCCATGTATCTACCCATCTTCAAGCTTGGTGATGTAATCAACTAAGGCAACTGGTGGTGCTGGATTGGTGGTGCAGGACGAGATACACCATAGATTCCTCTGGCGGCTCTGGTCACTTTGTCTGTGTAGACTGAGATGGTGGCTATGGCGTGACAACCTGCTGGCTTTCTCCGGTATCCCAACTTAAGTATCAGGGATAAAGTTCATCAACCAATACTTATTAAATTCAACCATAAAAAAGCCGGCCCAATGAGCCGGCTTCGTTTATATCACTAATTATATCAGTTCCTTAGAAAACTTCCTTTTCCACTACTCTGTTTATCTCGACCATTGCCTTATACATATCGTAGAGCGCTTTGTTGTAGTTGTTTCTTGCCCTTGTAAGGTATGTTCTGGCATCGAGAAGGTCGGTGGTGGTGGATACCCTCTGCTTATACTGGTTCTCGGTTATACGGTAGTTCTCTTCAGCGTACTCAACCTCTTTCTCCGAAACCTCAAGGCTGCTCACAGCAAGCTCATACTGCTCAAGGGCGTAGTTGAGGGCATACTTAAGATCCGTCTTTGTTTTAAGTAGTCTCTGGCGGAGAGAGTTTGCATAGGCTTTCTGGGCGGCGGCGGTGTTCTTTCTGCTGTTGCCGTCGAAGATGCTCCATGAAACGCTGGCAGAAACTACGAACTCGTCATCGTAGGTGTAGTCTCTGTCAGCAGGGACGAAGTCATCGCCATATGTCTTATATGCACCGGATACATCCACTCTGGGGCGGTCACCGGCAAGGGTGGACTTTGCACCGAGTTCCGAAGACTGCACAAGACCATCGAGGTACTTGAGCTCACTCCTGTTCTCTGTCAGCTCTGAATAAAGCTTTTTCTCGTCGAGCTTCTTCTTTTCAACGCCGCTTATGTCAACAAACTCGTCGTTCTCTGAGATATCCTCGTTAATGTATGACTCAAGCTCATGCATGTAAGTCCTTAACTTGCTTTCGGCCACAAGTAGCTTTTGATGCTCGGAGGCAAGCTCTGATTCTACCTTGAGCACCTCATTCTTTGCCACAACACCAACCTCAAAGGAGAGCCTTGTATCTTTGAGCTGTCTTTCAAGGAGCTGTACAGCTTCTTTCTCAACCTCGATATCCTTCTTAGCCTTAAGGATGTTGATGTAGGCAGTTTTTACATCAAGGATAAGATCCGCCTCCACACTCTTCTCATAGTGCTTCTGTGCCTGGTATTTCTCCTTTGCAGACTGCAGGTTTATATCCTTGGCTCCACCGCTGTATACGTTGTAGCTGATGGTTATATCGGCGGAGGAGTTCTCCTGCTCGCCGTACTTCTCATCCCTGCTTGTGCGGGAGTAGCCGTATCCGGCGCTTATCCCAGGCTTATAAGGAGCCCTGCTGGCCTCCACAGTGTTCTTTTCCTGCTCACTCAAGAATCTGTATTCCTTGATCTCATGGTTATTTGCCAGTGCCTTCTCCACCGCTTCATCGATGGTTAGTCCATATGCGGACGATGCAACAACGGGGACAAGGGCGAGGCTAAGGAGTATTCTACGCATTTTCTTCCTCTTTATCGGTTTTTTCAAATTTGATTACAAACATCAGTAGAGACGGAATAAGGAATATCGTCAATACCGTCGACAGTGCCAAACCACCAAGAACAACACTTCCCAGCCCCCTGTAAAGCTCCGAGCCGGAACCAGTGCTGATAACAAGGGGAAGCATACCGAAGATACTGGTGAATGCACTCATGTATATCGGTCTGAGCCTTGTGCGCACCGCTTCAAGAACAGCGTCCTTATAGTACATGGAGTGGTCCCTGATGTTGTTAAGAGACTGGTGCACGATGAGAATAGCGTTGTTCACCACGACTCCTATAAGGATAACGAAGCCCAGCATCGTAAGGATATCCATCGGCTGGGAGCCCATGGTTAAATTCACCAGTTTAAGCCCAATGAATCCGCCCGAAGCGGCCAGCGGGATGGTGAAGATGATCACTAGCGGATATATGAAGTTACCGAACAGTGCGGACATAAGCAGATAGATGATCACAGAGGCCAGTACAAAGTTCCACTGCAGTGCGTTTTTGGTCTCCACAAGCTTATCCGCCGTACCGCTGAGGTTTACCTCAAGTCCGTTCAGCATCCCCTTGGATTTAACCGCAGGGACAGCCTGCTGGGAGATGATCCCCATAGCTTCCTCAATGGGCATGCTCTTCGGCGGGGTTACCTGCAGGGTGGTGGTACGCTTTCGTTCGATGTGACGTATCTGCGGAATACCCGTTGTGCTCTGGAAGTCTGCAACGCTCATTATAGGCACAATACCCCCCGCAGGAGTGGCGATGAGGCTGTTTTTGATATCTTCGGGAGTCTCTATTACGTTATTGGCGGACTGAACCACAAGATCGATCTTCTTGCTCCCCTCACGACTGAAGTCACCGACGGTTCTTCCGTTCATAAGAACATCGACCATTGTGCCGAGGGAGCTGGAGTTAAGCCCTGCCGCTCTCAGCTTTTCCCTGTCGGGAACAACCTGAACCTCGGGGTAGGTGAGCTCGATGGAAGGGATAGGGCGTATCTGTGAACCAGGGATCATCTGGCTTATCATGCCGTACATCATGCCCGCCGCACCGGATATCTGCTGGAGGTTAACACCGCTTATATCTACGTTTATGCTTCGTCCTTCGCCGATACCCTGCTCAAAGATGCTCGCCTGCATAGAAACGCCGTACATTCCGGGGAAGCTCGTTATCGCCTTCTGGAAGAAGGGGATAAGCTCGCCCGCTCTGTCTTCATGTATGCTCACAGCACCGGTGATCATAATCCTGTCCGCTCCCACATAGAAGAGCTGTTCCACGCCGGGGAGGCCGTTGTGGTCCTGTCCCATAAGGGGTTTGGTCTTTTCGTAAAGTTCTTCACCGATGTCGTATCTATGCTCGTAGGAGAGCCCTGGCGGTGGAACGAAGATGTTCAGAATAAGGTTACGGTTACCCTCAGGAAGGTACTCCATCTTGGGCATCAGTATATAAGCACTGGAGAATGCGAATCCCACGAGGATGATTGTTGTCACTATCCTTGTCATCCAGTTAAGCGTGCAGAGCTTAACCAGCGGGAGTACGAGGGATGCAAAGCCTTTGCCAAGCATAACAAGGGGGTTTTTGCTATCCTTCTTCTCTTTTATCTTCTTATGTTTCAGTATCAGGTTCGACAGCATCGGTATAACCAGAACAGAAACAAAGAAGCTGATTATAACCGCAGAGGTAACGGCGATGGCGATATCTCTGAAAAGCTGTCCCGCTTCCTCCTCGAGGAAAACGATGGGGAGGAAAACAGCTATGGTGGTTGTGGTGGATGCAAAAACAGCTCCCCAAACCTCTTTTGCTCCGTCGTAGGATGCTTTGAACGCTGTTTTGCCCATGTTCCTGTGACGGTCGATATTCTCCAGAACAACGATGGCGTTGTCCACAAGCATGCCCACAGCAAAAGAGATCCCCGCAAGGCTCACAACGTTGATGTTCCTTCCGAAGAAATTCATGAACATAAATGTTCCGATAACGGAAATCGGTATCGCCGTGGCAACGATAACCGTTGAAGTAAGGCTTCGGAGGAAGGTTAGCAGTACTATGACAGCGAGGATACCTCCGATGAGGATATTCTGCTTAACAAGGTCGATGGCGCTGTTTATGTAGGGGCGCTGATCGTAAACCCAGTCGAGGTAAAGACCATTTTCTTTGAGTATGCCGCCGTTCAGCCCCTTTACCACTGCCTCCATCTTATCGGTGAGGGCGAGGACGTTTGTGCCCGGCTCGGGCTCAACACCTGTTACGATACCCTCTTCGCCGTTGTGGAGCATGGCGTTGTCATTGATCTCGTAATCGAGGGCGACATCGGCCACATCCTTCAGGAAAACCCTCTGTTGACCGTCGGAGAGGAGGACAACATTCTCTATATCCACCACAGAGCCATACTCCGCAACCGTACGGATCCTGTAGTTTTTACGGCTCAAACCGAGTGTACCGGCAGAGGTGTTCTGGTTCTCCGCCTGTATGGTCCGTATTACATCATCGAAGGTGAGTCCGTATGCGGCTAGTTTTTCGGGGAAGACGGATATCTCCATCTGGGTTTCCGTTCCACCGAAGACGAAAAGATCCGCCACTCCGGTAACACGCTCCAGATTCTGCTTAACCTCGTCCTCAAAGAATGTTCTGTATGTATCGATATGCTGTGTTTCCGCATTTTCCAGAGGTTTGAGAATCATCCATATAACTGGGGAAGTCGCCGCACCGGTGGCACTGATGACAGGCTTGTCCACGTTCTGGGGATAGCTCGGAACCTCATTGATCTTGTTTGAAACACGCAGAAGGGCGTTGTCCAGATCCGTTCCAAGGCGGAACTTAAGGGAGATCTCACCCATACTGTTGTATGCGGTGGATTCCATCTCGATAAGCCCCGGGATACCCTTGAGGGTCTCCTCCTGCTCCTCGATGATCTCGCTCTCCACCTCGTAGGGTGTTGCACCCTGCCATGTTGTTGTAACGGTTATCTCCGGCTTAACCACCGAGGGGCTGAGCTGATAGGGCATGTTGCTCAATCCGAGCAGACCGAATATCAGTATCAGGATCACCCCGACGGTGATCATAACCGGTTTTGTTATCGCAAGTTTAACTAAATCCATATATTATTTACCGTCTTTTTCCTTTACAGGCTGACCGTTGCGCACACGTGTGTTTCCTTCGATCACAACCCTCATGCCGGGCTGGAGTGCGGGTGACTTAACGCCAACCATCTTATCCCTATACCCCACAACCTCTATGGGCATCTGCTGTGCGGCTCCGTCAACAACGGCCACGGCGAATGTTTTGCCGTAGGCGGGTGTGATTCCGTCTCTGGGGAATATGAGCGCCTCTATACTGGGGCCGGTAGGGAGTATAACCTTTGCCTGCATGCTCTCAATGAGGGTTCCGTCATTGGTTACATTTATCTTAACGGGGAATGTACGAGTCTTGACATCTCCTCTCGGAACAACGGTTTCCACCTCACCTTTGTAGCTTCTGCCGCCGATACTGAGCGAAACACCCATGCCCGACTGAACAACCCCTGCAACGGATTCCGTAACGTTTACTATCACATCGACATAGTCTGTCCGCGCGAGGGAGCCTATCATGCTACCAGTGTTTATCCACTCACCCCTGTCCACGGATTTCTCCACGACGGTTCCTGTGAAGGGTGCCTCTATACTCTTTTGTGAAAGCTCGGTCATTAGCTTTGCGAGTGAGGCTTCCTTGGCGGTTACCACCTTTTTCTGGGCGGCAGCGGCGTATTTCTTATCGTCGAAGGTTTGCTCGGAAACCGAGTTCTGCTCATAAAGGCTCTTAACCCTGTTGAAGTCCCGCTCATACTGCTCAAGACGGGTTTTTTCATACTCCAGATTAGCCCTCTCCACTTCGATGGATTTACGTAGGAGATCATCATTAAGGCGCACCATAACGGTTCCCTTCTTAACCTCTTCCCCCTCCTTGAAGCTTATGGACTCGGCGATGCCGGAGCTCTGGGAGGATACGGAAGAGAGCTCGGGGTAGTATACGGTCCCAACAAACTCCCCAGTGGGGGACATCAGACCCTTCTCCACCACTGCGGTAACCACATTAGCGGGGGGTTGTTGCTGCTGTTGTTTCTGCTCCTGCTTCTCCTCTGCAAATGCGCTGAGAGAGATAACTGCTAAAAGCAGTGTTAATAATACGGCTGTAGTTCTCTTCATAGTTTCCTCGATGTAGATATAAGAATTTTAAACAGACCTGCCCGCGAAAAAGCAAGACTGCTGGATAATAAGCAATGCTACATTGCTGGTCGCATAGTAATAAGTGGACCTGCAAATCATTTTTACCACCTTTTGCCCTATTCTCAAGCTATCTTTTGAAAAACAAAGCCAATAAGCGGTCTGTAGAATCCTCCAGATTTCAGGAATGTAAGTATACTCCCAATAATAATGTGGTCAACAGGAAATTGAACTGAGCAGTCAGAAAATGACCTAGCGTTTATAGACAGTCTGTCTGATATTGTTTTCTTTCTGCCGTGATCTGTTTTCAACTTTAAGGTTTACTATAATACCCCTATGATATAAATTTATTCTGAGCAGGCATACAAAAGGATGATATTGGTCTCATTATCTTGTATGGAAGCTGTCATCAAACATTAACATTTAGGAGTTTCTGATTTGTCCGAACAAATGAATCTTAACAGCCTGCAGTATCTTATAGATGAGATGAAGGTGGGCGATACGTGGCGAATATTTAAGATACTCGCTGAATTTGTTGATGGTTTTGAAACCCTCTCCAAGGCAGGCCCCTGTGTAAGCGTTTTCGGCTCCGCCCGGGTGCGTGAGGGTGATTATAACTATGAGCTGGCGAGGAAAGTGGGCAGGCTTTTTGCCGATGAGGGTATAGCCGTTATGACAGGAGGCGGACCCGGTATAATGGAAGCCGCCAACAGGGGTGCCTACGAGAAGGAAGGGCGTTCTGTGGGTGTAAATATCGAGCTCCCCTTCGAGCAGAAACCCAATCCGTATACCAATATAAGTGTCTCGCTGAATTACTTCTTTGTCCGTAAGGTCATGCTTGTTAAGTACTCCAAAGCCTTCGTGATAATGCCCGGAGGTTTTGGAACCATGGATGAGATGTTCGAGGCACTAACCCTTATCCAGACAAGGAAGATAAAGCCTTTCCCCGTGATCCTTGTGGGTAGCGACTACTGGAAGGGCCTTCGCGACTGGATAGAGGGAAGAATGCTTGACGAAGGCTTCATAACTGAGCAGGATGTGGATCTGGTGCCTGTGGTGGACGACCCCTTTGAGGTTGTGGACATAGTACGCAGGTTTCTTGATCAAAATAGTTGATAAATAAGGCAGGAACGGTATATATATTATGATGTTTGATCTTCATACACATACAGTTTTCAGCGATGGGTCGCTTATCCCCGCCGAATCGGCAAGAAGGGCTAGGGCAGCCGGATACGGAGGCATTGCGTTCACAGACCACGCCGATGATTCCAATCTGCTGTTTATCCTTGAGAATCTTCTTCGCTTTAAGGAGCAGTTTAACTCACAATCACCCGAGTTCAAGGTTCTTGCAGGTGTGGAGCTGACCCATATCCTCCCCGCATCAATGGACAGGCTCA
The DNA here is from genome assembly GCF_000421105.1 of Limisalsivibrio acetivorans. Lineage (NCBI taxonomy): Bacteria > Pseudomonadati > Deferribacterota > Deferribacteres > Deferribacterales > Geovibrionaceae > Limisalsivibrio > Limisalsivibrio acetivorans. Next base: position 203,611 of record NZ_ATWF01000001.1, read on the forward strand.
CCCAGACAGCAAGGCGTAATGGTGCGGATATTGTCATCGTCCATGGTGAAACTCTCACCGAGCCGGTGGAGCCGGGTACGAACATTGCGGCTATCGATGCAGGGATTGATATCCTTGCCCACCCCGGGCTCATATCACCGGAGGAAGTCAAAAGAGCGGCTAAAATCGGTGTGAACCTTGAGATAACCACGAGAAGGGGGCACAGCATAACTAATGGACATGTGGCTAAAACAGCTCTTGAAAACGGATGCAGTCTGGTGATAAATAACGACTTTCATGCTCCCGGCGATTCTGTTTCACCGGAAGCGGCGTTTAATATACTCATGGGCGCTGGCCTCTCCTCTGAGGAGGCAGGCACTGTGATGAAGAATAATGAAAGGATTTTTAAAAAAGCTTTGGAGGATTCAATTGGCAGCTAAAAGCAAGAAAAACACAGTAGAAGAGGTTCCGATAGATAGGGTCGAGCTGTTTCTGCAGAACAACTACAAGAAAGTGATTCTCGTTGTGGGGGGTCTGCTTGTGGCTTTCCTTCTCTTTTACATGGGTAAGCAGATGATGGACAGCAAGGCACAGATGGTAAACGAGCAGATTGGTGCTGTTGAATTTGCACTGACTTCAGGAACAGGTCAGGCCACAGTGGAAGAGTTCCTCGCCTTTGCAAACTCCAAGGAGAAGGCAAGCGACTATATATATTTGAGAGCAGCAGAAGTCTATCAGATAACTGGTAGAACAGATCAGGCTCTTAACACCCTTTCCAGGGTTGGAGGCGATTTTGCTGGTGTTGCCGATGGATACGCCTACGATCTCGGCTCTGAAAATATAAATCCCTCCAGCTACATCGGTAGCGCAGCACAGGAACCCCTCTGGTACTACAGAGCCGTTCTTGAGGCGGATGAGGGTGATAAGGCAGCACTTCTGGCAGAATTTGGCGAGAAATATCCCGAAAACAAACTCTATGACATGGTTAATAGATGGGAAGGTTAATATGAAAGAGGTTCTCAGCGGAAATGAAGCTATTGCCCGCGGTGCTTATGAAGCGGGTGTTATGGTTGTCAGCTCTTATCCCGGAACTCCCAGTACGGAGATAACCCAGCATGTGGCGGAGTATGAGCAGATATACAGCGAGTGGTCAACGAATGAGAAGGTATCCCTTGAGGTAGCCATAGGCTCCTCCCTCGCTGGCAAGCGTGCGATGACCTGTATGAAGCATGTGGGTCTTAATGTTGCGGCGGATCCGCTCATGACCGTGTCTTACACAGGTGTTAATGCCGGACTTGTTATCGTTGTGGCGGACGACCCGAACATGTTCAGTTCCCAGAACGAGCAGGACAGCAGGCATTACGCCCGTTTTGCGAAGATCCCTATGCTTGAGCCCGCAGACAGCCAGGAGGCGAAGGATTTCATCGCCAGAGGACTTGAGCTTTCAGAAAAATTCAGCACTCCGGTACTTGTGCGTTCATGCACGAGGCTCAGCCACAGTAAATCTGTGGTTCAGATAAAGCCCCGGCATACCCCGCCCATATTTGAGCCAGAGAACGACATAAAGAAATGGGTTATGGTTCCCGCAAACGCCCGTCAGAGGCATAAGTTTGTTGAGAAGCGTCTGGAGAAGATCGCAAGATGCGCCGATGAGGGTAAGGTCTGCATGAACCCTGTGGAGATGAACAGCGAAGAGATAGGCATCGTCTGCGCAGGTGTAACGTATCAGTACGTTAAGGAAGCCCTCCCCGAGGCCTCCGTCCTCAAGCTTGAGATGGTGTGGCCTCTGCCCATGGAGAAGATAAAGCGTTTTGCAGAAAAGGTTGATAAGCTCTATGTTGTGGAAGAGCTTGATCCCTTCCTCGAGACAGAGCTTAAGGCGGCGGGTGTTGAGGTTCAACCCCTTGAACGAGATATTTGCGGCGAGCTTTCTACGGACAGGGTCAAGGAACTTTTCGGCACAGAAAGCCCCGAGCCCGCCTTCGATCCCGGAGTACTCCCCGCAAGGCCTCCGAACATGTGTCCCGGATGCTCCCACAGGGGCGTTTTCTATGCGATCAGCAAGCTTAAGCTTTTCGCCGCCGGTGATATCGGATGCTACACACTGGGACTTCTTCCCCCGCTTAATGCGATAAACTCCACCGTTTGCATGGGGGCAAGCATCCCCATGGCCCATGGAATGGACAGAGCCACCGAGGGTGAGCTTGCGAAGAAGTCTGTGGCTGTTATTGGTGATTCCACCTTCTTCCACACAGGGCTCCCCGGTCTTCTCAACTCCGTATACAACTCCGGCTGTTCCACTGTGGTTATCCTTGATAACCGTATTACAGGTATGACAGGGCACCAGCAGAACCCCGGCTCCGGCTGTAACATTAAAGGAGAGCCTGCACCACAGGTTAACTTCCCCGCTCTTCTTAAGGCGATGGGGGTTAACAACATCCGTACAGTGGACCCCTTCAATGTGGAGGACTGCCTTGATGCACTTAAAGAGGAGACGGCTAAGGACGAGGTGAGCGTTATCCTCACAAACCGTCCCTGCATATTTGCGGACAGGAGCGTAATGAAGCCTCCTTTCTATGTGGATGAGGACAACTGCTGCGGCTGCACAGCCTGCACAAGGCTTGGCTGTCCGGCAATCCTCTGGAAGAAGGATGAGAAGAAGGCATTTATAGACGAAACACTCTGCACGGGCTGCGAGCTTTGCTCCAACGTATGCAGGTTCGATGCCATACATCAGAGGGAGTCATAGAATGAAAGATTACGATATACTTATGGTCGGTGTCGGCGGACAGGGTACGGTTCTATCCAGCGATATTGTTTGCGAGGTAGCCCTTGCCGGTGGTTCCGATGTTAAGAAGAGCGAGATACACGGCATGGCTCAGAGGGGTGGAAGCGTTGTTTCCCATGTGAGAATCGGCAAGAGGGTAAGTTCCCCCGTTCTCCCGCTGAAAGGAGCAGACATAATCCTATCATTTGAGGATATGGAGTTCCTCCGTTATCCCGAGTATGTTAACGATGAAACGGTGCTTATACTGAACCGTTATAAGATATACCCCCCTTCGGTGGCCTCCGGTGATGAAAACTATCCCGAGAGTCAGGTTGCAGATCTTAAGGATAGATTCAGCACCGTTTTCGAGATGGACGCCATGGAGATGGCCCAGAAGATAGGTAATCCAAAGGTTGCGGGGATGGTGCTCCTCGGCAAGCTCGCCTCCCTTCTGCATTATGAGCAGGAGGTCTGGAAGGAGGTTGTCAGCAAAAAGGTTCCGCCCAAGACCGTTGAACTCAACCTGAAGGCCTTCGATGCAGGCTTCGGGAGCTGATTTCAGAAACTTCGATTTTCATATCCATACAAATTTCAGCTCGGACGGCGTTCTGTCACCTTTCCAGGTGCTTAACGCCCTCCGCAGCAGGAATTTCTCCCATTTTTCCATAACAGACCACAATACCGTAGCAGGTGTTACCGATCTCCTTAAGTCTGCCGGTGATGAAGGATGCCGTAAGATTGACTTCGTTTCCGGGATAGAGCTCTCCACGAACTTTGAGGATGTCGAGATCCATCTTATATCCTATGGCGTTGATACGGCCCATTCCGGTCTCCTTGAGCTTCTTTCGGAGTTCGAAGGTAACAGGAGAAGGCAGGCGGAGCTGAGGGTTGATAAGATGCGAAGCCTCGGTTTCTCCATAGATCTGGACAGGCTCATGGAGATGGCGCAGGGGAAGACCCCCTCTGGCGTAACCTTTCTTAAGGCGCTTGCGGAGTATCCTGAAAACCATGACAAACTGGAGCCCTACCTCGAGGGTGAACGTTCTGACAGCCCCTATACGAATTTCTATTTCGACTACTTCTTCAGAGGGGGGAGGGCGTATGTTGATGCCCCTCTGCTCGACTATATGAAGACGGTGGAAACACTGCGGGATGATTCCTTCCTGTGCATAGCCCACCCCGGTCAGTATCCTGAGGATAAGCCGTCAAAGCTGGCTGTTGAGGGTGTTCGTGGGATCGAGGCGTATTCATCATATCACGATGGGGAAAAGACCGATGACTTCCTGGATCTTGCCGTGCGTAAGGGTATGCTCCCCGTTGCAGGAAGCGATTTCCACGGTCACCGGATTAAGCCGGGGATCCATCTCGGCGGACACAGCTGTTCCGATGCGGATATGCCCCTTCGTTTAATGGAGGGTGTACAAAGCACCGGAGGCACAATCTTCCCCCTCTAGCCCCTAATCCTCTGAAAACGGGGATCCTGCGGACAATTCATACGTAAAAACCCTTGCTTTGCCTATGTGCTTGTGTTAATGTTTCATCCGGTGGGCTGAAAACCCACCAATTTTTTTGTGAGAATTTATGGCAGTATCAAGAGATAAAGAGATTATTGAAAAAGTGCGAGCCGCCGCAGTGTCCGTTGCAGAAGGGCACGGGGTGGAGCTGTTCGACATTACCTTCCGCAGTGAACGCGGTGGGAGAGTGCTCCGGATCTATATCGACAGGGACAATGAAACCCCGGGGCTTGAGGAATGCGCCCTGGTCAGCAGGGATCTATCCGAAATTCTAGATAAAGAAGACATCATTCCCTACGAGCGGTATAATCTAGAGGTATCCACTCCGGGGCTGGACCGGCCGCTCAGAAATGAAAGGGATTTCGAAAAATACACAGGCAAACTCTGCAAGATAACCATGAAGGTTAAGGATGAAACCGGCCGTAAAAACTACACCGGAAGGATTAACGGTGTTGATAACGGTTCGGTCCTTATTTACGTGGATAAGGAGAGCAAAGAGTTTGCCCTTGAAATTGACAACATCTCCAAAGCAAGGCTAGAGATAGAGATTTAGGAGGAACAATGATCAAGGAGCTTGCGAAAGTCGCAGATGAACTTGGAAGGGAGAAAGGAATATCCAGAGATATCCTTTCCGAGGCTCTGAAAGAGGCCGTAACCGCAGCCATAGGCAGAAAGATAGGTAAATATCTTGAGCCGGATGTGGAGGTGGATCTTGAGAAGGGAAGCATAGAGATTAGCATTCCCAAAGAGGTCTGCGAAGAGGTAGACAACAAATGGTATGAGATACACATCGATGATGCACAGGCCTATAAGGAGGGTGCAGAGCTTGGTGATGTAATTATGATACCCGCAACCCTTGAGGATCTTGGCCGTCAGGCTGCTCTGGTTGCGAAGCAGAAGCTTTTCGAAAAGCTTCGTGATGCGGAGAAGCAGGTTGTCCTTGATGACTTTCAGGGCAGGATAGGCGAGGTTGTGAACGGTGTACTCCTTAAGGCGGATCGTGATAACCTTATCATTAATATAGGTAAAACAGAGGCTCTTCTTCCCAAGAGGGAGATGATCCCCGGTGATTTCTTTAACAGAGGGGATTATGTTCGTGCGCTCCTCCTTGATATAAAGACCATAAAAGGATGGCCCCAGCTCATCCTATCCCGAACCCATCCGGAGTTCATGAAGAAGCTCTTCGAGGCTGAGATACCCGAGGTCTTCGAAGGTATCATCGAGGTTAAGTCCGTATCCAGAGAGCCCGGAGACAGGGCGAAGGTTGCCGTTTATACCCAGAACAGCAACATCGACCCCGTAGGCGCATGTATTGGCCTTAAGGGTTCAAGGATCAACTCCATCAGCAACGAGCTCAGGGGTGAGAAGATCGACGTTGTGGAGTGGTCACCCGATACGGTGAAGTTCGTGTGCAATGCTATCTCCCCTGCGGATGTTGTTCTTACCAACGTCTTTGAGGACGAGAATACCATCGAGGTTGTTGTTCCCGACGATCAGCTCTCCCTCGCCATCGGTAAAAAGGGGCAGAACGTTCGCCTCGCCGCAAGGCTCACCGAGTGGAGGCTTGATGTTCTTAAGGAGAGCGAGTACGCCGAGATCAGAAAGGAGCGTCTCGCAGCCCAGGAACAGGAGCTCAAGGACTTCTACGTTCTTTATAACCTTGAGAACCTCGAAGGTCTGAGTGATGAGGATATATCAAAGCTCATTGAGGCCGGAATAGATGATATCGAGAAGCTTTCGAACTCCTCCGTGGATGAGATAATTGCATATCTCGAGCTGGAAGAGGACGAGGCCGTTCAGGTTATCAACAAGGCCATCGATTACCTCGCCTCCAAACTTGAGGAAGAGGGGATCTTTGAGGATGAAGTTCCCGAAGATGTAGACCTCGATGACGAGGATGCTTCCGTCGAAGAAGAGGAAGCGGGAGAAGAGGATTAGTATAAACGACCGCACCTGTATCGCCTGCGGAAAGGAAGGGGATAAGTCAGAATTCTTCCGTTTCGTTTCCGATGGTGAGGGGAAGGTATACTTCGACCTTAAGAGTAAGCTTCCCGGCAGAGGCGCATATGTATGTATAAATAAGGGGTGTGTTGAGAAGAGTGCCAGAAAGGGACTTTTCTCCAAGGCTTTTAAATCCCCCCATCCCAGAATGGAGCCTTCGGAGCTTTTAGGGATGGTATACGATGCCCATGAGAGGTATCTGTTTACCCTTATGCGTAACGCAAGGGGTGGAAGATCGATAGCGGACGGCAGCAGTTCTGCCGAGACTATAATAAAATCTGCAAAAGCAAAACTTCTGCTCATCCCTGTGGATGCATCAGAGGACACAGTTAAAAATATCAGAAAGCTTGCAGAGAAAACCGGTGTAAAAACTGCGGTGCTGCCGGAGAAGATGAAGGTAGCCGAAGAGGTGGATTCACCTCTCAGAGCCGCATACACAGTTTCGGAAGAAGGGCTTGCAGAGGCTCTTTCCGGTGTTCTCAAAACGATGAGCAGAGTAAAACGCTGGCTTTAACGGGGTGTAATATATGTCAGGATTCAAATTAACAGATGTAGCGAAGAAACTTAATATCTCAAAGGAAGAGCTTGTTGAAAAGCTTAATGCGGATGGACACAGCGTTACCACCGAGGATGATCTCTCTGAGGAGATGGTTCGTTCGGTTGGTGTCGATCCCAGGCATCTTAAGCTTAACAGACGGCAGGAACTCCTTCAGAAAGCGCTTGAGCGCCATAAAAGACACCCCAAGGCGAGGGAGGTCAAGATCAACAAGGATGGTAGCAGCCAATCGCAGGATACAAGCTCCCAGCCCAGGAAGATCTCCCGTGAAGAGCTTCTGAACCGTAAGCGTGCCCTTGAAAAGACCATCCAGAAGGTGGATGAGGACAGGGAGCAGATGCAGAAGGATGCGGCCACCAGGCAGAATGAAGAGCCCAAGCGCGAAGAGCCGACCCCCAAACCTGTCGAAGAGCAGAAGCCTGAGGTTAAGCAGGAGCAGGTGACAGAGGCCGCTCAGCCAGAAAAGCCCGCTGATACTCCCGCAAAGGAAGAGCCAAAGCCTGCGGAAAAACCTGCTGAGAAGCCCGCAGAAAAAGTAGAAAAACCTGAGGAGAAGAAAAGTAAACCCCTCAGTTCCCATGATAAAGCGATACAGCGTCCCGCTCCAAAGAAGGAGAAGCCCAAACCTGCACCAAAGGAACCTGCTAAAAAGCAGGCTCCGGCAAAGGAACAGACAGGCAGGGAGGACAGAAAGCGTGATGAAAGGCCCCCCAGAAGGGATGAGAGAACTCAGGACAGGCCCCAGAGACCCCAGCCCAAGCCCGAAGCTTCCCCCAAACCTGTGGAACCGGCCAAAGGGGATGAAAAGCGCAAAACCGTAAAGGATAAACCCGAAAAGGCTGAAGCGAAGCGCAAGGCTAAGAAGGGTACAACGGATAAGCCCAAGTCGTTCCATAAAACGATTGAAGAGGGCTTCGATATACTCAGCCTTGAGGAAGAGGTGGAAAAGGGTATCGTTGAGGAACCTGCTGCTCCCGAGGCTGAAACCGAAGAGGAGACAGCTAAGGAAACAACAGAAACATCGACTCCCTCCAAGGGTAAGAAGCTGGAGGCCTCCAGAAAGCCCACAGCGGATAAGGAAGTTTTTAACAAGAGACCCCCGCAGAACAAGGGGCGTAATCAGAAGCGTAAAAAGAAGAAACAGGATCAAGAGGAGAAGGTTATCGTTAGACCATCCAGAATTGAAATAGGCGAGAATATTGTTGTTTCCGAACTTGCCAAGATGATGGGCGTTAAGGCTACAGAGCTTATACGTAAGCTCCTTGGGCTTGGAGTTATGGCGGCTGTTAATCAGGCTGTTGATTCGGATACGGCTCAGATCCTCGGTGAGGAATACGGCATCGAGGTTGTTAAAAAGGTTGTAACAGAGGAGGACTTCCTCCCCGAAGTAGAGGAGAGCGAAGAGGATCTTGTTCCCCGCTCACCCATCGTGACCGTTATGGGCCACGTTGACCACGGTAAGACATCCCTCCTCGATGCACTGCGCAGTACCTCTGTTGCAGACGGCGAAGCTGGGGGTATCACCCAGCACATCGGTGCCTACGAGGTTGAGCTTGATAACGGAAGCATCACCTTCCTTGACACACCCGGTCACGAGGCGTTCACGTCGCTCAGGGCAAGGGGTGCGCAGGTTACCGATATCGTTATCCTCGTTGTTGCGGCGGACGACGGCGTTATGCCCCAGACAAAAGAGGCCATAGACCACTCCAAGGCGGCAGGTGTTCGTCTGGTTGTGGCTGTTAACAAGATAGATAAAGAAAACGCCAACCCCGATATGGTTAAAAACCAGCTCTCCGAATACGGGATCATCTCCGAGGAGTGGGGTGGTGAGCACCAGTTCCAGGAGATCTCCGCCAAGCAGAAGATCAACATAGAAGACCTGCTTGAGAGGGTTCTCCTTGAGGCCGAGGTTCTTGACCTTAAAGGTAACCCCGACAGACCCGCTGAGGGTATCATCATCGAGTCCAAGCTCGATAAGCAGAAGGGTGCAGTAGCCACTGTCCTTGTCCAGAAGGGTACGCTCAACAAGGGCGATTTCTTCGTATGCGGCGAGGAGTACGGCAGGGTAAGGGCTATGTTCAACTACAAAGGTGCTTCCGTTAAAGAGGCGGGGCTCTCTGTGCCCGTTGAGCTTATGGGATTCTCCAACGTTCCCCAGTCCGGCGAGCTCTTCCAGGTAACCTCCGATGAGAGAACCGCAAAGCAGATTGCAGAATTCCGTAAGGACAAGAACCGCGAGGAGCATGTGATGGAGAAATCCAAAGTGAGCCTTGCGGATCTCTTCGATAAGATTAAAGAGGGTGAGCTCAAAGAGCTTAACCTTGTTATCAAGGCGGATGTTCAGGGTTCACTAGCGGCTCTGGAGTCATCTTTGAATAAACTCTCTAACCCCGAGGTTAAGGTTAATATCATCCATGCTGGCGTTGGCGGAATATCTGAGAACGATATCATTCTCGCTGCCGCCTCAAACGCACTCGTCTTCGGCTTCAACGTTCGTCCCGATGTTAAGGCAAGGGCGAAGGCGGAGCACGAGGGCATTGAGATTAACCTTTACTCTGTAATCTATAAGATCATAGACGATGTTAAGCAGGCCCTTGAGGGTCTCCTTGATCCCGATACGAAGGAAGAGATCATGGGTCAGGTTGAGGTTCGTCAGGTATTCTCCGTTCCGAAGATGGGCAAAATCGCTGGTTGCTATGTTCTTGAAGGTAAGATTACAAGGAACTCCAGCATAAGGATTATCAGGGACTCCATCGTTATATACGACGGCAAGATAAACTCCCTCAAGCGTTTTCAGGATGATGCGAAGGAAGTTGTTGCCGGTTATGAGTGCGGTGTGGGTATCGAAAAATATAACGACATCAAGGAAGGGGATATCCTCGAAAGCTATCGTGTAGTGGAAGAGAAGCGTACCCTTGACGATGTCAAGCCTGCCGAATAAGGACACGGATGGTAATAGGTTCCGTTGTATTTATCCTTGGCGTGGAGCAGGCCTTCTCGCTGAAGGATAAGAGAAAGATAATCTCCGGGCTTAAACGGAAGATATCGAACAGGTTCAATGTTGCCGTAAGTGAAGTCGGTTCAGCCGATCTCTGGAACAGAGCGGAGATCGGCATTGTTACCCTTTCCTCCAAAAGGAACCATGTGGAGAGGCAGCTCTCCAAGGTTATGGATTTTGTGGAATCCTACCCTGAGGTGGAGGTTATGGGCATTTCCGAGGAGATATTTTAGATGCACAGAATAGAGCGGGTTTCGGAGCTCCTCAAGGAGGAGATCTCCCGTATCATACAGTTTGAGGTGAAGGACCCGAAGGTGCGCAGTGTTGTTGTTACAACCATAGATGTGAGCCGTGATCTAAGCTATGCGAAGGTTTTCTTCACCACCTTTGAGAAGGACGACAAAAAGGGTATCCTGCGCGGGCTCATGCGCTCCGCCGGTTTTATAAACCACCGGCTTGCCAAGAAGATTCGCCTCAAGAAGATACCCAAGCTCTCCTTTCATATCGATGAATCAGGGGAATACGGCGAATATATTGACGGCATTATACGTGAAATAAAGGATGATGATTCCGGCGATGAACGGGATAGTTAATCTATACAAAGAGAAGGGGATGACTTCCTTTAAGGCTGTGGACAGGCTCCGCAGGGTATTAAAGGTTAAGAAGTCCGGTCACCTCGGAACACTCGACCCTCTCGCAGAGGGGGTTCTCCCTATCTGCATCGGCAACGCCACCAAGTTCGTAAACTATCTTATGGATGTGGAAAAGGAGTATGTCGGTGAGATGGAGCTGGGCTTCGCCACCGATTCCTACGACACCGAGGGTGAGGTAACAGCGGAGGAGAAGGGCATTGTCCCGTCGGAGGATGATGTTCTTGCTGTGCTGGCTGAGCTTACCGGTGATGTGGAGCTTCCTATCCCCGCATTCTCCGCAGTTAAGCTGAACGGCAAGCGTGCCTATGAGCTGGCCCGCAAGGGTGAGATCGAGGATGCGGGCAGGCGTGTTATGGGCGTTAGGTCCATTGAACTGATGGAATACAGCTACCCCAGATGCGTTATCAGGGTTCGATGCGCCAAGGGTACCTATATAAGGAGCATCATCCACGAGGCAGGTCTTCGGCTCGGCTGTTATGCAAGGATGAGTGGACTGATACGAACAGCGAACGGGAAGCTTACAGCGAAGGAGTCCGTTACCCTCGAAAGGCTCGAAGAGCTTAAGGAAGAGGGGAGGGCGGAGGAAGCTGTTACGCCGGTCTGGGATATGCTGAACTGGCCGAGAGCCACTGTGGATGCTTATGCTGCAAGGCTTGTGCTCAACGGGGTTTCCATAAAAGAGGAGAACTACAGCACATTTCCTTCGGATTTGGCCGAGGGGGAGCATTGTTTTATAGAGGATGAAGCGGGAAAGATCCTCGCTTTTGCTCTGAAAAAGAATGCTGGCAATTCTCCTTTAAAGATAGTAAAAGTGATAGGTAAGAATGACTGAATAAGCACATTCGGTTTTTCATGGACCATCCGCCCCGAAGTAGCGGGGAGCGGACTGTCCTTTTTTTCGTTTAAAAGCATGAATTACCCTTGTGTTTTGAAATACGATCTGTTATATATTCAGGCTTAACTTGTGGAGGTATCAAAGGAATGGCACTTGATAAGGAAAAGAAAAACGGTATTATTGAGAAATTTAAAACACACGAGAACGATACAGGTTCACCCGAAGTGCAGGTAGCTATACTTACGGAAAGAATAACCTACCTCACTGAACACTTTAAAGAAAATCCCAAGGATCATCACTCCAGACGCGGACTCCTTCTCCTCGTTAGCCAGAGGCGTCAGCTTCTCGACTACGTGAAGAAGAAGGACTACAAGAGATACCGCTCACTGATCGAGGCCTTAGGAATCAGGAAGTAATTTTTATGGAAAAAGAGACCTATGAAGTGTCGGTTCAGCTTAGTGAAACAGCTGAACCGATAGTATTTGAAACAGGCTGGAAAGCTAAGCAGGCTAACGGTAGCATATGGATCCGCCAGGGCGGAACAGTTATCCTCGTTACAGCAACCGGCAGAAAAGAAGCCTCCGACACTGCGGACTTCTTCCCCCTTACAGTTAACTACATTGAGAAGTTCTACTCTGTAGGTAAGGTACCCGGCGGTTTCCTCAAGAGGGAGAACAGACCCTCCGATAAGGAAACTCTTACATCAAGGCTTATCGACAGGCCCCTCAGGCCTATGTTCCCCGACGGTTTCAGGAATGAAACCCAGGTGATCTGCACCGTTGTTTCCTTCGACGGTAAAAACATGCCCGATATGCTCGCAACCAATGCCGCCAGTGCGGCTCTCATGATCTCCGACATACCCTTTAACGGACCCATCGCAGGTGTGCGTGTGGGTAAGAAAGACGGCGAGCTTATTATCGACCCCTCCTACGAGATCTTCGACGAACTCGACATGAACATTATCGTATGCGGTAATGACGATGCCATTAACATGGTTGAAGCGGGCATGAATATGGTAACCGAAGATGAGGTTATCGAAGCCCTTGAGTTTGCCCACGCAAACATCAAGAAGATCATCGCTGTTCAAAGGGAGCTTACTTCCCAGGTCGGTAAGGATAAGTTTGAGTACAAAGACTTCTCCGTTCCCAAGGACCTCATCGCAGAGGCGGAAGCGGAGCTTGGTCAGAAGATACACGATGCTCTCGTTATCCCCGGTAAGCTTGATAAGTATGCTGCACTTGATGAAATCAGGGACAGCTACTTCGAAAAGCTCGAGGAAACCCTCGGCGAAGAGTACGCAGAGAAGAAATCCCTCTACAAAGAGGTATGGCACTCTGTGGAGAAGAAGGTATTCCGTGAATTCACCCTCGGTAAGGGTGAGCGTATCGACGGCAGAGGACCCAAGGATGTCCGCCCCATTGATATCGAAGTGGACCTTCTCCCTATGCCCCACGGCTCCGCACTCTTCACAAGAGGAGAGACACAGGGTCTTGTGACGGCTACCCTCGGTACTAAAACCGATACTCAGATGCTGGACAACATCGAAGGAAGCTCCAAGAAGCGTTTTATGCTTCATTACAACTTCCCCCCCTTCTGCGTGGGTGAGGTAGGTTTCCTCAGAGCTCCCGGCAGAAGAGAGATTGGCCACGGCGCCCTTGCTGAGCGTTCACTCCTCCCCATCCTCCCCGATGAAGAGGAATTCCCCTATTCTATCAGGGTTGTTTCCGAGATCCTTGAGTCCAACGGCTCCTCCTCCATGGCTTCGGTCTGCGGCGGATGTCTCAGCCTCATGGATGCCGGTGTACCCGTGAAAGGCGTTGTGGCAGGTGTTGCCATGGGTCTTATCAAGGAAGGGGACAGACACACCGTACTCAGCGATATTATGGGAACTGAGGACCACCTCGGCGATATGGACTTCAAGGTGGCTGGAACCGAAGACGGTATCACAGCACTCCAGATGGACATCAAGATCGAAGGTCTTTCAAGGGATCTCCTTGTTGAAGCACTCTCTCAGGCGAAGGAGTCAAGGCTCCACATCCTCTCCAAGATGAAGGAATGCCTTGCAGAGCCCAGAGCAGAGCTTTCCGAAACAGCACCCAGATATATCTCCATGAAGATCAATCCCGAGAAGATCGGTCTTCTCATCGGCCCCGGCGGTAAAAACATCCGCTCCATCGTGGATGACACCGGTGCACAGATAGATATCGACGACGAAGGCGTGGTTAACGTATTTGCAGTGGACAAAGAGTCCATCGATGCAGCCATAGCCCGCATAAACGAAACCGTTCAGGAACTGGAAGATGACAAGGTCTACACCGCAAAGGTGAAGAAGATCATGGACTACGGCGCATTCGTGGAACTTATTCCCGGCGTTGAAGCCCTTCTCCATGTTTCCCAGTACAGCAATGAGCGCATCCAGAGCATCGCAGACTACCTCAAGGTAGGCGACGAAGTGGATGTTAAGTACCAGGGTAAGGACCAGAACGGCAGACATAAAATTTCACGCAAGGTACTTCTGTGATAAAGGGCACACTATAACGTGTGCCTTTAATCCTTATCTATGAAGCCGGAACTTGCATCCTTTGGTAAAATCCCGATTATAACAGACAAAACGGTCGCCTCTGGCGGCCTTGTTTCTGTCTGTATCACTTTTAGAAACGGAAGCACATCCGAACCACCCTCAATCAACGGCGTTTCCCATTTTATTGAGCATATGGTATTTAAGGGCACTCCGACCCATAGTGCCGAGGAGATCAGCCGTGAGACGGAGAAGCTGGGCGGCTACCTGAACGCATTTACAACAAAGGAACAAACCTCATACTACATAAGCGGTTTTTCGGAAAACTTCCCCGAATTTCTCCGAATCCTCCTTGATATAGTCTTTAATCCCCTCATGCGGGATGAGGATTTCTATCATGAACAGAAGGTTATACTCACCGAGATAGCCTCTCTCAAGGACAATCCCGAGGAATACCTGGACGAGATATCCGAATCGTTCCTTTTTAATGGCCACCCTCTGGCAATGCCGATATCCGGCACCGCCAAGGAGGTCTCAGCCCTCAGCCCCGGTACACTTCGAGACTTCTATCGAAGCTATTACACCCCCGCAAACTGCATAATCAGTGCAGCTGGTGATGTGACGAGCGGTGATATAATCAGTATCCTTGAAGAGAAGGGAATAGACCCGGGCACAGGTGAGATGAACACCCTTCCAGCGGAGGCTAAATATACAGCTTTCATGCACTCTGAAAAGAGCTCCTCGGAGCATCTATACGCCCAGTATCTGTACCCCGCCTTCCCCGCAACGGACGGTCGGAGATACGCCCTAGGAACACTCAACATGATCCTCGGAGGCCTTATGAGCTCCCGTCTGTTTCAGGAAATCAGGGAGAAGAGGGGGCTGTGCTACAACATCGAATCGGATGTCGGCCTCTATTCCACAGGGGGGTCAATCTCTGTCTTCTGTGGGTGCGAAAAGGAGAGTTTCGATGAGGTTGATGAGCTTATAAGGCGTGAGATCGAAAAGATATCAAGAAACGGTATAACCGTGGATGAGCTGACGCTTGCCAGAAACCAGATGCTCTACTCCTTCTTCTCCGGCACAGAAACCGCCGGAAGCAGGATGTTCGCCAATATCCGCCATATATTCCACTACAACAGGCTTGTTTCAAGGGATGAGATTCGCGAAGGTATTGAATCTGTAACCCTTGATGATGTAAACTCGCTCTCTGAACAAATTTTTGCCGATGGAGGTTCCAGATGTCTTCTTTTACCGTCAGAATAGTAAGCAGTGAAGGTGAGGAGCATATACCCTCGTACACAACCAGCGGCTCTGCTGGTGTTGATCTCCGTGCAGCGGAAGAGGGGAGGATACTCTGCGGAGAGTGGAAGCTCGTTTCGACGGGGTTGAAGATGGAGATACCCAAAGGGTACGAGGGGCAGGTCCGCCCCAGAAGCGGCCTTGCTTTGAAGCACGGTGTAACTGTTTTGAACTCCCCCGGAACCATAGACTCCGATTACAGAGGCGACATAGGCGTAATTCTTATGAACAATTCCGCCCAGACTTTTGTATATGAAAAGGGGGACAGGATAGCCCAGATGGTTTTTGCAAAGACCGAGAGGGCGGTTTTCGAGCATGTGGAGACCCTTGAGGATACGGACAGAGCCTCCGGAGGATTCGGTCACTCCGGCGTGAAATAGTCAAATATTTATTTGATTCCTACATTTACCCCCTCTACGGGTTAAATTATTTCCCCTCCTGTGTTAAAATAGACTTGTGCGGATATGAATTGATTATTGTTCCCGCCGACTAACGCATATGGGGGTCTATCCATGAAAATAAATGAATTCAATGTACTTCCCGATTTTCCCGAAGAGCTCAGGCCGCTCGAGGATATGGCATACAACCTTTGGTGGTGCTGGAACCACGACGCAAGGGAGCTTTTTAAGACCATAAATCCCGATGCTTGGGAGAAGTCCAAGCACAACCCGATGACAGTACTAGGAAGCCTTACCCGAGACGACTACGAGAAGCTTAAGCAGGATCCTGTTTTTATGTCCCGTCTTGAGGAGCAGTACAGGCTATTTCAGGAGTATATGAGTCTCCCGAAGTGGTTCGAGCAGAAGTATAAGGAGCATAAGGACGAGGATATGCTCGTTGCCTATTTCTCTGCAGAGTACGGCATACACGAATCCGTGAAACTCTATTCCGGAGGTCTAGGCGTTCTTTCAGGTGATCACTGCAAATCCGCCAGCGACCTCGGTATACCCTTTGTGGCCGTGGGTCTCCTCTACCGCAACGGCTACTTCCATCAGTACCTCAATTCCGACGGATGGCAGCAGGAATACTACCCGTATAACGAGTTCTACAACATGCCCCTCGAAAGGGCGAAAACCCCCGAAGGGGAAGATGTTTTTGTGGATGTGAAGATAGAGGACCGCACGGTGCGTGTGAGTGTCTGGGTTATGAAGGTTGGAACCATCAGGCTTGTCCTCCTCGATTCCGATGTGGAGGGGAACAGCCCCCACGACAGGCACGTTACCGGACAGCTCTACGGTGGCGATACGAGCATGCGACTTCGCCAGGAGATTATCCTCGGTGTTGCAGGCTACAGAGCTCTCAGGGCTATGGGTGAGAAACCCTCGGTTTACCATATAAACGAAGGGCACCCCAGCTTCCTTACCCTCGAGCGTATACGTCAGTATGTAAGTGAAGGTATCGACCTTCGTACAGCGGCGGAGGTTGTACGCAAAAGTACTCTTTTTACCACGCACACACCCGTTCCCGCAGGCTTTGACGTCTTCGGAACGGATCAGATACAGCGTTACCTCGGTCCCCTCTTCGAGGATGCGGGCTTTAACCTTAACCAGCTTATGGGCTTCGGCCGTGTGAACCCCTTCGACGAGAGCGAGGGTTTTGCAATGGCGATCTGCGGGATTAAGCTGAGTACCTACCGAAACGGGGTAAGTAAGCTCCACGGTGATGTATCGCGTAAGATGTTTAAAAACCTCTGGCCCAATGCCCTCACAAACTCTGTACCTGTGGGGCATGTTACAAACGGTATACACCTCCCCACCTTTATATCAGAGGACTTCAAGGCGCTGTATAACCGCTACCTCTCCGAAAACTGGTACTACAAACCGTACGATTTCAGCGTATGGGAGAATGCGGACACGATACCCGATGCCGCACTCTTCAGCGCAAAACAGCGTCAGCGTGAGAAGCTTATAGTATTTGCAAGAAAGCATCTTAAAAAACAGATACTCCACAGGGGAGGAACATCCGGAGAGCTCCTTAAGGCGGATGAAGTCCTTAATCCTGATTGCCTCACCATAGGCTTCGCAAGGCGTTTCGCCACATATAAAAGGGGGTATCTGCTCTTCATGGACGAGCAGAGGCTTCACCAGATACTGAATAACGCCGACAGACCTGTGCAGATTATCATCGCCGGTAAGGCTCATCCCAAGGACAACGGGGGCAAGGAGATCATCAAGAAGATCTTTCACATATGCCGTAAGCCGATGTTCAGGGATAAGATCGTGTTCATCGAGGACTACGACATCGAAGTCGCCAGATACCTCGCCCACGGCGTTGATATATGGCTTAACACCCCCCGCAGGCCGATGGAGGCATCCGGAACTAGCGGTATGAAGATCGCTGCCAACGGCGGACTGAATCTTTCTATCCTCGACGGATGGTGGGACGAAGGCTACAACGGTGAGAACGGCTGGGCCATCGGCGCAGGCGAACAGTACGATAAAGAGAGCTATCAGGACCATGTGGAGAGCATGGAGCTTTACGACAAGCTCGAGAGTGAGATAATCCCCATGTTCTACTCCAGAGATAAGGCGGATGTGCCCAGGGAGTGGACGAAGATGATGAAGCAGGCGATAAAGACCTGCGCTTCATTCTTCAATACATCACGCATGGTTATGGATTACACCGATAAATACTATGCCAGACTGCATAAACTGAACCGTGCGTTCAGGGCAAACAAATACGAAGAGGCTAAGAAGTTCATCGAGTGGAAGGATACACTTCTCAGTGGATGGGACAGCCTGAGCTTTGTTGATACTGCAGTTGATGCCTCAGAGATGAAGATGGGTGCAGATGTGCACTTTACAGCGAAGGTAAAGACGGATAAGATCAACTCTGAACATATTTCGGTATGTGCACTTGTTGAATATGACGGTGAAAGTGGTGAGTTTGTTGACCCTGAGTTCGTTGAGCTCGAGCTGGATTCCCAGGAAGGGGATCTCTACAGCTTCAGCACCAAGGATGTTATTAAGAAAGCGGGTAAGATGAAGGTCGCCTTCGCTGCACTGCCGAAGCATGAATTCTTACAGGAGAGGTTCGAGTTAAATCAGATAAAATGGGCATAAGATACAGTTTACCCCATTCCACCGGATGCTTTATATGCGGTGAAGAGAACAGGTTCGGGCTGAATACCCGGTTTTTTGCAGAGGACGAAACGGTTTACACGGATATAAATATCCCCCTGAAATACTGTGGATACAAGAATGTTATCCATGGGGGTATAGTTACTGCGCTGTTGGATGAAACAATGGGGTGGGCGGCTTTCATATACGGCTCCAAGGACTATATGCTGTTCACCCGCAACCTTGAGATAAAGTACAGGCGAAACACGCCTGCGGAAACGGATCTGCGTGTTGTTACCCGTTTCACCGAGAGAAGGAAGATCCTCTACGGTGCAGCCGGTAAGATTATTGATGCAGAGGGAACGGTTTATGCCGAAGGGAAAGGGGAGTTTGCCCCCATACCCGAGGAGAAGCTGGAGGAGACATTCGGCTACCTTCTTTTTAACGAGGATGAGGAGTACCACCCCGTATTCATGAGGCTCTATAACCGTTGGCTGGAGCATACAGCAGGCTAGGTTTTCCATCATCCGGCTATGCCTGTACTCTCAACTATCGGAGGTGGTTTATGTTCGATAAAGAGATAAAGGGCGTCAGGATTCAGGTTGTACAGGACGACATAACAGAGATGAGTACCGAGGCTGTGGTAAATGCGGCAAACAGTCAGCTACAGCTCGGGGCTGGTGTGGCAGGAGCTATTCGTTCGAAGGGTGGTGATTCCATCCAGAGGGAGTGTGATGAAATCGGCGGTGCAGAGCTTGGAACAGCCGTTATCACAGGGGGCGGTGACCTTAAGGCGAAGTATGTGATCCACACCGTGGGCCCCCGCTATAATCAGGACCCTGAGCCTTCTAAAAATCTCTATTCCGCCGTTGCCTCGGCACTGGATGTTGCCGCCGGTAACAGTGTCAGCTCCATAGCGATCCCTGCAATCTCTACAGGTGTATACGGATACCCCCTTGAGGATGCAGCTGAGATTATCGTTTCTGCTGTTGGTGACTATGCCGAGAAGGGGGGTAACTATCCCTCTCATATCGTTCTATGCCTATATTCTTCAAAGGATTATGAGATATTTCTCCGAGAGATGAAAAAGAGGTTCCCCGACGAGTAACTGTTATTTAAATATTTTTTCTAACTGTATATAGCCGTCTTTGTATTATCGTGGTATAAAATACAATCGATTCCGGAGGCGGCGGCATGAACCTTAAAAACAGGATGTACCTGTTCCTTTTTATCCTCACCGTTGCGAACATCTCCGTCTTTCAGGGCTGGCGGACGATGTTCAACAATTTCGCCGTGGAGGTTGCCTCCATAAATGGCTATCAGATGGGGATTATCCAGTCTGTCAGAGAGGTTCCCGGGTTCCTTGCCCTGCTTGTTATCTTCGTTATCCGCCTTATTCCAGAGCATCGTATCGCATCGCTTTCGGTAATCCTGTCCGGTCTCGGCGTGTTGCTGACAGGGTTTCTCCCCAGCTTT
This sequence comes from Limisalsivibrio acetivorans, assembly GCF_000421105.1. Taxonomy (NCBI): domain Bacteria; kingdom Pseudomonadati; phylum Deferribacterota; class Deferribacteres; order Deferribacterales; family Geovibrionaceae; genus Limisalsivibrio; species Limisalsivibrio acetivorans. The sequence goes on from NZ_ATWF01000001.1 coordinate 223,269, forward strand.
TACGGCCTTATAATTACCACGCTTATAATGTCCTTCGGCTTCCATTACTACGAGACCATCAACCAGTCGCTTACCCTGCAGTATTTCAATAAGGCTCAGGCTCCGCTTGTTTTCGGAAGGCTTAAGGGTATTGCAGCCGGAACGAGCATACTTGTGGGGCTCGCCGTCATGGGCCTGCTTAAGGTATTTGAGTATCGTGAGATATTCCTTATCCTCGGTGTACCCATAGTTCTCATAGGCTTCGGCACACTTTTTTTCGACCCCACAAACAAGGATATGCCGATTCAACATAAAAAGATGATATTCCGTAAGCGTTACTGGCTGTTTTACCTGCTGACATTCCTTGCCGGAGCCAGAAGGCAGATATTTGTAGCCTTTGCAGTATTCCTTATGGTCATAAAGTTTGAGTTCTCCGCCTTTGAGATAACAGCTCTCTTCGTGCTCAACAACGCCGTAAACTATTTCGCTAACCCGCTTATAGGAAGGGCGATAAACCGTTTCGGTGAAAGGAAGGTTCTCAGTGTTGAGTATTTCAGCCTGATATGGATCTTCTGCGCCTATGCCTTCACAGACAGCAAGATGGTAGTGGCGGTTATGTATATACTTGATCATATATTCTTCAATTTCCATATAGCCATCAGAACGTTCTTCCATAAGATAGGGGATAGCAGGGATATCGCACCGAGCATGGCCGTTGGTTTTACTATAAACCACATCGCCGCCGTGGTCATACCTGTTCTGGGCGGTGCGCTCTGGATGCTGGATTACAGGATTCCGTTTATATCAGCTGTGGTTCTTTCTGTGGCCTCTTTGGTGTTTACACAGTTTATCGACAGAGAGATTACGGTTAATAGCACGGATGAATAGTTGGTAAATGCGCATATGAACAAATATGCAACATGTTTTGTAATGTACGATCCACATATGCTGTGATTGAAGGTTTAATGATTATCTTATCTCGGCAAATATGCGGTACTACTGCAAGCCGATCCCATAATTGATTCGATTAGATTCGTTTGGCACAGTATTGAATGCCTGGAGGTAACTATTTGCGGGAAAGCTTATCTCGGCAATTATGCAGTGCTACTAAAAGCTGGTCACCTGTTCAGCCCTTCTGTCGACCTTAATGGAATACAGTGTAACAGAACACTATTCCGACGGCTCATTTGTGCTCGATAAAACTATTGATCACATGAACAGACTTTCTTATCTCAGGCACAAGCTGTGGTGTAACAAGCTTGTAAATGTTCGTGTTCAGTCTGAGTAGCTGTAGATATTCTGTCCGTACTGCGTATGTGTTCTCCGGTTCAGAGCCGAAGCCCAGCAAGTTGGCAAGTGTATCTGAGACGGCAGTCAGAGCGGCCTTCTGCCTTGCGGGGTATGGAATCTTTTCTGGAGGAGCGGCGAGGGGATGGTGATGGTACAGAACACCTTTGGCGGCTGATTCGGGTACCTTCCATTTCTGGCATACCAGATAGCCGAGCACAGCATGGTTTATACCATAGACATTCTCCTCGTTTATCAGCACAGGGGCATCGTGGTCCCATTTGCCCCTTTGGGGGAGGAGGTGCAGGTAATGTCTGCCGAGATCGTGGATCATTGCGGCTGTGGTCATATCGTCGGAACGTTCGGAGATATAGTTCTCTGTGATATATTTGGCGCATGCGTTTACGGCCATGGTGTGAACCCACAGCCTTTCACCGAGCCCTATCTCCTCTTTGCTAGGCATAATCTCGCCGATGAGATCTCTCACTACAAGATTCTTCACGTTGTTATAACCGAGAAGGAGTATCGCTCTGTGCAGAGAGGTTACTTCGTTCTTTATATTGAAGTATGAGGAGTTTGCTATGGCGAGTATCTTTGCGCTCAATACGGCATCGGTGGAGGCTACCTTCGTTATGCTCTCTGCACTGGACATCTGATCTCCGAGCAGTTCGATGAGCTTTGTGCTCACATTCATAGATATTGTGGTGGACCCGAGGAGAGTGTCTATATTCGCCATAACGTCGGGGGATACATCGTTGTGGTCCATGGGGGTGTGCCCCTCGGGCCAGGTTCGCAATGGTGTATTCTTGATACGTTCGGAAACATCCGCAGGGAGTTTCTGCTCCCTCTGAATCTCAGCAGGTTTATCGTCTGTGGCATTATTTGTTTGCGGAGACTCTTCCCTTTTCTGGGGTATAAGGTAGAATATGACAGCGGCACCTGCGGCAAGGGCAAGAATCGTTAAAAATACGCCCATAAATAAAACTCCTGACTGGTTTGTTTTTCATAAATATATACTCTGAACGTTTCTATGGAAAGGCTAAGTTCGATTATTCTTGAAGAGACTGTGGATAAGGTATATTCTCGTATACTGAAAATAAAATAAAACGAGGTGGCAATAAATATGGCAATGGGTAGAACATCGAATCCTATGCTTACCGAAGAGGCCTTCAAGAAGGCCGCAGCAGCAAGGGGAGGAGCCGGAGCACAGCAGGCTTCCGGCGAAGGGGTTAGCACCCCTAGAAGCAGGACCTCAGAAGATAAAATGAGCCTGCAGGGAACAGTAAACAAGTGCTTTATACTTGTGGCAATCGTCCTTATAGCGGGATATTTCCCCTGGACAACCTTCAGTCCTGAGAATGCGGCAGCTGTACAGGGTTATGTAATGATTGGGCTCATCGGCGGCCTGATTACGGCTCTTGTAACCGTGTTCAAGCAGAACATAGCGCATATAACCGCTCCGCTCTATGCGATGTTTGAAGGTTTTCTCCTTGGCGGTGTATCAGCAATATTCGAGGCACAGTACCCCGGCATAGTTATTCAGGCGGCTTTTCTCACCGTGGCTGTTCTGGTGGCGCTTCTGCTTGCATATAGCTCAGGGCTCATCAAGGCTACGGAGAACTTCAAGCTCGGGATATTCGCCGCAACGGGTGGCATCGCAATCCTGTACCTCGTTAACCTTGTTATGGGATTCTTCGGCGGCGGAATGAACTTCATCCACGCCGCAACGCCCATGGGCATCGGTTTCTCTGTGGTGGTAGTTATCATTGCGGCACTGAACCTCGTTCTGGATTTCGATTTCATCGAAACCGGCGTTGAGATGGGCGCACCCAAGCATATGGAATGGTATGCGGCCTTCGGCCTTCTGGTTACCCTTGTATGGCTCTATCTTGAGATTCTCAGACTCCTTGCGAAGCTGAGGGAAAGATAGGCGTATGCTTTCAAGCATCAGGGGGGTTCAGGTGCTTAAACCCGCCGGACTCCCCGAAGATATTCTGAGCCTTACAACAACGAGGCACACCGGATACAGCAAGGGGAGCTATTCCGGTTTTAACACAGCCTTCCATGTGGGTGATGAGCCGGAGGATGTCTATCGTAACCGTGTTCTTCTGCAGGATGCATGGGGGATACCCGAGGCTGTAACCCTTTCCCAGGTTCATGGCAGTACTATCCACGAGGTTACCGGCAGGAACAGACTGGATGTTATGTTCTCAAAGGGTGACGGCCTTATTACATCCGAACGGGACATCCCCCTCGGCATACTCACTGCGGATTGCTATAACCTGCACCTCATCGGCAGGGAGCATATCGCAAACCTTCACTGCGGGTGGAGGAGCGTTGCTGCAGGCATAGTGCAGAAGTGCATAAGTATGTTCGAGGAGCGGGGTGACAGGATCATCAACTCCGTCATAGGGCCGGGTATCTCTGCTGAGAATTACGAGGTTGGCGAAGAGGTGGCATCGGTTTTCCGTGAACAGGGGTTCACTTCCGCCATCATCGATACGGGTAGCGGACTTAATCTCTCCATAAGAAAGGTTATCGAGACAATCCTTAAGGATGCCAACGCATGGGGTGCTGTTCATGTGAACAAGTGCACCTATGTTGCGCCGTATCTCTATTCGTATAGAAGGGATAGAGCAGGAACAGGGAGGCTCCTTTCCGTTGTTATGAGGAGGAACATTGTTTGCTGAGAATGTAAAGTATGTTCGTGAAAGGATCGAGGAAGCCAGGGAAAGGGGGGGCAGAAGTGATGATGTTACCCTTCTTGCTGTGAGCAAAACCTTTCCTGAGAGTATGATAGAGGAAGCCTACACCGCAGGACACAGGGAATTCGGCGAAAACCGGATACAGGAAGCGGTGGCAAAGGCGGATTATTTCAGGGATTATGAAGGGCTTCGGCTCCATTTTATTGGGCATCTGCAAACCAATAAGGTAAGATATCTTAAGGACAATTTTGCTCTTATACATTCGCTGGACAGGCTGTCTCTGCTCAAGGAGATGCAGAAGCATTTCGCGAAAGAGGGGCGTGTTCAGGATGTTCTGGTGCAGGTGAATGTTGCAGAGGATCCTGACAAGTCGGGGGTATCCATCGACGGACTGATCGAGCTTCTCGATAAAACCGCAGCAGCTGAGAACCTCAACCTCTGCGGTCTTACGATGATGCCACCGCTTGTGGATGACCATGAAAAGAACAGGGTTCACTTCGCAAAGACAAGGGAACTCTATGATAAATATAAAGATAGCTACGGCCTCTCTATCCTTAGTATGGGTATGAGCGGTGATTATGAGATAGCAGTGGAGGAGGGCTCCACACTTGTGCGTGTGGGTACGGCTCTCTTCGGAAAACGTGACTACAGCAAGGTGAAATAATGATTGGACTTATAAGTATTCTGATAAAGATCGCAGTTGCGGTTGTACTTTTGTATTCTGTTATGACAAGGCAGGAGCTTCATTTTAACCCCCTCGGCAGGGCGGCCTCATCGGTTCTTGATCCGGTTTTTACGAAGTCGCTTAAGATGACCAAAAAGCAGTCGGACAGGCTTACTCCACTGATAATATTGGGTTTTACAATTCTACAGGGTTTTATATTCCTCGGTGTAACAGGGAGAAGCCTCACCTACACCATGGCGTATTCCTTTGATGATATGCTCAAATTTCTGCTTCTGTTTTACTTTATAGCACTCCTTGTGGGGAGCACTGTGAACCGTTTCGGCGTTTCAGCTTATTCTACATTCTTTTACAGGCTTGCGCTCCCCTGGGTTAAAACAGCCAGAACATTCTTTAAAACCCCCGGTAACCTTATCATAATACCCTCGATGCTTCTTCTTTTTGCCGCATTCCTCGTTCTGGACAGCCTCGTCCAGCTCAGTTTCTATTTCGCCCAGTCCGGCAATGTAATGATAGAGGAATCGGTGAGGGCGGCTGTGTCGGGAGGGCTTGTTTCCCTGGCGCAGATGCTGCAGATCTATGTATGGCTTATCATCTTCCGTGCTCTTATGTCCTGGGTAAGCCCTGATCCGGCTAACCCCGTTGTTCAGTTTATAGGCTCTGTTACAGATCCGATTATGGAGCCTTTCAGGAAGATCATACCCCCCCTCGGGATGATCGACATAAGCCCTATTATCCTCATAATGGTAATCTATTTTCTTCGTGAGATGCTGATGAGGCTGGCGCACCTGGTGTGACACTATGCGGAAGGTAGACTCCACAAGGTTTATATACATAGCAACGTTCCTGATGATCGGGACTATCCTGACAGGAACTGTGGGCTATGCCGTTGTGGAGGGTGCCAGTCCGCTTGATGCTCTTTATATGACGATAATAACCGTAACCACAGTCGGTTACGGTGAGGTAATTCCCCTCTCCAATGAAGGTAAGACCTTTACCATAGTCCTGATTCTGCTGGGTACAGGTACACTGGCCTATACAGCCACCCAGATTATGGACTATATCGTTGCCGGAGAGCTGGGGAAGATTTTTGTGAGGCGCAGAATGAGTATTGAGATTTCTAAGCTTAAGGATCATTATATTGTCTGCGGATACGGCAGAATGGGGAAAACCATCTGCGAATCGCTCTATAAATCAGGTGTGCCCTTCGTTATCATCGATATCGGCGAGGATCGTATAGAGGAGATGACAGAGAACAGATACCTCTATATCCACGGCGATGCCACCAAAGAGGATTCACTCATAGATGCAGGTATAACCGATGCCAAGGGGCTTATCACCGTGGTGGATTCGGATGTTAAGAACGTATATATTGTTCTAACAGCCAAGGGGCTTGCCAAGGAACTCTATGTGGTGGCCAAATCCTCCGATGAGGAGGCGTACTCAAAGCTCTTCTGGGCAGGAGCGGACAGGGTCGTCTCCCCTTACATAATCGGCGGTTTGAGCATCGCAAACAGCGTAACCAAGCCCCACGTCCATGAATTCATGGACTTGGCCCTCGGACACGGCAACTACGGGATTGAGGTTGAGGAGGTCGTGCTGAAAGAGAACTCGGATATGACTAACAAGAAATTATCCGAGTCCAAGATAAGAAACGTTGGTATAATTGTTATAGCAGTAAGAAGAGCTAACGGAGCGTTTATATATAATCCCGGATCGGATACTGTTCTCAAGGCGAAGGATACTCTGATCGCTCTGGGTAGAAAGGAGGACTTTGAAGCCCTTCAAAAAATGATTGGCTGAGGTGATTATGTGGTTATTTCGTTTTCTTTATTCATTATTTATCCTTGGGGTGTTCATAGCCCTGCGTGAGACTATGGGGATCGATATCTATCATTCGATAACCTATTCCATCGTAATTATTTTTTCTATATATTTTATCGAGAGTCTTTTTAACGATTTTAAGAGCTACAAGCTCATCGGAGCCGCTGTAGGCGGTGTTCTTTTCACCGGAATAGCTTATCTGATAACCCTCACCTTCGATACGGTGTTTGCCAACGAAGCGATCAAGCTGGGTTTCTATTTCTTTACGCTATACCTTGGTATAATCCTCGGACTCAAGAGCCACTGGATGTTTGAGGCTCTCACGCTTAAGATGCGCACAAAGCAGACTAAGATTGTCAAATATCCTGCCATGCCTAAGGTGCTTGATACTTCGACACTCATCGATGGCCGTATTGCGGATATCGTTGATGCCTCCTTCATGGAGGGTGGGCTTATAATCCCCACCTTTGTGTTGAAGGAACTGCAGAACATCGCTGATTCCCACGACCACCTGCGCAGACAGAAGGGGAGAAGGGGTCTTAACGTCCTTAAGAGGCTGCAGGAGCAGAGCATCGTTCCGGTGGAGATTACCGAGACCGACTTCACCGACATCGGCACTGTGGATGAAAAGCTCGTTGCTCTGGCGAAGAATCTGAAGGCGTGGATCATCACAACGGACTTCAACCTGCTTAAGGTGGCGGAGATCCAGAATATCCGTGTGCTCAATATGAATACCCTTGCCATGGCGATGCGCCAGAATATCCTTCCCGGTGAGGATTTTACCATAACCGTGGTGAAGGAGGGGAAGGAGCATGGCCAAGGTGTCGGCTATCTGGATGATGGAACAATGGTCGTTGTCGACCACGGCAGAAAGCTTATTGGCGATACCGTTCAGGTTGTTGTTACAAGCCTTCTGCAGACCGAATCGGGCAGGATCATATTCACCAAGGTGAAGAATTGAGCGTAACAGCGGTTATCCCCGCCGCCGGCGTGGGAAAGCGTTTTGGCGGCGAAACGAAGAAGCAGTTCCACCTTTTTAATGGCAAGCCGGCCCTGTGGTATACGCTCACTATGCTAAAGAGGTCATACAGCTTCGACAGGTTTATCATCGGCGGCAGTGAGGATGATTTCGAGACCATAGAGCAAAACGCCGCCGAAGCGGGTATAGACAACCTCTTGGTAGTAAAAGGGGGGGAAGAGCGTTCGGATACTGTTCTGAACTGCGTTATCGAGGCGGATAGCAAGTACGTGCTAGTGCACGACGCCGTTCGCCCCTTTGTGCCCCTGGAGGTTGTGAATAAAACCATAGAGCAGGCTATGCAGACGGGTGCTTGCATATGCGGAGTGCCGCTGAGGGATACCCTTAAGGTGCTTGGCAGGGACGGTATTCAGGGGACGGTGGATCGAAACCGTTTTATGTTGAGCCACACCCCCCAGGTCTTTGAGCAGGGTATGCTCATAGCCGCACTGATGGACGCAAAGCGGAGCAGAACACCCGTTACCGATGAGGCCCAGGCCGTTGAGATGGCGGGACGGAAGGTACAGTGGGTGGAGTCTGTCCCTGAGAACATAAAGATAACCTATTCCTCTGATGTAGATTATGTGAACTTTTTAGTGGAGAAGTATTTCAGCTAAGAATGAAAGTTATTCATGCACAAGGTACGCCGAAAGAGATGGCGGAGGATCTTTTCTCCTCCATCGAGCATAGAGAAACCTTAGATTATTTTGTGGACTTCCCCCGCCGTGTTCTGGGGGGTATTGTTGGCACAGGCGTTATAGGCCGTATCGGTGTCTTTACTCTCAGGAAGTTTTCAGGCCTTATCGGCAACCGGTTCAATAGCTTCGACAAGGAGCTCTGGAGGGAGTATGCCGATCTCCTTGGGATTTCCCCTTCGGATGCTGTACGAAGCCTCGCTTATCCCGACACGATGCTTTATATGGTGGGTAAAGGAACCTCCATGATGAAAAGCATACCCCAGGTATACCTGGGTTGCACCAGCTTCACAGCAAAGGAGAAAGGCTCCAGAAAAGGAACTCTGCTCCATGGACGCAACCTTGACTTCTTCGGCGGAAAATCGTGGACGAGGGACCACGCCATCATTGTCTCAAGGCCCAAAGAGAGATACGCAAGCATAACAATCACAGCAGATGGTCTGTATCTTCCGGGACTCACATCCATAAACGAGGCGGGGATAGCCGTTTCCCTCCATGTTCTTTTCAGCCGTGAGGTATCCCTTAAGGGTGAGCCTGTTCTAAGCCTTGTTTCGGAGGTTCTGGGCAAGGCTTCCTCCATAGAGGAGGCAGCGGAGGTTCTTAAGAGCAGAAAGACCTCCTGCGGATGGGGGATTATGCTATCCGATGCTAAGACCAGTGAAACGGCTCTGTTTGAGATGAATGGAAAAGGTAGTATTTTTAAGGATGTTACTGCGGACAGCTTCGGCTATGTGAACATGTGCCGGACGAATATGCGTGAGGATGAGTTTGTCCCAACCTACGCCTGGGTCCAGAACAACTACTACCGAAAGACAAGGCTTGAGGAGCTCCTCAAAAAATGCCGCCGTAAGCTTGATGCACCAAACTCCTTCACTATCATTGGCGATGATTACGATGCCGGCCAGAAGAGACGCTCCGTTGCGGGGAGCACCATATCAAACGCCTTCACCATATCATCCGCCGTATTCGATTACGGTTCGGACAGCTTATGCGTGGGTAATGGCACAACACCGGCCCCCCACGGAGAGATATACGAATACAGCCTTACAGACCTTTTCAGCGGCGGCACAGAGCCCGTCAAAATCCATAAGCCGAAGTTCGAACAGAGTGATGCATCCAAAAAGTATGTTGAGCTTGGGTATGAGTACACCGAGACGAGGGACTGCTCAAGGATCGCAGAGCGTATGCGGGATCTTGCGGATAATTACGGTGGTGAGTTCGCATTTCCGCTTTTCACATCGGTATGCCTCGCCACTATGGAGGAGTACGACAAAGCTCTGGATTATATTGACAAAGCTCTTGAGTTCAAGGTGGACAACTACCGTGAAGGTACTATGAAGCTCCTCAAGGGTATGTATCTCGACAGAAAGGGGGATAGATTCGCTGCTCTTAAGATATACGAGGATATTCTGGCGAACCATCGTTACCCATGCACAACCAGCCGTACTGTCCATTATCTAAAAACGAAGTGCCCGCAGAAGGATATAGATAAGATCGAACTGAACTGGTTCATCAGCTTCGTGGTTATGCTCTAGAACCTCTCCTCGAAGGTGAGCATCAGCCGGTCGAGGATGATCGCCAGGAGGGATACGCAGACACTCCCCTGTATCACAAAGGCGAAGTTGTCGCTGATTAATCCCGATACGATCGGTGCCCCGAGCCCGCCGGCGCCAATGGTGGCTCCTATGGCTGCCGTTCCCGTGTTTATTATTACCGATGTTCGAACACCCGCCATGATAACCCCCGCAGATATGGGAAGCTCCACCATGAAAAGCCTCTGCATACCGTTCATACCCATCCCCTTCGCCGCATCAAGGTGTGCGGGTTCTATGGCGTTTATCCCGGCAATAGTGTTGCGGACGATGGGAAAAAGGCCGTAGATGAACAGTGCGATAAGGGTCGGTTTCGCTCCGAAGCCCACAAAGGGAACGGCTACGGCCAGCACCGCAACTGGGGGGAATGTCTGACCGAGAGAAACGAGGGTGTTTACCATGGGGAGGTAATCTCTGCCGAAGGGTCTAGTCACGAATATTCCCGCCGATACGCCAGCAACAACGGAAAGGGCACTCGATATCCCGACGAGGTATATATGCTGCCACAACAGCTTGATAAGCGGTGTGCGGTTGTATATGATCGTCTCGCTCTCCTGCTCCACAGCACGAAAGAATCCCCTTAGAATCTCGGGAAACGAGGCGAATGCTATAAGTGCCGCTGCAAAAAGGGTTATGGCGATTATTCTGTTTCTATGCATCGAATATAACATCCCCCAGATGAAGCTCACCCACAACCCTGTCACCCTCCACAACGGGGAGGGTCTTTACGCCGTGCCACATCATCTTTGAGAGCGCCTCTTTAAGGTCGTCTTCGGGCGATACGGCAAACTCACTCTCTGGTGCGGATGTCATAAGCTCTTCGGCGGTGTAGCCGTTTTTCTCGTCTGGCATCCGCATCCAGCCGAGGAGCCTGTCCTCACTGTCTGTTACCCATAGGTATGTTCCTTCAGGGTATTTTTCCGCCAGCTCGCTCACACGATCCGACCGTTCGATATCTCTGGGTGCCTTGGAAAACTCAGAAACCTTCTTCCTTGTGAGACGCTTAAGGGCTCGATCCGTTCCGATGAACTCCTTAACGAAGCGGTTTGCCGGGTTGGTGAGTATATCCTCCGGAGTGTCGAACTGAACGAGATTTCCATCCTTCATGATCGCAACCTTTGTGGCAAGGCGAATAGCTTCGTCGATGTCGTGGGTGACGAAGACGATGGTCTTTTTCAGCTCCTCCTGTATCTTGGTGAGCCTGCGCTGGAGATGTTCCCTTGTTATGGGGTCGAGGGCTCCGAAGGGCTCGTCCATAAGGAGTATCTCGGGATCCGCGGCAAGGGCTCTTGCAACGCCCACCCTCTGCGCCTCCCCTCCGGAGAGCTGGGAGGGGTACTTATCAAGGTACTCGGAGGGCTCAAGCCCGACAAGGCCCATTAGATATTCCGCCCGTTCATCTATCTCGTTCTTCGCTGTTTTCAGCAGTTTGGGTACAACGGCTACGTTGTCACGCACAGACATGTGGGGGAACAGTCCCACACTCTGGATTACGTAGCCTATGTTACGGCGGAGGAGTACGGGGTTTTTATGGCGTATATCCTCGCCGTTCAGCTCGATGGTTCCGCCGCTGGGTTCAATTATACGGTTTATCATCCGCAGTGTGGTGGATTTTCCACATCCCGAGGGGCCTATGAGTACACAGAAATCCCCCTTCTCTATATTAAGGCTAAGGCTGTTCACAGCCCTTGTTTCCCCGAAGTCCTTGAACACCTCACTCAGTTTTATCAACTCTCAACCTCCCTGCGGCACTTCCTAGGAACTGCATAATCAGATCCGCCGCAACAGCAATGGCGATGGTGGGGATACAGCCTAGCAGGATAAGATCCACTGCGGACTGCCCAAGCCCCTGAAATATGAATATGCCGAGCCCCCCTGCGCCGATGAGTGCGGCAACTGCTGTGTTGCCGATACACTGCACAAGGGCCACCCTCGCCCCGTTTATCACCAAGGGGAGGGTCAGGGGCATCTCTATCTTTATGAGTATCTGTTTCTGGGTCATCCCCATACCTCTGGCCGCCTCACGTACACCGCTTTCCAGTGACACCAGCCCCGCATATACATTCCGCACAACGGGGAGCAGGGCGTAAAGCACCAGAGCTATGGAGGCGGGGGCCCACCCTATGCCGGATATGCCGAGTTTTCCCAGTTCGGGGAAACGGTTTCCGATAAACGCCATGGGAACGATGAGAAGTCCGAACATGGCGAGGCTGGGGATCGTTTGGATTATACTGAGCACATCGAATATCCGTTCGCCCGCTTTTTTGTACCGGAAGGCGGCTATACCGGCGGGGATTCCTATGATAACCGCTGTGAGCACGGAGCCCCCTGCGAGGTATATGTGGTTCACCACCTCGCTGTAGAAGCGGCTCTTTCGACCGGCAAACTCGATCATGATGGATAGATCATCCGCATAGCCTGTGTACAACGGTATTATGACGGCCGCCAGTGGGAAGAGAGCGGGTGCTATGCGGGCGACTTTGCTTTCTGCAGATGTGTATATGCTCAGCAACAGGATGTATATCCCCAGTGCGGTGAACCAGAACCCGCCGGAGAGGGATACCCTTGCTATGCTGTTTGCACCTCTTACCGCTGAAGCGTAGTCGCCGGACTGTTTTATGAGAATGAAAAGAACGGTGGAGGCTATGATTGCTGAGATTATTCTAAGGGATCTCTTCGCAGGTATAAGAATCAGAAGGGAGAGAATCAGTAGAGACGGAACAGTCAGCATCCCCGCTGTGTTTACAATCTCAGTCCAGCCGACATCCTCGCCGGCCATGAGCCTGTTCGGCTTCTCGTTGAGAAAACCCGAAAAGAACAGCCCCGCCAGGGATATGAGAACCCCCGGCAGGCCTATTTTCATCATTACTTAATGAATCCTTTACTCTTAAGGTACTCTTCGGCCACCTGCTTGGAGCCTCTACCTTCCAGTGCGATGCTTGCGTTCAGCCTCTGGAGGGTTTCGCCGTTGAGCGATTTAAATACCGGTGCGAGGTAGTCCTCCACCTCGGGGTATTTCTTGTAGAACTCCTCGGTGGCAACGGGTGCAGGCTCGTAGACGGGCTGAACACCCTTCGTGTCCTTGAGAACCACAAGGCCGAGTGCAGCGAGTGCACCGTCGGTTCCGTATGCCATGGCAAGGTTAACGCCGTTTATCCTCTGGGCGGCGGCCTGTTCGGTCTGGGCGGTGTTTCCGCCTGAGAGTAACAGAAGCTCATCGCCGGAGAATTCGAATCCGTACACCTTCTGGAAGGCCTTGAGGGTGTCCGGTCTGCTGGCGAACTCCTCTGATGCGGCAAGCTTTACCTCGCCGCCATTGTTCATATATCTGGCAAGATCCTCCAGAGATTCAAGGTTGTGCTCCTCTGCAAGGTCCTTGCGGGACGCTATCGCCCATGTGTTGTTTGCGGGAGCGGGGGTCATCCAGACCAGACCGTTTTTCTCATGATCAGCTTTTTTGACTGCCTTGTATCCTTCATCCGCATTCTTAAAGACGTTCTTATTGATATGGTCGAAGAAGAATCCGCCGTTGCCCGTATATTCGGGGTAGATATCTATCTGGCCTGTCTTGATAGCCTTACGTATGATATTTGTTGGACCGAGTTCGGTTTTGTCAACGGTTTCAAAACCGTGCTCCTCAAGAACGAGGATAATCATGTTGCCGAGAAGCGCACCCTCGGTATCTATCTTGGAGCCCACAACCGCCTTCGGTTCGGCAAAAGCTGTCAGGGGGAGAGCCGCTACAAGCAGCAATAAAAGTAACTTCCTCATCATTAATACCTCCTCACTGTTATGCCGAAGTATAACAGACAGCTATCCCATGTCAAACACGCTTGGGATCTGTTTTTATACCAGATGCATATAAATTGACTAAAACCCGCTTTCCTGCTATTTTCTCCCTCATGGATTTTAACCTTACCGAATACCTGCGGTTCATGGCTTTGGCCATTGTGCCCTTCTTCTTCGCAATTACAGTGCACGAGCTTTCTCATGGTTTTGTGGCTTATCGTCTGGGTGACGATACAGCAAAGAACGCCGGAAGGCTAACCCTTAACCCCTTTGCCCATATAGATATATTCGGGCTCCTATTTCTGCTGATTACAAGGCTTTTCGGCTGGGCGAAGCCCGTTCCGGTGAATTTCGGCAATCTGAGAAACAAAAAATACGGCATGGCGATTGTGGCATTTGCCGGGCCTGCTTCTAATCTCATCATAGCTGTTATCTCCGCTATACTACTTCGTCTTATCGAGTTTATCCCCGTTCAGGAGGGTTCCACGGCGTTTCAGGTGATCTATCCTCTGTATATAATGATCCGGCTTTCGGTGCAGATAAACGTGGCGCTGGCCATATTCAACATGATACCGATCCTGCCGCTGGACGGCGGAAGGATCCTGTTCAACTTTCTCCCCATGGACAAGGCAATGGCCTTTGCAAAGACGGAGCAGTACGGCTTCTTTATAATACTTGCACTATTTCTCACAAACGTATTCGACAGAACGGTTCTGCCGGTAATAAGATTTTGCTATCAACTACTTCTATAAAAGAGGATATATATAATGAAAAGAGTTCTCAGCGGAATGCGCCCCACAGGAAGGCTTCATATCGGACACTACTTCGGAGCCCTCAAAAACTGGGTCAAGCTCCAGGACGAGCATGAATGCTTCTACTTTGTGGCGGACTGGCACGCATTAACCACCAACTACGAAAACCCCGAGGATATCATCGAGCTCAGGAGGGAACTCCTTCTCGATTGGCTTTCTGTGGGGCTTTCACCCGATAAATGCACCATGTTTGTGCAGTCGAAGAATATCTACCACGCAGAGCTTAACCTCCTGCTTTCTATGATTACCCCCGTGGGCTGGCTGGAGCGGTGCCCCACCTATAAGGAGCTTAAACAGGAGGTGTCGGACAAGGACCTTTCAAACCTGGGCTTTCTTGGCTATCCCGTTCTGCAGACGGCGGATATCGTTATGTACTCTGCTGACTTCGTTCCTGTGGGCGTGGACCAGATGCCCCACCTTGAGATCTCCCGTGAGGTTGTGCGCCGCTTCCATCACCTTTACAGCACAGATGTTTTCGTTGAGCCGAAGGGGCTTCTCACCGAAACCCCCAAGATCCCCGGTCTGGATGGGCGCAAGATGTCCAAAAGCTACGGCAACGCCATAACCTTATCCGAGGATCTTAAAGAGGTTGAAACGAAGCTCAAGCGGATGAAAACCGATACGAACCGCATGAGAAAGACCGATCCCGGCAATCCGGAGATATGCCCCGTATTCGATTATCACAAAGTCTTTTCCACCGAGGAGGAGAGGGGGTATATTACAGAAGGGTGTACCACCGCCGGAATCGGCTGTATGGAATGTAAAAAAATACTTATAAAGCACGTCATGGAGCTTCTGGAGCCTATTCAGGATAGGAGGAAGCACTACGAGGCGGAGATCAGCAACGCCGATGAGTTCCTCGCCGAATCCCAGAAGAGGGCGAACGATGAAGCCGCCGCCATGATGGAGCGTGTGAGGAGTGCCATCCGTATATGAGCCAGCTGCTGGATGTCTCCCTCGACAATTTCGAGGGCCCGCTTGATCTTCTGATTCATCTTATCTACAAGAATGAACTGGATATCTACGACATCCCCATTGCGTTCATAACAGAGAGTTTTATCACCGTGATCAACGAGATGGAGAAACTGGACATCGAGGTTGCGGCAGAGTTTATCAACATGGCCTCCTACCTTATCTACCTCAAATCAAGGATGCTTCTCCCCAGAGACAGCTTCTTCGATGAGGATATGGATCCGGAGGAGGAGAAATACCTTTTTACCCAGCGTCTTGTGGAATACAGCTTCTATAAGGACGTGTCGGATCTTATCCGTGAGAAGGAACAGGAGGCGGGAAAAAGCCTCATGCGAAGCGACAGCATATATATCCCCAAGGAGGCCCAGGAACCGGAGGACCCCTTCCGCCTTGCCTGTGCATTCTTTGAGGTTCTCAATAAAGAGACTGAACCAAATATGGTTGTGGAGCGCAGTCTTATCAGCTTTGAAGATACCGTGGAGAAGATCCGCACCCTCGTTTTTAGCAAATACCGCTTCTTCTGGACGGATATTCTGGAGAACTGCCATAGCAGGCAGGAGGTTGCCGTATCACTTCTGGCCGTTCTGGAGCTTGTTAAGATGCGCGTTGCCGTGGCTATTCAGCAGGAGAACTTCGGGGATATCCTCATAGAGAAGGGGGTTGAAGAAGATGGAGAGGGATAAGGAGAAGAAGCTTTTCTATTCGGCATTGTTCCTTTCGGGTGAGCCTCTGGATAAGAGGTTTTTCCGGAGTATGCTGGAGCCTGTGAACCTTGAAAACAGGCTTCTTGAGTATGCCGAGGAGTTCAACGAGCTGGATACCGGCCTGCGCATACGCATGGTTTCGGGTGGCTTCCAGATGGTTACCGAGAGCAGTCTGGTGGAGGAGCTCCGACCCCACTTCGGTGAAAAGACCGAGACATTCAGCAGGGCATCCCTCGAAACCCTCTCAATAATCGCATATAAACAGCCGGTAACAAGGATAGAGGTAGACGAGATACGGGGGGTTAACTCCTCCGGTACGGTTCGCTATCTGCTGGACAGGAATATGATAAAGGTAATAGGACGAAAAGAGGTCCCCGGAAGACCCCTTTTATATAGCACAACAAAGCAGTTCCTCGAATATTTCGGGATGAACGATCTATCCGAACTCCCCACCTTCAGGGAGTGGCAGGAGCTCAAGCAGGTTAAATGATAAGGATTAATAAATATATTGCCTCCAGACACGGATGTTCCAGGCGTGAGGCGGACAGGCTCATCGCCGCTGGAAAGGTTCGTGTTAATGGGGAAGTTACCGAAGAGATGGGTCTGCAGGTGGACCCCGATAAGGACGATGTCGAGGTTGAGGGCTATAAAGAGGTCACAAAGGACAAGATGTACTTCGCCTTCTACAAGCCCGAAGGTGTTTTAACAGCTTACGGAGAAGGGCAGGGGGGGAAGAAGACCCTCGATAACTGGCCCCGACTTGCAAGATACAAGCTCCCCTATTCGGGAAGGCTTGATTACGACAGCGAAGGGCTTATCATACTCACAAACGACGGCGATCTTATCCTGCGCCTCCAGAGGGCGGAGTTCAAGGTGGAGAAGGAGTACCATGTAACCACTACGAAGGAGCTCCCAAAGGGGGCCGAAGAGGAGATGCGCCGGGGTTTAAAGACCGAAGAGGCGGAGTACCGCCCCTGCCGTGCCAAACGAACCGGGGAGAGGAGATACAGGGTAGTTCTCACAGAGGGTAAGAAACGTCAGGTGAGGATGATGTTCCGCCATTTCGGCGTCAGGGTTATCAGCCTTAAGCGGGTCCGTATCGGTCCGGTGGATCTTGAGGGGCTTGAGCCCGGTAAATGGCGGGAGCTTAAGGACTACGAGACAGAGGAGCTTATAAGATGTACAGAGTAAGGGTTATAAAAAGTTTTTCAGCCGCCCACAACCTTCGTGAATATGAGGGTGACTGCGAGAATCTCCATGGGCATAACTGGCGTGTGGAGGCGTATCTTGCGGGTGAGGAGCTTGACAATATAGGTATGCTGGTGGATTTCAAGGTGCTCAAGAAGCGTCTTAAGGATGTTCTGGATGAGCTGGACCACCAGTACATAAACGATCTCGATTATTTTAAGAGTGTTAACCCCACGAGCGAGAACATGTGCAGATACATATACATGAAGCTGAAGGAGACCTTCGGAGGTATGGTGGAGCGTGTGGTCGTGTGGGAGAGCGATAACTCAGCGGCGGAATACTTTGAGCAGTAAGGGCTATATAAAAGAGGTATTTGCCTCCATACAGGGTGAGGGACTCTTCAGCGGAGCGAGGCAGATATTCATACGTTTTGCCGGCTGTTCTGCGGGTTGCTCCTATTGCGATACGGACTATGAGGCCGGGGAAACCTTCGACTTCGGCGGTCTTGAGGTGGAGAACCCGATCTCTGCCTCCGAGCTTGCGGAGCTCGTTCAGGACCGCTGGGAGATGGGGGAGTTTCACTCCGTTGCCTTCACAGGGGGAGAACCCCTAGAGCAGAAGGAATTCCTCTTTGAGACAGCCTCGATCCTCAGAGAAAACGCACTCCTTATGCTGGAGACCTCCGGTTTTAATCATGAACTTATCCCCGAATCGGCAGAACTCTTTGATATGCTCAGTATAGATGTTAAAATATGTGAAGAGGGGTGGGACGAGCGTTTACCCGCTCTCCTTGATATACTCAACGAGATACCCGGCGAGTTGTATTACCTTAAACTCATAGCAGATATAAACAATACTGATGAGGACTTCGAGTTTGCCGCCGGACTTCTAAGCGGGGTGTTCTGCACTGGAATGTTCCTGCAGAGTGTGGATAACTCTCTGGATTTCAAGACAATTGATAAAATACAGGCTATAATGTATAAAAAGGGAGCGGCTCTCCTTTACAGGCCGCAAATTCATAAATTAGCCGGGTTTAGATGATGAAACTTTTCAGCAAAAAGGAACAGACCTTTCAGGACGCAATGGACCTGTACAACAAGAAGAAGTACAAGCAGGCAGCCGAGATCTGCGAGAATCTTCTTAAGGTTCACAAGGAGAACTTTGAGATTCTGAACCTCCTGGGCGACACCTACCACAAGCTTGGTGATAAGAAGAAGGCTCTGGAAACCTTTAACAAACTGCTGAAAAAATTCGAAGGGGAGAGCTTTGTGGACAGAGCTCTCGCTCTGACAAAGAAGATTATAAGGCTTTACCCCGAAGAGGTTGAGTACAGGGAGAAGCTTGCTGAGATATACGGCCGCAAGAAACTCGTTCGTGAGATGATGGACCTGCTCGAGGATATCGCCACTAATTACGAGTCAGAGGGCAAGCCCACCGAGGCCTCCCGTGTTCTCCGCCGTATGCTTGAGATCGACATGAAGAACCCTGCCGATGTTGCTGAGCTCCTCCGCAGGATCGAACGTGCCGGCTCCAAAGAGGATATAACAACAGCCATCGAGAAGGCGCTTGCTCTGAAGAAGCTCACCGGCGACTACCCCGTTGTATTCGTGGACAAGGCCCTTGAATACGGTGTGGACAGAACCTTCTACATAGACCGCATAGATGACTATATCCTCTGCGCACCGGACAGGTTCAGCCATGTTGCAGACATCTCCGCAGAGAAGCTTGAGGAGAAGTTCGACAAAGAGTTCTATGAGCTCATATGCGAAAAAGTGGACAGCGAACAGCTCGTCCCCTTCCTTGTTCGCCTTAAGCAGAAGTATAAGAGTGCAGACATCTACGGCAGACTTCTGGATATCGCACGGGAGAATCAGGATATGGATATGGTGGCGAACCTCACTGCAGAGGTGGCGGCACTTCCTGAGGATGATATCGAGTATGACCTTGCTAAAGCCGTGGTGGAACGTACTTCCGACATAGAGAATCATGAAATACTGGAAAAGGTATATGAAATAGTCGTAAAAGCCCATGCCTACGACATAAAGGATCAGGTAATGGATATCCTCCGTGAGGCCTATGAGAAGGCTGGTGAAACGGAGAAGGCGCAGAAGATCGCAGATGAGATATATGGTGCGGCCAGTTCCGGTCCTGAGCCTCTGGATACTGCACCTGCGGCGGGTGTTATTTCCGACTTCGACGATGATGAAGGTATGGATGACCCCGAAACAAGAGAGATGCTCGAATCTACCTTGTCCAGCTACAGCGGTGGCTCCGAACAGCCCGAAGGGTTGACTCTGGACAATTTCGGCGATGATTCTTCCGATGAAAACGTTGAGGTGGGAACGGTTGAGCTGGACAGCTTCGGTAGTGACGATGACGGCGATGCCAACGTTGCGGAGGAAGAGCTGGAGCTCGACTCCTTCGGCGCCGGCGATGATGAGCCGGAGGTTGAGGAAGAGGTTCTGGATCTTGACTCCTTTCAGGAAGAAGAGAAAAAGCCCGAACCTAAGCCTGAGCCCCCTAAGGACAAAGTGCTTGAAATACCCGAGGATGAAGAGTTTGACCTAGGTATGCTCTCTGCCGATGACGAACCGGAGGAGGATGATATATTCGGCTCCTCTGACAAGGGTGAGGAATCCTCATCCATAGATGACATGTTCGGAGATCTTGAACCCTCTGAGCCCGAGCCTGAAGAGGAGAAAGAAGAGGAAAACTCCCCCTCCACCATTGACGATCTCGACTTCGATAACTATACCGGAGATGAAGAGGAGGTAAAGCCTGAGAAAAACACAGGTTCGGCGGATCTCCTCTCGGATCTGGATTTTGGCGAGGACAGCGATAAAAAGTAACAGCCGGGTGCTGTATCCGCCCCGGAGGAGATTTTGACAGGTAAAGGAAGATACACCATAAGAAGAATACTCATGTATTCTCTGCTTGTTGCCGCCCTTCTTGTGGTGAACCTCCTTGTCGGCTCCAATATAGTCAATACCGGTTTCCCCTGGTATTCCAATATCTCCATTTTCCTTCTTATAAATACTAATATCATTCTACTGCTCGTGGTGTTCATACTCATTTTCCGAAACCTCGGAAAGCTTCTTGTGGACCGAAAACGGAATATCTTCGGGACGAGGCTCCAGAGCAAGCTGGTCATTTTCTCCGTTATACTTGCCGTTATCCCTGTTTTCATCGTTTTTGCGTTCTCAAGCACAGTCATAAACAACAGTATCGATAAATGGTTCGATGCCCAGATTGAGCAGGCTTTGAAAAGCTCCATCGACCTTATGCAGAAGTATCAGAACAGGCTCGAGCAGGACATTATTGAGCAGAGCGACATACTTTCCCAGCTCATTACCTCCAGAGGCTTCATGTTCAGCAATAAGAAGGAGGAGCTGCAGGAGTTTATCAAAGACTACATCGAGCGGAACCAGATTGACGGCATCGCCGTTTACAATAACCAGAAGGTGAAGCTGAGTTCCGAGGAGAAGGGGAGTTTCTTCTTCTTTTCCTTCCTTAACGACGATGTTGTGGAAGAGATACTGAGCAAGAAGCAGGTGGCGAGATACGAATTCTTTGGATACGACCAGATCTACTGGGTCGGACATCCCATCTCCTCAAAAACCAACGAGAACATCGTTGTGGGTGGGCTGTTCCTGTATAGAAAGGTGCCATCCAACGAGGCGGAAAAGGTTTCCAAGATCCTAGATTCTTATAACAATTACTCTCAGGTTAAATTCTTCGCAGAGCCTGTGAAAAACTCATACAAGATCCTGCTAATCCTTATGACGCTCCTTGTGGTTTTCGCCGGCATATGGGGTAGCCTTATCTTCTCAAGGGGTATCACTGAGCCTTTGGAAAAGCTCGCAGAGGCCTCTTTGGACGTCTCCCGGGGTAATCTGGATGTTAACCTGGAATCCGTGGGGGATGACGAGATCGGTTTCCTTACCAAATCCTTCAACGACATGGTGAAAAGGCTCAAGGAGCATAACGAGGAGCTTAACCTTAAGAATGAGAAACTGGCGGAGATGTTTATGCAGATCGCCCGTGACAATCAGTACATCGATACGATCTTCAAGAACGTTAAATCCGCCATTGTGCTTTATGATGGCAACATGAACCCGCTTAAATCAAACGACCTTGCCCAGATGGTTATCGAGCAGAACCCCATTGAGTTCGAGCAGAAGGTTGCCGTCAGGATGGAGGAGTTTTTCCGCTCCAATAAGCATATATATCATTATCAGACCGAGCTTCTGCTCAACGGAGAGATACGAACCTTCACCGCCAATATCACCAAGCTTTACGGTCAGGACGGCTCCGTAGAGAATATTGTTATGGTTCTGGACGATATCACCGACATCGTCCATTATCAGCGGATGACTATCTGGAAGGAGATCGCCACACGCATCGCCCATGAGATCAAAAATCCCCTCACTCCTATTAAGCTCACAGCGGAGAGGGTTAAAAAACGCCTCGGCACAAGTCTTTCTGAAAATTCGGATAAGGAGCTTGTAAACAGCAGTATGGAGACTATAATAACCGAGGTTAACGAGCTCCAGAATATGGTGAACGAGTTCAATATGTTTGCAAGGCTCCCCGAGCTTGCCAAGGACAGCTTTGACCTCTGCGGGTTCTTCGATGAGATACTCCAGTTCTACGAGCAGTCCCACACGCATATAAGCTTTGAGATAGACTGCGCACCACCTTCAAAGGTGAACGCCGATAGAAATCAGCTTAAGCGTGTGTTCTTCAACCTTATGAACAACGCCATCCAAGCCATCGAAGGGGAGGGGAGCATAACCATAACCTCTGCTGAGCAGGGGGGGATGTACCGTATAACCTTTACTGATAGTGGGAAGGGGATCCCGTCCGAGGACATCTCCAAGATCTTTGTTCCATATTTCAGCAAAAAACCGGATGGAACAGGGCTCGGTCTTGCCATCGTGCGGAAGATTATCGAGGAGCACAACGGGAGGATAACCGCAGAGAGCAAAGAGGGTGAGTACACCCGATTCATAATAGAACTGCCGAAAGGGGCATAGATGGTACGAACTTTAATTATTGATGATGAAAAGAATATCTGCCTTACTATAAAAGGTATCCTTGAGGATGAAGGGTACGAGGTTGATTATGCTCTAACCTTTAAAGAGGGGTTTGAGAAACTTAAAGGACAGATGTACGACTTTGTGTTTCTGGACATATGGCTCCCCGATCACGACGGTATTGAGGGGCTTAAGGAGATAAAGCGGTATTTCCCCGAGATCGAGGTTGTTATGATAAGCGGTCACGGGAATATCGAAAACGCCGTGGAGGCGATACGCCTAGGTGCTTACGATTTCCTTGAGAAACCCCTCTCCCTTGACCGTATTATCCTCATAATTAAGCACCTTGAGGATAAGCTGGGTCTTCTGCACGATTTGCGTGAGTACAAGTTTAATCTGCTTAAGAAATACGACATCATCGGCGCAAGCAAAGAGATGGTGGAGCTTAAGAAGAAGATAGAGAAGATCGCCCCCACAAACGCCTGGGTACTTATCACAGGAGAGAACGGAACGGGAAAGGAGCATGTGGCACGGCTTGTTCATATGCTCAGTAAACGGAGCAAAAACAATTTTGTGGAGATAAACTGCGCCGCTATCCCCTCTGATCTTCTAGAAAGCGAGATGTTTGGCCATGAAAAGGGAGCCTTCACAGGGGCCCACGCCAGAACCACAGGTAAGCTTGAGGTAGCGGACGGGGGAACCGTCTTCCTTGATGAGATAGGTGATATGGAGCTGTCCTCTCAAGCGAAACTCCTGCGTGTGCTTGAAACAAACCAGTTCACAAGGGTGGGAGGAAATGAGCTCGTAACATCCGATTTCCGCCTTATCTGCGCTACAAACAAGAACCTTGAGGAGGAAATAAAAGCTGGGAACTTCCGGGAGGATCTTTACTACCGGATTAACGTGGTCCCCTTTGTTGTGCCGCCTCTGCGTGAGCGAACCGATGATATCCCGTTTCTGGTAGATTTTTTCATAAAGGAAGCCTGCTCGCTTAACGGTATGGAACTGAAGGTCATAAACAACAGCCTTATGGATGTTTTCCTCAACTTCTCATGGCCGGGCAACGTTCGCCAGCTTAAGAATATAGTCGAACGTATGGTGGTTCTATCCGAAGGGGATGAGCTTGATGTGGAGGATGCGCCCTCCTTCCTCCTCGGCGACAGGGAGCGGGTTACAAAATACGACGTTGAGTTCAGCTACCCCCTCAAGCACGCAAAGGAAAACTTCGAAAGGTATTATATCCTTAACGTTCTTAAAGCGAATTCATGGAACATCAGCCAATCCGCCCGTGTCCTTGATATTGAGCGGACCTATCTCCATAGAAAGATTAAACACTACGAGCTTGATAAGCTCAAAAATAACGGCAAATAGAGGCATTTGAATGGTTTCTGTAAGATACTTCGCACTCTCATTAATTATATTCCTGATCGCAGGGTTTCTTGTATACAAAGGGCTTGAAAAGACCGACGCGGACGATATAGAAGACATCCAGAAAGCTATGGGGGGCGGCTCCTTCACCAAGGTTGAAAAATTCAGCGAAGGTGAGGCGAACACAGTCCATTTTCAAGGGCTTAGCATACCCGTAAGCTTCAACGGTATCGATTACGCCTGCAAAGGGGATATGAAAGCTGAAACCCTTGACAGCAAGTCCGCCAAAGAGATCATGAAGTATCGCTACGATGCGCTCATATACCTTTCAAAGACCCTGCCCGATTACGTTGCAGGAAGGATAGAGCTTAGCGAAGCTGCGGATAAGGTCGGCGCAGAATATGGTATTGTCAGAGAGGTTAAGGAACCGGGTGTGTTCACCTTTATAAACTTCGGGTGTACGGAGCTTCCCTAGGCGCTTTCCACGTTAACCTGAGTAATTTGAGCATATTCCGCTCTTGCCATTTCCTGAGCCTGAAAACGGCGTGTGTTTATATCGTGGAAGTTCTCCTCAAGTCTCTGATAAACAAGATTATCCAGCTTGCCCTCTGCCACAAGCTCCTTCATGGTATTTCGAAGCTCAAGGTTACACATCCCTTTCCTGTAAGGTCTGTCCTCCGCCAGGGCAGTGAAAATGTCGGCTACGCTTATTATCCTTGAGCCAAGGGGGAGTTCATCTCGTTCAAGGTGGAAGGGATAGCCCGTTCCGTCGTTCTTTTCATGGTGGAAAGATGCCCAGAGCTTTATGACGTCAAGCGCTTCTATGGGGTCCAGGATATTATAGGTGTGGAACGTATGGCTCTTTATTATGTTGAACTCTTCTGCGGTAAGCTTTTCAGGCTTCTCGAGTATCTCCGGGGGAACGGCGACCTTGCCGATGTCGTGGAGGTATCCCGCTATCTTCACAAGCTTGCACTGTATTCTTGATAGCCCGCAAACCTCGCCTATCGCCTCCGCTGTTTCTGCCACGCCGCTGGAATGGGTTGCTGTGAAGTTGCTCCGGAAGTCTATCATCTTGCTGAACATTCTTGAAAGCCCCATAAGTTCGTCCAGATCCATCTCAACCTTGTATTGGCTGGCGATCTTTTTGAGCTTCATATCGATGTGGCTGTATTGGGTATGGAGCCAGAAGTATTCCTTATGGGCTATCCTGTTGAATGCATCGGCTACATCGGGGTGGAAGGTAGTGCCCTTTCTGTCCATAATTTTTCTGTGTATGGAGTCAGTCTGGTTGAGGATATATTCATCCCCCCGTATCAGAACATCAACTCTGTCAGCAAGATGGAGGATATGACTCTCTAAAGGGACGCTGTCTCCTTTCTCTTCGTATGTTCTGTGGTGGTGTCTCACAAATGAGGCAATCTTAGCAAACGGAGGGAAGGTGTTCAGTAGGTGGTAGCCCAGCTCGGCATGCTCATTGGGGTTGTCCAGCTCGAATTTGAGGGTATCCAGTCTGTCACTCAGTGAGATTGAGCCTATGTCGTGAAGAGCTCCGGCTATCATAAGGTTGTTGATCTGCTCACTCCGGAACCCGAGCTCATAGCCCAATTCTGTGGCTAGATACGCCACCTTCTTGTGGTGGTTCGCCACCTCCGGGCTAATAAGATCTATAGCTCCGGAGAGGGAGAGCACAATTTCACTCAGAGGTATAAACATACGTTCCATCCTTTAAATATACCGATAATTTTTTTCGACACAATAGCAATGATCACAAAAATCAATAATATTTATCAATTTTTTACAAATGTTCATTAAATCACTATTTTGGTCTTTATTCGTCCATCGAATTTAGTTTTGACAATGCGGGTCTTGGGGTATATATTACGGGTAGGCGAACAGGCGTTCGTGTTTTTATGTGGAAAAAATTCCATCCATGGATTTTTTCCTGCTGTTCGAGCAAGGCGACCTTGCTCTCTCGTACTTTCGGCTACATGAATTGGGCAGAGCCCAATTCAGTTTCGCCTCCAGCGCTTCCATCCGTGGAAGCGGGAGTGAGGGCGAAATGGGGGTGTATGGTTTTATGTGGAAAAAATTCCATCCATGGATTTTTTCCTGTTGTTCGAGCAAGGCGACCTTGCTCTCTCGTACTTCCGGCTGCATGAATTGGGCAGAACCCAATTCAGTTTCGCCTCCAGCGCTTCCATCCGTGGAAGCGGGAGTGAGGGCGGAATGGGGGTGTATGGTTTTATGTGGAAAAAATTCCATCCATGGATTTTTTCCTGCTGTTCGAGCAGGGAGACCCTGCTCTCTCGTACTTTCGGCTGCATGAATTGGGCAGAGCCCACTTCAGTTTCGCCTCCAGCGCTTCCATCCGTGGAAGCGTGGGAAATGGCGAAATGGGTTTTTAGGCAGTATGGGGGAATATTTAGATGTGTTTGTGTTGGTATGATAAATGTTTTGTACATAGATGTTTATAACTAAAAAATGAGTTTTTGAGGGGTTTTAGGGGAACTTTGTTCCCAAAAAGTTCCCCTAATATATTTGGAAAAAATGCCTTCCATGGATTTTTCCTTTATTAGAAATTAATTAAGAGGTGCAGATATGGGCGAGCCCACAGAGAAGCAGAAGCGTTTTTTGGATTACATTGAGAATTTCAGCGACACGTACGGTTATTCTCCTTCTGTTCGTGAGATCGCCGGCGGTTTAGGTCTTTCGTCCACGGCCAGCGTCAAGAAGATGCTGGATCGTTTGGAGGAGCGTGGTTTTATCCGCAGGGGGGGCAGTGGAACTGCGAGGGGCATAGAGCTTTTACGGGGTCGTTCTTTTCCTGTTTTGGGGCGTATCCAGGCTGGTGTTCCTGTAACTGCGGAGGAGAACATTGAGGGCTATATATCCCTTAAGGACAAGGCTCATCGTGACTGTTTTTTCTTGAAGGTAGAGGGTGAGAGTATGAAGGACAAGGGGATTTTGGATGGTGATTTCGCTCTTATCCGCCCTGTTCCTGTGGTGAACAGCGGGAAGATAGGTGTATTTCGTCTGAACGGCGAAGTAACCTTGAAAACCTTCCGCAAGGGTCCCGAGGGTGTGTTTCTTCTTCCTGCCAATGAGGATTTCGAGCCTATACCTGTGGGGGAGTATGATGAGTTTGAGACAGTGGGTTCTTTGGTTATGGTAGTCCGGTTGGTGGAGGGTAGCTATGATCCTGAACCTTAACGAGAAGATCCGTGTCGGCGCTGTCTTTGAGGGGCATTGGCCGAAGCCCGTATGGTTTGGTCTGCACGGCGAGAAGGTGCTTATAAAGGAGATCTGCTACCGCTGGAAGGAGCGAGAGGGGGGTGATATGCGTTATAAGTTCACTGTGAGCGACGGCTTTAACATCTTCGAAATCCTTTTCAGCACCATGGATATGTGCTGGTATTTAGTGGCGATGGATGAACAATGATACTCTGTATGGATATGGATGCTTTTTTTGCATCGGTGGAGCAGGCATCGAACCCGAAGCTCAGGGGGAAGCCGATTGCTGTTATCGGTTCGAAGGAGCGCACTGTTGTGGTCACTTCCTCGTATGAGGCGAGGGAGTACGGCGTTAAAACGGGAATGACGAAGTATGAGGCGCTGAAGGCCTGCCCATGGCTTGAGGTTGTTGTGGGTCGGACGAGGAAATACACGTATGTCAGCAAGGAGATATATAACTTCCTCAAGACGATAACCCCCGATGTTGAGGCATATTCCATCGACGAGGCTTTTCTGGATCTTACCGGAACGGGCTATTCGCCGGAGGATGCGGCCTATATGATAAAGAGCTTTGTTAAGAGGAGCTTTGATATAACCTGTTCCGTTGGTTCGGGTCCTAACAAGTTTGTGGCAAAGATGGCCACTGGCGTTAATAAGCCGGATGGTTTCTATCATGTGCCGGAGGATGATGTGCTGGACTTTGTGGACGGGTTCAGGCTAAAGGATTTCTGGGGGATAGGTCGCAGGTTGTCGAAAAGGTTTGCCAATATGGGTATATTTACTCCCGGGGATCTTCGTGAGCTGGGTGAGGAGCGTCTTGTGGAGATGTTCGGCATAAACGGCACACGCCTTTTCCGTCTTGCCCATGGTGAATATCCCAAGGGTATAGACGATGATGATCCGCCGGCGAAATCCATAGGGCACAGCATGACCCTGCCGAGGGATATACGGAGCCGTGAGGCGGCTTCTGACTATATACTCCAGCTTTCGGAGATGGTTTCATCCCGTGCGAGGAAAAACAAATATTCCGGCCGGACGATAAGCGTTGCAGTGCGTTATACGGATATGAGCACGCACAGGCAGATGCACATGATCCCTTTCTTTACGTCTGCCACGCATCATATCTTTGAGACGGCGATGGAGGTCTTTGATGAGATATGGAACGGCGAGCCGATAAGGCTTTTGGGTGTTTCATTGTCTAAGCTGGTGACGAACTGCGTAACGCTCCAGAACGTTTCTGACGAGGGGCGGAACTGGGCGGATATCTATGATGCGATGGACAGCATAAACGAGAAGTTCGGCTCCCAGACGTTATCTTTTGGCTCGATGCTTAACTGCACCCGCCGTGGTGCGGGGGTTATATCTCCCGCATGGCGCCCCGAGGGTATGCGGGATGTGAGCTATAACGAGAGTTATTGAACTTTTAATTCTAGTGGTATAAGATTTTATTATTGTTACAACAATACTATTCTTAGAGGCGAGAATACTATGAAGATTGAGTCAATAATCTTGAAAAACTTCAAAGCATTTAAAGACGCTAAAATGGAGCATATTCCCAGATTATGTGTTGTAGTTGGAGCTAACGGAAGCGGAAAAAGCACAATATTCAGTGTATTCGCATTTCTGAGAGAGGCTATGAACGGCAATGTTAATACAGCACTTTCAAAGCTTGGAGGAAGTAAAGGGATTAAAGAAGTTAGAAGTAGAGGAACAAAAGATCCTATTGTTATAGAATTGAAATTCCGTGATAAATCAGATGGGCCGCTAACAACATATTTTCTTCAAATTAATGAGAAAAATGGTAAAGCATTTGTAGAGAGAGAAATATTAAAGTATAGAAGAGGGAGTGGTGGGCAGCCATGGCATTTTCTAGACTTTTCAAATGGTTCAGGGCGAGCTGTAACGAATGAACTTGAATCAGTTAATGATGTCAATGATTTAGAAAGAGAAGAGCAGTCACTTAAATCGCCTGACATTCTTGCAATAAAAGGGTTAGCACAATTTGAAAGGTTTCCAGCAGTTGTTGCGCTTGGTAACTTGATTGAGAATTGGCATGTGTCAGATTTCCATATAAACCGTGCAAGAACCGAGCAGGATGCGGGATACGCAGAGCAATTATCCAGAGAGGGTGAAAACCTTTCACTTGTAATTGAGTACTTGTATAATCATCATAAGAATATTTTTGATAAAATTCTTGATTTATTAAAGAAAAGAGTGCCAGGAATAAGCAATGTGGAATCGAAGACCAGTGAAGAAGGGAGGGTACTTTTAAAGTTTCAAGACGGATCATTTGAGGATCCTTTTTTGGCAAGATATGTTTCTGATGGAACGATTAAAATGTTAGCATATCTAACTCTACTTTATGACCCTAATCCTCATCCATTACTTTGTGTTGAAGAACCAGAAAATCAATTATACCCCAAACTTTTAATGGAGCTTGCTGAAGAATTTAGAGCATATTCAGCTAGAGGTGGTCAAGTATTTGTATCTACCCATTCACCAGACTTTCTTAATGCTGCTGAGTTAGAAGAAGTTTTTTGGCTTGAAAAAAGGGATGGCTATACAACTATAAAGAGAGCGAAAGAAGACGAGCAAGTGAGTGCTTATATGAATGATGGTGACAAAATGGGTTACTTGTGGAAGCAGGGCTTTTTCGGAGGGGCAGACCCTTTATGAAAACTTTAGCATGCTTTGTTGAAGAGCAGTCTGCAGAAGAGATGCTTTCATGTATTATTAAGAAATTGTTCACTGAAAAAGTAGATCCTAAGATTATTGTGTTTGAAGGAAAAGGTGACTTTGATAAAAATATTGAGGGAAAACTAAAGAATTGGAAAAAACCTGACACCCTGTTTTTATTGTTTCGAGATAAAGATCATGATGACTGTGTTGAGCTAAAGTCAAAGTACTTACAGTATCTTGAAAAGTATAATCTTGATAGTTGTTCAATTGTAAGAATTGCGTGTAGAGAGCTTGAGTCTTTCTATTTGGGAGATCTTGAAGCTGTTGAAAAAGGACTGTCAATAAATGGTTTATCAAAGTTACAGGCAAAAAGCAGTTACAGGAATCCTGATATTATAGAAAAACCAAGTGTTATATTGAAAAGAATAACAAATCAATCCTATCAAAAAATACAAGGCTCACGTGAAATTAGTAGATTTTTAAAACTTGACGGTTCAAATAGGTCAAAAAGCTTTAATGTACTTATAGAGGGTCTTGACAGGTTGATTAATAGTTAGCACTACTCCTCCTCGATTTGTGCGACCTCCCTTTCGAAAAGTGTCACAAGGAAGGTGTTGCCCCCCTTGGAGTTGGAGGCGAGGGTTACGGAGCCGCCGTAGATAGTTGCTATGTGTTTAACTATGCTCAGACCGAGCCCCGTTCCTGTCTGATTGCGGTTTTTGGATTTGTTGACCGTGTAAAACCTTTCGAATATGCGTGTTTTCTCTTCCGGCGGGATGGCGGGGCCCTCATCTATAACCCTCAGCTCAACCTCGTCACCGATCCGCTCAACGCTTACCTCAATGGTTTCACTGCTAGAATACTTGTGCGCATTGTCCGCAAGGTTCGTGGCAACGGTTATAAAATGTTCACGGATTATGCCGATCTCCTCCACTGTGGTGGTGAAAACCGTTTTTACTGTGTAATGGCTGTAACGCTCCTCCAGCTCCTCGAAAACAGCTTTTACATCCATCGGCTCGGAGAGGATATGATCACCCGTCTGCTCAAGCCTGTGGAGCTCCAAAATATCATTGATAAGGTTGTTCAGCCTCTTTGAGTTGCCGTGGATAACCCCGAGAAACTTCTCAAGATTCTTCTTGTCTATATCTACATTATTCCGGAGCGTTTCGGCGTATCCCATAATCATGGAGAGGGGTGTCTTGAGCTCGTGGGTTATGTTGCCGATGAGCTCCGCCTTGAATGTTTCATACTTGTTACGCTCGTCTATATTATAGAGAACAATGAGCTTTTCGTCCTCAAGGATCTTTATGAAAACCTCATAGGTGGACTTGCGAAAGGTGGTCTGAAGCCTCGTATCCTCCTTGATGTTTATCACCTCGCTGATGAAGTTGATAACATCGAAGTCGTTAACAACGCTTAGAATGTTTTTGTCTATCTCAAGTACACACCCCAGCTGATGCTCCACCTGAGTGTTATAGTGCTTTATGCTGTTGTTCAGATCCAGAAGGATGATCCCCTCGTCCAGTATGGAGAAGATGTGGTTCAGCTTGGAACGCTCATTCTCAAGGAGGGTCTGCTCTTTCTCCATGGAGTTGTAGAGCCTTGCAAAAATCGCAGCTACCTTGGACATGGTTTTGTCTTTGAAAACGGGAAAGTCGATATCCTTCTCGCCAGCCTCAACGCAGTCCGCAATGTAGCTCAGCTTGCTCATGGGAACGGAGACACGCCTCGCCATAAAGAGGGTTATTCCGGCCACAATAATGAATGCAAACAGGAATATACGCACATTCTGGGCGAGGGTTTCTGACTGCAGGGCTTCGAGATATGTCATGGGGTAGGCGATGCGCAGGTACATTTCGTCACTATACCGCTTTGCCAGATAGAATGTTTTCTTGTGACTGCCGGGAATCTCACGTATGTCGTAGGCGAAATCCCCATCTTCGGCGCCCTCTATCTCCGGCTGTGATAAGGGGTTAATGTATGAGCCGTTTTTACCTGTACGGGAGTCGTATAGGACGTCTCCACCGTTACTTATAAAGGTTATGCGAAGCTGGGTATTCTTGCTGATCTCCTGAATGTGCGCCACTGTGTAGCGGTCGAACTTCGAATCGAACTGCTTTGTGGCAAGTATATTCCATTTACTCTGCATCTCCATCAGCAGCTGTCTCTCCGCACTCTCCATAGCTGAATTGCTGGAGAAATGGAAGGTTAGCAGGAGTATCAGCGCAATGGGCAAAAATATGATAAGAAATACGTTAACAAACGATTTCATGTATCAGCGCGGTACCCTATCTTCGGAACGGATTTTATTATCTTCCCCTTATCCCCCAGCTTCTTGCGCAGGGAGGAAATGTGGGTATCCACCGTTCTGGAATACACATCGGAGTCATAACCCCAGACAGCATTGAGGAGCTGGTTCCTCGTGAAAACCCTCTTCGGGTTGCGGAGAAAGGTTACAAGGAGCTCGTATTCCTTATTTGTGAGCGTAATCTCCTCATCATCCACCCGAACGGTGTAGTTTACGGTGTCTATGATGATACCCGCCTCGGAGATAACCTTGTTTTCAATGGCGGGGCTTCTGCGGAGTATAGCCTTGATCTTTGCCGCCAGAATATTCATGCTGAAGGGCTTGGTCAGATAGTCATCCGCACCCGACTCAAGACCCTTGATAATATCGTTCTCCGTATTCTTTGCGGAGATGATGATTATCGGTATGTGGGCATACTTTTGATTGTTGCGGACAATCCCAAGAAAATCCATACCCTTAAGCCCGGGAAGCATAAGGTCCAGAAGGATAACCTCCGGGTTCGAGTTTTCCATATGGATAAGCCCGTCGTTTGCATCGGCGGAGCAGATTACCTCATAGTTTTTCTGCTCCATGTTGAACTTGATCAGGTCGCTCATTTCCTCATGGTCTTCGATAACAAGTATTTTTATCATTCCCCTTCCTCAATTCTCTGGTGTCGGACAATCTTGCCCTCCACCATGAAGTATACAAGTTCACATATATTTGTGGCATGATCGGCTATGCGCTCGAAGCTTTTGGTTATCTGCATAAGAGACACAATACCGGTTGTTTTTCTCATATCTTCAGCCAGATAGGTGAGTAGCTCACGCAGAATCTGTGCATGGAGGCTGTCTATATAATCATCCCGCTTGATAACATCAAAGGCGGATTTCACATCCCTGTTGAAATAGGCGTTAACTGCATCGTTCAGCATTTCAATAGATTCCTCGCCCATCTTCGGTAGGTCGATATAGGGCTTGATCTGGGGGATCTCGTTTATACGGATGATGTCACAGCATATATCCACGCAGTAATCCCCCACACGCTCGAGATCTACTATGATCCTTGAAGCTGTGAGCACGAAGCGAAGATCCATGGCCTTAGGCTCATAAAGGGCGAGGATCCTCTGGCATATGGCATCGATATCTATATCAAGCTGGTCCACCTTTTCGTCCATGTTTATAGTCTTTTTTGCAAGCTCAGAATCCCTTTCCACAAGGCTTTTGATGGAATTCTGGATCATTTCCGTTGTAACCTTCGCCATCTCTGCTATGAGAGATTTAAGTTGAATGTTGTCGATTTCGTGTTGTGACATATTAAAAACTCCTAGCCGAACCTGCCCGATATGTAGTCCTCGGTGAGACTGTTTTCGGGCGTATTAAATATACTGTCGGTCTTATTGTATTCTATCAGTTCCCCTTCGTACATGAAGGCAGTGTAATCCGCTGTTCTGGCGGCCTGCTGCATGTTATGGGTGACGATGATTATTGTAACGTCCTCTTTAAGCTCCCCCAGTAGCTCCTCCACCTTCGATGTGGAGCTTGGATCCAGAGCGGAGGTGGGCTCATCAAAAAGCAGAACCTCAGGCTCAACGGCGAGTGCCCTTGCGATAACAAGCCTTTGCTGCTGTCCGCCGGACAAGCTGGATGAGTTCTCCTCTAGCCTGTCCTTAACCTCATCCCAAAGGGCGGCCTGTTTGAGGGATTTTTCCGCTCTGTCCTGTATCTCTGTCATGTTTTCGATCCCTTTAAGCCGAAGGCCGTAGGCGATATTCTCTATAATGCTCATGGGGAAGGGTGCCGGCTTCTGGAAAACCATCCCTATAAGGTTTCTTAGGTTAGTGAGCTCAAAAGCCTCCCCGAAGAGGTTCTTACCATTAAACTGTATGCTCCCGCCGTAGGATGTGTTCGGGTAAAGGTCGTGCATCCTGTTGAAACAACGGAGATACGTGGTTTTTCCGCAACCGGAGGGGCCTATGAGAGCCGTTACGCTGTTGCGGTTTATCTCCATGGATATTTTTTTTAAAACCTTTTTATCGCCGTAATAAAACTCCAGATTCTTTACGCTCAGAATAACACTGGATGAACTCAAGTCACCTTCCTCCCGCTGTTCACCGATCCCTTGCATCATTAGTTACCTTTCGGTGCATCTAGATTCATTTTAGCACCGAAGGAACTGTTATTGGAAGAATTAAAAGGGGCTATGCCACATAGCTGTCTCGGGAAGAAGGGGGGATGTCCAGATTCCTTCGTTTTAGTATGTATGTTTGCGGTAGAATTCTGTTTATGTCGGGGCATAGCTGTATTTACTGCGGGGTTCGCAGAGAAGGGGTGTGTTAAGAAGTGTACAGAAAAAAGCAATATTTGTGCATGAAGCACTGCGGATCACCTCCCCTTTGCTCAGCATACGATATTCCACCACTGTGATAACCATGTGATTTATATGTCAAATAAATGTCAAATACTGCATCCTCTTTGCAGTGGTGTTCGCTCAGGATATAATTTTCACTTTTATATTTCCAGAAGATGTAATAAACTTTGTTAGATGAAAGTATAGAAAGGCTAAGTTTTTTTGGAGCATATAATATGAAAAGCAGACAACTATCGGGCAGTATGGAGGATTATCTGGAGGCTATCCTCGTTCTCCAGAATGAGAACAGCCAGGCAAAGGTTGCCAGAGCCAAAGAGATATCCGAGAAGCTGGATGTTAAGATGTCCTCCGTTACAAACGCCCTTAAGCAGCTTTCGGAGAAGGGGTATATAAACTACGACCGCTACAGTTATATTACCCTTACAGAAAAGGGTGAGAGCTATGCGGAGGAGATCCATTTCCGCCACACAACCCTTACCGAGTTTCTGGAAAAGACCCTCGGAATAGATCCCGATAAGGCGGAGGACAACGCCTGCCGTATGGAGCATATAATGGATAAAGAGGTTATCACTAGGATTGCCGCCTTTAACGATTATATGAAGAGAAAGGGGGAGGTTGTGGATCTTGGAATCTTTATTGAGGAGTGTGAGAAGAAGGGATCTTAGTCCTTTTTCGCCGCTCTGTGCTCCTTGAGCACCTTATTTGTGAAGGAGGTGAGCAGGCTCATCTCCCTTTCGGTGAAATCCCTTGATTCGAATATCAGGTTTATCTCACGCCAGCGCATCTCCGGGTTCTGCCCGTCCAGATATTCCGATTCAAGGAGCAGAGTTCTAAGTTTATTAAGGAAAACACGCTTCTCATCGCCACCCGCAAGTTTCTGTTCGGTTGAATCAATGTTTATTCTATCGGTAAGTTTTCTGCGAAGCTCCCATAGAACAACGAGCACAGCCTGCGCAAGGTTAAGGCTTTCGTAATCCTTTGAGGAGGGGAGGGGGAGGCGGTATCGGCAGATTGCCACTTCGTCATTAAGAAGTCCCGTTGCCTCATTGCCAAATAGCAGCCCCACGGTTTGTCCTTTCTGTGTGCACCTGTACACAATATGGGGGAATTCATCAATACCTATGCTGTGCCCGTCATTCCAGGGATTTCTGGGAGTAAGAGCTATAAGAACGTCGGAGCCCTGGATAAGCTCTTCGAAGGATGAGCATTTGGAGGCTGATTCTATAAGGTGATAGGCGTGGAGCGAGTATCTGCGCACATCCTCCTCATCGCCGCCAAGGGAGCCGCTGAAACGAAGGTTATTAAAGCCCGTGTTTGCCATGGCACGGGCTGTCATACCGAGATTAACCGGACCTTCGGTTTCGGAGAGTAGGATGCGGATGTTTTCAAAGGGGGATTCGGGCATATTCCGGTCTTATGCTCTGCTGCTGTAGCTCATCATAAGGCGGTAGTTCTTCATCACCTTGTTGTAATAGAAGCTGGGGAGAGGTGAGCCGGAGCGGAGCCTTCTGGTCATGTTGCCGGGGCCGAAGTTGTAGGCAATAATGGCGTATTTCACATTGTTGTACTTGTTTATCAGGTACGAGAAGTAGCTTACCCCCAGCTTAACGTTCATCTCCGGATCAAAAAGCTCCTTTGCCTTGTTCAGGGTGAGCCCTTCGGTTTTGTTGGAGATGTAAAATGCTGTGCCGGGGAGGAGCTGCATAAGGCCCACAGCACCCTTATGGGATATGACACGCTTGTTGAACGAGCTTTCGGTTTTGATGAGCGCAAGGATAAGATAGGGGTCAATATCGTGCTTTTCTGCCTCGGAGGCGATGAGGTATGCGAAGTCCATAAGGCCTATCTTGCTGTAGTTTACAGGGAAGTTGGACAGAATCGCATGGATGTCCAGCACCTTGGCTGAGAAAGCTGCCTTTTGTTTCTCCGTTTCAAGCTGAAGCTCCTTAGCGTTGATGATGGTGTTAAGGTATTGAGCTTCTTCATCGAGTTCGGTAACCGAACTGCTGACATAATAGCTGAAACCGGCGTTGAGGAGCATAAATGTTGCAAGCAGTACCGTAATGGTATATGCCAGTGGTCTCAAAGCTGTCTCCGCTTTTACAAAAAGGTTTTGTCCGCCGGATATCCGGCTTTGTACTATTATATCATTTTTCATAACGTTGGAAAAGTTAATCCATGAGAGGGGATGTGTAAAGGGGAAAAAACACTCTATTCGAAAAAGCCTTGCAATGCAAGAGAAAAAACGGCAAAATTTTTTCCATGTATATTTATCCTTTTATGTATGAAGCAAAATTTATCCGCAGGTATAAAAGGTTCTTCGTTGATGTGGACACAGGAGAAGAGGTCTTTGCCGTCCATAATCCGAACACAGGGTCAATGAAAAACCTTCAAATCGAAGGAAGCCCTGTTCTTTATACGGTATCCGAGAATAAGAAGAGGAAGCTCCCCTGCACGCTGGAGGCAATCAACATATCCGGCGACTGGGTCCTTGTGAATACCCATCTTGCGAACCGTATCGTGGAGGCATCCATCAATGATGGCGAGATTTCCGAACTGGGGGATGTGCTAAAAGTCCGCAGGGAGTTTACGTACAAAGAGGGGCGCATCGATTTCCTCGTGGAGAACGAACGGGGGAAGGCACTGGTGGAGGTGAAAAACTCCACTTATTTCGATGATGATGCATGTATGTTTCCCGATGCTGTCACAACACGGGGAAAGAAGCATCTTGAGGTATTAATGAAGGCTGTGGATGAGGGCTATGAGGCGTATATCCTATATACCTGTCAGGCGGACAGGCCGTACTTCCGCTGTGCATCGGATATCGATCCGGATTACTGCCGAACCTTCGAGAAAGCACTGGACCACGGTGTTAAGGCTTTGTGTTACAGGACGGATTTCGACAAAGAGAAACGTTCGGTAAGGCTTCTTCCTCTTGATAAAGGGCTTCTCAGAGCCGGTGTGTAAGCTGGATGAGGGCGGCTTTAATCTCGAGCTGCCCCGTTTTTATCTTGTAATCGTATTCTGCGATGGTGCCGGCCATCTTTGAGAGCTCCTCCGTCTTCCAGCGTGCTGTATCCGCCTTCAGCTTCTTCAGGATAAAATATTGCACCTTAACTGTGCCGGGGAGCTTCTTTTCCAGATAGACCTGCTTCATCCTTCGTCCCAAAAGGACATACAGGATGTTCAGGTTCTCGTCCCCTTTAAACAGGTTCTCCAATGTTCGCAGGCACCCTTTCTTGTTCCGCTGGGCGAAGTAATCCATGAATGCAAATACGTTCTCCTGTTTCTCGGATGTGATAAGGGCGAGGAGGTCCCGGCTGTCCTTCGGCTTTTTGTAAGCGAAGTACAGTGAGAGCTTCTCCGCTTCGCTTCGCACCTGTTTCATGTCGCCGCCAAAGATTATCTGGATCTCCTCCGCCGAGGCGTAGTCACAGGGGAGCCCTTTATCCTCGAAGATCTTTTGGGTTTGGAGTGTGAGCGCCTCTCTGTTCATCTTCTTTTCGACGCTAATCTTGAATTCACCGGCTATCTTCTCTATCTTTTTCGCCGCATCAATGGGCGCTGTGAGGAGTATGCAGGTCTCGATAGCCCGTGTACACTGCTCAATGAACTCTTTAGGGTTCTTGAGCTTATGGACAGAATGCACAACAGCGGCCTTTGTGGGGTTAAACAGGGAAGGGGTGGATACGTAGGCGAAGAACTCCTCTATATCCATTTCATCGGCAAAGTAGACCTCCTCATCGGGGTCCTCCAGCTTTGCGATATGGCTTTGGACACTATTCTCTATGAAGTCGTCCGAGCCAATGAATATTAGCTTTGCGTTATTTTGATTCGTACTCATCGTAGAAATCCTGGAGTGCCTCTCCGATAACCTCTTCAATGGCGGCTTCACGTCTTATTCTGTTCTCACTGATGCTTGAGGTTATGTCATAGGTGGTTTTTGCGGAATAATCCTCAATGTAAACAACCTCTTCCCCGTCGCTCAGCTTGATCTCGATGAGGGCAGCCATGGAGGAAGTGCCTGTCTGTCCTGTTTCGGTGACGATGTTGGAGGATGAGCTCAGGCGGTCTAGGCTTATCTCCATGTTGAAGCGTTTTCGGTCCTTGCCGCCGAGGGCTCCTCTGGCACTGAAGAAGCTTACCGCTTTATCTTCTATAATCCTCTCAAGATCCGGCTCTGCGGTGCGGTTATTCACAGCTGCCAGCGTGTAGGCATACTTGGATGTGCCGGAACCAAGGCCGGCGATACGGTATCCGCAGGAGGAGAGGATTATAAGGATGCAGAGCAGAAGCCCTGCACCCCTAAGGCGTTTTATCATTTAACCACCAGGTTTACCAGCTTGTTGGGAACGAAGATCTGCTTAACGATATTCTTTCCTTCGGTGTAGCTCTGTATCTTCTCATCGGCAAAGGCGGCTTCGAAGGCTGTTTCCTTGTCCACATCCCGGGGGAGGCTTAGCTGTGCCCTTACCTTGCCGTTCACCTGAACGACAACGGTTATTTCATCCTGTCTGGTGTATTCCTCAACGTATGCCGGCCAGTCGGAGGCGGAGAGGAGTACATCGTTCCCCATCTGCGTCCATATCTCCTCAGCTGTGTGGGGGGTGAAGGGGGCGAGCATGGCGGCAAGGGCCTCGATAGCCTCACGGAACGCCTTCTTCTCAGCAGAGCTACTCAGTTTAGGCTCTATCTTGTAGAGGTTGTTCACCAGCTCCATGAGAGCGGCAACGGCTGTGTTAAGGTGGTATTTCTCTATGTCAGAGGTCACCTTCTTTATGGTTACATGGGTGTGGAAGAGAATCTCCTTAACGAGCCCCTCCACCTTGTAATCCTCGAGCTCTTCCTTGAACAGCCCGATATTGTTCTGCACCAGTCTCCAGGCTCTTCCGAGGAAACGGAAGCATCCTTCAACACCCTGATCGCTCCATTCGAGCTCATTCTCCGGGGGTGCGGCGAAGATAATGAAGAGCCTCGCCGTGTCTGCACCGTACTGCTCAATGAGCTTATTGGGGTCCACAACGTTTTTCTTGGATTTCGACATCTTCTCCACACGGCCAACGGTTACAGGGCTGTCGCAGTGGGAACATTTTCCGTCCTCCGCCTCTTCGGGGAACAGCCAGCCGTGTTCCTCGCATCTATAGGTCTCCTTGCAGACCATCCCCTGTGTAAGGAGTCTGTCAAAGGGTTCATCGAAGTTTATGTATCCGAGGTCTCTTAGAACCTTTGTGAAGAATCTGGAATAGAGGAGGTGGAGGATGGCGTGTTCGATTCCGCCGATGTACTGATCCACTGGCATCCAGTAATTTGCCTCATCACTCTTGAAGGGTGCGGTATCGCATTGGGGTGAGCAGTAGCGGAGGAAGTACCATGAGGATTCCACGAAGGTATCCATGGTGTCTGTCTCACGCTCAGCCTCGCCGCCGCATTTCGGGCATGTTGTTTTCCAGAAGCTCTCCATGCTCTTAAGGGGATTGCCGTGACCGCTGAAGTCCATATCCGTGGGGAGCTTAACGGGAAGCTGGTCCTCCGGTACGGGGACAGAGCCGCACTTTTCGCAGTTTATGAAGGGGATCGGTGCTCCCCAGTAGCGTTGTCTGGATATCTGCCAGTCCTTGAGGCGGTAGTTTACCGTGCTCTTACCTATCTTGTTGTTGTCCAGATAGTCTACTATCGCCTTCTTGGCGTCCTCATTCTCCATTCCGTTGAAATCGCCGGAGTTAACGAGCTTTCCGGGGCCTGTGTATGCCTCTTCCATATTATCTGCGTCGATCCCTTCCTCGGGCATGATAACTACCTTGATGTTGAGGTCATAAACCTTTGCGAAGTCGAAATCACGCTGGTCATGGGCGGGAACGGCCATTACGGCACCAGTTCCATAGTCCATCAGTACGAAATTGGCTATGTATACGGGCATTCTGGTGCCGTTTAGCGGGTTGATTGCGTATCGTCCCGTGAAGTAGCCCTTCTTCTCTTTGTCATCCGCCATACGGCTTATCTTGTCCTCTTTGAGGATCTCATTGATGAAGGCGATTCCCCCCTCCTCCTGTTCGGTTCCTGCGAGGAGTTTCCTTGTCATGGGGTGCTCCGGGGCGAGGGACATGAAGGTTGCGCCGAAGAGTGTGTCGGGGCGTGTGGTGAAGACGTTTATGGTCTCATCGAAGTCCTCCACCTTGAAGTCGATCTCCGCACCGTAGGACTTGCCTATCCAGTTCTGCTGCATTGTGAGAACCTTCTTGGGCCATCCGTCCATCTCGTTTGTGCAGTCGAGGAGTTCATCGGCGTAGTCAGTAATCTTGAAGTACCATCCGGGGAGCTCTTTCTTCTCCACCTCGCTGCTGCATCTCCAGCAGAGCCCTTCCTCCACCTGTTCGTTGGCAAGGACGGTGTTGCAGGAATCGCACCAGTTGAGGAGGGAGGTTTTCTTGTAAACAAGCCCCTTCTCGTACATCTTTATGAAGATAAGCTGTTCCCAGCGGTAGTATTCGGGGTCGCATGTGGCTATCTCACGGTCCCAGTCGTAGGAGAGGCCGAGTTTTTTAAGCTGGGCTCTCATGTAATCTATATTTGATTTGGTCCATTTATCGGGGTGAACCTTGTTTTCAATGGCGGCGTTCTCTGCGGGTAGACCGAAGGCATCCCAGCCCATGGGGTGGATAACGTTCTTCCCTTTCATGAACATATAGCGTGATATAACATCACCGATGGCGTAGTTGCGTACATGCCCCATATGTATCTTGCCCGAAGGGTAGGGGAACATCTCAAGGCAGTAGAACTTCTCTCGGCTGCTGTCTGCCTCAACACGGAAAACCTTCTCGTTCTCCCATTTCTCCTGCCACTTCTTTTCGATATCAGCGGGGTTGTATTTCATTAAATCCTCCGATAGGTACTCTTTTAATAGTCAAGTGACGAAAATATCATATAAATTCCCCTCACCGCAAGGGGTAATAGGGTTTCAGAGGATAGTTGTGAAACTCATTCTTTTTATGGATTTTTTGCGTTATTTTTTGTATAAGTTCTGTTTTGATATCCGCTTAAAACTGCTATACTTCCTTAATTTATAAGACCCAAAGTAAAAGGATGCGTAAATGACCAACGAAAGCTTTCTCGAACTGGCGTATACCCTTGTCCGGATAAGGGATCTGGATGTTCTGCTTGAAACTATTCTCAAAAGGCTCCGGGGGATGCTCGGTGCGGATGCGGGAAGCATCTTTATATATGATGAGGATACAAACGAGCTTATATTCAAATATACCCAGAACGATTCGGTTTATCTCCCCTTCAAGGAATTCTCCATAGCCGCCGACGAAACAAGTATTGCCGGCTATGTGGCAAAAACAAGGGAGATACTCAGGCTTAAGGATGTTTATCATCTGGAGGATGAATACCCCTTCCACTTCAATGTAAGCTTCGACAAGATGTCCGGCTACCGTACCAAATCCATGATCGTATACCCCATAACAGACCTGAACGATCAGCTCACCGGAGTTCTGCAGTTCATAAATAAAAAGAGATACGAGGTTCCGCTGACACTTGAAAACGTTGGAAGAATCGTTCTCCCCTTCAATGAAAACGACGAGAAGATCGCAGGCTCCCTTACCGGTATAGTGAGCCTCGCCCTAGAGAACGGCCTTCTCTACGACAACATCGAAAGGATGCTTGAGGGATTTATCAAAGCTACCTCCACAGCCATTGACAATAGAAACTCCTGCACAGCCGGGCATACGGCGAGGGTATTCTCCATAACATCACTCCTCGCCCAGGAGATGCACAAGGATCTCGATGAGTTCCCCGATTTCTTCATGAACCGCCTCAAGGAGAAGATCCTCCGTTACGCATGCTATCTCCACGATTTCGGCAAGCTCAGTGTCCGCGAATCTGTGCTTAACCGGATGGAGAAGCTCTCCTCCGAACAGTTCAGCGCAGTAAAAACACGTCTATCCCTCGCCAAGGCATGCCTGATGCTCAACAAGGATGAGCGGTATGAGGAGATAAACGCTCTGGAAGAGGCTGTTATCAAGGCGAACAAGCCAGGTAAGCTGAGTGAGTCCATCAAACAGGCCATTGACTACTGCTCAAACTTCTATTTCGCCGATGCGGATGGAAACGAGCTCCCCCTGCTCACACCCTATGAGTACGAGTGCCTCTGTGTTGAGGAGGGTGTACATACGGAGGGTGAGCTGGATATGATAAAGGGGCATGTTAAAAACGGATTTGATATACTGAATAAGATTCCATGGACAAAAGAACTCCGGGATGTTCCAGTAGTCGCCTGCTCCCACCACGAAAGGATGGACGGCAACGGCTATCCCTTCGGCAGGGAGGGTGGGGAGATCCATATATTCAGCAGGGTTATGGGCGTTGCCGATGCCTATGATTTTCTTACAAACGATACCATCCCCTACAGGGAGGCGATGATGCCCGAGGATGCCGTAGAGGTTATGAGGAGCAACGCCGCAGAGGGGGGGCTAGACCCTAAGATTGTAGATTTTTTCATAGAAAAAGAGATATATAAACGTGTTTAGGAGTAAGATTTGAAAACAGTGCTTGTTATTGACGACGATGAAAGCCTGAGACTTCTGCTGCGGGATGAGTTTTGCGACAGAAACTTCAACGTTATAACCGCATCGGACGGTGAAGAGGGGCTTGTCAGCTTCAACGAGGCTGATGTGGATATCGTTGTGCTTGATCTGAACATACCGAAAATCCTCGGGGAAGAGGTTCTCCAGCGGCTTAAGGCGGAATCCCCCGATGTTCCTATAATTATATATACCGCAAATCCCGATATGCTCTTTGATACCGATGATTTCATGAATGTTGATGTCGTTTTCAAGAGTACCGATGTGGATGAGCTTATGAACAGGGCGGAGAGGCTTCTGGATGCTGTCTGAGAAGACCTATCTCGAAAATCTGCAGACGGAGCGCTTCGGAAGGAATGCTGTCTTCCTCGGGGAGACGGACTCCACCACCCAGTATATCCTCGATAACGATCCGGATATATACACCTGCGTCACAGCCGAGCGGCAGACAGCGGGCAGGGGGCGCAGCGGTAGAACATGGCACTCGGACGATTCGGGAAATCTATATTTCAGCCTGAACCTTCCCCCCATAGATGTATCAAAGATACTCCCCCTGAATATCGCCGCCGGATTTGCCCTTTCGGATACACTCTCCACTGTGGTT
Organism: Limisalsivibrio acetivorans; assembly: GCF_000421105.1. NCBI lineage: Bacteria > Pseudomonadati > Deferribacterota > Deferribacteres > Deferribacterales > Geovibrionaceae > Limisalsivibrio > Limisalsivibrio acetivorans. The sequence continues at coordinate 266,673 of NZ_ATWF01000001.1, forward strand.
CCTGCAAAGGTGAAATGGCCGAATGATATAACGGTGCATGGAAGAAAGGTTGCGGGGATGCTCATGGAAACCTCGGTTACGGGTGCGAGGCTTGATAAGCTTATACTCGGGATTGGCATAAACGTTAACATGCAGGTTTTTCCAGAGGATATAACCGAGACGGCAACCTCTCTCTTTATACTTACAGGAAGAAGCTTCAGCAGGGAAAAGCTACTTGCCCTCTTTATGAAGAATATGGAGCGCATTTGGGAGGATTTTACCAATGGAAGGCTCGATATCGAAACAAAATGGAAAGAATACTCAGCCAATCTTGACAAAAGAATAACTGTGCACAAAAATGGAAAACGTGAAACCTTCACCGAGCTGGGGCTTGCGCCTGCTGGTTTTCTTCGGGTGAGGGATGATTCCGGGGGAGTCTCGGAAATAGTGACTGGTGATATTGGATATGATTTTAGCGATTGATATAGGAAACACCAACATTGTTCTCGGCATATATGACGGTAATGAGCTCTGCTGCAACTTCCGCCTACAAACCGATTCTCTGAAAACAACTGATGAGTATGCCTCCACCATCATGCTACTCATGGATACCCGCAAGGTGGACAGGAATAAGCTGAAAGGGGTTATCATAGCAAGTGTTGTTCCCCAGCTTATATACACATTCTCCAAGCTCTCTACGAAGTATTTCAACGTTGAGCCTATGGTGGTAGCCTCCGGGATAAAAACCGGCGTCCCTATTAAGATGGAGAACCCTAAGGAGGTTGGTGCGGACAGGATCGTAAACGCCGTTGCCGCCAGGGAAAAGTATGGTGCGCCAGTTATCGTTGTGGATTTCGGTACAGCGACCACCTTTGATGTTATCAGCGAAAAAGGGGAGTACATCGGTGGAATAATCTGTCCCGGTGTTAAGCTTTCGGCTAATATTCTCCATGCGAAAACGGCCAAACTGCCGGAGGTTGAAATAGAAAAACCTGAAAAGGTGGTAGGAAATAACACTATACATTCGATGCAGTCGGGAATATATTACGGATACCTTTCCATGCTGGACGGCATTCTGGAAAGGGTCAGAGACGAAGCCTTCGGCGGGGCGGATGTTCCCGTTGTTGCCACTGGCGGCCTTGGAAGTGTTTTCATGGAGGGTTCGAAATACATAAACAGATACGAATCCGAGCTTACTCTGCTCGGTCTGAGGCTGATATATGAAAAAAATAGTTAGTCTTTTTGTAATTTCAGCAGCACTCATCCTTGGCGGATGCGCAGGCAAGGAAGCTCCTTCCCCGGAGGAGGGCAAGGCTAAAACAAGTGTTCCCGATGAGGTATACGCCCAGGCGGAATCCCACTACAAAATGGGTATAGCTTACCTCAACACGCTGGCTGATCACAACGCCTACCGTGAGCTTAAAAAAGCGGTGGAGCTTGTTCCCGACGATGACCGTTACCTCTACGCCCTCGGGCTCTTCTTCCTTAAACGTGGAAGATACGGCGAGGCGGAGGTTTATGTCCGTAAAGCACTGGACCATAATCCGGGAGAGAGCGAATACCTTAATGCCCTTGCCACAGCCCTCGCCAGCAGAGGACAGCTTGACGAAGCCTTAAAAAAATGGGATAGGGTTATTAACGATCCCGGCTATCCCTATCAGATAGTGGCACTTACAAATGCTGCAAATGCGCTTTACAACGCAGAGAGATACGATGAGGTGCCGGAGTATCTTAACAAGGCACTCAGGATAAACAGAAGGTATGCAAACGCATACGAGCTTCTGTTTAAGTCCTATGCCATGGATTCTAACTATGACAAGGCCGCAGAAACCCTTGAAAAGGCAGTGGAGATGATCCCCGAAAGCCTTGAATTCAAGATGCGCCTTGGTGAGTTTTATTTTGAAAGAGGAAAATACGCAAAAGCGGTTCCCGTTCTTAAAGAGGTTATCAAAGAGGCTCCGACCTCCGAAGAGGCCGATAGAGCAGAGGAGCTTATGAGGAAACTCGGGTTGATAAATGAGTAAACTAGGCGAACTACTTAGTACCACAAGAGAGCAAGGCGGGGTTACCTACGACAGAATAACGCAGGATACCCGCATAAGCGAAGACATTCTGAAGATGTTGGAAGAGGGGAAGTACTGCGATATGCCCTCCTATATACACGCCCATAACTTTGTCCGTACCTATGCAAAGTATCTTGGTATCGATGCGGAGATCGTTGACGACCTCTTCCATGCAGAATGCTGCCGTGATGACTTCAGCAGAGGCTTCAGCTGCGTTACATCCCCAGTAACACAGGAAGAGGTTCCAAGAAGAAGCAGTCTGCGTATTGTTATCCCCCTTATAGTCGTGCTTATACTCGGAATTACGGGTGCTTATCTCTATATCTCCATCGTTAAGAACGGCGATTCCGAGGTTCAATCCTCCCAGCAGGCTCCCGTTGGCTCAAATGCCGGCGGTCCGGTGGAAGAGGATGCCGAACCGGAGCCCAAGCCGGAGTCTGGAGAATCTGCAGTCATGGCAGACAACGAGAGCGCCTCCGAGGGGACCGAGCTGGCTGATGAGCAGGTACAGGCAACTGAAACGGTTGAAGAGGCTGAGCCTGTGGTGGAGGAAACCGCTGAGGCTGAGCCTGAAGATACAGTTCAGGAGACTCCCCCCGAGGCCCCGGAAGCGCTTGATGATGAAGAAAAGGCGGCTTTGAGTGGAAACAAGGTTGTACTCCGTTTTGCAGATACCTGCTGGGTTCATATGGATGTCGACGGCGCAGAGGAGTACGACTTCATAGCAGAAAAGAACTCCGACAGAGTAGTTACTTTTAATGAATATTTCGTCATGGATGTGGGTAACGCCTCCGTTGTTACCGTTAGCCATAAAAGCAGAGACATCCGCGGTCTTGGCGGATTCCGCAAACCTGCCAAGGATCTCAGGTTTACTGTTAACGATGAAGGTAAGCTTGTGTACGAAAAATTGAATTAGTTCTTGCGTTTTGTTCAACTCAATTCTATTTTTAAAGAGACATTTACGGTGTGAATTATGACAGATTTCTCAGTGGCGGTTTTCGCCAATGATTCCTTATTGCTCGGGGAGGTTCTTGACAAGCTTGAGGACGAATTCCCCCTTTTCAGGTACACGGTGTACAGTATGCCGGAGTATCTCCCCCTTATCGCTTCGGACAGGCCGGAGATCTCTGCCAAGAGCATAGATGAGCTTTCCGATGAGGATATAATGGTTGTTCTCAGCGACCCCGGCTCAGCCAAGAAGACGATAGCTAAACTGGATGCCTCCATCGTTGATTTCACAGGGATCTTCGATGGCGATGACGACGATGTTTATATAATACGTGAGCCACTGCAGTATGTCGCCTACCACGTTAAGGGTGACAGGCGCTCCGCTTTTATGAGCGTGTCCCTTCCGGCGGCGGCCTTCGGCAAGAACGGCATAGATGATCTTCTCAGCCAGACAAGGGAGCTCTTCTCCTTCACCCAGCATAAGTCGAAGGTGTTTGATGAAAGGCTCGCCTTCAACGTTATAGTTGATCCGGGTCAAGGCAAAGGGCTTTTATCCGGTTATGTTAAGAGCATGAGCGAGAGAACGGGGATGTACGTTGATGCGAGAATACTCCCCGTATCCACCATTTTCATGGCGGATCTTGTCACTGTTGGAGAGAGCTACTTTGAGCCCGGTGAGGATTTTTACCAGTTTAAGGGTGAAAGCATTGCCGAGGCGGCAGAAAGCGAAGGCATCGGTATGATTAAAACAGCCGAAGGGAAGGTTACCCTTATCGGCGATTACATTAAAGTTGTGGCGGTTCAGGCCGCTGCAGGTGTGAAAGAAGCTACAGGAGTTTAGATTATGGCATTCCTGGACAATGCAGCCGGAACCAGGCCGGACGAAAGAGTTGTTGAAAAGATGCTCCCCTTTATTAAGGAGCAGTACGGTAACCCGAGTGCACATTTCTACCCCCTCGGCAGGGAATCCTTTGAGGCTGTGGCACTTGCAAGACAGCAGGTGGCGGAGTTTCTTGGCGCTAAGGAGGATGAGATTGTCTTTACCTCCTGCGGCACGGAGTCGAATAACCTCGCTCTTAAGGGTGCGCTTAATCATCCCTCCCGCAAGGACAAGAAGCATGTAGTTATCAGCGAGGTGGAGCATTTCTCCATCCAAAACCCCCTTATAGACTATCTCAACAAGGGGTATGAGATAACCAAGCTTAAGGTGGATGAAACGGGTCTTATCAACATCGAAGAACTTAAAAGCGTTATCCGTGAGGACACCGCACTCGTATCTATCATGTTCGGCAATCCCGAGATCGGTACGATGCAGTACAGTGATGAGATCGGCAAGGTATGCCGTGAGAAAGGTGTTCTCTATCATATAGATGCTGTTGACGGAGCGGGTCATGTTAAGATCGATGTAAACGAGCTTAACTGCGATCTCCTCAGCATAGCGGCCCAGAACTTCTACGGTCCCAGAGGTGCGGCCGCCCTGTATGTACGTGAAGGTGTCAAGCTTGTCTCAGTCCTTCAAGGCGGGCATCAGGAGAACGGTCTCAGAAGCGGTTCGGAGAACGTCGCCGCCATCGTAGGGATGGGGGAAGCCGCCCGCATCGCCAGAGAAGAGATGGATGACTACGTTCCAGAGATGAAAAGGCTCCAGAAGAAGCTCTGGGAAGCACTTTCAAATATGTTTGACTTTTTACACTTTACAGGGCATCCTGACCGGAGACTTCCGGGGCATGTGAGCTTCTGGATTGAGTATATAGAGGGTGAATCACTGCTTATGTGGCTCTCCCTTAAAGGTATATATGCGGCGAGCGGTTCCGCCTGCTCCTCCAATATCCTCGCTGAGGATGAGGAGGATTTGGTGGCCTCACCCGTGCTTACAGCGGTGGGCGTACCGGATGATGTTTGCGCCGGCTCCATAACCTTCACCATGTCGAAGTATACGACAGAGGAAGAGGTGGATAAGGTTATCGATGAACTCCCCGGCATCGTAAAGAAGCTTTGCGAGATGTCGCCCGCTTACAACAGGAATGATTAGGAGGACACTATGTCTAAAGGACCATATAGCGAAAAGGTAATGGATCATTTCATGAACCCCAGAAACATGGGGGAGATAGAATCTGCTAACGCTGTGGGCGAGGTGGGAAACCCCGCATGCGGCGATGTTATGAAGATATTCCTTGATATCGACGATGACGGTATCGTAACAGAGGTTAAGTTCAAGACCTTCGGTTGCGGTGCGGCTATCGCATCCAGCTCAATGGCAACCGAGCTTATCAAGGGTAAAAGGGTGGAAGAGGTTCTCGCCCTTACAAACCAGTCCATCGTGGAATCACTCGGCGGTCTTCCCCCTGCGAAGATACACTGCTCCGTTATGGCGGAAGAGGCTATTGAGGCTGCACTTAAGGACTACTATGAAAGAAAAGGCGAAGACCCTTCAATCGTAGATAAAATGAAGGAAAATATAAAGAAGGATAATCCCGAGGGAGGAAACTAAATGACACTTCAAGAAAAAGTTGCTGAAGTTCTTGAGCAGGTTAGACCCGCTCTTCAGGCTGACGGCGGAGATATTGATCTTCTCGGCGTTACAGATGACGGCATCGTTAAGGTCCAGCTTACAGGCGCATGCGGAAGCTGCCCCTTTAGCACCATGACCCTTAAGCACGCCGTTGAGGGAAGGATCAAAGAGCAGATCCCTGAAATTAAAGAAGTTCAGTCTATATAATCTTCAACGAAAAGGAGCCTTCGGGCTCCTTTTTTTCTTCCCATTCTCATCGAAAAACACTATAATTCGCCTCCTATGAGTCAAAAATAATCAAGGTGTGATATAGATGTCTGCCACCAGCGTATTTGATGCATTTCTTAAGTCAGTTGATAAAAACAAGGACAACACAGCCTTCGTATACCGCTCAGCCGAAGGGGAACACAGGGTCAGCTACGAGAAGCTTTTCTATGATGTGCTGATACTCTCTAAAGCGTTCGAGGATAAGAAGATGAAGAAGGGCTCCAAGGTCCTTCTGCTTTCGGATAACCGCTACGCATGGATCGTTACCGATCTCGCCCTTGTATCCCTCGGAGCTGTGAGCGTGCCGAGGGGGAGCGATACACCGACCCAGGAGCTTGAGTACATCGTTGAGCATTCTGAATGCGAATACCTTATCTTTGAGACCGAAAAACTCTACGAGATGCACAAGGATGCTGTTGTTTCCGGCAACAAGGAAATTAAGTCGATCTTTATCATCGAGTCCGAGAAGGCTCATAAGCTCTTTACAAAGGTTTACGCCTATAACGATATCCTAACAGAACGGGGGATAAGCGATCAGGATATTGAGCACTTCCGTTCCAAAAGGGAGGAGCTTACCGTTGATGATGTTTTCACTCTCATCTACACCTCCGGAACAACAGGAACGCCCAAGGGTGTTATCCTGACCCACAAGAACTTTCTGTATAATATTGAGAATCTGCCGGAGATAATCGATCTTCGCTCCGATGATATCTGGCTCTCCATCCTGCCCACGTGGCACATCTTTGAGAGAGCGGCGGAATATCTGGCCTTAACCGGCGGATGTTGTACGGTTTACTCCACTATAAAAACATTCTCCCAGGACTTGGAGCAGTACAGACCAACAATCGTAGCAACGGTGCCCCGCCTCTGGGAATCGCTGTATATAAAGGTGAACAACGCCATCGAGAAGCAGGGTGAAAAGAAGAAGCGTATCTTTGATACCCTGGTAAACGTCTCTTCCACATACAAGAGGAACTCAAGGCTTCTTAAAAACCATCTCCCCGTATTTGAGGAGAAGGGTGCGTTTGAACGTTTTAAGGAAAGGCTCAAGGCACGTTTCACCCTCATGGGTCTGTATTTACCTAATAAGCTTGCCTCAAAGAAGCTCTCCGCCGTTCAGGACAAGTTCGGCGGGAGGATGCGTCTTGCCATCAGCGGCGGTGGAAGTCTCCCCCCATACCTTGATGAGTGGATCGATGCCCTTGGCATCAGGATTATCAACGCATACGGGATGACAGAGTGCGCACCTGCCATTGCAGGGCGTGCGCTTAACTGTGAGGTATTCGGAACCCTCGGACCCCCTGTGCACGATACCCAGCTTCGTATTGTGGACGAGGAAGGGAACACCCTCCCGAATGGTGAAGAGGGTGAGATACAGGTTAAGGGTGATCAGGTTTTCCCCGGCTACTACAACAACGATGAGGAGAACGAGAAGTCCTTTACTGAGGATGGCTATTTCCGTACGGGTGATCTGGGTAAGCTCACTCTTACAGGGGAGCTTGTTATTACCGGGCGCATCAAGGAGATTATCGTCCTTGCGAGCGGAGAGAATATCGACCCAAGCCGTATCGAATCCACAATTACGAAGCTACCGTTTATAAAGGATGCCGTACTTGTGGGGCAGGATAGAAAGGGTCTCGGCGCACTTGTTATCCCCGATATGGAGAAGATAAAGGAGCACTTCTCATCCATAGGCGAGTTTAAGAATGATATGACCGAAAGCCTCAGGGATGCGCACCTTATAGAGGCCGCTAAGCGTGAGATGAATAAGTTGCTGCACCCGAAGAAGGGCTTTAAACCCTACGAGAAGATACAGAGCATCCTTTTCCTTGAGAAGGACTTTGAGCAGGGGGAAGAGCTTACCAACACCCTGAAGAAGAAACGACACGCCATAGAAAAGAAATACTCCCAGAAGATACAGAACCTGTTTAAAAAGGATAAATAAAAAAAGGGGAGCCTCAGCTCCCCTTTACGCTATCCTGCTGTCTATGAAAAAATCAAACTGCAATAGTTACTTCGCAGCCTGTTTTCTCCTTAACTTCCTCAACGCTGGACCAGGGTGAAAGCTCTACAAGGGTAATACCCTTCTCAGCATCCACGGTGAACACGCCGAGATCGGTAACGATCATGTCAACGCAGTTCTTTCCTGTTACAGGGAGGTCGCATTCGTTGAGTATCTTGGGATCGCCGTTCTTGGAGGTGTGCTCCATCATAACGATGATCTTCTTAACGCCGGAAACGAGGTCCATGGCGCCTCCGGGTCCCTTAACCATCTTGCCGGGGATCATCCAGTTTGCAAGGTCACCGAAGCGGGAAACCTGCATGCCGCCGAGTACGGAAAGGTCGATGTGACCGCCTCTTACCATACCGAAGGATTCGGATGAATCGAAGTAGCTTGCACCCTTAACGGCTGTGATCGTCTGCTTGCCGGCGTTGATGAGGTCTGCATCGAGGTTGTCCTCAGTGGGGAAGGGTCCGATGCCGAGAAGACCGTTTTCCGCATGGAGTGTTACGTCAATATCTTCGGGAACGTAGTTTGCGATGAGCGTGGGCATTCCGATACCGAGGTTCATGTAGTAACCGTCCTCGATCTCTTTTGCGATGCGCTTGGCCATCCACTCACGTTTCTCGTTGAATCCCTTAACGGTGGTTGAGCCTGCGACGGTCTTCTGCTCGATGGGCTTTTCGTAGCTGGGGCCTTTGATAACCCTGTCTACATATATGCCGGGTGTGTGGACATCGTGGGGATCGATCTCGCCCACTTCCACAAATTCCTCAACCTCGGCAACGGTCACCTTAGCGGCCTTTGCGCACATAGGGTTGAAGTTCTGAGCGGTTTTGCGGTAGATGAGGTTACCCTTCTTATCCGCCTTCCATGCCTTAACGAGGGCAACATCAACGGTGATGCTCTCTTCCATAACATACTCTCTGTCGCCGAACGTACGAACCTCTTTACCTTCTGTGAGGTTGGTTCCGTATCCTGTTCTGGTGAAGAAAGCGGGGATGCCTGCGCCGCCTGCACGAAGCTTTTCGGCAAGTGTTCCCTGTGGTGTTAGCTCAAGCTCAAGCTCACCGTCAAGGAACTGCTTTTCGAAGGTTGCGTTCTCACCCACGTACGAGGAGATCATCTTCTTCGTCTGGCGTGTTTTGAGCAGAAGGCCGAGACCGAAATCATCAACGCCTGCGTTGTTAGACACGATTGTAAAGCCTTTTTTGCCCGTTTCAACGAGGGCGTTGATAAGGTTCTCAGGGATGCCGCAGAGGCCGAATCCGCCTGCAGCGAGGGTAATGTTGTCGTCAATAAGTCCTTCGAGTGCTGATTTAGCATCGGGATAGATCTTGTTCATAGTGTATTACTCCGAAGTAAGTTATTTAACGTTCTCAAATATCATCGCAACACCTTCACCGCCGCCGATGCAGAGTGTTGCCAGTCCGTATTTAAGGTCCTTTGCCTTCATTTCTCTGATAACAGTTGCAGCAATCCTGCCGCCGCTTGAGCCGACGGGGTGACCGATTGAAACAGCGCCGCCGTTCACGTTCACCTTCTCAGGATCAAGTCCGAGATCGTTTATCGCCATAAGCGGAACAGCTGCGAAGGCCTCGTTTATCTCGTAGAGATCTATATCGTCATAGGTAAGACCAGCCTGTTTAACAGCCTTTTCAATGGCGCCCACGGGTGCTTCGGGGAAGCGGTCCGGATGGATCGAGTTTGTGGCATAGGAAACAACCTTTGCCTTGGGCTTAAGGTTGTATTTCTTGACAGCCTCCTCGGAGGCGAGCAGGAGTATAGCGGCGCCATCGCTGATAGTGGATGCGTTTGCCGCTGTTATGGTTCCGTCTTTCGCAAATACGGGGCGAAGCTGGGGAACCTTTTCGAATTTAACATTAAAGGGTTCTTCGTCCTTATCCACAACGGTGTCACCCTTCTTGCCGGAGATAGTGTAGGGAACTATCTCATCATCGAAGATCCCTTCCTCAACTGCTTTCTGTGAGAGCTTATAGGAGCGCAGAGCGTATTCGTCCTGCTCCTCACGGGTGATCTTCCTGTCTTCGATAACTTTTTCTGTAATCTCGCCCATGAGCTTGCCTGTGTAGGGATCGCCCAGTGCGTCATGGATCATGAGATCCAGCATGGGAGCATTCCCCATCCGATAGCCAAACCTTGCCTTATCAAGGGCATAGGGTGCTTTTGACATGTTTTCCATACCGCCGGTTACAGCTATCTCTGCCTCGCCGAGCATAATTTGACCTGCACCGAGCATGGCAGACTTAAGACCGCTTCCACATACCTTGTTAATGGTCATGGCATGGGCGGAATCTGGGATTCCTGCCCCTCTCATAGCCTGCCTTGCGGGAGCCTGTCCCGCTCCGCCGAGGATAACCTGGCCAATGATAACCTCATCCACAGCCTCACCAGGAAGACCAGTACGCTTGAGGATCTCAGCCATAACAGCGGATGCGAGCTTGGGTGCGGATTCGCCTGCAAGAACACCACCGTATGAACCAAATGGCGTTCTCAGAGCTTCAACCACATAAACGCTTTTCATAAACCACCTCTGACTTTATAATAATAGCTTCAATAAATAAACACCCTACAGAATAGTACAAGGTATGACCTTTTGTCCAGCATCTTTCATGGACATTGAAACGTTGTTTTTGTTATAATTCTCTTAAATAAGAAAAAGCGGACTTACCATTTTTTTCAAGGTATTTTCCGAGATATAAGGGGGATGGACATGGACTACAATAGCCTGCTCGTCATGGCGGATTTCTCACCCGATTCAGACGAGGCTGTGGACACTGCGGCTAAGCTTGCCGCAAAGTTTGGTGCTAAGCTTAAGGTGCTTCATATAGCCCATGACGAGTCGCATATGGAGCTATATGTAAATGAAGATGAGTATTCTAACATACGCAAAAGGATAGATGAAGAGATAGAAGCTGGTTTTACAGCCCTCGAGGAAAGGATACCATCCCTTAAAGAGGTAGACTGGGAATCAGCCATAAGAAGGGGTACACCGTACATAGAAGGACTCTTTGAGATAGAAGAGGGGGGATATGACCTCCTTGTGATAGGTTCCCACGGAGACAGGGGGATGAAACGCTTCCTGTACGGAAGTACGGCGGAGAAGATGCTTCGGAACTCCCCCATAAGTGTCCACGTAACAAAACTCCCGAAGGATGAATAATTAATGTCAAAGGCTTCCAGTTACAAGAAGCCTTTTTTTTTGATTTAATAATTATATTGTTGCTCATACAACTGTTCTGTGTATAATTCTTATATGGAAAAGATAGAACCCTCACGCTCCATCGGAAGATGGGTAGGCTTAATTCACAGGTATTCCCAGGCATACTATGTCCGGGAGATGGAAAGGCTCGGTATCGGTTCCGGGCAGGCTGTTTATCTTGCTGAGCTTTCTCATATGGGGGGCCTCTCCCAGGATGAGCTGGCCAAGCACCTTATGCTTGATAAAACAACGATAACACGCTCCCTCGCAAAGCTTGAATCCCTTGGATATATTGAGCGCAAGGCGGATAAGGAGGACAGGCGTATTAAGCGTGTCTACCTTTCGGAGGAGGGGGAGCAGATACTTCCGCAGGTCATGGAGGTTCTCCACGGCTGGACGGAGATTCTCGCTGAAAGCCTCTCCCCGGACGAACGGGACGAGCTGATCAGGCTTCTGCACAAGGTTGGGGAGAGTGCGAAAAATGAGCATAAGAGATAGTTAATGCTTAAACTGACCCTTCTTTCTCTGTCACTGCTTACAATCATGGCAGGAGCTGCCGTTGCCCCTGCAATTGCTAATATTGCCGCTGCGTTTCCCGATGCATCGGAGACCACGGTAAAGCTTGTGCTTACCATTCCCGCAGTGTTCATTATTCCTTTTTCACTCTTTTCAGGCAGATTGAGCAGACGTTTTTCGAAGAAGTGGATGCTGATAGTGAGCCTGTCCTTGTATGCCATTGGCGGTGTTGGCGGCGGCTTTGCCCAGTCCATCCATGTACTTCATTTCTTCAGGAGCCTTCTGGGTATCGCTGTGGGACTTCTCATGCCCCTTTCCACAGGGCTCATCGGTGATTTCTTTGATGGCGATGAAAAGGCACAGATGCTCGGAAACTCAGCCGCCGCATCAAACCTGGGCGGGGTATTGGCTACATTCAGCGCAGGCTTTCTGGCTATGATAAGCTGGAGGCATTCCTTCGGTGTATACGGGCTTTCCATTGTTATACTTATCCTTGTCATCCTGTTTCTCCATGAACCACCGAAGGTTGAGACCGGGCAGAGGCAGAAAGAGCGTATCCCTGTTAAGGTCTATCTATGGGCGGTAGCAGCATTCGGCCAGATGCTCGCTTTTTATACTATACCTACTAATATTTCGATATATATGTCGGAAAACGGATTCGGTAATGCATCCATAACGGGTTTCCTCATATCCTTTGCACTCTTTTCGGCTTTTATAGCGAGTATGCTTTTTAAGAAGATATTTTGGAAATTCGGCAGATTCTTTGCGCCGTTCATTCTGATAATAATGGTAACCGGTGTCTATGGGCTAACATTTGCTCCGGCGGTATACTATGTATTTTTGTCCGTGATATTCACCGGAACAGGGATGGGGCTGACGATGCCTTTCATATATCTGAATGCTCAGAACGCCGCCGGAAAAGGGCGAAGCGTTACGGCTATGTCACTAGTAACATGTATGCTGTTTCTGGGACAGTTCCTTTCACCCATAGCAGTGGACTTTATCGGAAGTTTTACAGGGCTTACTACACCAAGGGAGAGTTTTTTCCTCGTGGGCACTGCGATTCTGTGTCTTTTTATCATAGCGATTTTCAGGGCATTAATTATGCCGAAAAGAAGCAACGCCTGATGATAGCTTTGCATATTTTCTAAAAAGTATGTGGCGCATAAGCGCAAGACATAGGGGTTAGAAACTTATTTCGAATATTAGTATGAAAGCAAAAGATTGCAGGGAACTTTTTCGGGAACAAAGTTCCCCGCACCCCTCAAAAACTCCTTTATCTATCTGAATAATTTTCCATCCATGGAAATTATTCTGCCGTTCGAAGAAAGAGACTTCCTTCTCACTTACGCAAGCGAGCTTTCGTCCATGAAAGCTTATGCTAATCATACATTTGAGGTTGTTACGTAACAGGCTTCCATGGATGGAAGCCCTGAAAGCGAAGCTGAATTGGGCTTTGCTCAATTCACGTAGTCGGAAGTAAGCGGAGCGAAGGCTTTGCCAAGTGTAGCGGCAGGGAAATTCTCAGGATGATGAATTTCCCAGATAAATTAAGACTAAGGGGAAATTTTTAGGGAAAACTTTCCCCTTAGAATCCCCTCAAAAACCCATTTTGAGGGAAATATTAAGGTTGCTACTCAACAGGCTTCCAGGGATGGAAGCCCTGAAGGCGAAAGGAAGAACAGCTTTGCTGGTCTGACGTAGCCGGAAGTACGAGAGAGTGGGGTTCCCCCGCTCGAACAACAATGGAATTTCCATGGATGGGAAATTCCATAGATTAAATTCGGTAGCTATAACGTTTACACTAAAGAGAAAACAACGTGAGACGTGAAGCGGTTTTTAGTTAAACAGGTGACTAGTAGCCAATATTCTGTTTAGCTAATAACCCTCTTAATCTTCCCCGAATGTTTTACAGCCGAATGAACTCTTTTGGAACCGCCCGGAAGTTTTGGCCGCATATGACAGATGAGTTAATATTAAATGTCGAACACTTTAATGTATGAAGTGCGGTTACACTCCTCAGCATCAGCAAAACTTCAGGTGGAAAAAGAGCGAAATGAGGGTACCCCCATCACTTACGAATTTATGATAATAAATGAGTAATAATGGGGGCTGGAAAACCCTGAGGTAATAGTTTTGCATACTTTTGCGCCAAAAGTATGGCGTGCTTTAGCACGAAACACATAAATAAGTGACTTATTTCTAATTTAAGTATGAAAGCAAAACCTGAATTCAACTAGCAAGTGCAACGGGGTCTATAGAGAATAGTATCTGGTTAGGAGTTTTATATCCAGTTGCTTTTCTTGGTCTGTTGTTTAGTTTCTGCATAATATTCTGAATCTCTATATCATCAACACTTTCAAGCATCCTACTCTTTGGTACATACTGCCTAATGAGTCCGTTTGTATTTTCGTTTATTCCGCGTTCCCACGAAGCATATGGATGAGCAAAGTAGAATTCAGCCCCTAGTATCTCAGATATTTCGGCATGTCCTGCAAACTCTTTCCCGTTATCGGAAGTGATTGTATGGACTAGGTGTGATATCGGTTTCAACATTTCTATAACCGCTTTTGTCACCAGTACAGCAGTCTTTCTTTCTACCTTGCGTATAAGTGTCAGATAAGACTTCCGCTCAATAAGAGAAACAATCGCCTGCTTGTTCCCTTTTCCTATAACTGTATCCACTTCCCAGTCTCCGAATCTCGCTTTCTCTTCTACAATACTTGGACGCTGCTCAATGCTTAACTTGCCATGTATCTCTCCTCTGCGTTCATAAACACCATATCGCTTCCTGCGTTTTCTTCGGCAACGCAGGTGAGTATAAAGTGTTCCACCATGACTTTTATCTTCAAGAATGTGCTGGTAGATACGCTCATGACTTACGTTTATTCCATAATTTTGATTTAGCCAATTGCTCACCTGCTCAGGGCTCCAGTCTTCACGCAGAAGACGTTCAACAAAATACCATTCAGTTTGTGCAATCCGTCTTGGGACCTTGTCCATTCTTCGTTCAATAGCTTTGCGATGAGCTTGCTTTGGGCGATAACCACGACCTCCTGTGTTTCTGCGTAACTCTCGGCTGATGGTAGATTTATGTACTTTAAGCAAATCAGCTATGTCCGTCTGAGAATGTCCGGTTTTCCTCAGCACATAAATCTGGTACCTTTGTTCACGGGTCAGGTGTGTATAGTTCTTCATTCGGTGCTCCTTTGACGTGGTGGTTAAAGAGCTACGATGCTAACGCACCTGACCTCTTTTGACCACTACTTAAAAGTTGCACTTAATTATTGAATCCAGGAAAGATTGCAGGGGACTTTTTCGGGAACAAAGTTCCCCGCACCCCTCAAAAACTCCTTTATCTATCTGAATAATTTTCCATCCATGGAAATTTTTCTGCCGTTCGAAGAAAGAGACTTCCTTCTCACTTACACAAGCGAGCTTTCGTCCATGAAAGCTTATCCACATAACCCTTACCCTATCCAGTCACAGACCTTCTCGATCGCCTTAACAACGTTGCCGCAATAGGTTCTCAGGTATTCGCCGTTCAGCTCTTCCTCTGAGGGTATCTGTTCTGCAGCGGTTATTGCCCTTGCTCCATCGAAGTCCACATAGGCAAGCCTTACTGTGAGCTCCTTTTCCGGTCTGCCAAACTCGGAGCCGGGAAGCATAGCAACCCCTGCCTCATTAAGTATCGTTTCGCACAGTTCAGATGAAGTATAGATACCCTTCTTCTCAAGCTTTTCTCTGAGCGGCTCGAAGTCGGGGAACAGGTAAAAACCACCCATAGGTCTTTCCACGCCAACACCCTTTTCGATAAGCATATCGGCGCACCATGTTCCAAGAGCCTTTACGATACGGCGTGACTGCCAAAGGTAGTTCTCTATCGCAAGTCCACCTTTGAATGCGCTGACAGCAGCATACTGTATCGGTGCACTTGTGGCTGTATAGGTTTCACTAGCCACAACGGACATCTTATCCAGAAGCCAGCGAAGTGTTCTGGGTATGGCGAAGGTTCCAAGCCTCCATCCACCCGCACCGCACCATTTGCTGAGACCGCTGGAGATGATAGTCCCTTCGGGGTAGTAGCGTGCTATGGAGATATGCTTGCCTTCATGGTGGAGTTCACCGTAAATCTCATCGGAGAGGACTACGATCTTGTATTTTCTGGCGACCTCTGCCAAAGCCTCCAGTTGCTCGGGACCGTAGGTATAGCCTGTGGGGTTATTGGGGTAGTTAAGTATCAGGATCCTTGGTCTGCTGGGGTCTTTACTGCACTCCTTATCGATCTCTTCGGGGGTGATGAGCCATTTGTTACTCTCGGTGGTATCTATCCATTTCACCTGACGGCCGATAATCTGTGCCTGGGGTGCATAGGATACCCAGCTGGGTGTGGGGATCATAAGATCGCCGTAGTATACGAGCTGAACGATGAACATGAGCTCCTTCGAACCGGGGCCGATTATGATATCCTCGCCGGAATAATCCAGACCCTGAGTACGTCTATAGTAGTCCGCAACGGTGTTGCGAAGCTCCATAAGCCCCTTAACGGGGAGGTAGTCCTTCTGGTGGGCGTTTACCTTAAGCATATCCACAACGGGCTGGGGGACGGGGAAGGGGGATTGGCCGAGGCCAAGTTTATATACCTGACGCCCCTCCTTGAGCAGTTCGTTACTTCGTTCGTTTATGGCAAGTGTGGCAGAAACGGGGAGGCCTCTGACGTTAAGGTTAAGATGGATGTCCGGTTGTTGATTGGTATTCATGTCTTTCCTCATAGTTTAGTTAAGTTCTTAGATATTCCCAACAGCTTGATTAGTCAATAATCATGTAACTAAAAAGGGCGGGTGAACCACCCGCCCATATCAATTATGCTAACTGCGGTTCGCTCTTCATCCTGACCCTCTGGATAAGGTATACAAGAAGTATAATTGCGAGACCAACTGGGTACATATAGTATCTTTGGGAATCATCGAAGCCGAAGAAGTTTATATTCAGCTTGTTGAATATGCTTATCAGCGATCCCGGGTGGTAGAGGATGAGGGATGCAAAGAGGAGCAGAGGTATATCATACCATCTGTTCCTGATTATGAACCATCCCTGTACGGCGCTGGTGAAGGCAAAGGCTCCACCCACAGCCATAAGGAAGATCAATATACCCTGGGGCCAGCTGTATATGTTGTGCAGGATAAGGTCGGGGTTGAAAACGAACATGAAGGGGATGACCGCCGTTCTCATGTCGTATGCAAAACCCTGCAGACCTGTGGGGATCGGTTCCGAGTCCGCAATGGCCGCCGCCGCATAGGAGGCAAGCCCCACTGGTGGCGTATCATCCGCAAGGATACCGAAGTAGAAGCAGAAGAGGTGCGCCGCCATAAGGGGGACCATAAGGCCGTATAGCCCGCCTAGCTGTACGATGATTGGCGCTGTTAGCGATGCCATAACTATATACGTTGCCGTTGTGGGAAGACCCATACCGAGCATCAAACTGGCGATGGCTGTGATAAGCAGAAGGAGGAAAACGTTGCCCTGTGAGAGGGTTTCAACGATCATGGTGATCATTCCTCCGATACCCATGTTCACAATACCCACGATGATACCCGCAGAGGCCGTTGCCAGTGCAACGGAGACCATGTTACGGCTGCCTGCTATGAAGCCCTTGAATACTATAGCAAGTCCTGTCTTAAGAGCCTGTGCAACGTTTTTGTCACCGACGAGGAACTGTTTTCTAACCTCTTGTGCGAAGATGATCAGGATAAGAACGAGGATAGCGTTATAGGCTGCTTTTTCAGGCGAATGTCTCAGTACGACAAGCTCATAGACCAGCATGCCTATGGGGAGCAGATAGTGGAAACCGTTCTTTAGTGTGCCTTTGAAGCTGGGTACATCCTCCGGGGGGAGCCCCTTCATCCCGAGTTTGCTTGCTTCCAGGTGTGTAACGTAGAAGAGTGCAATATACGAGACAAATGCGGGAACTGCCGCCGCCTTAACAACCTGAATGTATGGGACGTTCACGTACTCTGCGATGATGAAAGCCGCTGCACCCATGATAGGGGGCATCAGCTGTCCATCGGTACTCGCCGCAACCTCGGTTGCCGCGGCCTTCTTAGCCGGATAGCCCACCTTTTTCATGAGAGGGATTGTGAAGGTTCCCGTTGTTACGATATTTGCGATACTGGAACCGGATACGAGGCCGGTGAATCCGCTCGATACGATGGCCGCCTTTGCTGGTCCTCCTTTGTATTTACCGAGGAGTGACAGCGCAAGGTCTATGAAGAATTTACCTGCTCCGGCCTTGTCCAGCATGGCGCCGAGTAGAACGAATAGGTAAACGATGGATGCGGATACACCGAGGGGTATTCCGTATATTCCTTCGGTAGAAAGGGATATCTGGTTCAGGTATTTAGTGAGCGAAACCCCTTTGAAGGCAAGGACGCCGGGCATATGAGGCCCTGCGAAGGCATAGGCTGTGAAAATAAGTGCGATTATCGTAAGAGCCGGCCCTATGGAGCGTCTTGTTGCTTCGAGGAGTAGAACTATCAATGCCAGACCTATGATGATGTCACGCTGAATCGGCATACCCTGACGCATGGCCAGACCTTCCCAGTCGAAAACGATATAGAGGGAGGCGAGTACGCCTGCGATGGCGAAAAGGTAATCTATCACAGGTATTTTGTCCAATGTCGATAAAAACTTAAGACCTTTACGTGGTCTTTTCAGTAGTGGTACGTTAAGAAAAAGCAGAGCTAAAGCGAAAGCGAGGTGGATTGCCCGTGTTTTTGTGCTGTCAAGAATTAGCCAGCTAGCAAGGGAAAGCTGGAATATTGCCCATGATGCTGCGATAACTCCAATTATCAGTTTCTCATGGTTGCGGAGCGACCTCAGTTCCCCCGATTCTTCCTTAAGAATCTCCTCTGCTGATTTAATCTTCCTGCTCATATCATCCCCTTAAAAAAATAGAGGGCCCCCATCGGAGCCCCCTTTCGTTGGATTAATTAAATAAGCTTACTTTATGAGGTCTTTGTTGACATACTCAACGAGACCGGATTCCTTGTAGTACTTAAGAGCACCGGGGTGTACGGGTGCGGACATACCGGCGAGCATGTCTTTCTTCGTAAGTACGGAGTAAGCGGGGTGGAGCTTCTTGAATTCTTCAAAGTTTTCGAAAACTTCTTTTGTGATAGCGTAAACAACATCATCGGAAACGTCTGCGGAGGTTACGAGGGTAGCCTTAACGCCGACACTCTCAACGTCTTTTTCGTTGATCGCTGTGGGGTAGTTCTTTATGTCGATTACAGACTTAGCGTAGTAGGGGTGCTTTGCGATAAGTTCATCAACGGGGGAGCCTACTATGGGGATAAGGGAAACCTTAATCCTGCCGGAAGTAGCTTCGCTGATATTACCGTTGGGGTGGCCCACTGTGTAGAAGAAAGCGTCGAGTCTTTCGTCCTGAAGGAGACCGGGAGCTTCAACAGCCTTAACATACTCTGCATCTACGCTTTCTTCTGAAAGACCGAAGGCGCCGAGAACGTCTTTAGAGTTCTGGAGCTGACCGGAACCGGGGTTACCGATATTTACTCTTTTGCCCTTGAGGCTTTTAACATCGGTTACTCCACTGTCTGCTGCAGCTATAAGAGTGATGGATTCGGGATGGATGGAGAATACAGAGCGAAGCTTCTCCTGAGCACCGCGGTTCTGCCACTCTGCAGTACCGTGAACAGCCTGATACTGTCTGTCGGACTGAGCGATACCGAACTCAAGGTCGCCGGTGAGAACTGCGTTGATGTTATAAACAGACCCGCCCGTTGATTCAACGGTGGCCTTGATTCCGTACTCTTTGGACTTCTTGTTGATGATACGGCTGATTGCACCGCCGGTGGGGTAATAAACGCCTGTAACGCCGCCTGTACCGATGGTTACGAATGTCCTTGCCTGAACAATAGGAGTTACGGCAAGAGCAAAAAGAAGTGCGAGTGTGATAATACCGATTCTTTTCATACGATCCTCCATAAAAAAATAATAATTTAAGCACAGTTAAAAGATACCGGATA
Source organism: Limisalsivibrio acetivorans (assembly GCF_000421105.1). Lineage (NCBI taxonomy): Bacteria > Pseudomonadati > Deferribacterota > Deferribacteres > Deferribacterales > Geovibrionaceae > Limisalsivibrio > Limisalsivibrio acetivorans. Next base: position 286,228 of record NZ_ATWF01000001.1, read on the forward strand.
AATCTGGAATCTGTCAATATTTTATTAATCTCTATAAATCATAGTTTTATCAATGATAAGTAAAATTTAAGCACTAGCTGATTAAAAAAAGATCAACGTGTGGTAAAAAATTCATAAGAATAATTACTTAAGACTGCCGATTGGTAGGGATATGTTGTTACGGACAGAGTTAACAATACTGGACGCAGGTTTAGCCCCACGAAACAATGCCCACGGCATCTTCGATAAGGTTGTTCGCTTCTTAGAATGATATTATATTCTAAACCCCCTTCCTTATTGTGTAAACTGAGATATAATATCAATAATAGCATATGACCCTTTATGCGGCACTGCCCGGAATATAGGCACTTAATGTCGCAGGACAAACAGAGGAATTGCTGGTATTATACTCATGAAGGATATACAAGGTGCGGTTTCCCGATACGCTGGAAAATTCCGATGCTATTGACAGTATGCGATATGCATATATCGTTTTACCAGCGGGTATGCTGAATAATATTTTTTTTAATGGAGTGATTTTGAGCCCTGACAAGGAAAGAAGAGACTCTGCACGTACGGAGATACGCATAGAGCTTTTTGTGAAAAAAGAGGACAGTGAGGAGATGTACACACCGATGAGGGCGGTTGATATATCTTCCAAAGGTCTTCGTTTGAGGGATAAGGGACTGCTCTCTCCGGGAATGAGGATCTCAGTTGCATCCTATGACAATATCGATGACGAGAGCAAGAGCAGTGCAGGGCGTGTGGCAAGGTTTGATACACTTGATATAGGCCCTATCTCAGGTCTCGTGGTTTGGGCGGATGGAGCCCATGCGGGTGTACTCCTGGAGGATTTATCCGCAGAATGCAGAGAAAAGATAGAGATGCTTACCATCTGATGATATAGTGTTCACTGATTTATAAATATCCACAGAGGTGATTTCCATGAGTGCCGAGGAACTGCCTAGAACCGTAACCTATGATGGCGGACGGTTATTCTTTCTCGACCAGACACTTCTCCCCATTGAGGTTAAACAGGAGGAGCAGACAGGTATTGAACAGGTCTACGACTCCATAAAAAGACTTAAAGTGCGGGGAGCTCCCGCCATAGGTATAGCTGGTGCGTACGGTCTTGTTGTATCTATGCGGGATAAAAAAGGATACTCCTTTGAAGACTTTATGGGCAAGCTTAGGGATAATGCAGAATATCTTAACAGCTCCCGCCCCACTGCTGTTAATCTCAGCTGGGCACTCAAAAGACTGGTTCGCTGTGCTGAGAGTGCAGGGGAGTCCAGCGGCGAAGATCTTTTCCGCCTTATTGAGAGGGAGGCTGTTTATATTCACGAGGAGGATAAGAGCATCTGCCGCTCCATAGGGGAGCATGGGGCAGGGCTTATCCGAAACGGTATGGGTGTTCTGACCCACTGCAACGCAGGCGCACTGGCGACCAGCGAGTTCGGTACGGCAACATCCCCGATGTATACAGCGCATTCCAACGGCATTAGCTTCCGTGTCTTTGCCGATGAGACACGTCCGCTTCTCCAGGGTGCAAGGTTGACATCGTGGGAGCTTCAGCAGGCTGGTCTTGATGTCACGCTTATAACGGATAATATGGCCGCCTTCATGATGAACAGCGGTGAGATTGATCTGGTTATCGTGGGAACCGACAGGGTTGCTGCAAACGGTGATGTGGCTAACAAGATAGGGACGCTGGGCGTTGCTGTTTTAGCGAAGCATTTTGGGATACCCTTCTATGTCGCCTGCCCTTCATCAACCATAGATATGGAAACGCCGGATGGTGAGTCCATTGTGATCGAAGAGCGCGGGGATGAGGAGGTTACAAGCTTCGGTGAGCGCAGGACAGCACCCGAGGGTGTAAAGGTTCGCAACCCCGCCTTTGATGTTACTCCGGCGGAGCTCATAACAGGGATAATAACCGAGAAGGGTATACTAAAGCCCCCCTTTAGCGAGGGGCTGAACAGAATGTTCGGCTAGTTTCCTGTATATGCTTTGAGGATATCCCCGAGGGATACGATCCCCACGAGCTTTCCGTTCTCAATAATCGGTACACGGTGTACGTATTTTTCGAGCATTATTGTTGCCGCTTCCTTAACCTCATCCTCAGGTGTGAGGGTGTAGAGGGGTTCGGACATAAGCATGCGTACGTGATGATCGGAGATTTCCTTAACATCGATCATCGGGATCGCCTCTGCATCGTTAAGAATATCGGGCAGAGCCTTCATTACATCTGTTTCACTAAAAACCCCGATAACCTTGCCGTTTGAATTAACTATAGGCAAACCGGATATGTTCTTGCTTCTGATCCTGAGGATAACCTGTTTTATGGTTTCCTCCGGCTTGGCTGTGACAACTCCGGTGGTCATAATCTCTTTGATCTTCACTTTGTTTCGCTCCTTTTCCAGCTACATCTGCATGGCTATGTCTTTCAACAGGTCTCTTAATATCACACCATCGGGTGATTTGGGAAGAGTTCTTGTAAATCTTATTTCGCTGGGGAGTGCAACCTCCCCGATCTCTTCGATTATCCTCTCCCTGAGCTCTCGCACTGTGGTGTCATGGTAGCTTTCGTCCACCTCCTTCTTGAGGACAGAGAAAACTATAAGCGCATCCCCCCTTTTTTCATCGGGAATGCTTACAACGGCGCAGTCGTTGACGTTTTCATGGGTTTTGATCGCCTCCTCAATCTCAATAAGGCTTAAACGCTTGCCATCCACATGGAGTACATCGTCCAGCCGCCCTTTGAGTGTGAGGTTTCCTTCCTCATCAAGCTCTGCGCCGTCACCTGTTTTAAAGTATGTAACATCATTATGGGTTTTCCAGTAGATTTTTTTATAGGTGTTCTTGTCACCGTATATTGTGCGGCAGAGTGGAGGGAAGGGTTTGTCCATCATCAGAGCTCCCTGGGTGTTTGGTTCCTCAACCGTGTTCCCTGTGGTGCTGTTGACCAGCTTAATGGGAACACCGGGAATAGGCTGGGCCACTGTTCCGGTTTTTGCACATATAAAGCCGGGCAGTGCGGAAGAGAGTGCACCGCCAGCCTCTGTTATGGAGTATATATCGAACATTACAGCCCTGTATGATGCGAGATTCTTAGCTGACCATTCACGCAGATCGTCATCCATCCTTTCACCACCCGTTGCGATAAGCTCAAGGGTGTCCAGCTTGCGGAATTTCTTCTTTTTCTGGGCGGCGTTCATGAGCGTTTTCAGGATGGACGGGCGTGTGTATATCTTATTTACAGAGAACTTGTCACATACATCATAGAAGCGCTCGGCATTATCCATGTCGATAGTGTCTTCGAATATGAGAACGGTATCTCCAGCCATCAGAGGGCCATAGACCACATAGGAGTGCCCTGTGATCCATGCTATATCTGCAGTACACCAGAAGGTGTCCGTATCCTTGGCATCGAACAGGAGAAGGTATGTGTAGTATGCCCAGAGGAGGAAGCCGGCAACGGGGAACACCAGGGCCTTGGGTTCCTTTAGGTTTGTGGATGTATAGAGCATGAACATCGGATCCTCAGCGTCCAGAATTTCAAAATCCATACGCTTTGCATCGGAAAAATGCTCATGGCTGATGAGATCGTGGAACCAGATATCTCGTATAGGCTTCATGTGAACACGTTTGGAAACACGCTCTACAACTATACAGTGTCTAGGTTCATACCCTGTTATCTCGAGAGCCGAATCGAGCTTGTTTTTAAGCTTCTGTTCGTTCCCTGTGAGGGCTCCGTCCGAGGTGAAAATTATCTTGGGTTCACAGTCCTTTATCCTGTCTGCGAGGGAATCGGTGGAGTAGCTGATGTGGTAGACGATATGAACAGCGCCGAGCTTCACACAGGCGAGCATTGCTATAATTAGTTCTGGTATGTTAGGTAGATGCAGAAGAACCCTGTCCCCCTTCTTAACACCCAGCTTGCGAAGGGCGGAGGCTAATTTTACCACCTCTGTATAAAGTGACTGGTAGGTATAAACCATCTGAGAGTGGTCCGCACCTTTCCAGATAAGAGCCGCCTTATTCATCTTGGTTGTGCCCAGATGCTTGCGGAGAATATTCTTTACCGGGTAGAGCTTACCCCCTTCGTAGAACCTGAAATTGTTCCCACTGCCGGAGAATGTTTTGGTAAAGTTCTCTTCCCAAAGGAGATAATTTTCAGCTATGTATTTATGCACAGCCTCGTGATCCTTTGATAGCTCAAGAAGCCTGTCATACTCATCCTTTGTTATGGCTTCACGGGGAAAATTCTTGCAAACCTCATATAGTCTATTGTCGAGCACCATGATTCACCTCTGTAGGATGTTAATAAAATAACACGATTGTTTAACGTAGGGCAACAGGAAAAGGGTAAATTATAAAGCCTTGATACTAAAAGGGGGAGCCGCTGAAATAACGGAGACCAGTGGAGAGGAATTTAGATATTTGCGATAGTGCGTTTTTGAGCTTTTCCTGATTATATAACGACAGTTTATGGGGGTCCACGAATTTATCCGGCTGTTTCCCCTCCTTGGCCATCTCAATCTGGTTGCTCAGGAGTATATCGGTAACAACCTCGTATGCGTTCTGGATATTGTCGTGGGTCTCTTCGCTGAGGACATGGGCCCTTGCTAGGTGTTCCATCCTTTCGATGGTGTTAAGATCCTGCTGACCTTTAAAGAGGCTGAACGCCCTTGTTACATCTACAATGAAGGAGAGGGCAGCACGCTTAAGGTTTATCATCCCCTTATGCTCACCCTCCTTCTCTACGATGAATTTGCCGAAGATGGAGCGGGGTATCTTAAGCCCTGCGTCGCTTTGGAGCATCTGGAGGAGGAAGGCGGGCTTCTTTGATATCTTGTCGAGGATAAACTGTCTCAGCTCCCAAACCAGCCTGTCTTCACCCACCAGCGTTGTGAGGTCGAATATAATGGACGACCATCGTATACCCTTTTCGCCGGGGTTGTCTATCCAGTCACCTATGAGCTCCTTCCATTCGCTGAGGGTGTTGGCCATCTCTTCGTTTGTGACCATAATACCGCCTTTGCAGTACTCATAGCCAACGTAGTCAAGGTTGTCGGAGAAATGAACTGCGAACTCATTGAGAGAAGCTCTATCCTCTTCGCTTATGCTGTCGGGGAAAACGTATCCGTTATCCTGATCGGGATCGAGCATAGCCTCCTTTCTGGCGGCACTCCCCATTACGATAATAGCGTGCTTAATTGTGCGGATATCCTTGCCCGTTTTTTCGAGGAACTGCTCCGCAGTGACATCGTATAGTTTTTTCATGATGTTTATGTGCATGGACGAGATGATGGGGAGTATCTCTGATGTCATCTTGGAGCTGTTCATGAGGCTTTCTGCTGTTCTATAGAGCGAACGGAAGTTCTCCCTTAGATCGTCAACGCTTTCGGCTTCATCTATACTGGTGGCGTATATGGATGAATCGCTGAAAAGTATCCTGAGGATATCCTTACTTGAGATGATGCCTATGGGTTCATCGTTTTTAACAGCCACGGCGTAGTCCTGATTCTTCTTGCGCATCTCGTGAAGGGTTGATACGAGTGGAAATTCCGGAGGTACAGCCACCGGGTCGTCATTCACGTACCGCTCAAGCTCCGGTCTGTTCAGGCTCTCTTCGAAGTTGTTGAAAAACTTATGTATAACGTTTTTAGATGTGAGTATCCCTGCAATCTTGTTTCTGTCATCCACTGCGACGAGGGAGCCTATCCTGTGGTTTGACATAACCTGACATGCGTCCACTATGGTTGTGGAGCAGTTCACCTTCATAACAGGTGATGTCATGTATGTTCCTACGGACTTGTAGGTTGAATGTAGTATCGAATCCGTTTTGTGTCCGCTGAGATTGTTGAGCCGGTCTATGATAAGCTGTTGGAGCTTCTCCTTGAAGTCTTCGTAATCGCTCATAAGCTTATATATGCAGACTTCGGGGAAGAAGATAAGCGTTGAATCATCAACGCATTTGGCAGTTACTGTGTATCTTGATTTAGCAAGAAAGGTGGATAGTCCGATAAAATCGCCGGGGGAGAGGGTAACCTCGCCATGTTCATAGTCTGCGGCAAGGCTCACCTTCCCTTCGGCAAGCATATAAAGACCTTTTTGATAGGCTTCGTTCTTATGGAAGATAACGTCACCGCTCTCCAGAGCTATAAGCTGGGAGTTTCCTGTGACCATCTCAAGCCTTTCGAGGTCCACACCCCGAAAGAGGAAGAAATTCTGTAAGAGATCGATAATCTCTTTGTTCAGCATGCAGTAACTTCTTTAAGCTGTCTTTTCAGGCGTTTTACCTGATAGTCCATGAATATGGCAAATCCGAAGGAGAGGAGGCTTATAAGCATCAGCTCGCCGACGTGGGTGAAGATGTTTCTGGTGGTGAGTATATCTGCCAGCATACACATGAGAGCTAGGCCCACAGCGAGGTTGCCGAGTATTTTCCTGATTTTTATAGACTTTTCAATCTTTGCGGTATCCATTATGGCACCTCCGTATTTAACTAATGATAATGTAAAACGCTATTTTAGCAACATTAATTGAGATTAAAAAAGAGGGGGAGCAAGCTCCCCCTCCAAACGCTCATTTAAGAGAAGGGTGGTTAATCTTTAATACTGTGCATAGCCCTGATAACTTCGTTTCCGGAAGCTATGTCTTCATCCGTTACCATGCCCGCCGTAGCGTTGGAGACGATGATATTCGTGATGAAGTTAAGGGGTGCGAGTATGAGTGCCGAACTTGTCGCAGGCATAATTCCCGTGGAGCTGAAGAAGGGCACTTCGTTGATCCAGCCGATCATTGCAACAACTGCACCGATGAGACCCACAAGCATACCTGCCATTGCGCCGTACTTGGTGGACTTACCATACCAAACACCAAGAACGATGGCGGGGAATATCGAGGAGCCTGCGATGGCGAAGGCCATTGCAACTATCTGTGCGATAAGGGCTGGTGGTTTAAGGGCTGTGATAATAACACAGCATACGAGTACAGCTGTGAAAACACGAGCTGCAAGGAGCTTCTCTTTCTCGGAGGAATCGGGTCTGAAGATGGTAGCGTACCAGTCGTGGGCGATAGCCGCCGCACCTGCAACCATAAGACCTGCAACCGTAGAGAGACCTGCCGCAAGGGCACCCGATGCGAGATAACCCATGAAGAAGAGACCAAGCCCTGCACGCTCAGGTGCGGAGAGGATGATAACGTCTGCAACGGGCTTACCGCCGGCGGGGTTGAAGAACTGACCAAGCGCCGCATATGCGGGGGATGACCAGTACAGGATACCGATGAAGAAAAGTCCCCATACAACTGACTTTCTTGCCACCTCTTCGTCAGTAACTGTGTAGAAACGTACGAGGATGTGGGGAAGGCCTGCTGTACCAACCATAAGGGTGAATGCGAGTGCGAAGAACTGATAGAAAGTTCCGTGGTGCCAGGGAGTGGTGTAGTTCTGAGCCCACTCTCCGCCGCCGCCCTGACCCTGAATAAGGCCGCCGGTGATGATCTGGCCGTATTCGATCTGGGGGAGGATTCCGGGGGAGCCTATCTCGCCGCCAATCTTGTTGAAGATGATGAAAAGCGGAAGAAGGAAACCTGTAATAAGTACCACGTACTGGATCTGCTGGTTCTTGGTAACACCTTTCTGGCCGGACATAAGCATGTAGACAAGTACGATACCGGCTGCAAAGAAAACTGAACCCACATAACCCATACCGAATATCCATCCGGAGATGAGTGCGATACCCTTGAACTGTGCAGTGGAGTATGTGATAGCGATGATAACGGTTACAACCGCAGTGATAAGACGGATACCGTGTGAGTTGTATCTGTCGCCGAGGAACTCGGGGATGGTGAACTTACCGAATCTGCGGAGCTGGGTAGCTGTAAGACAGAGCAGCAGAACGTATCCGCCTGTCCAACCGATGATGTAGCCGAGGCCAAAAAAGCCCTTAAGATAAAGAAGACCGGCAACGCCCATGAAAGACGCGGCACTCATCCAGTCGGAAGCGATAGCCATTCCGTTACCAACAGAGCCGATGTTTCTTTCGGCCACCCAGTAACCTTCTGTTGTTTTAACCTTCATCATCCAGCCTACTGTGAGGTAGAGGCCGATGAAGGCAACCATGATGATTGCGGGAACGAGTTTGAAGCCTTTCTCAAGCTCGAAAAGCTCTTCACCTGCTGCTAAAGCAGTGCCCGTAACCGCCATAAGAGCCAGTATAAGAGTAGGGATAAAAAACTTTCTCATAGACATCTCCTTAATGGGCAGCTTTGGTGAACTTGTTAAAAAGAATTACAAAAAGACCACAAAGAAGAACGAATCCTATAGTGGTTCCCTGAGCCACAAGCCAGTAGTGAAGAGGGAAGCCGAGGAACGAAGCTTCTGTGAGGGGGCCGATACCTCTCTCATCGCCGGTAAGCTTAATAAGAAAGGGTGTTGTCATCCATACGAATGCCCAAAGCACGATAACGATGGTGGCTGCTTTTACCTCCGCCTTAACGTGCGCCCTTTTGGGACTGAAGAAAGAAACATCCAAAATCTTTTCCTTCTCTGCCATAGTAACCTCCTTATAGTGTTTACTACCTTGATCAGTTAACTTATAAATTCTCGGTTAACTGCTTTCTTGAAATGAATAATAGTATACCGTTTTATAATTGTCAACTGCAATAAATCGCATTTGGCGGGGGTTTTGTATACAATCTTGTTGGTTATGTGTCTCAAACCCTCATAAAATCAATAATGTGTTCTCTTTTATTGATGGAATAAAAAGTTTAAGAAAATTTAATTCCTAATCAATAGGGGGTTTGAATTTAACAGTATATATTCTGTATTTGACATTATATTAAATTTTGTAAGGGATCTGAAAATCTGGATACAAAGGTATTTGGATAATTTTTACTTTTTACATAGCCGCTTATGAAGCTATAGGAAACGAGCTGACGTTAAAAATGTGTCGGGTTAACAAGAGATCTTATATATTAACCCCGGATCAAAATACGGCTCATTCATTCATCTCCACTCCTGTGAAAAGCGAATACTGTATACAGTATCCAGTGAAAATATAAATATGTTCTATGAGGCCGATTATAACAACTATGCCATATGTTTACGGGTTATATTACTGTTGCTTATGCTGTCTGTTAGTCAGAGGAGGAGAAACGCAGTGAGCAGGAGTCCAGAATGGTGATCGGTCAGCATATCTGGTATCAATGTAAAGTAAACATTTTAAGATATGCATAAAGCCTATCCAGGACGGTGGTCTGAAGAACAGGGGGCTCAGGAGTGTGAACCACGGGTGAAAGTGTTTCGCTGTAGCAACTTTCCCCTCCCATGCTAATAGAGGAGGTTGAGCAGCTGGTGTCAGTTTTTTGCCCCTGTTATCGTATAATACTAATCTTATCACTTGATATCGGATAATGCCCGGTAAATCGTGATTATTATTTGGTTAATTGAATAGGCATACATTCGAGAGGAGGGAAAAGAAAAAGCGGCTCCCTGAGAAGCCGCCTGCCGATTTATAATTATGGTCTATGAAATCTATTTGCCAAGTAAGAGGGTTATTTCTCCACTTATGTTTTCCCGTGGGGGAGGGGGGGTTGCCGTGTTCGTTTCCGGATTAAGAAAACGCTGTTCATCGGATGGTGTGAAATCATATTTGAGGACTATACGCTTGGTCTGCTGATCCGGTATAGTCAGGCGGAATTCCTTCACACGCATCATCTTAAGGCTTCCCAGGTTAACGTATTTGTGGGACTTTTTGCTGAACCTGCCAAGGTCGCAGCACTCGGTGACCTCAAAGGAGAGGTTGTTCATATACACCCTTCCCACGTTCTTTACGCTGGCCATGATAACGGTGGAATCCCCTACCTTAGCCACGTTGTAAAAAAGCCTGAAATACTCATCCCTTACGGAGTATGTATAGTCCTCATTAAGCTGATTGCCGGTGCGAAAATCGAACTTCTCACCGATGCATCCGCTGATTACAAGGAGCATCACTGCAAGGAGACTAAACCTTAAAAAGCTCTTTCTCCTTTTCGAAAATATCGAGCAGTGTTGATTCGATTTCATCTGCGTCCTCCTCTGTCAGATCAAGGTGCTCCATGGAGCGGTTAAACTTCTCTTCATCGTAATGGTTGTTGATTCCGATATGCTTAGACTTTATAAGGTTGTTTGCGAAGCAAATCAGATGTGCCAGTGTTTCGTTGGAGCTTTTTTCCGGCTCATGGTGCCACCGTACAACGTCCACAAAAACAGCGGGCATTTCCCATTTCTCAAGGGCGAGACCGCCCACCTCTGTATGGTCGAAGCCGAGTTTTTCACTCTCAAGCTCACGCAGATCAAGCTCTTTGTTGTAGGCCTCTGCCACAATGCTCTCGTACTCCTGAACCTCTTTGCCCAGTATAAGCTGCCCGAGATCGTGGAGCAGGCCGAGTATGAAGCACTGCTCGGCAAGTTTTTTATCAACTCTGAGAGCAGTGAGTCTGGCGGTGATAGCCGTTGTGAGTGAATGCTCCCAAAGCTTCTGCTCGAGAAGACGCAGGTTTCCGGAGCCGTAGAGGCTCTTTGAGCTGAGGGATATAACAAGGTCTTTAACTGTGTTCATTCCCAGATAGGTTATAGCCTGTTTGAGCGTTGTTATCTGGTTCGAAGGATTGTAGAGGCCGGAGTTTGCAAGCCTCAGGATCTCCGTTGTGAGCCCCATATCCTTTGATATGCAGTGCACAAGGTCTGTTACATGGAACTCCTGATCCTTGAGGATCTGGATAACCTTGAATGCAGTCTGCGGGATAGGGGGGAAATCCCTAATCGAATCCAGTATCTTTTTCAGTGTGTCGCTGTCTGTAACCATCAAGGCTTCTCCGGTTTGTTTTCTTCCTCTTCCTCTTCGTTCTTTTCGAGGGGTATTGAATCCGCTGAGAGAGCCTTCTGCTTATTTAGCTCCTCTCCGGGTGCGGGTATATCCCCAAGTGTTGCTTTCAACTCTTCTATTTCGCTGTTTTTGTCTTCGATCTCTTTGTCTATGGAGGTTATCATGGTGAATTCAGGCTCCACAAGGTCTGCATCCAGCTTTCCGTCCTTAATGAGTTCAAGGACACGGTTGCCGAGGAGTTTAACCCTTTCCTCTTTCTTCTTGCGGAGTGAGACAACCTCAAGCTTAACCCGGGTTACCTTGGCGAATCGGAAGATCTCTTCCTTACCTTTGCCGAGGCTGTCCATGAACCAGTCGCCAACCTTTTCACCGGCTGCGGCGGCTTTGGATGCTGCTGAATCCCCGTCCTCCTTTTTATCCTCTTCGGAGGTCTCCTCTGCGGAATCCTCCTTATCTTTGTCTGCTATATTATCCTCGGGCATGTGCATGCCCTCTTCATCCGCTCTTATCTCATCTTCATCTATTACAGCTTCTTCCGGCTTCTGTTCCTCTTTCTGAACGTTCTCTTCATTCTTTTTTTCGTTGTCCATAGCATTCCTCCTGAATTATCAGCGGGTAATTGTTTCTATTCTCATGTGCTGAAAGTAAATGATCCCAAACAGCACAAGGTTTATAAGTATCGAAAGCACAAGAGCAGTATACATCCAAACGGGGGGCTTTGCCCTCTTTTCTTCTCTTTTACCCGGTGCAAAAGGCGTATCATCTATCCTCATCCAAGGCGTATAGCGTGAGCATATACTATCCCCTGACAGGAACCGCCCCTTTTTCACCCCGAGTTTGACATCCTCAACCGCCAGATCGCTTATAACCAGTCCTCCGGCTGTTCGAATATCATCCTTTCTCATGGTGTAGGGTCTTTTGCACCCCGGGCAGGCGGCCTTTCTGCCCAAAATGACATAAAGGTCTATGCCGCAGTGTTTGCAGACAGCCTTTATCCTTCCCATCTGTCAAAAAGCTCATGTTCTATATTGAGTATATCAAATAATTTCCCTGTCATAAAGGAGGCGAGGTCATCTAAATTTTGGGGATTATGATAAAACCCCGGTGCGGCGGGCATTACAACCGCTCCGGCTCTGGAAAGTTTAAGCAGGTTTTCTAGGTGTATATCGTTCAAAGGGGTTTCCCGGAACATTACGACAAGATCACGCCGCTCCTTCATGGCCACATCCGCACATCTCTCTATAAGGTTTGAACTGACCCCCGAGGCGATACGCCCCACAGATCCCATGCTGGCGGGTGCTATGACGTAATGATCAACCTTGAAGGAGCCGCTTGAGACGCTGGCGGCGAAGTCACGATAGTCATAAATCTCTGCATCAAAACGGTTTTTAAGCCATTCTTCGGAGGCATCCTCACCGGTCTCGAGGCGTATGTTTGTATACCCGTCCGGTGTTACGCAGACATGAAGCTCTGTATCATCCCTGCGGGAGAGCTCCTCGGCGGTTTTGAGGCCGTAAAGCGCACCGCTCGCTCCGGTTATTCCGAGAAAAACCTTTCGCAAAACCTAACCTCCGGATATGAAGAATACGTCCAGTGCCGTAAAGATGAACACTGTAAGACTAATGTAAGCGTTAAGGTTGAAGAAAGCCATACCGAGTTTGGAAAGATCTTCAGGTTTCAGGAGCCTGTGTTCGTATACCATGATGGCGCCGGATATGAGGATCCCCGCAAAATATAGCCAACCAAGGCCGAAGTAATACTTTGTATAAAGAAAGAGGAGAAAGGCCGCCATATGCATTATGCGGGCAAGGATAAGCGAACCCTCAATGCCCAGATAGCGTGGGATCGAGTGGAGTCCCTCTTTACGATCAAAATCGATGTCCTGACATGCGTAGATGATATCGAAGCCAGCCACCCATGCCATTACACCAAGCCCCAAAAGTACTATTCCGAAGCTAACATCACCGCGAACAGCGACCCATGCACCAATGGGAGCAATGCCGAGGGCGACGCCTAGGACGATGTGGCAGAGGGCGGTGAACCTCTTTGTGTAGGAATACAGGATAAATATCAACAACGGTATGGGTGAGAGTATCAGACAGAGCGGGTTCAGCATCCAGGCGGCAAAGAGGTATACACCGAAGCTTATCACCGTATAGAGCGTTGCCTCACCCATGCTTATCTTTCCCGAAGGTATATCACGTCCAGCTGTACGGGGATTCTTGGCGTCTATTTTGGCATCTGCAATCCTGTTAAAGCCCATGGCGCCGGAGCGTGCACCGAGAACGGCTACGCATATCCATACAACGGTCATTACAGATGGGAGCCCGTCCGCAGCAAGGAGCATCCCTGTAAAGGCGAAGGGGAGGGCGAAGAGCGTATGCTCCACCTTTATCATGTTCAGAAATGTTTTCAGTTTTTCCATAGGTCTCCCTATACGTTTTCTAAAACGCTCAGGAGAGCTTCGGCGAAATCATCCGAATCGTTGAGGCTCTCCGTTCGAACAATATTCATACCACGGTTTTTGAAGTCTGCAAGGTATTCTTCGTCCAGCTCGATGAGAGTTTCGATATGGTCCGAAACGAAAGATATGGGAACCACGATTATATTGTCGATATTAAGCTCGTAGATCCTTTCCAGCTCCTTGTCCGTCTCCGGTCCCAGCCACTTGACGGGGCCGGTTCTGCTCTGGAATGCGGCGGAGTATTTCTCCGTCTTAAGAAGCCCTGTGATATATTCTATCTGCTCACGCAAATGGCGTGTATAGACATCCCCCTTCTTAACAGTGTATTCGGGGAGTGAGTGTGCGGAGAAGAGTATGTGGCACTCCTGTACAGGCTTGCCCAGTCTTTCGGCTGCTTCCTCTATGCGTTTGACAAGGCAGATGTTGTAATCCCTGTTTAGATGCCAGTGGTCTATCCGTTTAAAGTTTCCTTTGAGGTTAACCTTTGGAAGGTGTTCATCGAAGCGCTTGAAACAGAGGCCGCTGGTTGTATAGGAGGCCTGGGGATACATGGTCATCAGGTATACACGGTTGTATTCCCTGCCGTTCAGTTTCTCCAGAGACTCCTCTATATAGGGGTGGTAGTAGCACATCCCTATCTCAACATCGAGTTCTTGCCCCTTGGTATTTGCATACAGCTCCTTCAGCTTATTAAGAACGGAGTCCATATGCCTAAGCTGAGGGGAGGAACCACCCATCTTTTCGTAAAGGGGGGCCACCTTTCTGGAGCGGCTCTTTGCGATTATCCCCGCAAGGATATTCTGGGGGACGGTTCCGATCTTGAAGTCGATGATAGTCCGGTCTGAAAAGAGGTTTTTAAGGAAGGGGCGGATAGCCTCTATGCTGTCCGGCCCTCCCATATACATGGCAAATAGAAGATCCTTCATTGTCAATCAGAGGATTTTACAAGATCCACAAGGTGCTTAACATTCTCAACGGGTGTTTTCGGCATAATGCCGTGGCCGAGGTTGAAGACATGCCCTTTGATGTTTTTGCCCTCTGCGAGGATCTTTTCTGCGTATTTCGTGATCGTCGCCTTGTCCGCAAAGAGGAGGGCGGGATCCATGTTCCCCTGGAGCGTGAATTTGCTGTCCAGAGCCTTGTCCGCCTGCTCAAGGGTTATCTTCCAGTCCACTCCGAGGGCGGAGCAGTTAAGCTGTTTGATAACGGGGTAGAATGAGGAGCTGTCCTTGGCGAAGTATATGAAATGTGCCCCTTCTACGGAGTCCACGACCTGCTTAACATAGGGGTATATGAATTCCTCGTACTCATAGGGGGATACGATTCCCGCCCATGTGTCGAACATCTGAACAACGGGGCAGCCGTTCTTGACTTGCTCCTGAAGGTATGCGGCTGTGCTTTCGGCGAGCTTCTCCATGAGCATGCGGAAAGCCTTCTCCTCATTGTGCATCATCTTTTTAACTTCGAGGAAGTTCTTGGAGCCTTCACCTTCGATCATATAGCATGCAAGGGTGAAGGGTGCGCCGGAGAAGCCTATGAGCGGAACGTTCAGCTTGCTCACCATAAGCTTGATGGCATCCATGATAAACTTGAGATCCTCCGCCGGGTTAACAACCTTCATGCGCTCGGCATCCGCAAGGGTGCGGACGGGGTCTGCTATGTAGGGTGCGGGCTTGAAATCGAGGTTCACACCCATCGGTTCGATGGGTACGAGGATGTCCGAAAAGAGGATGGCTGAATCAAGGCCGAAGGCCTCGATGGGCTGGAGTGTTACCTCGCAGGCTAGTTCGGGGGTTTTGCAGAGCTCAAGGAAGCTTACCCTGCTTCTTATCTCACGGTATTCCGCCATATATCTGCCAGCTTGTCTCATGAGCCATATGGGGGGTCTGCCGCTGTTTTGTCCTTCGAGTGTTCTTATTAGAAGATCGTTAAATGCCATCTGATTACTCCGAAAATAAATTTGTCCCAGTATTATAGATTGTTCCTGCGGATTTTCAAGGATACTATTGCTTACTACCAGCAGTTTTGATAATCTGTCCACTTACTTTCAGTATTTTTGCGGGGAAAAGGAAACTTTCTTAACATTTTTAACTCAGAGGAGAGAAAACTAGATGGCAAATTTCGATGTTCTCATCACCGCACACATATCCGAACAGGGTGTGCGAATCCTTGAGGAGAGCGGCGATATCAATGTAGATATCAAAGCGGACATCAACGCCGAGGATCTTAAGCAGATTATCGGCAACTACGATGCAGTTATAACACGCAGCGGAACCACAGTTACCGAGGATCTGCTTGAGAATCCCGGAAAGCTCAAGATAATCGGGCGTGCTGGTGTGGGTCTTGACAACGTTGATATTGAGGCGGCAAGCAAGAAGGGGATCATTGTAATGAATGCCCCCACAGGAAATACCCTCGCCGCCACAGAGCTTACAATGGGCATGATGCTCGCCGCTGTGCGTAAGATTCCGGCTGCAAACAACTCCGTTAAGCACAAGGAATGGAACCGCAAAAAATTTATGGGTATCCAGCTCTACGGAAGAACCCTCGGTATTGTCGGCCTCGGAAGGATAGGCGGAAACGTTGCTATCCGCTCCAAGAGTTTCGGCATGAAGGTCGTCGCCTTTGACCCCTACATCAAGAAGAGCAGGGCGGAAGGCCTTGGGGTTACCCTTTGTGAGAGCCTGGATGAAGTCCTTGAGCAGGCGGATGTTATCACCTTCCACACTCCGCTCACCGACGAAACCAAAAACATGATCACAAAAGAGCATATCGACAAGATGAAGGATGATGTCGTTATCGTTAACTGCGCCAGAGGGGGGATTGTTAACGAGGACGATCTCTACGATTCTGTTAAATCGGGCAAGGTTTTTTCTGCTGCTGTGGATGTGTTTATGAATGAGCCCCTTGGCGATCATAAACTTCTTGAGCTTGATAACATATTTGTTACCCCCCATATCGGTGCAAACACAAGCGAAGGTCAGCGGGATGTTGCCATACTTATCTGCGAGCAGATCGATAACGCCCTGCACGGACGTTCCTATGAGAATGCCGTTAACATACCTTTTATGAAGTCCCAGCTCAGCATAGAGATGCAGAAATACTTCGAGATGATAGAGCACATGGGGCACCTTGTTGCACAGGTTATCAAGGGAAGGGTGGAGAAGATCGAGGTCACCATGGTCGGCTCCAAGTTCGAGGAGGACTTTTTCGAACGTACCTTCGATATCCCCTTCAACTATCAGCCCTTCACCGTTGCCGCACTAAGGGGATACCTTGAGCACAGTGTTCGTGAGACAGTCTCATACATAAACGCATCCTTCATAGCGAAGGACAGGAACATTGATGTTGTGGAGACAAGAACATCCAGCTACGGCAAGTTCAACGATCTTCTCGTTATAAAGGCCACCACAGACAAAGAGGAGAAGGTTGTCGGAGGAACGGTATTCCCCGACGGTCTCGGCCGTGTGGTTGTCTTCGATGAGTTCTACCTTGATATGGTATCCGAAGGTACATACATATACTTCAAAAACCACGACAAGCCCGGCATCGTCGGAAGGGTTGGTACCGTTCTCGGCGAACACAGCATAAACATCGCAGGCTTCGAGCTCTCCCGTATGAAGGGGGGAATGGCTGTATCATTCGTATCTGTTGACAACGAGGTCAGCAATGAAGCCCTGAAGGATCTTATTGATGTTGATGGAATCGTGGAAGCGAAGGTTGTTAAGTTTTGACAGAAATAATAGTTCAAACATCCTCACGCTCTCAGCTCATTGATATAACAAAAGAGCTTAAGCGTTTGATAAGAAAGAATGAGTGGAAGGACGGCCTTTTGGCCGTCTGGACACCGCACACCACAGCGGCGATCACCGTTAATGAGAATGCGGATCCCGATGTGCCCGCCGATATAACATCTTTCCTGAATAATAAGATCCCGAAAAACTGGGGCTTTTCGCACATGGAAGGGAACTCCGATGCACACATTAAATCAAGCCTTGTGGGTTGCAGTGAGACTATAATGGTCGAGGATGGAAAGATGCTCCTTGGAACATGGCAAGGAATCTTCTTCTGCGAGTTTGATGGTCCACGCAACCGGAAGGTGTGGGTAAAGTTTATTTCTAATATATCTATGTAATTTACCATCCATGGAAATTCCATAGATTAGTAAAGCTAAGATCGCAGGGAACTTTTTAGGGAACAAAGTTCCCCGCACCCCTCAAAAACCCATTTGAAAGATAATTATTAAGGTTGATAAGCAACAGGCTTCCAAGGATGGAAGCCCTGTAGGCGAAAGGAAGAACAGCTCTGCTGATCTGATGTAGCCGGAAGTACGAGAGAGCGGGGTTCCCCAGCTCGAACAACAATGGAATTTCCATGGACGGGAAATTCCATAGATTTAATCGGTAGCTTCAACGTTTACACGTAAGAGAAAACAACGTGAGACGTGAAGCGGTTTTTCGTTAAGCAGGTGACTAGTAGCCAATATTCTGTTTAGCTAATAACCCTCTTAATCTTCCCCGAATGTTTTACAGCCGAATGAACTCTTTTGGAACCGCCCGGAAGTTTTGGCCGCATATGACAGATGAGTTAATATTAAATGTCGAACACTTTAATGTATGAAGTGCGGTTACACTCCTCAGCATCAGCAAAACTTCAGGTGGAAAAAGAGTGAAATGAGGGCACCGCCATCACTTACGAATTTATGAATATAAATGAGTAACAATGGGGGCTGGAAAACCTTGAGGGAAAGGTTTTGCATACTTTTGCGCCAAAAGTATGGCGTGCTTTAGCACGAAACACATAAATTAGTGGCTTATTTCTAATTAGAGCATGGAAGGAAAAGATCGCAAGGAACTTTTTAGGGAACAAAGTTCCCCGCACCCCTCAAAAACTCACATTTTAGATAACTATTAAGGTTGCTACTCAACAGGCTTTCATGGATGAAAGCCCTGTAGGCGTAGCTGAATTGAGCTTTGCACAATTCACGAAGCCGGAAGTAAGCGGAGCGAAGGCTTTGCTGAGCGAAGCGGCAATGGAATTTCCATGGATGGTAAATTCCATAGATTAAATTTGGAACCGCCCGGAAGTTTTGGCCGTACGTGATAGACGAGGTAATCTTAAATATTGAATACATTCATGAATGATATGCGGTTACGCTCCTCAGCATCAGCAAAACTTCAGGTGGAAAAAGAGCGAAATGAGGGCACCGCCATCACTTACGAATTTATGAATATAAATGAGTAACAATGGGGGCTGGAAAACCTTGAGGGAAAGGTTTTGCATACTTTTGCGCCAAAAGTATGGCGTGCTTTAGCACGAAACACATAAATTAGTGGCTAATTTCTAATTAGAGCATGAAAGGAAAAGATCGCAGGGAACTTTTTAGGGAACAAAGTTCCCCG
Source organism: Limisalsivibrio acetivorans (assembly GCF_000421105.1). Lineage (NCBI taxonomy): Bacteria > Pseudomonadati > Deferribacterota > Deferribacteres > Deferribacterales > Geovibrionaceae > Limisalsivibrio > Limisalsivibrio acetivorans. Next base: position 304,950 of record NZ_ATWF01000001.1, read on the forward strand.
CACCCCTCAAAAACCCATTTGAAAGATAATTATTAAGGTTGATACGCAACAGGCTTCCATGGATGGAAGCCCTGTAGGCGAAAGGAAGAACAGCTTTGCTGGTCTGACGAAGCCGGAAGTAAGCGAAGCGACAGGGAAATTCTCAGGATGATGAATTTCCCAAATACATGGATAGGAACAGTCTGGCTTCCAAGGATGGAAGCCCTGTAGGCGAAAGGAAGAACAGCTTTGCTGGTCTGACGAAGCCGGAAGTAAGCGAAGCGAAGGCTTTGCCGAGCGAAGCGGCAGGGAAATTCTCAGGATGATGAATTTCCCAAATTTAATGGTAAATCCCATAGATTAAATCAGAACTCCGCCACCAGCCCAACCTTTGTCATCTCAACTCGATCTGAGAAGGTCTGTTTAAGCTTAGCATAGGCCGGAATACCGGTACAATGTCCGGTGAGTATTGTGCCAATATCTTCCCCTTTGAGGTAGTCTATTGCCTCTGATATCTGCTCGTCGTTGGCTTTAAAGAGGTGCAGGCCGCCTATGATGCTTGTTATTCTTTTCCCGGGGAAGAGCTTCTGTGCATGGTCCACAAGGTTCATTACGCCGGAGTGGGTGCATCCTGTGAGGATAACGAGCCTTCCTTTGTCTTCAACTGCAAGAAACTGTTCATCCCTGAAGGGGTCTTTGACGGTTTCGCCGTCTATCTCTGCAATCAGTCGCTTATCCGCATCGAAATCGTAGTATCTGGGGATCTGTCCGCAGAGGTAGAATCCGGGTGCGATCTCGGTCTTTTCACTGTTAAGTGAGAGACGGTAAAGCTTAGATACCTCTTCGGGTGTGCTGTCGAAACCTATGAAGGTTGTGCTTCCATCTTTTTCTGTTCGGCAGTGGTTATCGAATATATACTCGTGGGCGTATAAGGTTTTTGCCAGAGGTTTACCCTGCCTGAGAGCCTCAACAAGACCGCCTGCATGATCGTAGTGACCGTGTGTTATAACCGCTGAGTCGAACACTCTGCCCTCAAAGCCGAGTTCCGAGAGGTTGTTCTGGAGGGTTTTACCCTGTCCTGTGTCAAAAAGAAGGGAGTGCCCGTCCTTCTCCACAAGGGCCGCAAAGCCGTGCTCCGCTGTGAGGCCAAGCATATCGACATAGTTATCGCATATAATTGTTATTCTTATCATACTGAATTTTAGCCCGCACTGCAGGTATTATCAAATAAAAAAGGGTGCCCCGAAGGACACCCTTTGAACTGTTTTGATTAATCCTATGCTTAGGAATCGAAGTAGAGAAGGAACTCGTAGGGGTGAGGTCTCATATCCACCTGAGCGATCTCCTCTTCTCTCTTCCACTCGATCCAGCTTGAGATAACGTCTTCAGTGAAAACGTCGCCCTTAAGAAGGAATTCGTGGTCCTTTTCGAGTGCGTTGATAGCTTCCTTAAGTGATGTAGGCATCTGAGGAATGCTAGCAAGCTCGATGGGGTCGAGGTCATAGAGGTTTTTGTCCATGGGCTCGCCGGGATCGATCTTATTCTGGATTCCGTCAAGACCAGCCATCATCATAACGGTGAAGGCGAGGTAGGGGTTACAAGCGGGGTCGGGGAAGCGGATTTCAACACGCTTTGCCTTGGGGGAAGATGAGTACATCGGGATTCTGATGGACGCACTTCTGTTTCTGGAGCTGTAAGCAAGGCTAACGGGTGCTTCGAAACCGGGTACAAGACGCTTGTAGGAGTTAGTGGCAGCGTTTGTGAAGGCTGCGATAGAGGGAGCGTGCTTGATGATACCGCCGATGTAATAGAGAGCCATTTCACTAAGGCCAGCGTACTCATCACCAGCGAAGAGGGGCTGTCCGTCCTTCCAGAGTGACTGGTGAACGTGCATTCCAGTACCGTTGTCGCCGAACATGGGCTTGGGCATGAATGTTGCAGCCTTGCCGTATGCACGGGCAGTGTTCTTAACAACGTACTTGTACTTCATAAGGTTGTCCGCCTGCTCTACGAGGGGAGCGAACCTCATATCGATCTCGCACTGTCCGCCGGAGGCAACTTCGTGGTGGCTGTTTTCGATGGTGAGACCAAGCTCTTCCATGATCATAACCATCTCGCCACGGAGGTTGTAAAGTGTATCAGTGGGGGGGCAGGGGAAGTATCCTTCCTTGGGTCTAACTTTGTAGCCAAGGTTGGGGCCTTCGTCTGCACCTGTATTCCAGTCGCCTTCTACGGAGTCGAAGAAGAAGAAACCTTCGTTCTTTCTGTAGTCGTACTGTATGTTGTCGAAAACAAAGAACTCAGCTTCGGGGCCGAAGAATGCTGTATCGGCGATACCAGTGCTGTTAAGGTATGCGATTGCTTTCTTAGCAACGTTTCTGGGGTCTTTGGTGTAGGGCTCTTTGCTTATGGGGTCGTAGATATTACACATGATAGCGAGTGTGGGGATGTCAGCGTAAGGATCTACAAAAGCTGAGTCGGGATCGGGGAGCAGGATCATATCGGAATTGTTGATCTGCTGCCATCCTCTGATTGAGGATCCGTCAAATCCGAATCCTTCCTCTATTGTTTCCTCATCGATCTGATGCTGGGGTACAGTGGTGTGCTGCCACGTACCGAGGAAATCTACAAATCTAAGGTCAATAAGCTTGATTCCCTGGTCCTTAACAAGCTGCATAAGTTCTTTAGCGGTCATTCAGTCCTCCTGTGTATTTCTGGGGGAAAAGCTCATTACAGAGCCTCTTCACCCGTTTCTCCTGTTCTGATTCTGATAATCTCATCGATGGGCATTATGAATATTTTACCGTCGCCGATCCTGCCTGTTTTTGCGGTTTCCATAATAATATCCACAGCCTGGCTCACCATTTCATCGGGGAGTACGACTTCGATCTTTATTTTGGGTATGAAGTCAATAACGTACTCTGCTCCACGGTAGAGCTCTGTGTGTCCTTTCTGCCGTCCGAAACCCTTAACCTCGGAGATAGTAATACCCCGGATTCCGACTTCGGTAAGCTTTTCCTTAACATCGTCCAGTTTGAACGGTTTGATGATTGCTTCGATTTTTTTCAACGTCTACCTCCGCTTCACACACTAATGCAAACATAATGCCAAAATATGTTTTTCCATAACCGCAGGGCGCTTAAGCGTTATCTTTATACACCCTGGTACTGCGGTTTATACCTGAAATGCCGTTTTTATGAGCTGTTCATAAAAAAATGCGGCCTGAAATGGCTGTCATGCAGGCTGAAGACAGCTGAAAAAAACTGCTGCTCCGTTTATAAAAGAGGAGGTGTGATGGTTAATAATTAATCAGTAGGTGGTTAATTATTATCCAGTTTCAGTTCCAGCAGCCTTGCTCTTTCGAGGAGGTGTTTATTATCCCTGCCTGCCTTCTCATAGATATCAGCCAATAGAATGTTATCCCTAAAAAGGTTCAATGTCCAGCCGTTGTAGCTGTCGATACGGCGGGCTGATTCAAGCATCTCCTCTGCCTTTTTGGTGTCTTTACCGGTGTAATGCCGGGCGAGCATTCTGTATATTCTGCTCGCCGATTCCGGCGGGGTGTCCTCTTTGGATGCGTAACTCTCTAAAGGGGAGGGATTCGATGCATGAAGATCCTTTATGCCGGAGTAGGGCTGGGGGAGCTCTCCGGTTACATTATCCCCGGAGAGGAAGGATATTATTCTCTCCTCCACTGTGCAGTTGTCGAGGGATGCATACTTTGACGCTGAATTGAGCAGCTCATCCTTACCCCGTTTCGCCTCTATGACGTAGCGTCCTATATATACTCTGGATGCGTTGCAGAATGAATCGAGCCTGACAAAGGCATCTACCGATTTATAGAAAGCGAAGTCCGCAGCCTTAAAGCTACCTCTCAAATAGCGTTCCACAAAGCTGCTGTACTCATGTACGGCGCTGTTGTATTCGGGTGATGTCTTCTTGCCCGAGCATGCGATTAAAAAAAGAGCAGCGGATATGACAAGCAGTTTTTTCACGGCAGCCTCAGCTTCTTATCGGTTTCGGGCTTTGATCCGTCATCAAAGGGCCATCTCTGCTGAAGGTTATTCAGCATTATATTTGTGGAGCGAAGTATCTCGTCCGCCTCGGCTCTGATAGCGGTGAGGTTATCGGTACTCTCGGCGATGTCGCCGGTAACTTCGTTTGTATTGTTTATGGCAGGCTGGGCACTCTCCACAGCGGCGTGGATAGCCTCCACACCTTTACGGAACGATTCCACAGCGTTGTTCAGCAGTGTTATGGTTTCATCTGTACGGCTTACCTTGCTGTTCACGTTGCTTACGGTGGAGTTTGCATCGCTAACAGTTTTATCGAGCTTAAGTGATATCTCGTGGATGTTCTCCTGGAGATCCTCCACACGGTTCATGACTGCGGTAACCTCGTTCTTGAGGTAGTCGCTTCGCACAAGGTAGCCTACGGAGCCGGTTTTATTGTGGAGATCATCCCCTACATCCCCGAGGCCGCCGAAGAATTTTTCGAGGTTTTGGTTCTGTTTCTCTACAGTTTCGGTGATGCTGGCGATATTGGCAACGATCTTCTTAAGGTCTTCAATAACGGGCTTTGCCTGCTCCGCTATCTCCTGAAAGCCCCCTTCACGTATGAGGTGGAAGGTTTCCCCCTCTTCGATATCTCCATATTTGCCGGAGCCGCCTGTGAAGACAATGTAGTTGCTTCCGATAACGTTCTGGCTTGTCAGTTTTGCTTCGGAGTCCTTCTTGATCCATTTGGTGTATTTCTTGGGTATGCGGGTGTGCAGAACAACCATGCCGTCATCCCGCAGTTCAACATCATATACCTTTGATATATTAAAGCCGGCGTACTTGATGGGCATGCTCTTGGAGACCCCTTCACCCGATTCGGACATTATATACACTTCTATCTTAGGCACGAAGATGCGCTTCTTAATAAAGAAGGTGACAAGCAGTACTGTTATAAGCAGCAACGCCGTAAGCACAAATATGCCCACCTTGAATTCTAGGTGCCTAAATTTACCTTGAGCCATTCATCAAATCCTGATTCCTTATATTGCAGAAGCTCGTCAAAGAGCTCCCTGTGACTGACATGATCAATAATAACAGCATTATCAAGCTCTTCACAACGTAAAAATTCTCTGAACCTATCCTCGTATTCAGCAGCGTACATCCTGCGGGGGCTTATGATAATAATCCAGCTGGGCCTCAGGTAGCGCACCTGTAGATATTTCACAAGGAAACGCTGATAGTCATCAAGCTGATCGGGGCGGTGGTCCAGGGTGTGTTCGATGCCGAGCCTTCTCAGATCGCTATCTATCATCTTACGCCCCTCCTTCTGGCTCAGGCCGAAATGATAGCTTGAGGGGAGGATCACGTTTTCAAAAACCGAGAGGTTGCCCACAAGTGGGAGGTGGTTTGTAACGATGCCGATACGGACATTCTCTGCCTTTTCCTCAAGGGTATGGAGCCACCTGTCCCGTTCTTCGATACTTTCGTAGAATATGAGTGTATTCGGCTTCATAGATATATCCCCGCAAGGAGCCCGAGGAGCTCAACCATAATAAGTGCATAAAAAAGGCGCATCATGCCCCGAAGAAGAGCTACCGGAATCTCGGTTATGGCGTTTTTAACCTGTGTGGCTGTAAAGATGGGCACGGACATTATAACGTAGCCGATGACAAAAACCTTAATGAGGAATACCACCATATCTCTGAAATCGAGGTTGTCGTAAATGTTTGTTATCATGTAGTCGAAGGACAGCTCCTGAGTGATGCTCAGGATAAGGTAGCCACCCACAACCGTGATGCACACAAAGAAGGTCGAAAGGATCACCATGCTCACCAGACCGGATGCAATTCTGGGGAGATAGAGGTACTCGTAGGGGTCTATCCGCAGCGATTCGAGGGTGTCTATCTGCCTGTGAACCTTCATTAATGATATTTCGGCTATGACAGCCGTTGAGGAACGCAGAGCCAGAAGTATGCCGGTGACAAGGGGTGCAAGCTCCTTAAGAACTATGATCACCATGATACGGCTCACCTGATCAGGTGCACCGAGTATGTCCATCCCCTGCGTAAGTCCGCCTACGAGGATTACTCCAAAAACTAGGGAGACGATGGAATACATCGGCAGGATCTGCACTCCGGTGAAGTATATCTGTCGAATGAACACCAAACTGATGGCAGGATTGAATATTTTCAGCTTCAATGCCACCTTTAGAACATTGGTTGTAAATTTGGTGTAGTCATAAAAGAAGGTTGCGATGTTTATTAAGAAACGCCCCAAGCTTCTGATGATATTTTCCATATTCGGATTATACGTCAACTGTGCGTAAAATCAATTATAACGTTAGTTACGGTTAATAAGGCGTTAATATGTATACGTTTAATTAACTGGAGTCCGCCATATAAAAGCGTTGACGTGTTTTAGAATAGTTGTTATAAAGTTAGATATTTTCAAAAATTGCTATTCCGGGTTTCATTTCAGATTGTCGCAGATGCCGTATAACATTCTTTAAAGGAGGAATAATGGCTACACGCAGAAAGGTCAACATTGACGGCAACACAGCCGCCGCTCATGTTGCACACGCCACGAATGAGGTCATTGCGATCTATCCCATCACACCTTCCTCTGTAATGGGAGAGATTGCGGATGAGAAAACCGCTAAAGGCGAGGCCAATATCTGGGGCTCCATCCCCAAGGTAGTTGAGCTTCAGTCCGAGGGCGGAGCTTCCGGTGCTGTACACGGTGCTCTGAGCGCAGGCGCACTCACAACCACCTTCACAGCATCTCAGGGACTTCTTCTCATGATCCCCAATATGTACAAGATCGCTGGTGAGCTTACACCCACAGTATTCCATGTGAGTGCGAGGGCGCTTGCTTCCCACGCTCTTTCCATCTTCGGAGATCATTCAGACGTTATGGCGTGCCGTCAGACTGGCTGGAGCATGCTCTGCTCCAACAACCCCCAGGAAGTTATGGACTTCGCTCTTATCTCCCAGGCCGCTACGCTTGAGGGAAGGATCCCCGTTCTCCATTACTTCGACGGTTTCAGAACATCCCACGAAGTACGCACTTCAGAAGAGCTTACCATTGAAGACATGAGGTTCATGGTTAACGACGAGCTTGTGCGCAAGCACAGAGAGAGATCTCTCAGTCCTGACCACCCCACCATCAAAGGTACTGCTCAAAACCCGGACGTATTTTTCCAGAGCCGCGAGACAGTAAACAAATACTACGCAGATTTCCCCGCCATAATACAAGAGCAGATGGATAAATTCGCCGGACTTACAGGAAGGCAGTACAAGCTTATGGACTATGTTGGTGCACCTGATGCCGAGAAGGTTGTCATCATCATGGGTTCAGGAGCGGATGTTGCTGAGGAAGCGGTTGAGCATATGACTTCCCAGGGCGAGAAGGTAGGTATCCTTAAAGTAAGGCTTTACAGACCCTTCCCCCTTGATGCTTTCATCGATGCTCTTCCCAAAACAGTTAAAAAGATGTGTGTTCTCGACAGAACCAAAGAGCCCGGCTCCATTGGCGAGCCCATGTACCTCGATGTTCGTACAGCCATAGGCGAAGCTATGCAGAAGGGTACATTCAAGTTCGACGGCTATCCTGTAATCGTTGGCGGCCGCTACGGTCTCGGTTCCAAAGAGTTCACCCCCGCTATGGTTAAGGCATGTTTCGACAACCTCGACAAAGACGAGCCCATGAACCAGTTCAGCGTAGGTATTGAGGACGATCTCAACAAGACCAGTCTCGACTACGACGCCAACTGGCTCACACCCCAGGACGAAGTTTACAATGCTATGTTCTTCGGCCTCGGCTCCGACGGTACGGTTGGTGCAAACAAGAACTCCGCCAAGATCATCGGCGAGAATACAGAGAACAACGTTCAGGCCTACTTCGTATACGACTCCAAGAAGGCAGGCTCCATGACAACCTCTCACCTCCGTTTCGGCAAGAAGGACATCAAGAGCTCCTATCTTATCCAGGAAGCGGACTTCGTTGCATGCCACAACTTCTCCTTCCTTGAGAAGTACGACATGCTCAAGTTCCTCAAGGTGGGCGGAACCTTCCTCATCAACAGCGAATACGGCAAGGATGAGGTTTGGGAGCACATCCCCGAAGTAGTTCAGAAGCAGATAATAAGCAAGAAGGCCAAGGTTCTTGTTATCAACGCTGTTAAAGCGGCTAACGAGATCGGCCTCGGACCCAGATATAACGTTATCCTCCAGACTGCTTTCTTCAAAGAGTCTGAGATTCTCCCCTTTGCAGAAGCCAAAAAAGCCATTGAGGACGCTATCCATAAGTCCTACGGCAGATATGGCGACAAGGTTGTTAACATGAACCTTAAGGCTGTTGAGGCTGGTGAAACTCTCCTTGAGGAGGTTGACTACGCAGGTGTCGGCGCAATGGGCGTTAAAGAGAATGACTGCATTCCCTTCCCCCTTGTGAACGAGTGCACCACCAACCCCGATGCTTCAAACTTCGTTAAAGAGGTTACAAGCGTTCTCGTTGCCAACAGAGGTGACGAAGTGCCTGTCTCCAAACTCCCCGTGGATGGCACGTTCCCCACGGACACTGCGAAGTACGAGAAGCGTAACATCGCCATCAACGCCCCCGAATGGGTTGAAGAGCTCTGTATCCAGTGCGGTATATGTTCCTTCGTATGCCCCCACGCCTCTATCAGAACCAAGATCTACGATCCCGCTGTTCTTGATAAGGCCCCTGCAGAGTTCAAGTCCTCCGACGCCAGAGGCAAAGAGTACAAGGGCATGAAGTTCACCGTACAGCTCGCTCCCGAAGACTGTACAGGTTGCGGCGCTTGTGTTTACAACTGCCCCGCTAAGAGTAAGACAGACCCCAGCGTTAAGGCGATCAACATGGTACATCAGGCGGACATCAGAGAAAGAGAGAAGAAGAACTTCGACTTCTTCCTTACCATCCCTGAGCTCCCCCTCGATAAATACAAGCTTACCACCCTTAAGGGTAGCCAGTTTGCGCCCCATCTCTTTGAATTCTCCGGCGCTTGTGCTGGTTGCGGTGAGACCCCCTATGTTAAGCTCCTTTCCCAGCTCTTCGGTGACAGGGCTTATATCGCAAACGCCACAGGATGTTCCTCCATCTACGGCGGTAACCTCCCCACAACGCCCTACACTGTAAGGGATGACGGCAGAGGACCTACCTGGTCAAACTCCCTCTTCGAGGATAACGCAGAGTTCGGCTATGGTATGAGACTCGCCGTGGACAAGTTCAAGGAGAACGCTGTTGAGCTCATCGAAAAGATGAAGGACCAGCTTGATGCCGCACTCATCGACGAGATTCTCAACGCCGAGCAGGTTGAGCAGGCTCAGATTGAGGCCCAGAGAGCAAGGGTTGAAAAGCTTAAGGATATCCTTAAGTCCATCGATTCCGAGGATGCAAGAAACCTTGAGAGCCTTGCAGACTACCTCGTTGCCAAGTCCGTATGGATACTCGGCGGTGACGGATGGGCATACGATATCGGTTACGGCGGTCTTGACCACGTACTCGCTACCACAGAGAACATAAACGTTCTCGTTCTTGATACAGAGGTGTACTCCAACACCGGCGGTCAGGCTTCCAAGTCTACCCCCATCGGTGCTGCGGCTAAGTTTGCCTTCTCCGGTAAGGTTCCCGAGAAGAAGGACCTCGGCATGATCACCATGACCTACGGTCATATCTATGTCGCCAAGGTATCCCTTGCGAACCCCGCCCAGTGTATCAAGGCATTCATCGAGGCAGAGAAGTACGACGGTCCTTCCGTTATCATCGCATACAGCCACTGTATCGCCCATGGTATCGATATGACCTCCGGTGTAGATGCTCAGAAGAGAGCTGTTAACGCAGGCTACTGGCCCCTCTACCGCTTCGATCCTCTGAAGCTTGAGGCTGGCGAGAACCCGCTTACCATCGACAGTAAGGAGCCCACAATCGAGCTTGAGGAGTTCATGAACTCCGAGAACCGATTCAAGGTTGTTAAGAAGATGTATCCTGAAAAGGCTGAAGAGCTTGCCAAGATTGCAGCGAAGAAGCTTAAGAGAAGGATGAGCATCCACAGACAGCTTGCTGAGAAGATGGACTGCTCCGTAGAAGACAAATAAACCGCTTAATAAGCGTTTATAAAACTATAAAGGCGGACCTTCGGGTCCGCCTTTTTTTATATATATTCTGTTTTATCCTATTGTTCGAAAAGGGCTTCTGTCACAAGGTTATTCCCGCAGAGAAGTTTCAGGAACGCTTTTGGAGGGTGCAGGTGTTTTGTATGGGGAACTCCGCATAGAAGGTGGTTCCGTTGTCTTCGCCTGATGTGAAGCTGACCCTTCCTTTGAGATACTTCTCCGTTAGAAGTTTCATACTGTAAGTACCAACACCACGTCCATTCCCTTTAGTGGTGAAGGAGCGTTGAAATATCTGAGTTTGGGCCTTTTTGGGGATGACTCCTTTGTTATGTACAGAGAATATGACGCTCTTTCCGTCCTCGCCAAGGGAGGAGCAGATGCTTACATCTTCGCCTTCGAGGCTTGCTTCGAGGGCATTCTTTATCATATTGCCGAGTATCCGCCTTAAAATGGTCTTATCACTCTCAAGTATAATCTGCTCGGAGGAAAGATCCAGGTTGAGCCGCTTATTGAAGCATACCTTGTGTTTCGAATAGAAGGAGGCGAGCTCTCTTATCACATCAAAGGAGTTCAGCTCGCTGATATTAAGATCCAGATCATTGTTTTCAGCACGTGTCAGTAGTTTATAGCTGTTTATCTCATCCACAAGGGCGTTTGCGGAGTCGTATATAATACTTACCAACTCACCGTCTTTAATCTCTTCATCATCCTTAAGCAGCTCGCTCATTCCGAGGACAACGCCGGCCAGGTTAATAGCATCATGGAAGAACATGCGCTCAAGAACCGCTTTGCGTTTTTTATCGCTGATGTCAGTTGCTGTGAAGAATGTGTAGTAGCGGTCATTAACGTTAAGGGGCTTGGTGGTTATGAGGAGATCCATAGCCGTTCCCTTCTCTGTGAGTATACGGCATTCCTCGTTACCGTAAGCCCCTGTCTGGGCTGTGAGTATAGCCTTAACTGCGCCGCACTCCTTGCACCGCTCCGTTGTTCCGCAGCATGGGTTGTCCTTGTCGTCAACGGCGTTCCTGCACTCCAGAGCCTCGCCCGGGCGCATCCCCAGGATAAGGTTATGGGTTTCGAACCCGAGCAGACGCAGAAGCTGTTTATTTGCAAAGACTATCTGTCTGTTTTCGTCAAGGATAACAACAGTTTCGGACAGATTATCCATCAGCTCTCGGAAGAAAGGCATCTCCATTATCTGATTAAAGCTCTTCTCGATTTCCTGCTTCGTGCTTCGGTCTGGTGAAGCAAAATGGGTGTTTCCTGCTGAATACATAGTATTTTTCCTTTGTTTATATGATCAATATAACAGCAGAAAGCGGACTCAACAAGTATTACTATATGTCAATGGAGAATGATTCTTTACTGGGTTTGAGTTTGCCCCCCGTTCTGAGGGTGTTTCTCATCTCCAGGAGAAGGTCATCCAATTTTCTGAGGTATGTTAGGCTCTCCAGCTCCTCATCGGTGGTTTCAATCACCTCGGCTATACCTCCGTTACGGATAACGATCCGTTTTGAGCCCATGAGTGCAAGGATCGGGTCGTGGGTGGCCATTAGAACGATCTTTTCCTCCTGAACAAGGAGATCCATAGCCTTTTTGCGGTCGATGCCTGCATTCTCGATCTCGTCAATGAGAACAACGGGGGAGAGGCTGAGAAAGGCAGTATCTGCTATCATGAGGGCTCTGGACTGTCCGCCGCTGAGTGAGGTTACGGGGGTGTCCGGTGTAAAGGTTTCACCCGCAAGTTCGTTTGCCTTCTCAATAATATATGCTGTTTTCTCCGCCGGGTTCTCTACCAGGCGGCTCTCTGCATGCATCTGCACGAACTCCTCTGCGGTAAGGTCCATGACGAAGTTCATGTTCTGGGACAGTTGGGCCACAAGTTTATGCTCAAGGGAGAAGCGGAGGGACTTATCCGGTTTTTCACCGTTAACAAGGATGCCTCTTCCTGTGGGGGTGTCGCTGTCCGCAAGCCATTCTATATCTGCGAGGAGGCGGCTCTTTCCGGATCCTGTGGGGCCGACGATGCAGATGATCTCCCCTTTATTTATGGTTAGGTTAACATCCTCCGGCGTTCCGCTCTTGTCGTGGCCGCCGATAAGGGTGATGCTGTCCACACGGAAACCCTCATCCCTGCTCAATTCCTCGATATCCTTTACATATTCGTTAAGGGATGCGAAGAAGCTCTCCTGCTCAAGACCGAGATCCTCAAGTTCCTGCTCTGTGAGGGCGTTGAAGATCTCCTCTGCTGTGGTATCCTTATCCTCTATCCGCAGACCGAACCCTTCGAGGAAGTCTGCTATATATGGGTGTTCATTTATATTAAGTCGTTCTGCATTCATATCTATTTCTCCATATCCATCTTTCTTACGTTGCCCATCTGGTAGCTGTCGCCGATTCTGCGCTCACCGAGGCAGTATGAGCAGAGTGCAGAGGGCATAGAGAACCGTAGCATCTTACCCTTGAGGGTTTCGATGTCCTCCCCCCCTGTGAAGAGGGTGGAGAGCTCGAAGGAGCCCTGCCCGGTGATTCCGTTGACATGCATTATGGTAGCGGAGGGGTTAACTGTTTTAACCCTTGAAGCGAAAACTTCACGCTCAGCCTGGGAAACTATGTCCCCCTTGGTTATTAAGACGATATCTGCGGATTTCAGCATCGGCCCGATCTTCTTGGGGGTATTTACCCCGCTTAGGTTGTCGATAACGCAAACGGCTGTGATCTCCTTGATATGGGGGGAGCATCGGTTGCATAGCCCTGCACTCTCGCTTACAAGGAGGTCTACCCCCTGCTTTATCCCCCACTGGACGCATTCTTCAACGTTGCTTACGAAGAAATGGTCGGGGCAGAGTGCGCCGGAGAGCCCCTTGCGTACAGGGATCCCCTTCTTTTCATAAAGCAGGTCATCATCGGTGGCGAGGCAGTCGAACTTAACAACGCCTGTCTTTATCCCCCTGTCCTGCAGTGCATCGATGGTCTTCAGGATAATCGATGTCTTGCCCGAGGAAGGGGGGCCTGATACGGTTATAAATCTCATTATGCTGCTCCTACTGTTCGGTTGAAGGCTTCCATAGCCCTGTCGATTACTGCATCGGTGTCGTTTTCGAGTATGTAGTCCCAGCCGATCCACTTAAATCGTGCATCCTCGGGGAGGCGGTTGTCAACCTCTTCACTCAGCGAGGGGAAGAGGCCCCTGTGGGAGAGGATCTCCCCGATCTCTTTGCTGAATACTGCATCTGCCAAGGGCTTAAGGTCCTCTTTATCCCTTGTGAGCATAAAGATGGGGCTTACGATTGCGCCGTCTTCGGGGAAAACAACCTTCTTCGATTTAACGCCCATGAGCATCTTGGTGAAGAAATAGGGCATGATTGTGATAAAGGGCTTCTCCTCTGTCTTTCTGCCGGCATTTTTGACCATCTCCGCCGGGTGCATGGAGCTAACCATGCTTCTACCGAGGGCGTGTACCCCTTCTTCGCCGTGCTCCTTGTATATGTTGAGCAGGATGGCGTTGAACAGGTCGAAGTCACCAACGGGGAGTGAAACCTTCCCTTCGTATTCGGGCTTAAGGAGATCGCTCCATCTTTTTGGTTCGGGAAGCCCATTTTGCTCTTCAAGGTTAAGCATGAAAACTGCGGGAACCACGGAGACCATGGAGAATACACCCTCGGGATCCTCCAGCCCGAGCCCATCAAAATCAGAGTTCATCGGCTTATCTGTAAGGTTTCTATAGTCATCCTTGACGAGGTTGCGGAACCTTCTGCCGAAGAATAGCTCGAATCCGGCGGAGAGGTAAACATCGCTCAGCTCATCAGCCGAGTCGGCTTTTCTTATATCCTCTGCCATCCAGTCCGCACCAACGGAGGCCGCCTCAAGCTTGTAGTCCACCTTCACATCCGATTCCTCAAGGAAGGCGTCCAGCTTCTCAAGTACAGGAATGCGGACAGGGCAGGGGAGAAGACCGCTCAGGTTGTAGCTTCCCCCTGTACGAGCCTCTTTAAGGGTAACGTCTGCGACGTTTCTGATCTCCTCAATCCTTTCGAGAAGAAGGTTCTCAAAGGTATCGATATCGTAGCCCTTGGTTTTGAGGGCTGTCTCGAGTTTGAGGAACTTACCAAAACTCTCAAGCTTTGCATCCTCTGTAAACTGAGGGAACCCGTTTGACACGAAAACCTCTCTGGTTTCTGGGAAGATATCTATTATTTCTTTAACTGTTTTTGTTCTGAAGTTCATAGTCTCATCTCCGTTTCGTTTAATCTGAGACTAAATATATCTTGAAATCAAGTATTTTAATTGATGCGGATCAACAAAGATAAAAAAAGGCCGGGAAATTTTCCCGGCCGGTTGATTATTAGGCTTTGGAGAACTTGTTTCTGATCTGGGAATACCATGCAAAGCTCAGGAAGTATGAATAGAGGAATGTACCTATTGCGATAACAATAAATACCTTAACTATATCCATCGTTGAGCCGTTCAGGGTGAATTCCGGAACATAGCCGAAGAGGAAGGGGGCCAGATAGAGGAACTTTGCAAATTTGAAGGCGTTAAAGGCTGTCTTCCACATATGGGCCTCAGCAATTGTCGCCCCTGCAAAGGCTGCGATACAAACAGGGGGCGTAATATTGCTGTCCTGACTCAGCCAATACACGATCATATGAGCGGCAATAAGATTAACGCCCAGATGGGTTAGCGCAGGCACAGCCACCACCGCTGTGATGAGATACGCCGCTGTAACGGGTACACCCATGCCGAGAACAAGGGATGCCAGAGCGATAAGCAGTATTGTAAGGAACAGGCTTCCCCCTGCCAGCTTGATAACAATATCAGCAAAGGTGAGGATAAGGCCGCTGAAAGTGAGCATGGAGATGATTATGCCGATAATCCCCACGGTTGCACCGATCTTGAGGCTCGATTCCGTTCCCCTTCTTGAAGCCTGTAGGAAGCCGACATGGTCTATCCTCGTTTCACGGTCGAACCAGCTTATCACGATACATGTGCCTATACCCACAACGGCGGCGAAGCCGGCATCGTAGCCGATTATCATAAGGACGGTTATTATCACGAGGGGGAGGGCGTAGTACCAACCTGTTTTTATAATAGACCACGGTGTCTCGGCAGTCTTTTCACCCTTGATATTCTGTACTTTAGCTTCGAAATGCACCATGACGAAAACGCTGAAGAAATACATCATTGCGGGGAATATCGCCACAAGCATGATCTTCTGATAGGGGATCTGGGTTAACTCGGACATGATGAAGCCGCCGGCACCCATAATAGGAGGCATGAACATCCCGCCGATGGAAGCCGCAGGCTCCACAGCACCGGCCACATGGGGCTTGAATCCTGCCCTTTTCATAAGAGGGATGGTGAAGGCACCCGTTGACACGGTGTTTGCGATGGCGCTGCCCGATATGGAACCGAAGAGTGCGCTGGCAACAACGGCAACCTTGGCGGGTCCACCCGTTTTATGCCCCACAGCCGCAAGGGGGAGATCGATGAAGAATTTTTGTGCCCCCGAACGCTCAAGGAAGGCACCGAAGATTACGAAGAGGAGAACATAGGTGGCAAGAACGTTTGCCATGATGCCGAAAACCCCGTCGTTCTTAAGGAACGCAATGGAGCATATGTAGAGGAAATCCCCCCCTGGATGGGCGAGATCGCCTGGAAAGTATGCCCCGAAAACGCCGTATATAAGCATGAATGTTCCGATGATTACAAAGACAAAACCCACAGCACGTCTGGCTACCTCGATACCGATGAGAACGCCGAGAACAGATATCCATAAGTCCGCTGCTGTCTCCGAGCCCGCACGGTAGTTCAGCGCCTCGAAGTTTGCCATCCAGTAGCCTATGGAGCCCATGGAGCCGGCTATGAGAACGTAATCGAAAACACGCATGATCCTGTTTTTTGATTTATACATTAGAAAAACGAGTATGTAGGTAACGAATACGTACACACCTCTATGATATTGGGTTGCCGCCGGACTAATGAGCGCAGAATAGGAATAGAATATTACAAGAAATAGCGAAGCGGCATCAAAAATAATCTTTTCGATTTTGTTTAGATTATTGTACACATGTTCCTCCAGCAAAAAGGCAGTTATGCACCAAAAAGGCGGCAGAGAAGCCCTGCCGCCATAACACTATTTGAAATTCGTTCTATTTCTCTTACTTAAGTACGCCCACTTCTTTCCAGAACTTCTCAGCACCGGGGTGAAGGGGGGTAACTATACCTGTAAGACCGCCTTCAACGCTCATAGCCTTAGCGGACTTGTGGATGGAGATCATGTGCTCCATTCCCTTCTCGCTGTAAACGGCCTTAACCATGTCGTATACAACATCTGCGGGAACGTCTTTGTTGGCTATCCAGATTGCGTTACCCTGGAAGGTCTGAACGGGCTCTGTCTGGCCTTTGTAGGTTCCTGCGGGGATGGTAACCTTTGCAAGGAAAGGGTACTCGTCAAGAACGCCGCCACTCTGTGCTACGTCATAGATGTCAAGGATTTTTACCTTGGTTTGAAGAGCCGCTTCTATAACGGAGGAGTTGGGATATCCGGCGAAAACCCAGAAAGCGTCGAGCTGCTTGTTTTTGAAAGCAGCCGCAGCGTTGCGGTAGCCGATGAACTGGGGCTTCATCTTGTCCCAGAGTCCGAGAACGCCGAAGAAACGCTCAGCGTTAGCCGCAGCACCGGATCCTGCACCGCCGACACCAACTCTCTTGCCTTCAAGATCCTGGGGAGTATTTATATCGGAATTGGCTCTTACGATAAGATGGGCGGGTGCGCCGTAGAAGTATCCGAGAGCCATAACATCTTCGTATTTGGAGTTATCACCCTTAAGTTTGCCGTTTCTGGCAAGGTATGTATCGCCGGAGTATGCAACAGCGAACTGAGCCCTGTTTCCGTTAACAAGCCTCACATTCTCAACGGAACCGTTGGATGCGCTCGCAAGTACTTTGAAGCCCATGTTCTTGGCATACTGGGAAATACCGTTTGCATAGTACATGAAAGTACCGCCGGAGGGACCTCCGGAAAACTTGTAAACCGCAGCAGAAGAAACCTGAGGTACCGCAACAAGTGCTGTGCAGAGCGCAGCAATCATAACAGCCGCTGTAAAAAACCTTTTAAACATAACTGTCCTCCTAGATTGAATTATGTCAAAAAGTTATCATAACAGAACGATATTTACAATAACTATATTAGTTAAAAAATTTGATCAATACATTAAAAAACCCACCATATCAGTAATATATGATGGGCTTGTTTGTGAACTTTGTCTTTTTATAACTGTGGTTTATAGTATGTTAACCCGGTGATTAAAACCTTGTGTTAGTCGAGCACTTTTCGCACTATAAAAACTGAACAATGAGCCTTTCTGACAACTTTTTCCGTAGTGCTGCCGTAAAAGAAGCCTTCGATGGCGCTTTTACCCTTGGACGATATAACGATGAGATCAGCCTTAGTTTTGTCCGCATACTTGATAATCTCCTCGTAAGATACCCCGTGGGCGACTTCAAGCTTCGGTTTGTAGCCATTCTCACCGAAAACCTCTTTTGCTATTCGTACAAGCTCGTGCTCTATATGCTCGTCCATATGCTTGTTGATCTCATCCACCTTGTCGTCATCAAGAAAGTAGAGGGGGAGCTCGCTAGCTTCTTTGGACTTTACATAAAGCAGGGTAATCTCCGAATCGAACTGCTCAACAAACTCCTTCGCCTGACGGAGGGCATTGACGGAGCATTCGGAAAAATCTGTAGGTACTATAATATTCTTGGGCTTAAACATCGTTCCTCCTTGCCTTTGGGGCATTTCCAGCATCTATACTTAAATCATAGCTCTGGTTTTGAAATATTCAATAAAATCAGCTTCTTTTGACGAGTCTGCACAATCTCTGTCTATCTCTGTGTATGCGCAGTGGAGCATCATACGGGGAAAATCTGCGCCGCCGTAGAGCTTATCACCAAGTATGGGGAAGCCCACATGGGCGAGATAGGCTCTCAGTTGATGCCTCGAGGCGTGGGCAAGCTCTGCACTGATTAGTGAGAAGCCATCATGGGAGTCTTTCAACGAGAAAAACGTTCTGTTCCCCCCGTTCTCATCAAGGACCTTTACCTTCCTTCGCTTACGGGCATCGATCCTGTTTTCCATAACCAGTGAGGTTGGGAAGCTTCCTCCTACGAAGGCTATGTATCTCTTATGGATATGTTTCGGGCTCAGGCCGCTTCTGACTGCGGCTATGACTCCGTCCGTTTCGTAATCGAGTCTACTGATGAGCGTGTATCCCTCAGGGACCAGATCCTCCAGAACCGGAGGATCCTCCGGGGTATGTCTTTCTGTGTGCATGAATGGTGGCTTATAGAGGAAGAGCGTCTGCTCATTCTGCTTAATGATGAACTCCCCTGCGGGGTTTCCTTCACTGCGATAGTCGAGCTCTGCCCGGATATCCTCATCCCCTTCTATCTCGATATCCTTTCTTACGGTCTTCCCGTTAACGGAAATCTTCCCCTCTTTGATGAACTCCTTTCCCCTCCGGCGGGAGAAATCGAAGAGCTCTGCACATTTTGCGGATAGTCTCACATCTGCCCTCTATTAATAATCATACGCTTTATGTTATAGTAATAACATGAATGAATACAGATTTTTCGATGATAATGAAGAGCTTGTCAACCTTCTGGAGGATGACGGTCTGGCGGTTATTGAGGAGGACTTCAAGGATGGACGCAGTTTTGTCGTTTATGCAGGGAAGGATCTCTCCGCCGTTTTTGAACGTTTCGGAGCCCGTTACGAGGCGAAGGATGTGGATGACACCGGCTGGGACGAGAAGTGGAAGGAGTATCTCCGTCCCGGTATGCTCACGGAGAGTATAGGCTATTACTTCGATGAGAAGGACAGACCGGAGGGGCTTGGTATACTGATAAATCCGGCACTCGCTTTCGGTACGGGAACCCATCCTACAACACGCATAGCTGCAAGCCTTGCGGAGCCTGTTGTGAAGGGGAAAACCGTTCTGGATGCAGGATGCGGAAGCGGGATTCTCGCCATAGCCGCTTCGATCTGCGGTGCGGATAAGGTGTACGCCTTTGATATCGATCCCCAGGCGATACCGAACGCCCTTGAGAATATCGAGAGAAACGGTGTTAAAAACTCCGAGGTGTGGGCCGGAACCTTAGAGGGGTTTAGAGGGGAGGCCGATGTTATTATCGCAAACATCATAAGCTCTGTCCTTTTGAGCATCAACGATGAGATAACCTCACGTAAGCCTGAGTTTATAATATATTCGGGCATCCTTGTATCCGAGATGGAGGAGTTTCTTTCAAAGGCGGATCTTTCTGGATATGAGCTGGAGGAGCGGGTTACCATCAACGAATGGACCGGAGCGAGGTTCAGGCTATGCTCGCAGTAATCGGCGATGTCCACGGCTGCATCCGTACACTGGATTCCCTCGTAAACGATATTGAGAAGCGTCATGGTGCTGATGAGTACATATTCCTTGGTGATCTCATGGACAGAGGGCCCGGCGATAAAGAAACTGTCGACTTCGTCATGGAGATGCAGAGGTACAGAAGGGTGAGCGTAACTAGAGGTAACCATGAGGATATGCTTCTTGACTGGCTTAACGGTGGCTGGATGTATCCGCCGGGACAGTATATGGCAAACGGCGGCAAAACGACTATCTCCTCCTTCACAGGGGGAAAGTTCGACATGGATCTTGCCATGGGGAAGGATGTGCGGGAGTCCGTACGTCCCTATTTCGAGCCCTATATGGACTTCCTCGAAGGGTGCATAATAAGCACGGGGTATGAGTTTCCCAGGCGGAACTACCATTTCAGCCATGCTGGCATCGGTGACGGAAACGGTTATAACCACCGGGTGGAGGAGTATTCAAACATCGATCATTTTGCCTTCATATGGTCAAGGAACACGGACAGCCGTAAAACCCCATATTTCGGCTATACCCTCGTGCACGGCCACACGCCCGTACTCAAACTGGGCACAGGGGTTGACCCATTCACCCCGTACACAAACATTAACGATTGCGGAGAAATATGCTCCATAAACCTTGATACAGGGTGTGTTTACGGCTATTCTCTTTCGGCTGCCCTCATAGATGATGAGGGTGATTATGAATTCATGAGTGTGAGAAACAGGGAATGAAAAGGATATACATTGATGAAGATCCTTCGGGAAGCGTCCAGCTCCCCGATGATATACACCACTACCTTAAGAATGTTCTTAGAGCAAAGGAGGGGGAGCCCCTTGGCATACTTACCCCTACCAGTTTCTGCGAGGGTGTGCTTGAGCGTATGGAGAACCGTAAATCCTTCATATCGATAACCTCTAAACGCCCAGTAGTTAAGCCTGGATACCGTTTATCTGTATATCAATGCGCCCTTAAGCGGGAGTATATGGATTTCGCCGTTGAGAAGTATGCGGAGCTGGGAGCAACGGAGATTATTCCAGTTTACAGCTCACGAAGCCTTCGGGAGCTAAAGGATAAAACCCTCGCACGTTTCGGTGATATAAGCCTTAAGGCCGTTTTGCAGAGTGAGAACGAGCACCTCCCCGTAATCCATGAGCCGTGCCGTATCGAAGATATCGAAGCGGATAATGCAGACAGGCTCCTCTTCTATGAAAGGGAAGGGGAGAGCAGGGGGCTCGGGCTTACATCCCGCGATGTGGCCATGATTATCGGTCCGGAAGGGGGCTTTGAACCTGAGGAGGCGGAAATGCTTAAGGGGAAGGGTTTTCGATCCGTATCCCCCTTTAAGCCTATCCTTAAGGCGGAGACCGCCGCCGTTGTATTCACCGGTCTGGTGAGGATGGAGCTGGAATGAGCTTCGAGTTTTCAATGGAGGATCGCTTCTTTATGGAGAAGGCCATCGAGCTTGGAAGGGAGGCAGCTCTGGAGGGTGAGGTACCCATCGGTGCTGTCGTGGTGCAGGATGGTGATATCATCGGACGTGGGCGCAACTCCAAATGGGTTGCAAAAACCGCCACCAGCCATGCGGAGATCCTTGCCATTGAGGACGCCTCCAAACACAACGGCGATTGGCGGCTGGACGGTTGTTCGTTGTATGTAACCATAGAGCCCTGCCTCATGTGTGCCGGCGCCATCATACATTCGAGGATACGAAACGTTGTATTTGGAGCATCGGAGCCAAAATTCGGCGGGGTTGTGACCCTTGCCAACACCTTCGACATAGAGGGGCTTAACCACAGGGTTAACTACCGCTACGGCTTGTTCGCTGAGGAGATTCGGGGGATGATGAAGGATTTTTTTCGTGATCTGAGAAAAAAAGCTACATAAAGAAGACCGGATCCCTATCTACCTTCATGATCATCGTGCTTTCTGTCTTTTTTTCCATGAAGGCCACTATGGCTCTTTTGAGAATACTATTAAGGCTTGCCCCATCATGGTGCTTGATGAGAATGGTGTACCTGTACTTATTTTTAATCTTGCTTACCGGAGCAGGGGAGGGTCCCAGAACCTTCAGGTTCGATAGTTTACCCCCTATCTCGTTTCTGATAATGTCTGCCATTCTTGCTGTCTTCCCCTCATCGGTATGGGAGAAGATAAGCCTTGCTACCTTAGTGAATGGAGGATATCCGAAGGCCTCACGTTTGGCGAGTTCCTTGTCGTAGAATGAGTCCGGGTCATCTCGTACAATGCGGAACAGATCCAGTTCCGGATTGTTTGTCTGTATTATAACCTTGCCGTTTTTCCCCGCACCCCTTCCGGATCTGCCGGAAAGCTGGGTAAGGAGCTGAAAGGCCCTCTCATACGCTCTGAAGTCGGGGAGGGAGAAAACGTTGTCCAGATTAAGTACACCGGCAAGGGTTACATTCGGGAAGTGCAGACCCTTTGCCACTATCTGTGTTCCCACAAGAACCCTGTATTCCCCCTTGCCGAAGCTGTCCAGCATCTTATCCAGCTTGCTCAGGGAGGTGACACTGTCTGTATCCATCTGCAGAACCTTTTCACCCAGAAGTTCCTCAAGGATCTCCTTTATTCTCTCTGTGCCGGCTCCGTAGTCTGTAACGTCGCTGTCTCCGCATGATGTGCAAACCGGACGGAAGAACTCCTCGGCGCAATAATGACACTTGCACTTGTTGCGGGATTTGTACCATGTAAGCGCCACGGAGCAGTTGGGGCAGTGGACAATATTGCCGCAGTTGCGGCAGTAAAGGGTGTGGGAGTAGCCTTTACGGTTTATAAGCAGGATCGCCTGCTCCCCACGCTCCAGAGTTGCGGAGAGTTCATCGTAGAGCCGCTCGGAGATGATGTTGTCTATAAGGTCGCTCTCCTTAAGGTCTACGATTTCGATTTGCGGCATCTCTGCCGCATGGCGGAGCCTGAGTCTGTGGAGCTTGTATCGGCCTTCTTTCACGTTGTGCATGCTTTCAAGGGAGGGGGTGGCACTCCCCAGCACCACGGGAACCTTAAGGATGCTGGCATAAAGAACAGCCATGTCCCTTGTGTTGTGGGCGGGGGCTTCCTCCTGCTTATAGCTGGTTTCGTGCTCCTCATCCACGATGATGAGGCCTATATCCTCCGCCGGAACGAAGAGGGCACTTCTCGCCCCTATGAGGAATTTGAATGTGCCTTTGGCGAAGCTCCAGAATGACTCGCGCCTCTGTTTGGGGGTAAGCTTGCTGTGATATGAAAGTACCTTGAATCCGAGCCTGGCA
Organism: Limisalsivibrio acetivorans; assembly: GCF_000421105.1. Lineage (NCBI taxonomy): Bacteria > Pseudomonadati > Deferribacterota > Deferribacteres > Deferribacterales > Geovibrionaceae > Limisalsivibrio > Limisalsivibrio acetivorans. The sequence goes on from NZ_ATWF01000001.1 coordinate 327,746, forward strand.
GATATACGGCTTACCATTTGGGGTGTGAGGGAGATCTCCGGCACAAGGTAGATAACCTTCTTCCCCTCCGCCATGACCTTTTTGGCGAGCTCAATGAAGACCTCTGTTTTGCCGCTTCCGGTTACACCGTGGACAAGGTGGGCACTGTAGCAATCCATATCAGCAGAGATATCATCGTATATCCTCTGCTGTTCCTCGTTCAGCTCCAGCTCGCATTCCACATCAACGGGCTGCGGAATCTGAGGGCTTATGGGGGAGGTGATTATATTCTTTGATATGCATCCCTGCATGACAAGCCCCGGGGAGGAGGCGTAGTACTCACCCATCCTTTCAAAGAGGGTTAAAAGCCCGTCATTAAAAACGGGCTCGTTGTCGTATATCTCTATGGGTTCTTTGTACTTAATCCCCTCTTTAGGCTCTTTGTTCTCCCGGAGAACAATACCCGGCAGAACACGCCTGCCCAGAGGAACCTTAATCCGCATCCCCCGTTTCAGTGGGGTGGTGCTGACATAGGTGAAAGTACCGCTAAGGGGTACGGGGATGAGTACATCGTAATAGGTCATTACTGGTTTTCGTTTTTTTTGTTTCTTATCTTTTCGAGAACCTCAGCCTTTAGCTCACGTTTCAGGATCTTTCCTGTGGCAGTGAGGGGGAGATCCTCTTTTATTATTACATGTTTGGGTATCTTGTAGTTCGCCAGACGCTCCCTGAGGAACTTCTTAATGGCGGAAGGATCTAGTTCAGCATCCTCCTTCGGCTTTATGTATGCTTCGGGGACCTCTCCGCTGTGTCTGTCTGGTATGCCTATGACAGCTGCCGCCTCCACACCCTCATAGCGGTGCAGAACCTCTTCTATCTCTCTGGGGTAAACGTTCATACCCTTAACAAGGATGAGATCCTTTTTCCGGTCCACGATATAGATGAAGCCCTCTTCATCGATCTTTGCAAGATCGCCCGTGAAGAGCCAGCCGTTGCGGATGGTTTCGTTGGTGAGGCCGGGCATGTTCCAGTAACCCTTCATCACGTTCGGACCCCGCACGATAAGCTCGCCAACCTCGCCCAAGGGGAGCTCCATCTCTCTCTCATCCACAACCTTAACCTCAACGCCGTCTAGTGCAGGACCAACGGAGAGGGGCTTCTGCTTCTTTGTGAAGTTTACGGAAACAACGGGGGAAGCCTCTGAAAGGCCGTAGCCTTCGATGATAGGCTTACCGAACTTTTCGCTGAAGCCTTCTATGATCTCCTCGGGCAGTGGGGCACCGCCGCTTACATGGAGGCGGATAGGGTAAACGAACTTCCTGAACCATGCGGGCATGCTCGATTTGTTAAGTGCGATATACACCTGGGGAATGCCGAGGAAGAAGGTGGGCCGCTGGAATATGAGAACCTTCTTGAAGCTCTTCTTCTTAAGCTCCTGAACCCCTTTAAGTATAATAATCGATGCTCCGCAGTAGGGGGGGAGGATTACGCATGTCATGAGTGCATAGGAGTGAAACGCCGGAAGAAACAGTAGGAACCTGTCGTTTCGCTTTACCTTGAATCGCTTAAGACAAGCATCCGCATTGGACACAAGGTTGCTGTGGCTGAGTACAGCCCCCTTGGGGTGTCCTGTTGTTCCAGAGGAATAGATGATAACCGCCGTATCGTCACCCGATAGCCCCGTTTCCACATCGTTATCGGAGAAATCCGCAGACAGGGTGTAGAGGTTCTCCGAACGGAAGCCGGTCTCCTCATAGCTCATTATACCCTTGAGGTTCTCAGCCTCTTTTTCGATGCCTGAGGCGGCCTCGTGGAAGGCGGGTGATGTTATAAGGTATTTCGCACCGCTGTCGTTGAGGATGTATGCCACCTCATCCCTCTTAAGGAAGGTGTTTACGGGTACGAATACCGCTCCGCATTTAGTTACAGCGAAGAGGCTTATGATAAACTCCGGCGAGTTTTCAAGGAGACAGCATACCCTGTCCCCCTTTGAAACACCTTTAGTCATAAGGGCTGATGCTATGCGGTTGGTAAGCTTGTTTATCTGATCGTAGGTGTATTTTTCACCTTCATATCGCAGGAAGGGCTTCCCTCCTCTTTTCGAAGCGTTTGAGAAGAGAATATTAGGCAGGTTTTCAAAACTCATGGAGACCTCCGGGACGAACCCCCAGCTTCAGCATCCTCTGGAACAGTTCGCTTACAGGAAGGCCCACAACGTTGTCGTAGTCCCCCTCTATACGTTTGACCATAAGGCATCCCTTACCCTGTATGGCATAGGAGCCGGCCTTATCGAAGGGCTCTTCGGTTTCGATATACCAGTCTATAAAGTCATCGGTGAAATCCCTGAAGAATACCTTTGTGGATTCGTAGAAGCGTTCGCAGAATCCCTCACGCTTGTTTATAAGGGCAACGCCTGTGATAACCTCATGTTCGTTGCCGCTAAGCTTGCGCAGAGTATTACGTACATCATCGCCACTTTTGGGCTTTCCGTACATAATACCCTCATGAATTACGATGGTATCTGCGGCTATGATAAAGGCATCGTCATAAAGGTTGCTTACGTTGTAGGCCTTCATGGCGGCAACCTTCATTGCCTGATCTCCGAAGGGGTCACTATCGTTAAATTCTTCCTTCACATCGCTTGTTACGTACTGGAAGTTGATATTCAGCCTGCTCATGAGTTCCCTTCTTCTGGGGGAGCCGCTGGCGAGAATTATTGATTGATACATATTAGGCAACCTCGGTAGAATTTTCTGCGTGTTCGAGCAGTTTGAGAGTCAGGTAACCTGTGACGGTTCCGGTCAGCACTGCAATAACGGCAAACCACGGAAGCAGAGCGTAGAGTGCATGGCTCCTGATATAGAGCGTATTCACCATAACAAACTGTATGCAGATATGGACAAATCCGCCCAGTGCTCCCATGCTTACCGGACTTATGTATTTAACGCAAAATTTGTGATATGTCAGCATGAAAAAAGCCGCCGCCATTGTGGCGGGGAGACCTATGGAGAGTTTCACTATCATATTCCCTGTGAGCAGGGGGACCAGAACGCTCTTTATCAGAGCCACTGTGAAGGCTGCCGGAGCATCAAGAACCCAGATGGCGAGCATTATGCCTATATTTGAAAGCCCCAACCTTACACCGGGTAACGGCAGGGGGATCATGTTTTCCACAACACCCAGAACGAGCGTCAGGGCAGCGTAAACACCTATGCGGGCGATCCTATCTTGATACTGCATCAGCCTCTGCCCCGTCACTGCACTCTATATAGACAGCAACCTTGTTCGGTGCGCAGACCGCCGCCTCACCGCATCCGCTTATCCACCCTGTGCGTATGCAGACCTTCGCATTGCAGTCCGATTCTATGAAGCGAACTCTGGAGTTATTGACCTCCAGGATAACATGATTTCCGATTTCATCGGTCAGGTCATACGTACTGTCATGAAAGGGGAGGGTGCGTTTATCTTTCTCTGTGACTAAAATGATGCTGGGGGCTCCATCACCTGTGAAGATGCCTCGCAGGGATATGGCGAATATAAGAAGGATCGCTATAACCAGGGCATCGGCTATCCTAGGTTTCAAATCTCCCCCAGCCGCAGAGCTTAATTGCGGTTCTATCATGCTTGTAAAGCATTACCGGGGTATCCAGCTTCTCACAAAGGATTTCAACCTCTTCGGGGGGGAGAAGGAAATACACCGTTGCAAGGCCATCCGCCTCCATACAGCTCTCTGCAATCACGCTGACACTTTTATAAAGCCTGGCAGGTTTTCCCGTTTTAGCATTGAGGATGTGGTGGTATATTACTCCGTCACGCTCGAAGAAACGTTCGTAATCGCCGCTGGTGGCTATGGCTTTGTCCTTGAGAAGAACAGTGGTAAGGATGTTTTCCGGATCGTCGGGGTGTTTGACAGCTATGCGCCATTTGCCGCTATTCTTCTCGCCGAAGGCGTATAGATCACCGCCGGCATTTACAATCCCTGCGGTTTCTCCAGCTTCCATCATTGCTTCTGCTGCTTTATCCACAATGAAGCCCTTGGAGTATGCCCCTGTATCTATGGTTGTTTCGCTGACCTTTACAATCCTATCCCTTGTGAGCAGCTCCGCTTTTATCCCCGTTTTTGTGAGTGCGTGCTCAATCTCATTCTCCGATGGAACACGGTAGGGACCCTCCGGGAATCCGTATAACTTAACAAGTCCGCCGGTGGATATATCGAACCTGCCGCCTGAAAGCTTGCTCAGTTCTGCGGCGTAGTCGAATAGGATGCGCCAGTTCTCAGAGGTTTCTATGAAAGCGCCGTCCTCTGCAACTGTGTAATTGTCCTCAAAGGATGTTATTCGATTCTCAAGGGTGTTAACAGTGTCTGCGGCTGCCTTGACGGCATCCTGCATCCCATTTTCCGAGCGGATCTCAACCAGTGTTCCGAGAGCATAAAAGATCCTTTTCTCCGGTTCATCTGCGCAGGATAATATCGTTATGCTTATTAGAAGGAGAAGTAGAGTTCTGCCGAGCAATGCGGGCATATATTCTCTCCGATGTATGATTGTGTGCGGTAGCCTGAACGGTTAACAAGTATCCTTGAGCAGGAGGGGCAGAAGGTATCCTGATTTCCCGGAACATTGCCCAGGTATACGTAGTGAAGCTTTTTCAGGGCCTTGTCCTTCATGGTCTGCAAAGTTTCTGTCGGTGTTGCGGGCTCTTTAGATTTGTGGTTCGGGAAGTATCTGGACAGGTGCAGGGGAATCCTTTTGTCTATTCCGGCTATGAAATCGATCATCTGTGTGAATGTTGCCATATCATCGTTAAGCCCGGGAATGACAAGGTTTGTCAACTCAAGGTGTACCCCGCAGCTGTGCAGGATCCTGATGGTTCGTTTAACGTCCTCGAGCCTGCCGGAGATCCCTTTGTAGAAATCCTCTGTGTAGCCCTTAAGATCAATATTTGCTGCATCGATAAGAGGGGCAAGCTCCCTCATAGGCTCCTCATTGATAAAACCGTTGCTTACGATGATATTCTTAAGACCAGCTTCACGAAAGCGCACAGAGCAGTCGTATACAAACTCGTACCACACAAGCGGTTCGTTGTAAGTGTACGCTGCACCTATACTGTTTTCACGTTTGGCTGTTTTAACAAGATAGTCCGCAGAGGTTTCGTTCCGCTCAGTTTCTGATGTGCTTATGTTCCAGTTCTGGCAGAAGGGGCAGGTGAGGTTACACCCGTTTGTTCCAACACTAAGGATCTGCGAGCCGGGGTGGAAGTGATAGAGCGGCTTCTTTTCAATGGGGTCAACGCCGGCGCCTGCAACTTCGGCGTAGGCGGTCTGCATAAACTGGCCGTCTATATTTTTACGTATGCGGCATATACCGCCGTTACCGGGGCTAATAACACAGCGGTGCGGGCAAAGGCCGCATTCAACCTTGCCGTCGGCCCGCTTTTCATACCAGCGAGCCTCGATATTCATTATTCTTCCCTTTTTATCATGTGATCCGCAAGGCATTCAAGGGCCCTGCGGTATTCGCTCTCGGGGAACATGTCCAGATTCTGTTTGGCGAGGGCAGTATACCTGTCCACAACCTCTTCCGACTTCTTCTTTACATCGTATTTTTTCATCAGTGACGTGATGTAGTCAAGGTTTTCATCGGTGGTTTTGTCCGAAACAATTATACTTCTTATCTCTTTTTTCTCTGCCTCTGTGGCAGATTCAATAAGAAGGATTACGGGGAGGGTTATCTTCCCTTCGTTCAGATCCGTTCCGGGCTTTTTACCTGTTTTACTCTCATCACCAAGGTAGTCTAGGATGTCGTCACTCATCTGGAAGGCTATCCCCAGATTCTTGCCGAACTCTCTGAGTGCGACCTGTTTATCGTTGCCAGCCTCGCCAAGTATCGCTCCGATCTCGCAACAGCTGGAGAAGAGTATGGCGGTTTTGCTGTTTATTATCTTAAGATAGTCATCAAGGGTTATCTTTATATCTGCGGTTTTTACAAGCTGGAAGACCTCCCCCTCGCTCATGGTTCTGGCGGCAACTGCCAGAATCATCTGCACCTCAGGGCTGCCATCCTTAACAAGGTTCATGAAAGCTCTGGAATAGAGAAAATCCCCGCAGAGAACCGTTATGTCATTTCCGAAGACGTTGTTTGCACTCTTTCTCCCGCGGCGGTATTTCGCACCGTCGATAACATCGTCATGGAGAAGGGTTGCGGTATGGATATATTCCACTACGCCGCTGAGCACTATGGAACGGGGTCCATTATACCCGCAGAGGAGGGACGATAAAACGAGAAAAACGGGGCGAAGACGCTTACCGCCGCTCTCGAATACGTATGACGCTACTTCATTAACCATCGGAACATCGGAGTCAAGGTTGGCAAGAAGCTCCTTCTCCACCTCATCCCTCTGGTTTTCAACCATTTTTAAGACATTTTCCAAGATCATGCTCTTTTAGCTTTCCCTCTTGAGTTGAAATTTCGGGCTTATGCTACTATCCTAAATATGACAGTTTACAGTTTATTGATGAAGTCTGCCCGAAAAGACGTTCTCAGAATATATTATTACTTGTTCTGTGTAAAGCAAAAGTAGGGCGAGGAGACAAGGTTGAGCTACACTAGCATGGAAGACGCACACCTTACATACTACAAACTGATGGATGGCCTTGAAAGCCTGCTCAATATCGGTTCGGGGAAGGTTCTTGATCTTTCATTCAATGATTTTGTGACAGCACGGCACATGGTCGACAACAGAGGGGTTCATGAGGTCCGATCGGTATCGGACATGAAGGTTATCTGTTATCCCGGCATAGAAGCTGTTCGTATAGATAGGAACCTCTCCTACACTATCAGGAGGATGCGGGCAGACACCATAGTATCCCTGGGCGGTTCCTTCCGGTTCCAGCCGATACACGACGTTATGTACTCAATCCATGGCTGCCTCTCCGTTGGGGGGAGGGTGCTTATAGCGGTTTATCCCGGTCTCTACAACATGAAAGGTAAGGATATGCTTGCGGCATATAGCGCCGGCTCAGGTATCCCTGTCGCAGAGAAGCTATCTAGATGGCACAAAACCGTATTTAACACGATCTCAAACCTCTTTGTTAACGTGAAGCAGGAAGAGGTTATCATGGACACCGACCCTGGTGAGGTCATGGCCCTTTTCTCCTCGGACTGTTTCTACCGCTATCTCTTCCGTGATTCAGCGGATTACGACAAGTTCTTCTCCCTCATCGGGGAAGAGAACCGCTATGTTCTCTCATGGAAGGTTATTAACGCTCTTAAGGTATAATTATTTCCGGCGGTCGAGATATATGTTCTTATACATAACGTACCTGTCGGCGTAGTCACGAATCCCCTTTATATCCTCCGCACTCAGCTCCTTAACAACCTTGGCCGGGCTACCCATTATCAGCGAACCTGCGGGATATTTCTTTCCCGGAGGGACAAGACTGCCTGCGGCAACTATGCTGTTTTCGCCGATAACGGCGTCATCCATAACAACGGAGCCGATGCCCACTAGGACGTTGTTCTCAATGGTGCATCCGTGAAGGGTTACGGAGTGGCCTATGGTTACAAAATCCTTCAATACTGTGGGGTAGGTATCCTTCGTGACATGGATCACAGAACCGTCCTGTACATTGGAGCACTTCCCGATGGAGATCTTCTCCACATCACCCCGGATAACCACGCTGTACCATACACTGCTGTCGTCCCCTAATTCCACATCTCCAATGACAACGGCATTGTCAGCAACAAAAACACGTTCGCCGTATTCGGGCCCCTTATCAAGTCTCCTGATGATGTTATCCATCACTTAACCTCCTAGCATGTATGCGTTATTAACGCATTCTCATAAATGAATTATCTCAATTAAAATAACACACTATACAAAATAGTCCATCTGTTAAAGTAATAATCATTGTAAAGCATTTAGTATCCTCATTATTAAAGTTTGCATTTAATTAACGAAAAACTTGACTTTATCACGATGTTTTAATATATAATATAAATTAAGAAAAATGAATATAGCGAGGAAGCAAATGGGCTATGGAACAAAACTCAGGGAGATTCGTAAGAAGCTGGGGATGACACTCGAGGATATTTCCCAGAAAACCGGCTTTACCAAGAGCTTTATAAGCCAGATTGAGAATGGAAAGAACTCCCCCTCTATCGCATCCCTTAAAAAAATATGCTATGCACTCGGCACAACCATAAGCGAGCTCTTCGAAGACGAACGAAATATTGTTAACATCTTTAAGTACGAGGACTATAACGTACTTAAAAACAAAAGTATAACTATGACCTTCCCCGCATCCAAGCTGGTTAACAGGAAGCTTGAGCCGATTATTATCGAGCTCGACCCCTACAGCGAAACAGGCTCAGAGAGCTATCAGCACATCGGTGAAGAATTCGGCTACGTGCTTGAGGGTGAGATGAGTGTTGTTATCGGCAACGAGGAGCATAACCTCAAACAGGGTGAGTCCATATACTTCAGTTCAAACCTTCCTCATAGGATAAGAAACCGGAATGATAAGCCCGCAAAGGCTTTTTGGGTGGGTACGCCGCCTAGCTTTTAATATGATTTGGGAAAAATTCCATCCATGGAAGCCTTTGATTTATCTGGGAAATTCATCATCCTGAGAATTTCCCTGCTGCTACGCTTGGCAAAGCCTTCGCTTCGCTTACTTCCATATATTTTATGAAGCGGAGCTTAATAAAATATATTTCAGGGCTCCCATCCATGGGAGCCTTTTATACATCAACCTCAAATTTTTTTTCTAAATGGGTTTTTAAGGGGTTCCTAAGGGGAAAGTTTTCCCTAAAAATTTCCCCTTAGTCTTAATTTTATCTATGGAGTTTACCATCCATGGAAATCCCATTGTTGTTCGGGCAGGGAAACCCTGCCCTCTCGCACTTCCGGCTGCGTCAGATCAGCAGAGCTGTTCTTCCTTTCGCCTACAGAGCCAACATCCGTGTTGGACTTAATTAATCTGGGAAATTCCATAGATTTAATCGGTAGCTATAACGTTTACACTTGAGAGAAAACAACGTGAGACGTGAAGCGGTTTTTCGTTAAGCAGGTGACTAGTAGCCAATAATCTGTTTAGCTAATAACCCTCTTAATCTTCCCCGAATGTTTTACAGCCGAATAAGCTCTTTTGGAACCGCCCGGAAGTTTTGGCCGCACGTGACAGACGAGGTAATCTTAAATATTGAATACATTCATGAATGATATGCGTTTACACTCCTCAGCATCAGCAAAACTTCAGGTGGAAAAAGAGTGAAATGAGGGCACCGCCATCACTTACGAATTTATGAATATAAATGAGTAACAATGGGGGCTGGAAAACCCTGAGGGAATAGTTTTGCATACTTTTGCGACAAAAGTATGGCGTGCTTTAGCACGAAACACATAAATATGTGACTTATTTCGAATATTAGTATGAAAGCAAAAAAACGCAGGGAACTTTTTAGGGAACAAAGTTACCCGCACCCCTCAAAAACCCTTATTAGGAATAAATTGCGCTTAAAGATATGGCGTGTTTTAGCGGAAAACATTAATCTGTGAATTATTTCGTATTCGACGATGTAAAGAATAAGACTAAGGGGAAGTTTTCTCTGAAGATTACCCTTCGTTAATTTTCATTATCGAATATGAAATACAAAAACTAGCGTCTGAGTTAGATTATAAGCATAAAATATATCAATCCCCTGTCTGCCGTCTGCTGTAGTCCCTCAGCACGGCTGAGAAACGTCCTTGCTCATCAGTAACATTCTGGCGGATTGGCACAAAACCCAGCTCATCCTCTGCTATCCAGATAGCGCCCTTGTTTACCTCACTGATAAATGTGAGCATGCAGACAGTTGTGAAATCGGATCCTAGTCGGCCAGACTCGTTTTTGATATGTTTGAATGTGTAGTTTAGTAATTTAAACTCTTCGAGCTTGAATATTCTGTAGTCCTTTGCTTTGCCCGTTCCGCATAGTTCACTGCCGGGTGTACCCACACTGAGGCTGTCGTATTCATCGGGCTTGAGTGTCTTTGAACCGCCCGGATTGGACTGAACCAAGTAGTTTGCGCCCTCACGTTCTGCTGTAACAGAGCGTTCATCACCATCCAGCCTGAGGCTTCCGCTGTAGCGGAGAAGACCGTTTTCATCGAAGACGCTTTTCTCCTCAAGGAAGAAGCTGATCTCGTTGAACATATCCTTCTTTTTTACGTTTATTACTTTTTCGTGACGGACTATGCCATCTTCTCTGGAGCGCTTGAAGGTGAATGAGCCGAGATGCACATTATCTGAGTATACATCGTAGGTGGATTCGATAACAACATCCTCCTCGGCGAAAAGGGGGAGGGCGATGAACATAACGATAATAAACAGTAATCTTTTCAAGGTACAAACCTCCAGATGGATTCTATAATAATGTAATTCCTTCCGGTGTATTTGAAAAGAAAAAAAGACCCTCCGCCATAACGAAGGGCCTTTGGTTATTAATCTATCAGTTTTCTAGAACGGCCATACCGAAATCACGTCCCCATGAGTATGCCTCCTTTAGCTCCTCTTCGGAGGGGGTCATCTTCGTTTTGAAAGCGGCCTGGGGTATCTTCATCCGCATGGTTTTCATGATATCTTCTGTCACCTTAACGCCTTCACCGCTCCATCCATAGGAACCGAAGGCTCCGGCAAGACGGTTTACAAGGTTGAGCACAACGAAATATGCGATGAGGTTTAGGATAGGTTTGGGAGCCTTTGCATTAAGCGTAGGCGTGCCGATGAGAACACCGTGGGATATTTCAATCTCATCGATAATCTTTTCCACAGGGAGTGCCGCCGCATCAAGCATAACTGCTTTAAGGCCAGTTTCCTCAATACCGGATTTGATCTCCTCGGCAAGCTTCTTTGTGTTGCCGTAGGCCGTGGCATAAACCACTGCAACCTGCCTTTGCTCCATGTTCTTGTAGTAGCGGTTTGCCTGTTCTCTGTACCATTCGATGTACTTTGACGCATCCTCACGGATAATGGGGCCGTGGGAGGGGCATACCATATCAATCTTTATATCCTCTATCTTCTTGAGTGCTTTAAGGATATGCTCCTTATAGGGGCGCATGATCATGGAGTAGTAGAACTTGAAGGCCTCCATCGCTTCTTCCTTATTCTTGAGCTTATCATTGAAAAGCTCTTCGCAACTGTAGTGTGCGCCGAGGAAGTCGCAGGGGAAGAGTATCTCCTCCTCCACGAGGTAGGTGAACATGGTGTCCGGCCAGTGGAGGAATGGTGTGTGGAAGAACCTGAGCGTTTTTCCGCCAAGATCAATAACGTCCTCATCACCAACAGCCCTGCCGTTGAATTCATCATTTACGATGTTTTCGACGAAGGTTTTTGCCGTTTTGGAGTATATAACCTCTATATCAGGGTTTTTCTCTATGAGAACGGGGAGGCAACCGGAATGGTCCGGCTCGTTGTGGTTGAGGATTATATAGTCGATATCCGTAACTGGGCAGATCTCTTCGATGGCCTGAATATATTTATCTTTGAAGTCGAGCTTGTTTGCCTCGATTAGTGCCTTCTTTTCAGTGCCCACTACAAGGTAGCTGTTATAGGTGGTTCCATGCTCGGTGGGGATTACAACATCGAAAACCTCGAGCTCAGGGTCTCGTACCCCCACCCAGTAAACATCTTCCTTAATCTTAAATGACTCCATATAAAGTCCTCCTGATTTCTATATTCTGAACTGTTCTTATTATCTTATCTGAACACAATAATATTTTTTATCCATATGTTCAATTTAAAAAAAGATGATTCGTGTCCGCCATTAGGTTTAATAACGTATATTCATGTATGTGGGTATTAAAAAAGGCCGCCTTAACAGCGGCCTTGGGATTTCTTTACTGATTAGTCCATCGGGTCGAAGTTGTCTTTGCCTACTCCGCACTCGGGACATACCCAGTCTTCGGGTATATCTTCGAACTTGGTACCTGGCTCAACACCGCCGTCCGGATCGCCTTTTTCGGGGTCGTAGATCCATCCGCAAACATTGCATACGTATTTCATTGCTTCCTCCTTAACTGGAATCTCTATTAAAATATATCCTTTAAATGCGACAAGTCAAATCCTTTTAGGTTCAGTACCCGTAATGCCGATTCTTTTAAGGAGCCTCTTCTTTATTTCTGTAACCGCTTCTTCGTAGGTTCTTTTTTCGAGACTTATCTGCCCTCCGGCGGATTTCATATGTCCGCCGCCAGTTCCGAGCCCTCTCACGATACTTGTGGCTATACGCCCTACAAGGCGGCGTGAGGATTTACATCGAAGGGAGAAGAAGCAGTAGTCATCTATCCTTCCGATGACAAAGGACCACTTAACATCCCGCATTCTGAGAACAAAGTCGCTTGTTTCCGCTATGAGATCAGCGTTGCGAACATCGCCAAGGTTACAGAATACAAGGTCGTCAAGTATCTCAGCTTCTTCGATCGCTTTCTTCATCGTCTTGAAATAGTATTTCGGGAGTTCGGGGTTCTCGATTTTGGTGAGTTTTTTTATGGATATGTGGGGAAATACATAGGCCATCATATCCATATCGTGCTGTGTATTGCTTCTTCCGGAACCGAAGGTGTCGGTTTTCATGCCGTAATACAGTGCTGTTGCAATATTTGCATCGGGGATAACGTCCAGCTTCTTCATATATTCAGTGACGATGGTGCACGTGCTCCCTGTTTTCGGGCGGATGTCATATATCTTGGTGCGCTTGGTCTGGGCACGGAAGTTATGGTGATCGATGACAACGTTTGGGAAATAGCCTTTTGGGATCATGACGTTGCCGGCGGTGGGCTGGGTGTCTACGACGATGAAATAATCGTACCTGGCAAAGTTCAGCTTGGATGATGGGTGCATATCTATCTTGCACGTTTTTATGAGTTCCCTGTTTTCCGCACGCCCGATAATGCCGTGGTAGGCTATGGTACATCGCTTCTGCAGCTTTTTGTAAAGGAGCATCTTAAGGCCGGCCGCTGCGGATATGGTATCCGGGTCGGGGTTGTTGTGCGTTAGAATCAGAACCTTGCGGTACGGTTTGATATCTTCCAGAATCTGTTCAATCATAGGTTTCCCACTTATTCAATGCGGTAGGTGAAGTCGAGAAGGAACTCCCCTTCGGTATCTTCAAGGGAGTAGTTGTGTTTCTCTTGTAGATCCCTGATGTTCTTTATGAACTGGGGTCTGTCGAAAAAGCTTTTCACCTCAAAGGAGACCTCATCTATGGAGAATGTGTGAATCTTATAGTCCGAGATGATCTCCCTCCGCTTGAGGAAATCCATGAAGGTCTTAACCCGTATGAATTTCCCGAAGTTTACAGCCCTGATTTCATAGTTGCTGTCCGTTGTTTTAACACCGGGAGCCTTGATTAGCTCCCTTCTAACATAATCCAGTGTTTTCCCTGCCGAGGAGCGGAACGCCTCGTTGGCGCAGGAGATTCTGCTTTCATTAACGGCCTTGCTGACGACCTTTATGGTGTTGAACTCTTTTTTTCTTGAGTAGGGCTTTGTGAAAAGCTCTACCGTACAGTACACAAGATCTCCGGTTTCTTCAAAGGAAGTGTTAACGCTGAGCATAAAAAGATACTGGGCGAGGGATGCGGAGTAGGCGGCTATAACGTCTGCGGGGCTTGGTACATCGGGCAGCCCTGAAAGGAAGTCGTCGTTATACTTCGTGGTGAAGCGTCTCTGCTCGAAGAGCTCTTTCGCTGTAGAGAGGAGCCTCTCCTTCATCTCTTCGTTCTCGGGTAGGCCGGTTATCTCAAATACGGCGCTGTTGGTGGCCTCACGTATGTAGTAGTTGATATTGTTTATGGCGATATCGTCGATATCCGCCATGATCCGGTAGGTCACCTCTGTTTCTTCCGCCTTTCGCTCAAGGATCCTGTAGCTTGTTATGAAGCGGTAGAACTCTTCGGTTATCTCCGGGATATTCTCACCCGCAGGCCTGTTTGATGAGTTGAAGAATCGGTTGAGTGTATTTTTAAGGGCTTTGTTGAAAGCCTCATCCTCTGCTTTTTTAACGTTGCCGTCTTCGATAACGGCGATGCCCGTCCCCTCTATCTCTACCGCAAGGGCAGTGGAAACGCTCATCAGCAGAAAGAGGAGCATAATAGCTGTCCAGTTTTTCATCCGGCTATCTTTAACCTTATTAGTCCAAGTTGTCAACTTCATCTGTGCTCCGTATGGTTGAAACCGGGCTCCGGAAGGTTCCCAGACCCCTCAATGTTATTGTAAGATAAATAATCTGTTCTGTGCTGGAGCGCTGTCCATCCTTATCCAGCGGGTTATAGTCCTTTGATATGAATGTGAACCCGGCATTCCAGCAGTCGGATTTATATATGGCGTCCACGGTGTATGTCTTTGTGTCCAGATCTCCGATGCTCAGGTTCCTGTTATATCCGGAGGTCTTGGCGGAAAGCCTCAGATCAAGCTTCGGGAGTGTAACACCGAGGGAGTATTCAAGGGAGGTGTTCTCATCCCCCTCCTCGTAGTCGTCATCATCCTCTTTGTTGTCGTAGGTGTACTCCTCGGAGACGAAGAAGAGGCCGTGCCTGAATTCTACCCTTTCGTTCAGATAATCGGTATCGTTGCTGTAGTAGTCGTATTTGTGCCTGGCGTAGATGTATATATCCTCGCCGTACTCCATTTCCGCTGTTGTTGTGAGAGGTGTGAACCGGGACTGATCCTCGTGGAGGTCATAACCCTGATCGAAGCCCCCTTTGAAGGTCCAGTCATCCCCTTTGAGGTAGTTTTTGAGTGTATAGGTGTATAGCTTTCTCTTCTCAATTTCGTCATAGGGGATTCTATCCGGTATGCCGGAATGGTTTAGCTCGGGTATCTCCTCGTAGCGGAATGTGTTGTATATGGAGTGTTTGAAGCTGTCGTATTTTCTGTAAATCTCGTTTAGTGAAATCTGCCACGCTCCTTTGTATAGCCTGCGGTTTATTACCCCGCCATCCTCTTCGATCTCTGCGTAGAAGTGGTCTCCAGTCTCCTTTACGCTCACTTCTTTGTCAAAGTCGCTCCAGTGTGTGGCGTAAACGGTAATAGAAGGGCGTAATGTGGCGATCTGCATGTTGATGGGAACATAAAACTCCGTTGAGGCGTGCAGTCGGGTGTATTTCTGCTGTATGGAGCGTGAATTCTCTGTATCCATATAGTAGCGGTATTCGGAATAGCGCACACGGTCGAAGTCTGCCCTGTAGTTGATACCGAAGTTTGTGAACCGGAGGTTCTTCTTAACGTAGAGGTTGGGTGAGCGGTATACATCGGTGCGTTTGTAGCTGTCGTCGTAATCCCGATACTGCATGTCGTTCTTGAGGCGAACTGCGGCATCGGCGTATTTCCATCTGCCGATAAACTTTGCCTCGGCGTAGAATTTGTTATCCGGGTTGTCGTATTGGGTCTGGCTCTGAAGCATCTCAAGATCGCCAAGGTCACGCAGATAACGGAAGTCGGAGACGTAGTTAACATCAAGGTAAAGCTCTGTATTTTTGGAAGTTTTAAGGTTTGTATCCTGAAACAGCATCCAGCGGTCCTGCTCATCGGATTCGCTCATCCAGTCGTCCATATATTCGCCGTACAGGTATACACGCTCGTTCTCCGTTATCACATGCCTGTATTCGCCGATCATCTGATAAAGTCCGCTGGTGTATGGGGTCAGACCGATGGTGAAGTCCTTGTTTACATCGATATCATGGAAGTATTTAAGCCCCAGATAGCTTCCCCGCTTTGAAGAGCTACCTATCTTCGGGATAAGCAGGCCGCTCTCACGCTCTTTCTTAATTGGGTAGACGAAGTAGGGGGTGTAGGCTATGGGTACATCCTTTATACGCATGGCGGCGTGGTTTGCCTTTATGTATTTACCGATATCCATCCTTGCATAGGAGGAGGTGAAGGACCAATCGGGGACAGGACCGGAGCAGGTGGAGAATCTGCTTTTGTTGAGTATGTAGGTAACATCCCCCGTTCTTTCCAGCTTCTCTGCCTGAAACCTGTGGAATGGTTCAACGAACCCTTCAGCATCGTAGAATGTGCCTTTCTCTGTGTTTGTATCGTATTTGAGACGGTTGCAGGTAAACTGGTTGTTTCCCTCAAGAACCCTTACAGAACCGAAGGCTTCGAGCAGGCCCGTTTCCTTGTTGTATCTAACCCTGTCCGCTTTCATTGTGGCGTTGTCCCGCAGGATCACAACATTCCCCTCGGCGTTGAAGGTTTTGTTGTCCGGGCTGGTTATGGTATCCGCCGTAAGGGTAACGCTTTCTGCATAAGCAGATATAGCGAACAGAAAGAGTAGAGAGAATAGAAGTAAGGGTCTCATTTAAATGCCGTTTTCCCAGAGAAGTTTACGAGCCGCAGCACATAGATAGAGCGATCCGGAAACAAGTATATCAGCATTTCCCGCGACTTCAACCGCTTTATTAAGGGCTTTAGAGCAGTCGGGTATCAATGTGTAAGGTCCCGACGGGAGTTTGGAGAGATTTACGCTCCTCTCGTTATCCGGTATTTCGGTGAGGATAACCTTTCGGCAGTATCGCTCTGCGATGGCTGTCATCTTTAGAATATCCCGCTCTTCGGTGGAAGAAAGAACGATAACGGCTGGAGGAGGACCCATGCCGGTGAGCAGGCTAAGAAGTCCGTTGGGGTTATGGGCACCATCCAGTATTATGTTGCCTATTCTCTCCATTCTGCACATGGGGAGTATGGGGTCTTCGCAGAGGACATCTTCTTTCAGCAGGTGTGAGCAGACAGCCTCGGCAAGCCTGAGGTTTGCATCATAGGGTCTTGGAAGTCTCTCGTTTTCGGAGAACGGCTTGATGAAGATAGCTTTATCCCGGAGCTTTACGCGGATTAAATCAGCCACATCACCGGTGTTTGCGCCGACGAAAACGGGTGAGTTCTTTTTGACTATGGCTAGCTTCTCCCACGCTATCTTGAATATGGTATTCCCCAGATATGCGGCGTGGTCGTAGGCTATGGTTGTTATTACCGGGGTCTTGTTTTCTATAATGTTGGTGGCGTCGAACCTTCCGCCGAGTCCTGTTTCGAGGATGGTGTAATCGGGGGAGTTCTCCGCAAAATAGAGCAGGGCGCATACGGTTAAAGCCTCGAAATAGCTTAGGTTGTGTTCTGTGCAGAGGTCTTTGATGCCGCTGAATATCCTGTCGAAATCATCCACTGAGATCAGATCGTAATCCAGAACAATTCTCTCACGGACCGTTTCTATATGTGGTGAGGAGAATAGGGCGGTTTTATACCCCTGTTCCTCAAGGATATCACGGATGAAGGAGCATGTGGAGCCTTTGCCGTTTGTGCCGGCTACATGGATAACATGACCCAGAGAAGATTCCTCAAATCCGAGAATATCCAGCACAGTCTCAATGCGCCCGAGGGTGAGCTCAAGGTTTTTGAACTCCCCTGTTACTCTGTAATGTTCACCGAAGAGTGTTTCGGAACTCAATTACTGTTTTCCGAAGAAATCCAGCACGGTGTGTATGTTGTTTTTCCAGTCCCTTCTATGGGAGACAAAGTCCACCATACCGTGTTCCTGCAGGAACTCTGCACGCTGGAAGCCCTCGGGGAGCTTCTGGCGTATGGTTTGTTCGATAACTCTGGGTCCTGCGAAGCAAATGAGTGAGCCGGGCTCAGCAATAATAATATCCCCAAGCATCGCATAGCTTGCGGTAACTCCGCCGGTGGTGGGGTCTGTCAGCAGTGATATATGACCTAGTCCTTCTTTCTTAAGCTTAGTGAGGGCGGCGGAGGTTTTTGCCATCTGCATGAGGGAGAGTATACTCTCCTGCATCCTAGCACCGCCGGAACAGCTTATGGTTACAACGTGTCTTCCATGGTGGATGCCGTTCTCCACAAGGCGGGTTATCTTCTCACCCACAACGCTTCCCATACTTCCGCCAAGGAAGGCGAATTCGAAGGCGCCGATATTAACCTCACGCCCGTTAACAGCTCCAACGCCGGAGATGAATGCATCGTTTATTCCGGTTTTTCTGACAGCCGCCTTGATCCGGTCGGGGTACTTCTTTGAATCACGGAATTTCAGCGGATCCAGTGAGCGGATGCCGGAGTCAAACTCCGTGAATGTATTCTCATCGGTTATGAATCCGATCTTCTGTAATGCTGAGACGGGAAAATGAAAATCGCATTTTGGACAGCACTGAAAGTTGTCTTCAATCTCCTGGCAGTAGCTAATCTCGCCGCAATGGGAGCATTTCGACCAGAGATTCTCCTTTATATCCTTCTTAGTAGAGCTGACTTTCTTGATCTTTTCCGTCAGGAAGTCCTTTATACCCATGGTTCCTCCTCGGCGGGCTTAGTAGTATAAGTATGATTGTTATTAAAACAGTAAAATTCTATTTGTGTTCTATCATTTTTGCAAGTGCTTTAAGCGGGCCAGCGGTAAAATGATCCTTTTGTGTCATTGTAAAGTGCCTCGGGAGTCTCTATTCCTCTGGCATACAGCTCTTTGAAGCAATTTGCCAGAAGGAGTGCGGTATGTGCCGCATCGAAGAGTGCTCTGTGCCTGTATGTTGCGGGGAGGGGTACATCCAGCTCAAGGTTTCTCATAAGGCTATCAAGGGAGTAGCTTGGCAGACCGGGAAAGGCGGCTCTGGCAAGTTTCACTGTATCGATAACCATGGGGGGCACATCCCCGAGTGAGTGTTTATCAACGCAGTGCATTATGAATGAGCAGTCGAACCTTGCGTTATGGGCTGCTACAATGCTTTCGCCTGTAAATTCAAGAAAGGAGGGTATAACCTCCCTGTCGGTGGGCTTCCCCTTAACCATGGTACGGCTGATTCCGTGCACTGCATAGGCCTGATAGGGGATGCTGCATTCGGGGTCGATGAGTGTTTCGAATCTTTCGTTAAGGTTTATCTTAAAGCCCGGTTCCACACGAACTGCGGCTATCTCCAACAGCTTAGCCCCTTTTTTGGGTGATATTCCGGTGGTTTCCGTATCAAAAACCGTAAATGTAAGCTCGTCAAATCTCGTTGTTTTCATTTATTATCCTGAATAGCTTTATGAAATCCTCCAGCTCCATTTCCTCCGCCCGTATGCTCTCCTTGAAGCCTGCACGTCTTATGAGTTCGGAGGCATTTCCGTGGGCGGCCATGTTGTTGCGAAGGGTTTTACGCTTCTTCTGGAAGCAAGTACGAACGAAGGTTAGGAACCGCTGTTCGGTTTCACTATCCTCAAGCTGTCTCTCCCTCGGGGTGAAGAGGAGTATGGTTGAGGTTACCTTTGTGTTGGGCCAGAATTGTCCGCCCGATATGTCACGCACCTTTTTCTTGGTGTAGTAGTAGTCGGTTAGTACGGTTATGGAGGAGTAATTCCTCGTTTTAGGTTTTGCATTGATCCTGTCCGCAACCTCTTTCTGGTACATGAACACCATGCTTTTGGTGCGGCTGTGGAGATCTGTGCATCTTACGGTGATATCCACAGAGACGTTATAGGGGAGGTTGCCCGCTATGATTAGATCCTCACCCTCAATAAGGCTGAGATCCGCTTTGAGGAAATCCTCGTTGATAACGGAGAAACCGGGGTATATATGCAGATATCTTTTCAGGAAGGAGGCTAGATCGCCGTCTATCTCCACAGCCTGTACACTGGCACCCCTTTCAAGGAAGCGATGGGTGAGCACTCCGCAGCCGGGTCCTATCTCCATCACATTGCTACCTTTTCCAACTCCCGCACTTTCGGCGATAAGCTCGAGTATGTGGGGATTGGTGAGGAAGTGCTGACCGAAGTATTTCTTTGTTCTTCCCGCTTCGGATTTGAATATGCTAAGCAGATCGAGCATTTTCCACCATCTTAACAGCGGTTGTGAACGCCTTTTTAAGGCTTGAGTAACCGGCGGTGTTTTTTCCTGCAATGTCGAAGGCTGTGCCGTGATCCACAGAGGTACGTACGATGGGAAGATTCAGCGTTACGTTAACAGCCTCCCCGAAGGCTTCCATCTTGACAGGGATCATCCCTTGGTCATGGTACATGGCAACGACAAAGTCGTATTCACCCTTGAGCGCCTTTGGGTAAACAGAATCTGCAGGAAGGGGACCATCGATGTCTATCCCCTTCCTGCGCAGTTTGCGGATCGCATCCTTAATAAAGGTCTGCTCCTCTATACCGAGAGCACCGTTATCGCCCGCATGGGGGTTAAGACCGCAGACGGCTATCCTCGGTTCTCTGCCGACAAAGAAGGGGCCCGCTTTATGGGCGTTTGTTACGGCGGTAATGATCTTATCCTCGTTCAGGATCTCGGGAACCTCAGCGATGGCGTGGTGGGTAGTCGCTAGAACGCTTCGGATCTTCTCTCCCACAAGGAGCATGGAGAAACTGGTGCTTCTGGTGAGGTAGCCGAGGAACTCGGTATGTCCCGGGTAGGGGTATCCTCCGAGCTGGATCGCCTTCTTATTTATGGGGCAGGTGCATAGCGCATCTGCATTGCCGCTCATGCACATGTCGACACCCTTTTCTATGAACATCATGGATGCTTTACCGTACTCCCCTCTGATAGTTCCGGGGATAAGCTCGAATTCTTCGGTAGCATCGGGTTCTTCAATAATTATGTCTTCGGGTATATCCCGTCCAAGAATTTTCTTGAAGGCGTGTTCCATAATGAACCTGTAGCCTATGAATACGGGCTCTGCAATTCTGTTTATCTCTTCATCAAGGGCGAGCTTGGCGGCAATCTCCGGGCCTACACCTGAAGGGTCACCTATGGTTACAGCAATTCTTATCTTTTTCATGACGGTAACGATAATCCACCAGTGTCTTATTTGGCAAGCATTATGATCACTAAACGGAGGAATTATGGGGATAAATTCACTTTCAATTTTTGCGTTTTAAACTATTATTAATACTTAACCGCTAAACTGATACGATCTTATGTGAGGAGATGAAATGCCCCAGCTTACGAGAAATATCTTTGAGGAACTATCGGATAACATAAAGGGTGATGTATACACCGATACGGTGCGCAGATACCTCCATTCCACAGACGGAAGTATTTTCAGGGTGGAGCCCGCCTGCGTTATCTATCCCCTGGACAGGGAAGATGTTCTCGCCGTAACGGCCTTTGCCACACGCTACGGACTCTCAATACACTCCAGAGGAGCCGGTTCCGGCCTTTGTGGTTCGAGTGTGGGGCGTGGTATTGTCCTCGATTTTACCAAATACATGAACAAGCTTATAGAGATAGACTCCGAAGGGAAAACCTTCACCTGCCAGCCTGGCTACCGGTTCGGAGAGCTGGAGGCGGAACTTAAGGGTAAGAATCTCTTCTTCCCGCCGGATCCCTCAAGCGGTGAATATGCCAGCTTCGGGGGCATGTACGGAACAAACGCCAGCGGAGCCCATTCGGTTAAATACGGCAACGTATCGGATTATATCGAGGATGCGGAGATTGTTTTCAGTGACGGTCTTGTCACAACCATAAAAGAGATCGAACAGACTCCCTATGATAAACTTCCTCCACGCTTCAGAAGGTTATTTGATCTTTATGAAAGGAACAGGGAGACCATAGAGAACGGCTACCCCGATGTTAAATACAACGTTTCCGGCTATAACCTACGCTCCCTAGTGGAGGATGGTCAGCTTAAGCTCGGTAAGCTCCTTGGCGGTTCCGAAGGGACCCTTGCCATAGTTACCCGCATGACCTTCCGCCTCCATGAAAAGCCCCCTTACGACAGCCTCGTTGTTGCCTATTTCGATGATATCGTCAAGTCCGCAAAGGCTGTTCAGGCGGTTCTGCCCTCCGGTCCTTCCGGTATTGAGATAATGGATAAATCCCTGCTGAACCTTGCACGTGAATCCGACGAAAAGCTCAAGAAGGCGATACCCGAGGGTATCGACAACGTTCTTATGATCGAGTACGACGGCTTTGATGAGAACGAAACGAGGGAGAAGGCCGAAGAAGCTATGAAGACGGTGGAGCATCTTACCACCGAAGCGAACGTCGCCGCCAGTGCCGATGAGAAGGCAAAGTTCTGGGCTGTGCGCAAGGCTGCGGTTCCGATACTCTATAAACTGCAGGGGCGCAAGAAGATCATCGCTCTTATTGAGGATGCCGCTGTACCTACGGACAACCTTGTGGAGTACTTCGAAGGGATCTACTCCCTCCTTGAAAAACACGGGTGCGATTTCGTCATTTACGGCCATATAGCCAAGGGGCTCCTCCACACAAGACCCCTCCTTGATATGAAGGATCCCCACGATATAGACCTTCTCAAAATTCTTGCCGATGAATTGTTTGAGCTGGTTAGCTCCCTCGGCGGAGTCGTGAGCGGTGAGCACGGGGACGGCAGAATCCGCTCCACCTATGTCAAGGACCAGTACAAGGACCTCTACGGCTGTTTTATGGAGACAAAGAGCATCCTTGATGGTGACTTTCTTCTCAATCCCGATATAAAAACCATACATGACCCATATCAGATGCAGAAGTTCCTCCGTTTCGGCTCGGACTACGGCAGCAGGGATCTCACCGGGAAGATGCTGGTATGGAACGAAGGGTTCACCGATGAGGCTGAGAAGTGTCACGGGTGCTCAAAATGTACGACTGTTACCACCGCAACCCGCATGTGCCCCGTTTTTAAGGCCACAAGGGATGAAACCGCCGCCCCGAAGGCGAAGGCGAACGTCCTTCGTGCACTGATCAGCGGCGCCATAGATAATGAATCCCTCTATGAGCAGGCCTTCCAGAGCGTCATGAATAAATGCGTCAACTGCGGAAGCTGTGTTATGGAGTGCCCCTCTAACGTAAATATCCCGAAGCTCGCCATCGAGGCGAAGGGGCAGTATGTTAAGCGTGTCGGAGCACCCCTTGATAAGAAGATAGTATCAAGCTGCGATCTTATGGGTAAATACACCCATAAGGTGAGCCCGCTCATCGCCGCAAGTATGAAGCTCAAGCTTAACCGAAAGGCTATGGAGCTTGTTACAGGTGTATCAGCCGAGCGTCCCTTTGTATCTTTCAAAGGTAAGTCCCTCTATGAAAGACTGGATGGAAGAGAGTTTGGCGAAGGTGGGGATCTTAAGGTAGTTTACTTCGCAGGGTGCTACGCCGGATATATCAATCCGGAGATTGGCACAAGCGCAGTGGACGTTCTCGAAAAGCTCGGCTGCAGGGTAAGCGTTCCCGAACAGGTCTGCTGCGGTGTCCCCTTTATTTCCAAGGGTATGCTTGAGGAGACGAGAGCCAGGATCAAGAAGAACCTTGATAAATGGGGTGATATGGTCAAAGAGGCGGATCATGTCGTTGTTACATGCTCCTCCTGCGGGCTTTCACTTCTGAAAGAGTGGGCATATATGCTAAGCGATGATATAATAAGCGAGATCAAAGAGAAGACGATCCATATAAGCACTCTGGTAAACCGGAGGCTTGACAGGCTTGATATGAAGGAGTGTGGCCTCAAGCTTGCATATCACAAGTCCTGCCATCTGAGGGTTCAGAAGGATGATAACGCTTCCGTTGAGATGCTGGGTAATATCCCCGGCGTTGAGGTGGAGGATATGAACAGCTCCTGCTGCGGTATGGCGGGAAGCTGGGGAATGATGGCGGAAAACTATGAAACCTCTGCTAAAATAGGCGAGCCTATGCTGCGTAAGCTGAATGCCGCACACTGCGACTACGGTGTTACCGACTGCCCCACATGCACCATCCAGATGGAGCACATGTCGGATAAAAAGATAAAACACCCCGTTGAGGTGCTTGCACAATGCTTGAAAGACTAGGGGGAGTATCCAGAGTATTTCCCGTTTACATTACGAAAAACCTTGGGGCCGCATTCCTTGCGGCCATCCTTATTTTAGTCTCGGCACCTTCTGCCCGCAGTGCAGAGGGTGACTACCTTGTGGGGCTTAACGCCTTTCGGGACGGCTTATATGAAATCTCCGAGATGAGCCTGAACGAGTATCTTGCCGATGCATCGGAAACAGCAAAGATTAACTACAGCAAATACCTCCTTTACCGCATAAAAATAATCGGCGAAGACTACAAAGAGGCCTATGCGTACTTTCAGCAGATCGAGGATGTGCAGGATGAGCGTTTCGACAGGGTACAGATGCTTACCGATCGTATGCGCATGCTTGTAAGGCTCGACTGTACGGGTGCGAAAACTTATCTGCAGGAGGATGCAGGGCCCCGGAGGATCGATATATATGTTGATTCCGAATGCCCGGTGGATTCGGATGTTGCAGACATTGTGGCGGATAAGGGGAGAGGAACGGATGTGCGTGTGAACGCAGCCCTGGAGATAAAGGACCACCCTGAATCGGTCAAAAAACTCTTTAACTCCTTGAATGAGAAGAAGCTTAATAAATCCCAGGCACGTTTTTTCGGACACTACTTCTACAAGAACGGAAACTTCCCCGACTTCTGGGATGTATACGAGGTTTATAAGGACAGGGATATCCTGTCTCTGGCCTTTTCCCGGGTGTGGGATCTTAAAAAGTATAAGATCTATACAGATATATACGAGCTCCACGGCGACAAGTACAACTACGACAAAGGTGTATACTGCCGAGCTATAGAGGCATACAGAGAGCAGGACAAAAGCTTTGACTGTTCCCTTGCAGACAGGTGTATCCCCGGCGGTGGACGTGAGTTTGTAAGGCTTAAAACCGCCTGCCTTGTGAAAAACGGAGGCGAAGGTCTCACAGAATTCGTGGATGGTCTTTCGGATGAAAGGCTCATAGATATATGCGACTACATACCGTACATGATAGATAAGAAACTCTATCCCGGCGATTTCGATGTCCTTAGCGGCTGTTCCAACAGAGAGAGCATTGCGCAGATCCTGCTGGACAGTGAGCGGTACAAAGAGCTTGAGTCTCTTATGCAGGATGCTGATGAGGACAGAGAGCGTTACTTCCTTGCCATGGCAAAGATTAAGCTTGGCAAAACCGATGAAGCGAAGGGGATAACCGCTAAGGTTAAAGCCGAGGATATCAAGGCGTATCTGGAGAGCCAGCTTCAATGAGCAAACGGTGGAAAAGGGCGATAATAGCCCTGACTCTCGGTTTTATACTGGCCGCTGCGGGTATATACAACACCATGCAGGACAAGAGCTGGGATTACTACCGGGAGGCGAAAAAACTTTACGAGGAAGAGCGGTACTACGAAGCCCATGAAACTGTGAAGCAGGCGCTGGACGAGAACCAGTACAACCGCCGTGCACTCATACTCAAGGGTGATCTTTATGCTATCATAACCGGTCTTGAAAATCTCAAAAACGCTAAAAAGCTCTACCAGCAGGGTATGAATCAGGCGATGCAGGGTGAGTACGATAAGGCAAAGCTCAGCCTGTCCCGTGCCTATGACCTTGCGGATAATGTGCCATCGGATTCGGTCTCCTACGAGGAGGCACTGGAGCTTATGAAGAAGATAGCCTCCGAATCGGAAACGGTTCTTAACAAGGCCCCCGAACAGCAGTTCAAGCGAGCTCAGAGACTATTTGAACAGGGTTACAGTGAGCGTGCCTTTGAGGCGCTTAACACCCTTCCCGAACAGACCGAGCGCTCCATGCGCCTTCGGAGTGAGATAGCCTACAGGATTGGTTCAGAGAGGTATAACGAGCTCCTCGAAAGACAGAAACCGAGCGATGTTGAGCTGAACGATGCTTTGTACTGGCTGGAGCAGGTACGCCCCGGTGACCCTAACTATCAGGAGTCTCTGCGCAAGAAGGGCCGTCTGCGTGAGATGCTGTCGGAGTAACTGATTGAGTTAATCCTATCTTCGTGCTAAAAATACCCCCTGTTCCACACGGAACTGATAAAATTTCATGAATTTATGGAGATAGAAAGGATGAAGGTTTACGATTTTACCGGCGTTAAGGTGCTGGTTGTCGGAGATATAATGCTGGACAGGTACTTCTTTGGAAGCGTGGGGAGGATTTCCCCCGAAGCACCTGTACCCGTGGTTAAGGTAAACAGTACCCGGGACACCCTTGGCGGTGCGGGAAACGTTGTGAGCAATATAGCCCATCTGGGGGCTGATGCCGTTGTACTTGGTTCCTGCGGCAGGGATGAGAATGCGGAGCAGGTCCGCTCCCTCCTTAGCGAGATTGGGGCGGAATGCAGTTTCATTGAGCGTGATTTCCCCACAGTGACCAAGCTTCGTGTTGTGGGGGAGAAACAGCAGATAGTTCGGCTCGACTTCGAGGAGCCCGCTCCTCTTCAGTCTGATGATATGGAGGAGATGCGCCGGCGTGTGGATGACTCCATAGATGGGTGCGGTGCTGTGATACTCTCCGATTACGGCAAAGGTGTATGTACCGATGAGGTATGCAGATATATAATCGGCCGCTCCATAGGCCTTGAGATACCCGTTATCATAGACCCCAAGGGGCATGACTGGACACGCTATAAGGGGGCGGATATCGTTACCCCCAATGTGAAGGAGCTCGGCGAGGTCGCCGGGAGAAACATCCCGAACGAGGACGATGAGATAATCGAATGCGCCCGTGAGGTTATCGAACGTTTCGGTGTTAAATCCATTATAGTAACCCGATCCCAGAAGGGGATGAGTATTATCACCGAGGAGAGCGTTGTTCATATACCCACCGTTGCCAAGGAGGTCTACGATGTCTCCGGTGCGGGGGATACGGTGGTTGCCACATTGGCCGCTTCCCTTTCCAGAGGTGCAAGCCTCGAGGAAGCTGCGATCACAGCCAATAAGGCGGCGGGTATCGTTGTTAGCAAGATGGGCACCGTCCCCGTTAAGATCGACGAACTGAACAGTCTTAACACAAGGCGTTCATATATGACCCTTGATGAATTCATGGACGAGCTGGAAGGGCTTCGTGGCAGGGGGAAGAAGGTTGTCTTCACCAATGGATGCTTCGATATCCTCCATAAAGGTCACGTGACCTATCTCAAGCAGGCCAAGGAACTGGGGGATGTGCTTGTTCTCGGGCTTAACTCCGATGAATCGGTGAGAAGGCTCAAGGGTGAATCGAGACCTGTTAACAGCGAAGAGGACAGGGCGGAGGTTCTGAGCGCTCTGGAATCGGTGGACTACGTTGTACCCTTCGGTGAGGATACCCCTGCGGAGATGCTCTCCCGTATTAAGCCCGATTTCCTTGTGAAAGGGGGGGACTACACCCCAGAAACTGTTGTGGGGCGTGAGTATGCCGCAAAGACGGTAATAATCGACTTTGTGGACGGCTATTCCACGACTAAAATAATCGATAAGAGTAAAGGAGAATAGAATGTATATAGTAACAGGCGGAGCCGGATTCATCGGCAGCAATATTGTGAAAGGGCTGAACGACAGGGGGATAGACGATATCCTCATAGTCGATAACCTTTCAAACTCTCAGAAGCACCTGAACCTTAACAGGCTTAAATACAGAGATTATGTTGATAAGAAAGATTTTTTCGAATTCCTAGGCTATATCGAGGAGGATATCGATGTTATCTTCCATCAGGGAGCCTGCTCCAACACCATGGAGACGGACGGCCGCTACATGATGGAGAACAACTACGAGTTCAGCCGTGAACTCCTCCTCTTCGCCCTTGAGAAGAAGATCCGCTTCATCTATGCATCCTCCGCCTCAATTTACGGCAACGGGGACGACGGCTTTGTTGAAGCGGAGGAGTGCGAGTATCCTCTGAATATCTATGCCTTCTCCAAGTTCAGCTTCGACAACTATATAAGAGGGCTCGGCAAGCTTAATTCCCAGGTTGTGGGGCTTCGCTATTTCAACGTATACGGTCCCCAGGAGAATCATAAGGGGAGTATGGCTTCCGTTGCATATCACTTCTTCAACCAGATGAAGGAGGACAACAAGGTCAAGCTCTTTGAGGGGAGCAAGGATTTCCGGCGGGACTTCATTCACGTTCAGGATGTTGTGGATGTTAATATGTTCTTCTTCGAAAACCCCAAGCTCTCAGGCATCTTCAACTGCGGAACTGGAAAGGCAAGAAGCTTCTTCGACATTGCAGAGGCTATGAAGGAGAGCTATCCGGATGTTGAGGTTGAGTTTGTTCCCTTCCCCGAGAAGCTTAAAGGGAAGTATCAGGCATATACCCAGGCGGATCTCTCAAAGCTTCGTGAGATTGGCTATGAGGGGGATTTCCGAACCCTTGAAGAGGGTGTTGGAGAGTATTTGATGGTGCTGGAGAATACCGGCGGATATATAAAGTAATATGGGCAGAACAGGGGGGCTAATACGCTTTCTGGACAGGTATGTGCTGCCCCCTTTCCTGTTCTCACTTTCCGTCTTCAGGATAAAACGCCCAATCCCCCGGAGCCTCAGGCGTGTTCTTTTCATAAAGAGCGCAGCCATAGGTGATACTGTGTTGATCTCTGCAGTGGTGGAGGATTTTCGCCGAAGCTTCCCCGGATGCAGCATTGTATTTGTCACAGGGCACGATAACGCACCTTTGGCAGGGATGATAGACGGGGTAGACAGGGTTGTGCCAGTTAACCACAAGGACCCCGTTGGGGCATTTCGTACCGTGAGGGGGCTGGGGGAGTTTGATCTGGCCATTGATTTCGGTTCATGGCCACGCTTCGATGCACTTCTAACGCTCTCATCAAAGGGGAAATGCCGTATCGGCTTCCGTACGCCCTCCCAGTACAGGCACTACTGCTACGATATAACCGTTCCACACTCCGGAACGCTCCATGAGCTTGATAATTACCGATGCCTCATAAAACAGGTGGGTGTCACCACAGGAGCAGAACCGTCCATAGGGCTTGATAAAGAGCCTGAAAAGGGGGATGTTGTTGTCTTCCACCCATTTTCCGGTGGAAGGCTTGCGGCGAAGAAGGAATGGCGGGATGATAACTGGGTAAAGCTGGCTTCCATGCTCGGAAATTGCGATATAGTCATCACAGGAGCAGCCAAGGATGCCCGAAGGGCGGAGGAGCTGGCGAAGCTGTGCGGAGGTAGGGCGTTCACGGGTAATAGCCTTGAGGATACGGCACGGCTTCTTGTCTGCTCTAAGCTTGTAATCAGTGTTAATACGGGTATAATGCATCTTGCGGCGGCTCTTGGTTGCCGTGTTGTGGATATATGCGGACCCGTCCGTCCGGACAGGTGGGGTGGATGCGGTAACGTAATATCACTGGCATCGGGCAAGCCTGTCATAAGCCTCGGTTTCGAGGATGTTAAGGGTTTTCCCATGGAAGAGATTACGCCGGAGCGTGTTTACGAGGCGATAAAAAGGTTGAGTGATGGCTAGGCGCAGTTTCTTTATCTTTCTTATTATCATAGATTTGCTTGCCTTTTATACTTCCCTTGAGGCGGCGGTGCTTTCAAGAACCGCAGTGGATGTTCTTTTCCCCGGGGTCATAGATTTCGAGTTCTCATTTGCCTACTTTGCAGGTCTCTGGTGGATCCCTCTCATACTCCTTGGAACCATCTCCTACAAAGGGCTCTACGGTGGCAGACAGCCCGCCATGGAGGAGGCAAAGAACATTATGGGCGCTGTAACCTTCAGTCTGCTCATAGTCTTTGCCCTCGTATCCATCGGTCGCATGACCGATATGGTATCACGTCTTACGCTTTTCTTTCTCTGGTTCTATTCCATGCTTATCTTCCCCCTTCTCCGCATAGCAGGCAAAAGGGTTCTTTTTGCTCTAGGGGTGGGTACGGATAAAATCCTTGTTGCCGGATGCGGTGCAGATTCCGCCTCTGCCGCTGAGGCGATTCTGGCGGAGAGGAACTACGGGTATGAGATATACGGCTTCTACGGGAAGCTTGAATGCGGCTCAAAGACTTTGCGGGCGGCGGGGCATGAATACCCAGTATACACCGGCGGAATCGATTCACTCCTCGAGGCTGTTAATACAGTGGTTTTCGTGGAGAGCGAGTTTACCCAGGATGAGATAACCGAGCTTACCACAAAGGTGCGCAGGCGGATAAAGGGTATTGTAACCGTTCCCGATGCAGGACGCGGGATAATGATGAACAGTGAGTTTCATTACCTCTTTCGCCACAGGACATTCTTGCTTAAGGCGAAAAACAACCTCGCCTCACGCTTCAATAAATACGCCAAGAGAGCCTTCGACATAGCCTTCACCCTAGCAGTTCTCCCCTTTGTTGGGCTTATCATGCTTGTTGCGGGGATACTCATAAAGCTGGATTCGAGGGGGAACATCTTCTACAGCCACGAGCGGGTGGGGGAGAACGGAAAGAGGATTCGTGTACTCAAGATGCGTTCCATGTATACCGATTCCGCCGAAAGGCTTGAGCATATCCTTAAGAACGATCCAGTGAGGGCAGAGGAGTGGAGACGGAGCCGCAAATTTAAGAATGACCCCCGCATAACCAAAGTGGGGCGAATCCTGCGCAAAACATCCATTGACGAAATGCCCCAGTTTATCAATGTTCTAAAGGGTGATATGAGCGTCGTGGGTCCCAGACCCATAGTGGAAAGCGAGATAGAGGAGCACTACGGTAAAGACGGCGAATACTACCGCATGGTTAAGCCCGGTATAACAGGGCTGTGGCAGGTAAGCGGCAGGAGTGATACTGCATACGATGATCGTGTCCGCCTGGACAGCTGGTACGTTATAAACTGGAGCATATGGCTCGATATACTGATAATTATGAAGACCCTCGGGGTTGTGATAAAGAAAGAAGGAGCATACTGAGAAATTGAGCAGGAGTTTTTATATAAGCACCTACGGGTGCCAGATGAACGAGTACGATTCGGAAAGGATAGGCGCATTCTTCACCGCCATGGGCTTTTCACAGGCAGATTCCCCCGAGGATGCGGACTACTGCCTTATAAATACATGCAGCGTAAGAGAAAAACCCCAGCACAAAGTCGGAAGTGAACTCGGGCGGCTTAAGCAGCTTAGAGGGAAAAATCCAGAGCTTAAGATAGGCGTGTGTGGATGTGTTGCCCAGCAGGAGGGGGAGAACCTTATCAAATCCTTCCCCCAGACAGACTTCGTCCTTGGAACCGATGCCGTGGGAAGGCTTCAGGAGGCTGTAAGCCTTGTGGAGAAGGGGGAGAAGGTCTGCTTCACCGAGATGGATTCCGGCGAGCTCACTTTGCCCGGTTTTGAGAGGGAAACAGGCCCGAGCGCCTTCGTTACGATCATGAAAGGGTGTGATAACTTCTGCTCCTATTGCATCGTCCCCTATGTACGTGGGCGTGAGAAGAGCAGGGATGTCTCCGAGATACTGGATGAGATAAGCTATCTTACAGATAAAGGTGCCCGGGAGATAACTCTTCTTGGACAAAATGTGAACTCATACGGAAAAAACCTTGAAGAAAAAATAGATTTTCCACAACTTCTAACTAAGGTGAGTGAGATTGAGGGTGTGAAGAGGTTACGCTTTGTGACATCCCATCCAAAGGATTTCTCACATGAACTTGTTGAGGCTGTTAAAGATATTGACGTGGTTTGTGAAAGCCTCCATCTCCCGCTCCAGGCGGGTTCCGATTCTGTACTGAAGAGGATGAACCGGAAGTACACCTACGGGGAATATCGTGATAAGGTTTTGGCAGCAAAAGAACAGATCCCGGGGCTTGCTCTTTCCTCAGACTTTATTGTAGGATTTCCCGGAGAGACCGATGAGGATTTCCGCCGAACCATTGATTCGCTGGAGGAGATACGCTACGATACCCTTTTCGCCTTCAACTACTCCGTTCGACCCGGAACCGGTGCGGAGCGTTTTGAGGATGATGTGCCCCTCTCCGTTAAGAAGATGCGTCTGGCCGAGCTTCTGGATGTGCAGAGGCGTATCTCTATGGAGAATTCCACCCGTTTCGAGGGGGAGAGCGTTGAGGTTATGGTAGAAGGGGCGAGTAAGCGTGATGCAAAACATTTCACTGGAAGGAACAGGCAGAATAGGGTAGTTAACTTTAAATCTGACAGGGATCTCAAGCCGGGGGACTTCGTTATGGTCTATATAGACGAGGCAAAGCCGAACAGTCTCCACGGAAGGGTAAGATAACTTAAGAGGATTGGAATTATGCAGGAAGTGACGATCAAACAGGTGCTGAAGGAGCCTATTACCCAGCGGTATATGGTACTGCTGGAGTCCTTGGATTCATTAACCGTTCTCCCTATCCCCGTCGGAAGCGACGGCGCAAGAATGATTCATAAACGGCTCTGCGGTGAAAATACCGATGAGAGAAACCTGATAAACTCCATCGGTTTCCTTTTGAAGGGGCTGGATGATGTGAACGTGGACAGGGTTGTCATTGAGGATTACGTTGACGGAGTTTTCACAGCCAAGCTCTACCTTAACGTTGAGGGTGTTGAGAAGGATATAGACTGTCGCCCCTCCGATGCAATCCGTTTTTCACTCAAAATGGATGTACCCCTTTACGTAAGTGAAAGAATAGTTACCGGAAAGACAGGGAGCCGAAAGCTCTGTTTCCAAAAGGAGTGCTAGGAGTTTTCATCCGCAGGGCGCAGCATAGCCGCCGACATAACGGTGCTGCGGAAGAGTGTTGTGCCTATTATACCAGTAAGGATGCTTACTGAGATTATCATACAGAATATCGCTATCTGAAACGATACGGCGTAAACAGGGCTTGCTCCAGCGAGCAGCATTCCCGTTGCCATGCCGGGTATGAAAACCACACCCGCCGTTGCCATATTATTAATAACCGGAATCATGCTCATCCGTATGGAGGCCTTCTCCACAGACTGGAGCGCCTGCTTCAGGTTTGCACCCAGAGCGATTTTACCTTCGATTATATCTATGCTCTTCTGAACCTCACCCTCGAGCCTGTCCACCATAAGTGCATAGGTATTCATAGTTTTGCCGATGGCCATCCCTGCGACGGGTATCGCCTTCTCTATCTCAAAGGGGATGATACGCAGAAAGTACATGAGGGATAGTGTCAGTCCGGATGATATGAGTATGGTGAGAAAGGCGGTTTTGTAGCTCCCCAGCCTCTTGTTTGCCCTCTGCCTTGCGGCATGGGTAGCGAAGGTGGTCATGAAAAGTATAACAAGGATTATCCATGCCGGGTGCTCAAGGGCGAAGATATATTTAAGGGCATACCCCAGAAGAATAAGCTGGATAAAGCCCCGTAATGTTGAGATAACCGTAGTCTTCTCCAGACTAAGCTCATACCGCCAGCTGAGATACACAACAAGGGCTATGAGAACCGTTGAGCCTATATAGATGCTGAGCATTCCGTCTATTTTATCAGCCTACCTTGACCGCCTTCGGGTTACCGGAGACGAAGTCATTAATAATCTCATTTGTTGTTATACCGTATTTCTCCGACCGTATGGATGATATGATCTTTTTAAGAGGTTTTCCAGTTTTAATGGAGTTCTGCCTCAGATCAAAGAGGTAAGGCACAACGGGCTTGCCAGCTTCATCGGTTATCATTAACACAGTGGGGCGCATTATATCCTTTTGGCTGGTTTCAAAAACAATGGCCAGCTCCTGCGTGTCCAGAATAAGGAGCGTGCCCACGGGGTATATACCCATGATGTTTATGAAGAATTTCACCAGAGTCTCATTAAAGTGCTTTCCTGCATTCTCAAAGATAAGCTTGAGAGCTTCGGAGGGGGATACCCCCTTATGGTAGACCCTGTCGCTTGTTACAGCATCGTAAACATCGGCGATGGAGACAATCTTAGCCACCGGATTTATCTGCCTCTCCATGAGCCCGCAGGGATAACCGGATCCGTCGGACTTTTCATGGTGTTGAAGTGTTGCTATGGAAACATCCTCGGGGAATTTTGTATCCTTTTTCAACCTTTCATACCCTTTCTCAGGGTGCTGTTGTATAATCTTAAACTCGTCATCGGTGAGCTTGCCCGGCTTGTTGAGGATCCTGTCCGGTATGAGCATCTTTCCCACATCGTGCATGATGCCGGCGAGACCTAGGAGGGATAGATCCTTCTCAGATTTGCCCAGCCTTCTGCCTATGGCGATACTTATGATACTTACATTGAGGGAGTGGGTGAAGGTGTAGTCGTCGTAGTCCTTAAGCCTTGTCATGCTGGCAAAAACTGCGGGGCTGTTCATGCAGGAGATCACAAGCTCGTTCACAACATCCTTGGTGGCGTTGGTGTCGATGGATTTGCCCATGCGGACATCTGTGAGGATCCCCTTGGCAACCTCCTTGGCACGCCGGTGGATGAGGGCTGCCCTTTTTACCTCCTCGATGGTGGGAGAGGTGTCTTCCACAGAGATGAACTCAGCCTTGTCCATATCCTGAGTTCGCTCGATAAGCTCCTGCTCAATGAGCTTATCACCTTCGGAGAGAGAGGATTCGCTGTTTTTCTTCTCTTCCTTTATAAACACAAACTCCACACCAGCCCTGCGGAGGGTGGTGATCGGTTTTTCATCCTTAATGGGCGTTCCGTAGAAGGGGAAGTATATACCTGCTCTATCCGCCCTTGCAACGGTCATTCCGGTTTTAAGTTCTGATAATGGTATCTTTTTTAATTCAGCCATAGGGCCTCCGTTAAGTGGTCTGGATGCCTGGTGATTATAAATATACTTCCGAAGAAATCATGTGCCAGTCCCAATAAATGATGAGAGCTCCATATACTTTACGACATAAGTTTCCTTATATCAAATGTATATTACTGTTGTTCAGAAAGCTCCTTTCGGTTTAGGAGTCGTTTGTTGAGCGCCTGTCTTGATATCCCCAGAAGCCTTGCCGCCTCCTTCTGGTTGTTGTTCGAGACCTTCATTGCTTCATCAATAATATGCTCTGTCATCTCAGACAGTGTGGGAAATTTACCGAAGAATGTACGGATGTCGTTAGGGTTGGTGTCCTTGCTCTTTGTGACCGTATGGTGGGTATTCATCCTTGAACGAAGGATCTCCGCAGGGAATTTTCCGCCAGTTGAGAAAGCAACAGCATCAACCACAAGAGCCTTGAGCTCACGGACATTTCCGGGGAATGAGTAAGAGGAGAGGATATTGATAATCTCCTCATCAATACCGGGCTTAGGTTTATCCATGGCTTCGGCGGACTGCTCTGCAAAGTACTCCGTAAGAAGGCGTATATCCTCCGGTCTTTCACGCAGAGGGGGGACTATAATAAGGTGTGTGCTGAGACGGAAGTACAGGTCCTTCCTCAGTCCCGACTCTGAGCCGACAATGTTATGCAGCTCCTTGTTTGCCGCAGCAACAATCCTCGCCTTCGACCTCTTGGGTTTATCAGAGCCAAGGGGGAGGTACTTCTCCTCCTGAATCAGACGGAGGAGCTTGAGCTGACATTGTTCGTTCAGATCACCTATCTCATCGAGGAAGAGCGTACCGCCTGCGGCCCTTTCCACAAGACCCTGCCGCTCCCTGTCCGCACCGGTGTAAGCCCCCTTTGTATGGCCGAAAAGCGTATCGGAGAACATCGTATCATCCAGCCCGGAGAGATCCACAGGAATAAAATCACCTTCAAGGCCACTGGAATTGTGTATGGCTCTTGCGATCATCTCTTTTCCCGAACCTGTCTCCCCAAGCACCAGCACAGGCTGGCCAGAGTTTGATATAGCCTCGATATAGCTGAATATGGATGACATCTTCGGGTTTGCTGTTAGCACATGGGAGAACGCTTCCGGCCTTTTTATCTCCTCCCTGAATGCCTGGTACTTCAGGGAGGAAACCTCATATCTTAGGTTAAGCAGTTCGCCGGCGTTCTTTATGGATGACTGCAGCCTCTTTATGTCGAGGGGCTTAACCAAGTAGTCGTATGCACCCACTCGCAGGCAGTCCACTGCGGAATCGATATCTGAGTTTGCTGTGATGATGATTACCGGTATGTTGGGATATTCCTTAACAATGCTGTTCAGGAGATCCTTTCCTGTAATATGGGGCATGTTAAGATCAAGCAGAACTATGGAATAGGGGTTGTCTGAGAGGGTATCGTGCAGATTTCTGCCATCCTGTACAGGGATCACGTTTTCGTAGCCGGCTGAACGTAAAACCAGTTCACAGGCTTCTAAAATACTCTTTTCATCATCAACGATTATAATCGTTGGCTTCATACTATAGGCTACCTCATTGTTATCTGCACTGAAAAATCAACCGGGAAGTTGTACCCTTCAATCTGTTTTGCACATTATAAAAATAATTCATTTTCATTACAAGCAGTTTTATATCCGCTACCCTTAAGAAAGAGTGCAACAATTATTGTAGGGCTGCAACAAAAGTTGCATCATAAATGTATAAAAGTTGCATTCAAGTTCTATTTTCGTATCTAAGATCCTTATTAATCAACCAAATTTTAACATATGCAATTAATAATTTATTAATAGTCAAATATTCTTTATGGCACAGTGATTGCATGTTTATTAAGCACAATCGCCGGATTGTAAGATAAGGGGGGAGCCCTTTTTAGTTTAGGAGAATTAAAAGACATGCAGAGAAACGAGAACTTCAGAATTATTGATTCAGGAAGATCAAGGACAGAATCCGAACTTGAGAGAATAAGACGTTATGAGAACTACAAAACCGGTTTATCCGGGCATGATGTGGAGCTTGATGACTATCTTGGTAAAATAAGCAGAATTAAGAAATATTTAATATAGGTTCGCCTGCCGGACTGATTTTATTCAGGGGGGAAGTTCCGTTTTTTCAGTTTCCGGTGAAGAGCCGAGAGGTAGATATATGAAGAAGGGTGAAAGTATTTGGGAAAACAGGATTGCCATGTACTTCCAGAACAGACCAGGGTCTAGTACCGATGATTTCGTTCAACAGCTAAGTGACAGCGGTCTTATGACATTCATGGAGGACTGCTCTGGGATCATCATGAAGGAAGTTAGCATTAGCCGGAGTGAAAGAAGAGAGTTTGAGGATATTGAGGACCTTATCAGGAATGCACTGAGAAGGTTTGTTGATGAGTTTATCAGTAAGCGTCAGAATGCAGTTTAGGCTTGGAGCAAAGGTACATGACAACATTGAAAACAACTGATGTGGCTGAGCTCATTATTAACGAAAGGTCGCCCGGTGATTTTGAGCACACTGTCAGAGAGTTCTTCCACAGAACGCCCATTGCGGAGATAATCGAATACGTCAAAGAGAACTCAATACCACCTCAAAATCTTAAAAGGTATTATTACAGGCATATTAAAAACGGTGCGCCTAATGCAACTCTGGAGCAGTTTCTTTCATACTTCGGGTAAGCTCCAGTTTCTTATAAACTCAGGTTAGAAAGAATAGAAAAGCATTGCCAAGTATGTAAACAGCGAATATGAGACTGCTCTCCCAGCCTATCTTGCCGAGCCCCTGCTCCTCTCTGTGCAGCAGGCCCATTATCAAAACACCTGTCATAAGTATGGTCATGGCGATCATGTATACCTGGTTCATCGTAACCGCCTGCAGTATGCTCCCCTCAAGGTAGGCGAAATCCGCAAACGCCACGAACATTACGTCGAATGTATTTCCTCCGATAATATTCCCCACGGCCATGGTCAATGCGCCATAACGAACGGCCGCCACAGATACAATAAGCTCTGGAAGGGAAGTGGCAACTGCTGTGAACAGGGCTCCGACCAACGATTCGGAAAGGCCGGTCTTGTCTGCGATGATGATCCCCGATTCTGCAACACTGTAACCTGCAGTACCCACTACAGCGGCAAGCAGAACGAATTT
This sequence comes from Limisalsivibrio acetivorans, assembly GCF_000421105.1. Lineage (NCBI taxonomy): Bacteria > Pseudomonadati > Deferribacterota > Deferribacteres > Deferribacterales > Geovibrionaceae > Limisalsivibrio > Limisalsivibrio acetivorans. The sequence continues at coordinate 365,298 of NZ_ATWF01000001.1, forward strand.
TATGATCAGGGCTTTCATGCTGAGTTTGCGAATATTCTTAATATCAGGCTCATCCTCAACCGTTTCCCTAGTAAGCCTGGGGCGCCACATAGGTTCGTCCTTAGCCTTTGAAACCAGCTTTGAGCCTCCAATGTAGAAGATGATAATCAGGAGGGAGAACGGATGGAAATGGAAGATCTCCGCCGATGGTCCCGCTATGCCCGCCATAACCAGAGAGAGCAGGGCGATGAGCATTGTGCCCTGCATCAGGTTTGGAAATGATGCTGCGGCGTGCTCAAGGTTGGTCTTTCTGTATGATATATCAGCAATGGAGAGAAAGAATGTCTGGGCGGCGATCCCGCCGATTGCGTTGCTTACGGCAAGCTCGGGATGGTTTGAGTATGCGGCGGTTACGGAGGTTATGATTCCGGGAAGAGATGTTGTTCCGCCGAGAAGAACGGCACCAAATACTGCTTCCCCCATACCTGTTACATCCGCAAGCTCATCGGATGTTTTCGCAAGGTAAGTACCGCTTACTGCAATAACCGCTGTTGATATGATAAAGACAGCCGAAGCTGTTAGGATGTCCATTAAACCCCTCTAAAATAATTGTTCCTATTAAATTTAATGTAAACGATACAAGCCGTAAAGGGAAGAGAACATGGGTAATTATCGGTGAGAATGGTTTTGTGATTGGACTGGCGGGGTATTCTTCGGTATCCTTATAATTCTGAAATCTAAGACTCGAGGTTGTTCATGGATATTTCAAAGAAGATTGAAGAGATGAAGCAGGACCCAGACTTCGCAGAGAACGTTGGGATGATCCTAGTGCACAACGGTATTGTGAGGGGAAGCTCCCGTGGGGATAAATCAAAGGTTACCAAGCTTGAGGTCTATCCCGATTACGATAAGATAGAGGAGATAAGGAAAGAAATCCTCGAGATGGAAGGGATTTACAATATCGCCATCGAGGCGAAGTCCGGAGTTATGAAGCCGGGTGACGACCTTTTGTTCCTTGTTGTTGCTGGTGATATCAGAGAGAATGTTAAGCCTGCATTGGCGCTGCTTCTGGATCGTGTTAAGGCGGAAGCGGTTACGAAGAAAGAACACATTGAAGGGTAGTTTTTTGCTATGTCGGGGTACGTTTACCTTCACGATATTTCCGCTTTTTGCAGGGTTTTACGGCATTTTGACAATATATGAAAAATTCCTTGACTTGGAATTAAGTCTTTGATATAACCTGTTTTCTCGACAGAGAAAGCACTGCGGGACGTGGCGCAGCTTGGTAGCGTACACCCTTGGGGTGGGTGTGGTCGCTGGTTCAAATCCAGTCGTCCCGATTTTAAAAAATCCCCAATTAAGCCGGCTGGTAATTCAGTCGGCTTTTTTTATTTGACGAGATTAAGATAATTAATATGTAGCTTAAACTAATCCACAATGTAGTGGAAGTTTGGGTTATTTTCTGCTGTATACTGAAAACCAGTATAGATCGAAGTGTTTTCGCTGTTCCTTCAAGAAGTAAGCCCTGCTTGCTTTATTGAATCTTAACGAGGTTATGCGAATCTCTTCAAGCTGACTGTATGCCTCTGGTTGCTGGGTGAGCCAACTTCGAAAGTCCTCATCCTCCCTCAATCCTCCAAATTCCACAAGAAAATCCGTACCCTTTTCCATAAGCCACCCATACTTATAATACCCCAAAAAGAAGCCCTTTTCAAACAGGTGGCGATTTAAATGATATTACAGTTCATGATAGTAATTGGGCGTATTTTCCCATTGAAAGACAGAAACATTTGTATATCTTATTGTCAAACACATCCAAAATTACCACTTACATTATTATAAATGAATATAAGGAGGATGCAGGATGCCCACTGCTACTGCTGGTGTTGAAAACATCGCAGTGAGACTGCTGAAGAACGCAGAGCTTATATTACGACTTATTGTGGTGAAAAAGATCTTCTCATCGGATAGTGCCTTCCATCGAAAAGAGATGGGGAGGGCGGATATCGATTCTGTTGTGGAAGAGATTGTGAATATTGCCGATAATATCGAGGTTAAGGCTCAGGAGCTTGAGAGCGACTTTGTAGAGTGGATCCACGCAGGAAACGCTAAGCTGCGCAGAGGTGAAAGCTCTCTGATGCGTGTTCTTGAGGTCGAAGAGCCCGAACCAGAGCCCTTTGCATACTACAACGCCTCCCTTTCACATATGAAGTCGCTAATAACCTTCTGTAAGGCGGAGCTCCTCGTTGCCCTTGATGATGACGATAGAAGCCACCTGCGCAATCTTATGGATGTCTGTAGAAATATAAGAGCATCACTCAGCCGTATATCAAAATACCGCTACGATGTTGAATGTGTACATACTGATATCGTCGAAGGTACCGAGGAGTCTGTGGAAGGGCTATACAAGTCCCTTGAGTACATGTTCCGTATCGCCGTTCAGGATATCGCAACAGAGTTTACCCAAAGACGCATTCGCAACAATAGAGAGTTTGCGAGAAACTACACCTCGGACTATATCCATCTCAGCGGCGGACGAACGGTTGAAACGGCGAACCTTCTCTGGCTTTTCCGTTTTATCTTCTGGGAGGGGGAGAAGAAGCGCCCCTCTAAATATCCAGTAAACCATATCCTCTCCATTGGTACGACCGAGTATATGGACTTTCGCAAAGAAGTTGACAACGTGTTAAAGAGGGTGGTAGGCACACAGGGGGATATGTTTGGAAGGTTTAATAGCCTTTTTGCCCAGGTTATGCAGGGTAGAACACTAAAAAGGCTTGATCAGGAAGTTGTTACCGCCCTTGATGATATATTCTTTGACATGTGGGCAATTGCTGCAGCAAAGACAATTCTCATGGAAAAAGGGGAGGAAAACGCCTGATACACAAAAAGTATAACTAAAATTTGACAATTCCCCTTCTTATAACCATCACATGGGTATATATTTGCATATATAACCCATTGTAAAGTGAGTATTCAATGAGCGGAGTGCGTAGACTTTCATTAATTGCCGACTCTTCCAACCTATCCAAGATATTCGACCTATACTTGGAAACCACTGATATTACAGCGTGTATTGCAGATGCAGAATGTTCGGCAAGCTTTGTCTGTTCTAAACAGAGGGATGTGTGCATGCACTTCCATAAGTCTTACGAAAAGAGCCATGAGGCTTGTAACAGACTTGGGTCAGAAATGGCGGATGAGCTTGACGGCAACAAGGAATATGCCGTCATAACATGCGACAACGGCATGAACCATGCCGCGGCAAGTCTTATGGTTGGTGGAGTGAAAGCTGCTGTAATACTAACCGGACAGGTTTTCACCCAAAAGCCTGATTTGGATTATTTTGCTAATCAGGCAGAGAGATACGGCTATGATAAGGATGAATATTTAGCAGAGATCCAGCGTGTACCGGTGGTGGATGAAGATTATCTGATTAACAGCGTCCGTTACCTTAAACTTCAGTGCGAGAATATCCTTGAGCTCGGTGCAAATAAACACGAGCTTGAGAAGGAGAGGGAGCGTTTCAGTCTCGCCGTTGAATCCACAAGGGACGGCGTTTTCGACTATGACATTGAGAATAACTCATTCCATGTTTCCCCTCGGTTCTCTTACATGCTTGGTTATCCGGAGGGCTATTTTACGGATAAGGACTCCGTTGTTAATTTGCTCCACCCGGACGATAAGGATAGAGTTTTACAAAGTTTCAGCGAATGTCTGGAAAGCGGTTACGAATTCTATGAAGAGAAGTACAGGCTCAAGAAAGGAAGCGGTGGATACATAAACATACTCTCCCGAGGCAGTATCGTGCGGGATGAGAATGGAAAAGCTGTAAGGATGGTTGGCTTCCATTCGGATATATCCGATGACGTCAGCGCCGCTGAAAAGCTCATGCGTGAGAAGGAAAAATGGGCTAATCTGTTCTATAAGCACAGCTCAGTTATGCTCCTGATAAACCCTGTTACTGGTGAGATAACAGATGCTAACGAAGCGGCGGCATCCTTCTATGGCTATTCCCGTGAAGAGCTTATGAGGATGAGTATAACATCCCTTAACACACTTCCGCCGGAGGTTGTAAGAGCAAGACGCCGTGAGGCGGAGATCAGGAAAACTAACCGCTTCGTATTCCCCCACAGGCTTGCTGACGGCACGATAAAAACAGTGGAGGTGTTCTCATCACCCATAATAGAAGGTGGAGAGACACTCCTGTTCTCAGTTATTCAGGACATAACAGATAAGGTGAAGGCGGAGCGTGACCTGGCTGAGGTCAACAAGGAGCTTGAGAACCGTGTTGAGAATGAGCTGATGAGCAGAATCAAGAGCGAGATCAAATACAGCTATCTCTTCAACGCCATGCATGACGGTGTACTCCTGAACTACGTTGTGGACGGTAAGACGGGGGCTATCTTCGAGGCGAACGACTCCGCCTGTAAGATGCTTGGATACAGGAAGGATGAGCTGTATCTTATACATCCGGAAAAGCTTCTATCACCTGCATTTGCTGTAAATGCACAGGACCACATAAACAACCTTGTAAAAAATGGTTACGCCTATGCAACAGCAGAGCTTATCAGGAAAGACGGCTCAATCCTCAATGTAGAATGGAATGCAACACTATTCACCTATGAAGGCAAGCGCACTTCCTGCATCATATTTCGGGATATTGAGGACAAGATCGCCGCAGAGCAGCGCAGGATACAGAATGAGCAGCTCCTCGTGCAGCAGTCCAAGCTGGCGGCTATGGTTGAGATGATGGGAGCCATCGCCCACCAGTGGAGACAGCCACTCAACGCCCTGAGCCTTCTAATACAGGTTCTGGATGACGATTACGACTCCGGCGACATCGACAAGGGGTATCTGGAAGAGTTCATAGACACAACAACCGGCATCATTAACCACATGTCCTACACCATCGATGACTTTAAAGACTTCTTCAAGCCCTCCAGAGAGAAGAAGCATTTTGATATAGTCACTGCGGTCAAAGATGTTATCGGGCTTATATATGCCCAGTTGGAGGCTAATGGTATAAGCTTTCGTTTCAGCTGTCAGTGTGGTGTGAAAAGCTTCGAGGGGATAAACGAGATTACTAAAAACACCTGCGAGGAGAACCTTCTGAAGGTTTATGGCTATCCTAGCGAGCTTAAGCAGGTTGTTCTAAATCTCATACAGAATGCGAATGATGCAATGCTTGAGAGAAGAAAGGGTTACAGAAAACTAAAGCCTTTTATAGATCTTGAAATTAAACAGGCTGGCGAATGGATACTTATCAGCATTACAGACAATGGCGGCGGTATACCGGAGGAGATATTAGACCGTGTATTTGAGCCTTACTACACAACAAAGCTGGCCTCCGGCACCGGTATAGGCCTTCACATGTCCAGAATGATTATCGAGGAGCATATGAACGGTATGATTGAGCTTAAGAACAACAATGACGGTCTGACAGCTGTGGTTAAGCTCCCCTCCTAGATATTTTTAAGTGTTATCTCATTCTTCTCGTCCAGCACAAACCTCCCCCTGTGCTGGCTGTTGGTAAGCCTGATGAACTTATCCCCAAGGATAACCTTCACATCGTTCCAGATCTCTTTCTCAAAGCGAATTGAGGAGTTTTTTATATTCTTCAGACCTTCTTTTATATTCTTGGTTCTCTGCTCAAGCCTTTGTGTTCGAACCTCAAGCCGCTCCCTGTTCTTTATGAGCTTCTCCACCCTTTCGCGTTTGTCGCTGTCATAGACACTGGTATCAATGTTCCTTCCGGGGCCAAGGAATGCATTCAGTTTTTTCAGTGTTTTCTGTCCGGCAAAGAGTTCGCTGGAGAGATTCTTTATATCTTCAATCATTCTGGATGAGGGGAAAACGCCAACCTCTGTTCTTATGAAAAACTTCGAGCCGATAATCTTAGCCCGTATCCCTTTAACTCCGTAGCATACTCCTCCGATAATGGCTCCCGGAGAGCCCTCGCAGACTACCTCACCATCGGAAAGGATTTTTGAATGGATTATTGATTTTTTTATATGAATATCCTCAGCGGCGATGATATCCCCATGCTGAACGAACTTGGCGGAGATGTTCCTCCCAGCTCTGCATACGGCCATCTTTGAGGGGCTGTCACCGATTATTCCCTGCTTTATGATGATATCTCCCCCCGCCTCAACGTAGGAGTCTTTGACAGTATCTGCTACAACGTTATTTCTGGCGTAAACCTCAAAGCCAGCTTTGATTATTCCCTTTACAATAACCGAGCCTGGGAAGTTTATGTTACCTGTGGAGAAGTCCACATCCTCTTTGATGGTAAGAACCTCGCTGACATCCATACGAACCTTCTGCCCCTCTCTGCTGTACTCGAGAAGGCCGTCTATGGTGCTGATTACTTTGTTGTCTTCAAGGTATACATTCTCACCCAGTTCGATCTCAATATCCTCTCCGGGTATCGCTTTGGAGATGTTTCCGAAGATATCCGAGCCGTCGGACCCTTCGGATGCTTTGATGATAAGCCCCAGCGCCTCATCCTTTTTGGCGAGGCTCAGTTTCTTCTGCCGGTATGTTCTGTAGTCGACCTTCTGGAGGTCATCGGAGGAGATGATCTCATCCTCGGGTGATTCGGACTTAAGGATGATTTCGCCGTTGGTTCCATGCTGAGGAGGTGTTCCAGAGGCGATGATTACCCTTTCACCCTTGCCGTCACCCGCCTGTATCAGTTTTTCGGCACGGTAGGCATTCTTTTCGTCAACGCCTTCAGTTATCCCGTTCTCCTCTATGAGTGCACTTACGGAGACATAGCTGTAGTCTTTGATGGGGATAACTATCTCTGCAGTGATATTATCTTCTGAGATAACGAGTTCAACGTTCTCGCTTATGTCCTCACCAAAGAGGGTTCCACGTTTACCAACATCCCCTGTCATTATCCAACCCTCTAATAATCAGCTTCCTCTCCCTTGATTCTGGAGAGATGCCTGTATATTGTCTGTCTGTTTATTCCCAGTATAAAAGCGGCCTGGCTTATGTTGCCTTCGGTTTCTTCAAGAGCTGTTTTTATTGCGTAGTCTGTAATCTCCTTAAGGGTTGGGAATCTTCCGGAATAGCTGATGCTGAGGCCGCTGAATATATCATAGCCGGGCTCGTCCTCAACCTCGATGCCGTTATTTCGGAAATGCTCCCGCACCATCCTTTCATCGATCCTCTCTGTTCTCAGCTTAGCCGTGAGATCGAAGAGGATCCCCTCCAGCTCACGAACATTGCCTGGATAGTCGTATTTGGTCAACTCCAGCAGTGCTTCGGGGGTTATCTCCGGCTGTTCAACACCGTATATCTGTGACGCTTCGCTAAGACAATGCTCTGCGATGGGGAATATATCCTCACGGCGTTCCCTGAGCGGGGGAATCTTGACATGATGGAATGAAAGCCTGTAGAAAAGATCCTTCCGGTATTCCCCTTCGTCGGCAAGCTTGCGGATGTCTCTATTAGTTGCGGCGATGATCTTTGTATTGGTTTTCATCACCTTGTCCGAACCGAGGGGGTAATAGGTTCCATCCTGTAGCAGCCTGAGAAGCTTAACCTGCGAACCTGTCTCAAGATCCCCTATCTCATCGAGGAACAGTATACCGTTTTCGGCTGTTTTGATAAGACCTTCCCGTTTGGAATCAGCGTTTGTGAATGCACCTCTGGTGTGTCCGAAGAGGGTGTCGGAAAACACTGTATCATCCAGACCGGAAACGTTCACTTTCACGAGTTCACCGCTGAAACCGCTCATCTCATAGATGAGATCCGCCATTAGCTCTTTCCCTGTTCCCGTTTCTCCTGTTATGAGTATCGGCACTGGTGCGGCTGCAATATTCTTGATATACCGGAAGATTCTCAGCATTTTCCGGCTGTTTGTGATAAACCCCGATTCCCTTGCACCAGGTTCCTCGGGACGTTCCATATAGTCTGTTTTGAGCCTGTTAAGCTCAACGGTCATAAAGAAATGTTCCGATGCCTTGCGTACAGAAGTAATCAGCCTGTTGGTTCCAGAAGATTTTGTCACATAGTCGAAGGCGCCCCCTTTCATGGCAGAAACCACAGCCTCACTCCCTTCATTTGCCGTAACAATGATTACGGGTATATCGGGGAAGGTGTAGTTTATCTCTGTCAGGAGTTCCTCTCCACTTATGTGTGGCATGTTCAGATCCAGGAGGATAACACTGTATCTCTCCTCACTGAGCCTTCCAAGAACCTCTCTACTGTCTGCAACAGCTTCAATGGCTCCAATTCCGTTTTCCTTTAGCAGCCTCTCGGAGAGTTTAAGGAATTCGTGGTCATCATCCACGATCATGATTTTATAATTAGTCATAATAAAAATATTATTCACATAGTCTAACTTTTTCAAGTAAATGCGTTGTATTAGGGTAATGTATTTTTTTGTTACGGGTAATTACTAGGTAAAAAAACAAAGTGTATTGATTTTGTTCACTTTTAAAGGCTATATTTAGTCATATACATTAGACACTAACGTTTCGAAGAGAATTATTCGAACCCAAATCCCTCATGTGCGGGAGAATCTGAACAAGCTTCATCTTTATACACCTCGGCGGCTGGCCATATGGCATAGGCGTTGCAATAGAGATGCGAGCAAGTGAACATTCAGTATGTAATAGAGGGTGAAATTATGAACACAAGATACAATATAAAATGCTCCAGAGTTTATTTCATGGCGGATGGAAGCGTTGCGGCAACACCTTTCTTTAAAGCGCTTAATACATCGGTGGATAAGCTTTATATAGGAATGGACAAGGTTTACGGACTCCAGCTTATGGAGGATGGATACATAGATATGATGCTCCTTGATATAAGCATCGAGAACAACGATGCTCCGGAGGTGGACAGCTTTATCGGTGCGGTTAAGAGCAGGAGCGGCGATTTTCCTGTGATAGTAATCTCAGAACCGGGTGATGTAGCGGATAATATTGTCGAAGCGGACTTCGTTATGGTTAAGCCCGTCATCGGCGACAGCATATTCCAGGTACTGGATATATGCGCTAACTGCTAGGCTCTGTTCTCAATAAGCATAAAGGCCGCATCGTCCTCGAGGGCGGAGGTGTCTATCTCTTTGGAGAACTCCTTCTCAAGGTCTGCGGCCTCTTTTATTCTGGAGGCGTAGTCCATCAGTCTCTCGGATAGTCTCCTTTGGGAACTCTTTGTCATACCATAGATGTCCGTGTGTATAAGCAGTATGTCCCCCTTGCCCAGGTTAAATGTTTTCTCGTTGAATACCATATCCGGCACAAGTCCGAGATCCGTGTCGGGAGTTATGATCTCCTGCAGGTCTCCGTCTCTGTAAAGGATAGGGGAGGGCTGGCCTCCGCATGAGAGTGTGATGTCGCCCGTTTCTGTATCCAGAATTCCGTAGGTGAGTGATAAATAGTTTGATTCATCCTCGGAGAAGTGGTTGTTTACGTATTCCATAACACTCGAAGGGCGGGCGGGTTTCTTTGTGCCGTCTGCAAAAAGGGGTGAGCCGGGTTCATCGGGCATCAGAATCCGGTTAAGAGCGATGGCCATCATCGATGCGCTGACACCGGAGGATGCCATATCAGCTGATAGAAAGCCCACGAACCGGCTGTCGAAGGGGAAGTAGTTCAGCAGATCGCAGGGTGCATGGAGTCCCGGAAACAGGACATGGCGCAGAGTGAATGATTTATAGCTGTATTCCGCCGCAGGGAGCAGGCTCTTTTGAATGTAATGTACCGAGGCGAGATCCTTCTCGGCATACCTGAGAATCTCCTCGAGCTTACGGTTCTTCTCCTCCAGAGCCGCTTCAAGCTGGACAACCCTTTCTCCAGCACGGACACGAACCCTGAGCTCCTGAGGATCGAAGGGTTTGCTCAGGAAGTCATCGCATCCTGCCTCCATCCCTTTTATGTAGTTATCAGAGCCTGATTTTGCTGTGAGCATGATGATATAGATGTATCGCTCGGTCAGTTCCCAGCGCAGTTTTCTGACAAGCTCGGTTCCCTCCATATACGGCATCATCCAGTCCACAATAACCATGCTGATATGCTCTCTTGCAAAGATCTCAAGAGCTTCCTCGCCGCTCTCAGCCTCAACGGGTTCATGCCCCCAGTTTTCAAGGCTCCTTACGAGCAGTTTTCTGGTATCTAAATCATCATCAACAATAAGGATTCTCACAGCCTTTCCCCCTATAGCATAATTCAATTACATTATAGAGCAAAATTAACTGGAATTCATTACCAACAGTATGGGTATATTTTCCATACTTATTCGAAAACCGGTTCATATTCACTTTCAAAAAGGTGCAACCTGTTGTTTATTACTCTTTGTGTTCGTGCCATAATAGAGAAAAATACCGGAGGTTTCCCTGTGAGAAATAAATTTACCTTATTGATGCTTCTTCTGTTTTCAACATTGCTCCTCAGCGCCTGCGGAGGCGGCGGGGGCGGCGGAGGCGGCGGAAGTGATTTTGCCGTTTACGGTGTCGCAGCCGAAGGGGAGGCCATCAACGGTACTGTCTATCTCACCGATTCCAACGGTGTACGTTCCGATGCTGTCTCCATAGAGTCCGACGGCAGTTTCAGCTTCAACACATCAACACTTCGGGCACCTTATCTCCTGAAGGCGGTATCCTCCGAAAGCGGTATGGAATATGCTGCAATCGCCGAGGGGAGAGGGCGGTACAATATTACACCCTTCAGCCATCTTGCCTTCTTGCTTGCAGGTGAAGGGAATGTTACCCTCGCACAGGCTTGGGATAATACAACTTTGTTCGAGAATACGCTTCTCAGCTATGAAACTGCGAAAAGTGATGTGAACAGCATGTTCTCCACACCCTATGATAGCTATAAAACAGCTGTCAGCCCCTTCACAGGGAATCTTTACGTGGGGAGCAATCTGGATATGATTCTCGATGATATGTATTTCCGGTTTAATACATCGGATGCAGAGATAAGCTCAAAGATTTCCGGTCATCCTCTCATAGATGTTCAGTACTCATCGGGCGGTTCGCCTAGTCTTTATTTCGACAATAATACCTTCGATACAATAAACGATAATTCCTACCTCACATCCATATCCCTTAGCCCTGCTGAGGCAACCCTTCGTCCTGGAGATTCTCGCACCTTTGCCGCAGTGGGTTCCTATGTGGACGGCTCGGTTCATAATATCGACAGGGTGGCCTCATGGAGCATTGACAATTCATCGGTGGCATCTGTGGATACGGGTATAGTGACAGGCCTTTCCACTGGCTCTGCTCTGCTTACGGCGGCACTTGGCTCTGTGAGTAAAACCGCGGATATTACTGTAAGTGAAGGGGGTGATTACCTCATCGGTCTCAGCGTTACCCCGGTCAATCCCTCTGTCCCCTACGGCAATACAAAACAGCTTACCGCCACGGGCATCTATTACGACTCAGAAACCCAGGGTTTCTCCAAAACGATGGATGTTACAAAGAGTGCGGACTGGGCAAGCTCCGCTGAATCGGTTGCGAAGGTAGGGAACGACAACGGCACTAAGGGTCTTGTGACCACGATAGCCTCTGGAACCGCTACTGTCACAGCATCCCTTGAGGGGTATTCATCAAGCACAAATATAAACGTGTCAAACTCCGAACTGCAGTACATAAACATATCCCCCTCTGCGCCCCAGATAGGCCCCGGCGGGAGCGTTCAGTTCACAGCCACCGGTATTTACACAGATTCTTCAACACAGGATATAACCGGTTCTGTTATCTGGATCTCGGACAACTCGAGCGTTGCAGAGATAAGCAACGATAACGGCACAGCCGGACTTGCAGAGGCCGGTGACAATACAGGAACCACAGGTATTGTGGCCACAAAAGGTGGTGTTACCGCGATGACAACCTTAAAGGTGGCACCTGTTCAGATAACGGGCATTGGCGTTACACCTGCGGTTAAAACCCTTGCCGCAGGGAATACACAGCAGATGACCGCTACCGGTACATACAACGACAACTCCACCTCCGATGTTACCTCCGATGCTGTCTGGTCCACAAGCACCCCCTCCGTAGCCACCGTTGATACGGACGGAGTTCTCACTGCAGTTGGCTCAGGTACTGCAACGGTAACGGCAATCTTCGGCGGTGTAAGCGGAACGGCACAGGTAACAGTAAAGGCGGCGGAGCTTGATAAGATAGAGGTAACCCCAGCATCCCCGGAGGTTCCCCTCGGTCTTGAGAAGCAGATGACCGCCACAGGTATATACAGTGACGGCTCAAAGCAGAACCTGACATCAGTGGTTACGTGGCAGTCTTCGGACACATCGGTGGGCGTGATAAGCAACGCCGTGGACAGCAAGGGGCTGTTCAGTACGCTCACATCCGGCACATCGGATATTACAGCCGCTCTGGCAGGTGTTTCCAGTGCTCCAGTAACAGTTACGGTAACCTCCGCCCAGATCAAGGAGATACAGCTTACCCCAGAGGGGTCATCCGTTCCCCTTGGTGTGGACCAGCAGTTCACCACTACGGCTGTTTTCACAGACAACACGACCCAAAACATGACCGAATCGTGCACATGGTATATAACGGATCCCTATGCGGCCGTAAGCAACGCCTCCGGAACAAAGGGCTTCGCTAAAACCATAGGGGAGGGCACCACAATGGTGCGGGCGGTTTATGGTGAGTTTTCCGATGAAACCAGCTTCACCATAACCCCTGCAGAGCTGACCCAGCTTCAAGTGAGCCCCGTAACCCCCTCTGTGGCTCTTGGCGGCTCCAAACAGATGAACGCAGTGGGTATATATACGGACAACACGAACGTTGATGTAACATCACAGGCTACATGGGCTTCTTCGGATGGAACAGTGGCAAGCATAAGTAATGCCGGCGGCTCCGAAGGACTTGCCGTATCCCTTGCCACAGGAACCTCAACATTGTGTGCAACCATGGATAACATTACCGACAGTACGGTGATGAGTGTAACCCCCGTCTCGCTTCAGCATATCACTGTTACCCCTGCGAACCAGTCTCTGCCGCTGGGTAACGACCAGCAGTATACGGCTACGGGTATATACTCCGATCTTACCACTGAGGATCTCACAGCATCTGTTACATGGTCGGCTGATAATGCTAGCGTCGCTTCCATAAGCAATGCCGGGGGTAGCGAGGGTCTTGCATCATCCGCAGGAACCGGGAATGCTGTTATCACAGCGGATTACAACAGCGTAACAGGAACGGCGAAGCTCACAGTCACACCCGCTACGCTGACATCGATCGTTGTTAACCCCATAAACGCATCCATAGCGCAGGGGAATACCCAGCAATATACAGCCACGGGCTACTACAGCGACAGCACCAGCCAGAACCTTACTAACATCGTTGCATGGACCTCGGATAACGCCGCTGTGGCCTCCATAAGCAACGCCGTTGGCTCACAGGGTATAGCAAGCTCCGTTGGTACTGGCTCGGCTAATATAACCGCCTCCTACGATAACGTTACAAGAACCGTTCCGCTTACTGTAACTGCGGCACAGCTCGAGAGCATAGACATAGCACCGGCGAACCCCTCTATAGTTAATGGTACAAACCAGCAGTTTACCGCAACAGGCAATTACAGCGACGGTTCCACCCAGGATGTCACGACTCAGGTTACGTGGCTCTCCAGCGATGTGGGTGTGGCCTCCATAAGCAACGCTGGTGGCAGCGAAGGTCTTGCAACATCCGCCGGAACTGGTACAACCACCATACTCGCAGCTCTAGACGGCAAAGCAGGCTCCACGAACCTTACCGTAACAGCCGCAACGCTCCAGAGCATAGCCATAACACCTGCGGATCCCTCCATACCTCTGGGCACTACCCAGCAGTTCACCGCTACGGGTACATACAGCGACACCACCACACAGGATATAACCACGCAGGTTACTTGGCAGTCCGATGATGATACAGTGGCCGTTGTAAGCAATGCGGGTGGAAGTGAAGGACTCACGACCTCCATGGCTCAGGGCACTGCCAATATTACTGCAGATATGGGAGGAATAACCGGAACAACCTCCATAACGCTTACAGCTCCCCAGCTCCAGAGCGTAAGCGTTCTCCCTGCGAACACATCCATAGCCGTTGGGGATACCCTGCAGTACACGGCCATAGGTAACTATTCAGGCGGCGGCATTTCGGATATCACCGATCAGGCAACATGGGTTTCCACCACAGCCTCTGTGGCAAGCGTTGGAAACACCCAGGGGGTTGATAAGGGGCTGGCAACCGGCATCGTGGCGGGAAGCACCAACATCGAGGCTACTCTGGACGGGATTACAGGTACAACACCCCTTCAGGTAACCGGACTTCCGCTCATCGATATAACCGTAACCCCTGCGGATCCAAGCATACTTACCGGTGCTAACATCCAGTTTACCGCAACCGGTACTTACAGCGATTTCTCCACCGAGGATATATCCAACAGCTGTACGTGGGTGATGGATAATACCGATATCGCCACAGTCGATGCAACAGGGCTAGCGACGGGTGATGCTGTCAATACGGGAACAACTAACGTAAGGGCTCAGAAATCCGGAGTGGAGGGCTCAACAAGCATTACGGTTAACTAAGAGAGACGGTTAACGGAAAGAATAACAACAGACATAAGGGTCCTCCAGTAAATACCGGGGGACCCTTTTTTATTATTACTTGGGTATACAGGAAGGGTGCTTTTACTCTGAATCAGCAGCAGGAAAGCGCAGTGTAATAACTGCACCCCTTTCACTGTTCTCTGCTTTCATTCGGCCATTCATATGTTTTTCCACAATTATTCTGGACATGAAAAGACCTATCCCCGTTCCTTCACCCTCCCCCTTGGTGGTGAAATAGGGGTCGAAAATCATGGACATTATATTCTCTGGGATACCGCCGCCGTTGTCAGAAAAGCTTACAATAATATCTCCGTTATCTCTGGATACGGCAATAACTATCTCTCCAACACGGATATCACCCTTCTTTCTGTACTTGGTTATCGCTTCAATGCTGTTGTGAAGGATGTTTATCACAACCTGCTTGAACTCGCCCGGTATGCCCCGTACCTTAAAGTCGCTCTCCTCATCTGTTTTGGATGTGCGTCTGTAGGGTACAGCACCGATGCCGCTGTCTATGAGTAGCTTTACATCCTTGCTCTCCATCTGTGCATAAACAAGGGAGGAGGACTCGTATATATGCTTGAGAATATCAAGGTCTGCCGGTGAGTCGTTAGTTATGTAAAAGTTTCTGAAGTCATCGATGGTTTTCGACATATACATAATAAGATGCATACAGCTTTCTGTCATGCTGTCTATGTACTCCCTGTCCAGCTCGCCGAGTTCGTAGGAGTCCTCAAGATCCTGAATATAAAGACCGAGGGCGTTTATCGGCTGTCTCCACTGGTGGGCTATGGCGCTTATCATCTGCCCTATGGATGCGAACTTCGACTGCTCAAAGAGGAGGGATTCATTCTTCCTGCGCTTCTCCGTTTCCACCTCTACTGTTTTTTCAAGGTTTCTGTTAAGCATTTCCAGTTCCCTTGTTTTACTCCTGAGCTCGTTCTCCATGTTCTTTTCCTGGGTGAGGTCCTCGAGGATACCCAGAAGCATATAAGCCTTTCCTTCGTTGTCAAATATCGGGACCTTAGTGTTACGAACAGTGATTAACCCTTCCGGCGTCTTGATCTCGACAATATTACGGGTGACAATACCCTCCTGGATGGTTGCTATATCCGATTCTGTGGCAATCTCTTGATCTTTGTAGTCAGCAAAGGATGTTCTCGATGTACTGTCCATTATCTCAGAGATGGTTTTACCCTTTGCTTCTGAAACTGATACGCCGAAGATTTTTTCGGCCATCCTGTTCCAGAGTACTATCCTGAAACCATCGGAAGGATCCTTTGTGAAAAGACCCACCGGCAGATTCTCAATAATGGAGGTTAAAAAGATCTCCTTCCTTACAGCCTCATTCTCTGCCGACTTCTTCATTTCGATTATTTCATGGAGTGACTCTCCGATATTGATAAACTCGTTGTATTTAAGGTTAACTGAATCGGTATCTCCATCCTCGATGCTCGTTCGAAACAGAACCATGAGGCTTCCAAGCTCTTTGTTAAGCCGGTTTGTGAAAAACAGTCCTGCGGTGGCCCCCGCTATAAGGGAGAATACGAAGATGATCCCGATGAAGACGAGCTGCTTCTGGATACTCTCTTCAAGTTCCTGACGCTTCACTGCGATAATATCATCGATCTGGTCTATGTTTACCCCTGTCCCTATGTACCATTCCCAGTCCTCAATGCCTTGGGCGTAGCTGATTTTCGGCCTTGGCTTATCGGAGTTGAAGCGGGGGAGTACATAATCCACAAATCCTCCACCCTCACGGGCCGCCTTTATAAGCTCCTGAACGATCTTCTTTCCGTTTATATCTGTGACGTTGTACATGTTTTTGCCCTTGGCAGGGCCCGAAAGGCTGAGCCCGTCCCATGTGGCGGCGAAAACATAACCATCATCCTCATAACGTATGGATGAAATGCGGTCCAGGACACTTTCCTGAAGATCTTTTTCCTGATCATCGAGGTATTCCCCTGTGCCAATGTACCAGTTAAAGGGCTTGAACCCTTTAACATAGGTGAGTTTTGGGTATATCATCTCGCCGTTGCCGGCGGGCTTTCGCCAGTGACCCTTAACAAACCCCTCCCCACGGTTTTTTACAAGTCTGATCTCTTTTCTGATCACGAAGTTGCCGAGGGCATCAACGAGGTTTATTATGTTCTCGTTTTCATATTCAGGTGCTATGGGGTACAGGATCTCGGTTCCGTTCATACTGCCGATGAATATATACCCTCTGCCGTCACTGAAACGTACAGGCCGCAGAGCCTCCTTGATGATCCCTTTTATTTCAACACTGCTGTGGGTTTCCTTATGGGTGTTGTATAGTGAGAGTGCGATGGCGTGGGCCTTATTTACCTCTTCCCTAAGCCTTTCTCTAAGCTCTACCTCTGAATTGGAGCGGACATAGGCGATATACTCCGCAACACGTTTAACCTCGAATTTTATACGGGCTTTGCGTTCTTCTATGTATTCTCTTCGCAGGTTTTTAGCCTCATCCTCAAAGCGGCTGTATTCGGAGGAGATCCAGAAATAGGCTATGGGGATAACAGATATAAGAGCTGTTATCAGCATTGATAAATAAAAAAGACTACTCAGGCTCTTTAATCTGTTGGACATAATTTTCCCTTGTGTTTTTATTATTTTGTACCATATGAATGTTTTTTTCAATACTTCATAGATAGGGTTTGGATAAAGCAAGTTGCAATGGAGAAAAACATGCTATAGATTTACCCATGATCGATGCCGCCGCCGGATACATAAAGTCGGGAAAGTTCGGTGATGCCCTCTCCTATGAGGGTGAGATTCCTGCCAAAGGAACCGATACCGAGCCCCTCGAGATAATTGAGTCTGAGATAGTTCGTGAAGCATTGCGCGATATGGGGATCAACTCACTGTACTCTCATCAGGCGGAGAGCTACCGGCGTGTCAGGGGTGGGGATAATATTATCGTGACTACCCCTACCGCCAGCGGGAAGACCCTCTGCTATAATCTACCCATCCTTGAAGATATGTACCATAACCGTAACGTTAGAGCGTTGTACCTCTTTCCTCTCAAGGCTCTGGGGCACGACCAGAAGAGGGGCATAGATGAACTGCTGTCTGAGATACCCCTTGGTGGAGGGATATCCTCATCGGTTGTGGACGGCGATACGGATAAGCAGACAAGACGGAAGATCCTCAAGGATCCGCCCAACATAATCATAAGTAACCCCGATCTCCTCCATTACTCAATGCTCGTCAAACGCAACGACTGGGATCCATTCCTCTCCAGGGTTAAATATCTTGTAGTCGATGAGCTTCATACCTACAGGGGTGTCTTCGGAACCCATGTACACAACCTCTTCCAGCGTTTTTTGAGGCTTTATCCCGATGTCAGGATAATCACAAGCTCCGCCACCATTGGTGGAGCCTCGGAGTTTGCAAAACAGCTCTTCGGGCGTGAGTTTGTGCATATAGATAAAAGCGGCGCACCGGCGGGACGTAAGCGGTTCATGATGTTCAATCCGGAGATCCCACCTGCGGCCATGGCAAACTATCTGCTCAAAACAAACCTTGAAGCTGGGATTAAAACCCTCTGCTTCACTAAGAGCCGCAAGCAGACCGAGACCATATATTCCCGAATCATATCCGCCGAGCCCACAGCCTCCAGATACGTCAGCTCATACAGAGCGGGCTTCCTGCCCGAAGAGAGGCGGGACATAGAGAAACGTTTCTCCGGGGGGGAGCTGAAGGCTGTTATATCAACATCCGCCTTTGAGCTGGGTATAGATATAGGCGGTGTTGACTCCACCATCCTTGTGGGCTACCCCGGTTCGATGATGAGCCTCTGGCAGAGAGCAGGGCGGGCCGGCAGGAAACAGAAAGACAGCCTTATCATGTTGATCGCAGGGCGTGATGCCCTGGATCAGTATTACGTTAAATACCCCCACCTCCTATTTGAAAGTGGATATGAGGAACTCACCGTGGATAGGGACAACCATGAGATAAACTCCGGCCATCTTATCTGTGCTGCCTATGAGGAACCCTTGAAGGGTGGTGAAGCTTACCTCGAGAACAACAGGGAGCTCGCCGAAAAGATGGTTCGGGAGGGGAAGCTGTTTGTGGAGACGGATGGCGAACGCCTGTTCAGTCTAGGCAGTTACCCCTATAGAAACGTGGATCTCCGCATGGCGGGTGAGAGCTATACCCTTAACTGCTCAGGCTCGCTTATTGCCACAAACTCCGGACGCAGAGCCTATACGGAGAACTTCCCCGGAGCCGTATATCTCCACAGGGGGAGCCGTTTCATCGTTAAGAAGATGGATAAGCAGAAGCGGGAGATTATCGTTGAGCCTTTCCGGGGGAACTACTACACATGGCCTAATACGGACAAGCAGACCACCATACTCAAAGATCATGACACAGCCCTGAAAGGGAATCTGGCATACTCCTTCTGCGATCTGAGGGTAACCGAAACGCTCACAGGCTATTCCAAGGTATCCGAAAAGACAGGGGAGAAGATTCAGGATGTTCCTCTGGAGGCGGAGCCCATAGAGTTTGAGACCAAGGGTTTCTACATACGTATCCCCGAACAGCTTCGTGAGGAGATCGTCCAGAAAGGTATGAACTTCATGGGCGCCATCCACGCCTTTGAGCACGCCGTAATATCTATGATCCCGACATTCATACTAAGCTCACGTGATGACATTGGGGGTATCTCATACCCCATGCACCCCCAGACCGAAGCCTCAGCGGTCTTTGTATACGACGGCTACCCCGGCGGTGTGGGGATAACAAAGCGCATGTATCCGGATATGCTGTCCCTTGTGAGGCGGACCCTTGAGCAGGTGAAGGGTTGCGACTGCGAGGAGGGGTGCCCCTCCTGCATCTATTCACCCAAGTGCGGAAGCGGAAACTATCCGCTGGATAAACCAGGCTCGGTTTTCCTCATGGAGCGGCTGCTCGACTGCGACATAGAGGAAAACTGCGGACCCGCAAGGGAAGTATCCGAAGAGGTGGGTGAGAAACGGATCAGCGATGAGGTGCTGGTTTACGATATCGAGACAAAATACTCCGCCGATGAGGTGGGGGGATGGAACAATGCCCACAAAATGGGTGTCTCCGTGGCCGTTGTGTGCAATATGATAGACAACACCTTTACAGCTTACACAGAGGAGCGGGTTGAAGAGATGATAGAGAGGCTCGAGGCGGCAAGAATGGTCTTCGGCTTCAATAATATATCCTTCGACAACAAAGTACTCTCCGGCTACAGGAAGCTTGACTTCAGGGGTACGTTTATCTTCGATATGCTGGCGGATATACGCACTAAAACGGGAAAGCGTTTCTCTCTGGACAAGCTGGCGGGGGCGACCATAAATGCGGCCAAAAGTGCGGACGGTCTGGCCGCTCTGCGCTGGTACAAGGAGGGGCGGCTCGACCTCATAGAGGAATACTGCCGCAAGGATGTGGAGGTAACGAGGGATCTGTTCCTTTTCGGCGTGAATAAAGGGTTTATACACGCCCCCATGAAGGATGGAAGCGTTATCCGGATCCCCGTTGAATGGGGGGAGATACTCGAAAGCTACACCCCCGAAGGGAGCAGTACAGAATAATCTGATTTAAACCATGGTTCTAAAAGAGGGGCTTTGTCTCCTTATCTTGACTTGGCATCCTTTATAAAGTAGTATTTGCAGACTATTTTTGTACTGCTGTAAACTGCCGAAAGGCTTAGATTTTAAGGGCACAGACCTTTGGCAGAGAAGCAAATCATTTTGGAGGTATTTTCTTACATGGCTAAACAAGTAAACGTCGGAATTATCGGTTACGGCACAGTGGGGCAGGGGACTCTCAAAAACCTGTTCAGCAACACCAATAGTATCGCAGTTAAAACAGGGCTGGATATAACGGTTAAGACGGTTGCCGACCTTAAAATCGAGGAATTCACGAGTGATGAGCTTCTGGAGAAAGTGCCCGTAAAAACCACGAACGGAATGGACGTTATAAACGATCCCGAGATAGATATCGTTGTGGAGCTTATCGGAGGCTACAACGTGGCGAGGGAGTTTATCCTTGCCGCAATCAATAACAGAAAACATGTTGTTACAGCAAACAAAGCTCTTCTGGCTGTTCACGGTGCGGAGCTCTTCAAAGCCGCCCAGGACAACGGTGTTAATATTGGCTTTGAGGCTGCAGTGGCTGGGGGCATCCCTATAATCCGTGTCCTGAAAGAGGATCTGGCGGCAAACCGAATACTTGAGATCTCCGGTATTATCAATGGAACAGCAAACTATATCCTTACCCGTATGGAAACCGAGGGGAAGGAGTTCCACGAGGTACTCGCCGATGCCCAGGAGCTCGGCTACGCAGAGGCGGATCCCACATTCGATGTGGAGGGGCAGGATACAGCCCATAAGATTGCCCTTCTCGCATCCATAGGCTTTGCAACCCTCGTACCCTTCGAGAAGATCTACGTTGAGGGTATAACTAGCATTAAGCAGGTGGACATACAGTTTGCCAAGAAGCTTGGATGCAAGATAAAGCTCCTTGCCATAGCAAAAAGACACGATGACGATATTGAGGTGCGTGTGCACCCCACCATCATCCCCGAAACAGAGCTTCTGGCACAGGTTGGGGATGTTTTCAACGCCGTTCAGGTTAAGGGTAATATGGTGGGCGACACCATGCATTACGGCAGAGGTGCCGGTGGCGAACCCACAGGAAGCGCCGTTGCGGGTGATATAATCTCCATCGCAAGGGATGTTGCCGCAGGCGGCGATAAGCGTGTTCCTGTGCTCGGCTTCACCAAGGAATACACATACTACTTCCCGCTCAGAGACATCAAGGAGATCGAATCAAGCTTCTATCTCCGTTTCTCCGCAGTGGACCAGCCCGGTTCCATGGCGGAGATCGCCGGAATACTCTCCAAGTACGGCATAAGCATATCCCAGGCAATCCAGTCCACCCCCCAGAATACGGGAGAGGTGGTCCCCCTTGTTTTTATGACACACCTCACAGAGGGCTCCAAGGTTATGAATGCAGTGGAGGAGATAAACAACCTCGGCGTTGTACGTGACAAGACTGTTGTAATAAGAGTTGAAGGACTTGACTAAATGAAATATCTAGTACTGCTCTGCGATGGCATGAGCGACCATAAAATAGAAGAGCTCGGCAATAAAACCGTAATGGAATATGCCGATACATCCAACTTTGACTATCTGGCAAAAAACGGCGTATGCGGCAAGATAGCCACAGCCCCCGGAGGACTCTATCCCGGGAGCGACATATGCAATCTGAGCGTTATGGGGTATGACCCCCATAAATACTATAGCGGCAGAAGCCCCCTTGAGGCCGGTGCGATGAATATCGAACTGGGTGACAGGGATATGGCCTTTCGCTGCAACCTCGTTACACTCACCGAAGACGGCAAAACAATGGACGATTTCAGTGCCCATCATGCGGGTAACGAAACCGGTAAGAGGGCTATTGAGGCTCTCAAGGAAGTTTTTCAAGATGATGATGGCGTTGAGTTTTACCCCGGAGTGGGCTACCGCCATATACTTGTCCTGCGTGATGTGGATTTCGAGCTAAAAACCACAGCCCCCCACGATATAATGGGTAAGGAGATTGCGGATCACCTTCCCGAAGGTAAGGGTGCTGAGCGTGTACGTGAGATAATGGCCAAGGCGAGGGTTGTTTTTGCCGGCGGTGGTTATGAGCGTGCCAACGCTATATGGCTTTGGGGGGAGGGTGGAAGACCCCAGATGCCCCTCTACAAAGATCTCTACGGCGTTGAAGGTTCCGTTGTTGCAGCAGTGGATCTAATCAAAGGTATAGGCAATTTTGCCGGTTTCAGGATTATAGATGTGCCCGGAGCCACCGGGTTTATCGATACAAACTTCAAAGGGAAGGCGGAATACGCCGTTAAGGCCCTTGAGGATACAGACTACGTATTCGTACATGTGGAAGCCCCCGATGAGGCGGGTCACATGGGCAGTGTGGAAGAGAAGGTGAAGGCTGTTGAGAATATCAACAGCCTTATGATTCCGACTATCCTTGAAGGGATGAAATCCTTCGGGGATTTCAGAATTCTCGTAACGCCGGACCATCCGACGCCTGTCGCTCTGCGGACCCACGTTAACGAACCCGTTCCCGCTATAATATACGGAACCGGGGTAGAGGCGGATTCCAACAGCGAATATACCGAATATGTGGACCCATCCTTCTTTATGGAAGAGGGGTACAAGATAGCGGAGCTTTTTCTTAAGGCTCCTGTCATAAAGGGTTAAGGAGGAACATTAGTGAGCCTTGTTGTAATGAAGTTCGGAGGAACCAGCGTCGGCTCCATCGAAAGAATCAGGAACGTAGCACGGATTATTGCGAAGAAGAAGGAAGCAGGACACGATGTCGTGGTTACAGTCTCCGCAATGGCAGGCGAAACGGACAGGCTCATCGGTCTTCTTAAAGAGGTCGATGAAAACTACAGCCTTCGCGAGTATGACCAGATAGTTTCCACAGGTGAGCAGGCGAGCTCCCCCCTCGTTGCGCAGACACTCATAACGATGGGTTGCCCCGCAGTTTCGCTCACAGGAATCCAGATCGGTATGGAAACGGACGGCTCACACTCTAAATGCCGCATTATGAATATAAAAGGTGACAGAATCCGCAAGGAGCTTGCCGAAGGCAAGGTTTGTATCGTTGCAGGGTTCCAGGGATATTATCCCCCCACAGGCGATATAACCACCCTCGGAAGAGGGGGCTCAGATACCACAGCCGTTGCCATCGCCGCTGCACTCAAGGCGGATGTATGCGAGATATATACGGATGTTGACGGAATCTATTCCGGCGATCCCCGTGTTGTGCGCAAGGCGAAGAAGATGGACAGGGTAAGCTACGATGAGATGCTCGAACTCGCATCACTCGGAGCAAAGGTACTTCAGTCAAGAAGTGTTGAATTCGGCATGAACTACGGAGTTGACATCATGGTGCTTTCCTCCCTCGAGGAAAAGCCCGGAACTCTTGTTACCAAGGAGGATGATGAGATGGAGCAGGTAATAGTCAGAGGCGTTGCGAGCGATAAAAATCAGGCAAAACTTACAATCAGGAACGTACCGGACAAGCCCGGTATCGCTGCTACTATCTTCAGCAGTCTTGCTGAGGATGCTATAAATGTTGATGTGATCGTACAAGATGTGAGCGTTGAAGGTAATACAGACCTCTCCTTCACCGTTGCAAAGACCGATCTTAACAGGGCAATGGAGTCCTGCCGCAAGGTTTCCGAGCAGATCGGAGCGGGCGAGGTTCTCACAGACGAGGAGGTAGCCAAGGTTTCCATCGTCGGTGTTGGAATGAGAAGCCATGCGGGTGTTGCCGCCAAGATGTTCAAGGTTCTTGCGGACAACAATATCAACATTATAATGATTACCACCAGCGAGATAAAGGTTTCCTGTGTTGTTGAGGAAAAATACTCTGAACTCGCTGTTAGAGTTCTCCATGAGGCATTTGTAGAGGATTAATATATGGCTCGTAAAATCGACATATATGACACCACCCTGCGGGACGGAACCCAGGCGGAGGATGTCAACTTCACCGTTAAGGATAAGGTGAAGATAGCCGAGACACTCAGTGATTTCGGCATAGCATACATAGAAGGGGGATGGCCAGGTTCCAACCCCAGGGATATCGAGTTCTTCCGCAGTGTGAAGGACTCAAATGTCCCCATAGATAAGGTTGCGGCCTTCGGAAGTACAAGAAGGGCGGCGAGGACATGCGATACCGATGAGAACCTTCAGGCTCTGCTTGAAGCGGAGGTTCCCAACCTCACCATCTTCGGCAAAACATGGGACCTCCACGTAACCGAAGCGCTTAAGCTTGAGCTTCCCCAGAACCTTGAGCTTATCAATGATTCTGTGGCATACCTTAAAACCAAGGTGGATAAGGTATTCTACGATGCAGAGCACTTCTTCGACGGCTATAAGGCGAACAGGGATTACGCAATCCAGACCCTCAAGGCTGCAAGGGATGCCGGTGCGGACTGCCTCGTTCTCTGCGATACAAACGGCGGAACCATGCCCTTTGAACTTGCAGATATCTTAGACGATGTTAAATCCGAGCTGGGGGATTATCCCCTGGGTATCCATTGTCATAACGACAGCGACTGCGCCGTTGCCAACTCCACCATAGCTGTGGAGAAGGGGATCGTGCAGGTACAGGGTACGGTGAACGGATACGGGGAGCGGTGCGGTAATGCGAACATCTGCTCTGTAATCCCTAACGTACAGCTTAAGCTGGGGCATGAATGCGTACCGCCGGAGAAGCTAAGCGATCTGCGTGTGGTTTCAAGGTTTGTTAATGAGCTTGGCAACCTTAAGCACAACATACATCAGCCCTACGTAGGACGTTCCGCTTTTGCCCATAAGGGCGGTGTGCACGTGAGTGCAATCCTTAAGAACTCAAGAACCTATGAGCATATTGAACCGGAGCTTGTGGGGAACACCCAGCGTGTTCTTGTTTCTGATCTCTCCGGCAGGAGCAACCTTATCTACAAGGCGAAGGATTTTGGTCTTGATATCGACAGCAAGGACCCGAAGATTGCCGAGGTTGTGGAGCAGCTTAAGGAGCTTGAGAACAAAGGGTTCCAGTACGAAGGTGCAGAGGCATCCTTTGAGCTTCTCATGCGTAAGACCATGGGCAAATTCGAACCCTTCTTCGACTCTCTCAGCTTCCGTGTTATAGATGAGAAACGTTCAAAGGGTGAACAGCCCCATGCAGAGGCCACCGTTATGCTCAAGGTGCACGGCGAGGCGGAGCATACAGCCGCCACAGGGAACGGCCCTGTTAACGCCATCGATAACGCAATCCGGAAGGCGCTCAGTAAGTTCTATCCCAACCTTGAGGAGATGACCCTTGTGGACTTCAAGGTTCGTATCCTTACAAGCGGAACGGGCACAAAGGCTCTCACAAGAGTGCTTATCGAATCTAAGGACGGCAAGGATGTTTGGGGCACTGTGGGTGTTGCCCACAACATTATCGAGGCGAGCTATCAGGCGCTCATCGATTCCATTGAGTATAAGCTTTTAAAGGATCGTGATAACGGTGTTTAAAAACTCTTGAAAATTGCAAAGATATTTGTATAATTACACTCGTTATCAGTGAAATAATAATAGGTTTCTAGAATATAACAGTACTATTGCCCGGCTATTTCTATGCTTTATCCCTCCTCCCCCCTTAAAGCATGTAGCCGGGATTTTTTTGCTTACAGGATTCTTTATAATTAAGAGAAGTATACTCCTCTCTGCCTAGTCTCTTTTATGCTTGACCAGGTTGTAATGGGGGTCCTTATGGGGGTAGAAGCGGAGGGAGTCGATCTCTTTGCCGTCGATATCGATCGCTTTGTAAACAAGTTCATCACCCTCAAAGTACATCTTTGTGTAGTGATAATTTCTTACGTATACCTTGCTGTAGTCGTTTTCCCTTCTCGGTCCCCTCAGAGGTGCGCCGCCGCCTGCCGTGATTATATGGTGTATGCCGTCAACATATGAGCGTTCATAGCTGTGCAGATGGGCGTTGAATACGGCATGAACCTTGAACTTTTTCATAATTGGGAGAATAGATTCACCGATATTCATCTCATCCTCAACCTTCATCCGGCTGTATAGGGGGTGATGGAATATTACGAATTTGAATGCCGCATCCTTATGATCACGCAAATCATGCACAAACCATTTGTACTGCTCCGAATCTTTGCTGAGATCCCCAGTTGAATTAAGTACAGTGAAATGTATGCCGTATCGATCGACGGAGTAGTATTCCTCGTTGCCGGGAAAGTCAAAGTACAGGTAATAGAGCAGAGAGTTATGTTCGTGGTTGCCAAGGGTCGCGTAGTAGTCCGTCTCTTTGATAAGCTCCTTTTCGATGCGGTGAAAGGCGAACCAGTCCGGGAGCCCCCATCCATGGGTCATGAGATCCCCGGTGTGGAAAACAACAGAAGGGCTCTCGCTCCTTATCATCTCGACTATCTTTCTGTGGGTGTCGTGATAGGTTCGTGTGTCGCCATATATAACTATCTTAGGTATACGTGAAATAGGGTCGTGTTTAATTTCGTAATGAAAGTAGAGAAATATAAAGAATATGAATGCTATATAAAGCACGCCCGTGGAGAACAGCGTGACAAGTAGAAGCTTCCAGAACCGTCTTCTTGAAAGGAACCGCAATCTCTTTATCATGAGTCATTATCTGTATTTACTGTGATCAAAATGTTACAGAAAAATTGAATTACAGTCATAAATGACTATTTTATGCAGAAATGAATAACTCATAAAACATTGAAATACTGACAAAAACAGATATTATTTAGGTAGCGGAGGTGAAACATGAATAAAGGCGACAAAGATAACGAACTGAAGGATTTTTTCTATGTAGGTCTTGGAGCGGCTCTCATGGCAAAGGAGAAGCTGGATAAGGAGATCGAAACCTTTATGCACAGAGGTAAAGCAGCCCAGGATGCGAAGGATAAAATGAGTGAAGAGGCCAAAAAGAAGGCCAAAGAGTTCGAAAGCGAATTCGACAGTAAGCTGAAAGAGAAGGTTCAGGAAATACTCAAGGAACTTGATATCCCTACCAGAGAGGAGTTTGAAGAACTCAGGAAGAAGGTGGAAGAGAGCAAGTGAAAAAAAAAATCCTGAAACTTTATTCGCCGAGGAGAATCTACCGTGTTTTTATGGTTCTCCTTACTACATTTCTTATCATCAAGAACCGAAAGAGTTTTTTGATGATAAAGCCCCTGAGGCCGGCAAGGCTCAGGGCTTATATTCAGGCACTGGGTGCGAGCTTTATAAAGCTTGCCCAGGTGCTTGCTACCAGAGCAGATTTCTTTACAGAAGAATACCTTGATGAGCTTCGGGGTGTGCATGACGACATCCCGAAGATGAGCCATGAGGATTTCCGCAAGGTTTATGAAAAGGCCTTCGGGGAGCGGGATCCGTTCAAAACATTCCTCGAAAACCCCATTGCCAGCGCATCCATAGGGCAGGTGCATCATGCTGTACTAATGGATGGAACCGAGGCCGCCGTTAAGCTCCGCCGTTATGATATTGAGAAGATTATACGGGCGGACATTAAGATTCTGCGTTTCTTTAACCGTATTTTTAAGCCGCTCTTTTCGGAGTATACGAAGAACTCCATAGAAGGGGTGATCGAGGAATTTACTAACATGATCACCCGGGAAGTGGATCTGTACGTCGAACTCCAGAATATGAAAAAATTCGCTGAAACATATCCCAACAGCGGGATACGGTATCCGGAGCCTTACGATAAATACTGCAGTTCCGATGCCCTTGTTATGAGCTTTGAGCATGGTTTTAGGTTTGACGACAGGCGTGTACTTGAGAGGCTCAATGTAAGCTTCGAAGAGGTTATGGAGAAGCTGATCTATTTCTATACGGATCAGATGCTTGTAAACGGCTTCTTCCATGCGGATCCCCACCCGGGTAACCTTATGATTACACCGGATGGAGAGCTTATTCTGCTCGATTTCGGCATGGTGAAGCGTATCTCAGAGCGTACCAGGAAATCCATAATCGAGATTATCAAGGCTGCAAATGAAAGGGATTTTGAGACCTATATCAAAGCGTGTAAGAAGCTCGGCATCATAGGTGTGGATGCACCCGACAACCTTCTGCAGGAGGTTGCAGAGCGGATGTTCGATATCTTCTCCAATGAAACGCTTGATGCAAAGAGCATGCAGACATTAGCCTTTGAGGTTCTGAACTCGGTGAAAAACCTCCCCTTCAAGCTTCCTCAGGAGGCGATATACATAATGCGTGTGAGCTCCATCATAGAGGGGCTGGGCACCAACTATATAGATAATTTCAACGGCATCAAAGATATACTTCCCGTGCTCAAGGAGAACATGCCGAGAGCGCTTGGTATTGATGACAAATTCATCGAGTTCCTCAAGGGTGAGGCTATTGAAGTTCCCTTCACCCTTCGCAAGATGAAGAAGATTATCAACGATGTTAGCGACAACTCCCTTGAGATAAAGATCTCCAAGGAGAGTATCGATTATATTAGAGAGAAGTCCAGAAGCTACTACCGACCCATAGTCAATGGAGCGATGCTTGTTGTTGTCGGCTTTTTTGTGGTATTTCTTGGTTTTGACAAGAGCGAGTATGTTGGTTCGGCATTCTTTTTTGTTGGTATGTTGAGGGTGTTTTTTGCGATTTGACTTGGATTGATGTATGGAAAACTCCATAGAATAAATCAGGCTCCCATGGATGGGAGCCCTGAAATAGATTTTATTAAGCTCCGCTTCATAAAATATATGGAAGCAAGCGGAGCGAAGGCTTTGCCAATTGGAGCGGCAGGGAAATTCTCAGGATAATGAATTTCCCAGATTAAATC
The DNA here is from genome assembly GCF_000421105.1 of Limisalsivibrio acetivorans. Lineage (NCBI taxonomy): Bacteria > Pseudomonadati > Deferribacterota > Deferribacteres > Deferribacterales > Geovibrionaceae > Limisalsivibrio > Limisalsivibrio acetivorans. Next base: position 394,218 of record NZ_ATWF01000001.1, read on the forward strand.
AGGCTCCCATGGATGGGAGCCCTGAAGACGCAATTAAATTGAATTGTATTCAATTTATGTAGTCGGAAGTTCGAGAGGGCAGGGTTTCCCTGCCCGAACAACGATGGAATTTCCATGGATGGAAAATTCCATACATAAAATCAGCCTCAGTATGCCTCCACATCAGGATCCGTAACATCCTCCGGCCTTACTGAATGGCGGAAAACGTAATAAGTCCAAACCTGATAAGCGATAACAACAGGAACGAACAGAACAACAACTACTGTCATGATCGTAAGAGTATACTCGCTTGAAGAGGTGTTGAAGGCTGTAAGGCTGTAAGCAGGATCGATCTTCGATGGGAGAAGATTGGGGAAAAGCCCGATTACACCTGTGAAAGTAACCATAACTATGGTTAAGCATGATGCGATGAAAGCCAGGAAAGAGCTCTTCTTAAAGAGTATGCCCAGGGCTAGGAGTGCCGCCACTGCTATTACAGGAACGAGCAGGAATGCAGGCATATCAAAGAAGTTGTTGAAAAGCGGAGTTACGAAATATGTCATAACAAGGAAAAGTACCGCTATTACAACCGTTGCAATCCAAAGTTTGGGAACCAAAGCCTTCGCCCTTACCTGTAAATCCCCTTCTGTCTTCATGCTTAGCCAGAGTGCGCCGTGGGTAAGAAAGAGGGCTACAAAGAGCACGCCTGTGAGCAGCCCGTAGGGATTGAGGAGGCTGAAAAGGTTTCCTCTGTATACGTTGTTTGCATCAATGAGAAGCCCCTCAAAGATGTTTCCAAATGCCACGCCGAATAGAAGAGCAGGTACAAAACTTCCAAGGAATATACAGGTATCCCATACTTTTTTCCATGTTTCGCTCTCCGCCTTTCCTCTGAATTCGAAGGCAACGCCTCTTATGATGAGACCGAAGAGGATCAGAAGAAGCGGTGTGTAGAGCCAGCTGAACATATAGGCGTATGTTGTTGGGAATGCCGCAAAAGTGGCACCGCCAGCTGTGATAAGCCATACTTCGTTACCATCCCATACAGGGCCCAGAGTGTTGATGATTATCCTTTTATCGGTGTCGTCCTTACCGAGGACGGGATGAAGCATTCCGGCACCGAAATCAAACCCGTCGAGCATAAAGTAGACCGCCCATAGCAGTCCCCAGAGTGCAAACCAGATTGTTTCTAACATTACTGCACCTCCCCTGCGGTCTGAGCGTTTTTAGGAGCTTCAGGACCTTTTCTGGCAAATTTAAAAAGAAGGTATATATCTACAACGCCAAGGGTTCCGTAGAAGACGAGGAAGCCGAGGAGCGAGAGGAATACCTGTGAAGTAGTTATATTAACCGATACCGCATCGGATGTTTTCATGAGTCCGTAAACGATCCAGGGCTGTCTGCCAACCTCTGCAACAATCCAGCCCACCTGTGCCGCAATATAGGGGAGTGGTATGGAATAGAGCAGAACCCTTAGAAGGAGCGTCTTGTTCTCTATAACACCCTTTCTCGAATAGTAGTATGCAAGCACAGTGAGCAGAAGGAACAGTGTTCCAAGACCCACCATGATACGGAAGCTGAAGAATGTCAGCCCCACAGGAGGACGTTCATCTTTTGGAATATCCTTAAGACCTGTCACCTCGGCATTGGGACTGTGATAAGCGAGTATGGATGCGAGCTTGGGGAGGGGGAGTATTTCTACACTGTTGCGCTCGTTCTCAGAATCGGGTACTGCGAACATTATAACGGGAGCACCTTCCTGGGTTTCCCATATAGATTCCATAGCGGCAAATTTTGAGGGCTGTGTTTTAGCAACCTCTGCAGCGTGGAAATCACCAATGAGAAATACTGCAAAAGCGGAAAGGAGACCGAATACCGAGGCTATCTTCATGGATTTTTTGAAGAGCTGTATCTCATTCTTCTTAAGGAGATGGTATGCGGATATTCCCATCACGAAGAATGCGCCTATCACCCAGCCGCTGGATACGGTGTGGAAGAATTTAAGCCAGGCATAGGGTGAAAATATTACAGCAACGAAGTCTACGAGTTCTGCCCTTCCGTTGCGTAGCTCATAGCCCACAGGATGCTGCATCCAGCCGTTTGCAATCAGAATCCATAGTGCTGAAAGGTTTGAACCGAGGGCAACCATCCAGATGGCGAAAAGGTGCGCCTTCTTTGATACCTTTTTCCAGCCGAAGATCCAGACACCGAGGAAAGTAGATTCAAGGAAAAATGCGACAGTAGCCTCGATGGCAAGGGGGGCTCCGAAGATATCACCCACATACTTAGAGTATTCAGCCCAGTTCATACCAAACTGAAACTCAAGGGTTATACCGGTTACTACTCCGATGGCGAAGTTGATAAGAAAGAGTTTACCCCAGAATTTCGTCATTCTGAGATAGTCCTGGTCACCGGTTCTCACATAGATAGTCTGCATAATAGCAACAAGTATAACCAGGCCAAGGGTCAGCGGTACGAAAATAAAATGAAAACCCGCTGTCATTGCGAACTGAAGCCGCGATAGCATTAATGCGTCCATATATACCTCCTAAGGAATTAAATACCTGCTTCGACCATACTGCAACCAAAGTTTGGACAATTTGTGTCCAATTAAATGAACCAAAAAAACTTCTTCTTTCGATACAGCCCGCACACTGTAGTTTCAGATCTGTTTATCCGTTATTATTAACTTATCTATTTTATACTATCCTTGTCTATTTTTTGTCAAGACTAATTGTACCTTTTTACTCTTATTATAACATGCAGATATATTGAACTTTTTATCCTAGTCAAGAAGTATGAATTGATGGGGTTTATGCGTATTGTATACAGTATGCATTGAATGACTCTGTAAACCGGTGTCGATTATTGATTTATCCAATGCCGTAATGGTTACTAATTGGCTGATCAGCGGGGGGAACCCTGGTCTTAATTTATCTGGGAAATTCATCCTCCTGAGAATTTCCCTGCCGCTATGCTCGGCAAAGCCTTCGCTTCGCTTACTTCCGGCTACATAAATTGAAAACAATTCAATTTAGTTGCGCCTTCAGGGCTTCCATACTTGGAAGCCTGTTACGTAACAACCTCAAATGTATGATTAGCATAAGCTTTCATGGATGAAAGCTGCTTGCGTAAGTGAGAGGAAGTCTCTTTCTTCGAACGGCAGAATAATTTCCATGGATGGAAAATTATTCAGATAGATAAAGGAGTTTTTAAGGGGATCCTAAGGGGAAAGTTTTCCCTAAAAATTTATCCTTAGTCTTATTCTTTACATAATCACATCCAAAATTAGTCACTAATCTCTTTGTCTTGCGCTTTCGCGCCCCATACTTTTTAAAAAAGTATGCAAAACTATTCCCTCATGGTTTTACATCCCCCATTGTTACTCATTTATTATCATAAATTCGTAAGTGATGGGGGTACCCTCATTTCACTCTTTTTCCACCTGAAATTTTGCTAATGCTGAGGAGTGTAACCGCATATCATACGTGAAAGTATTCAATATTTAGGATTACCTCGTCTGTCATATGCGGCCAAAACTTCCAGGCGGTTCCAAAAGAGCTTATTCGGCTGTAAAACATTCGGGGAAGATTAAGAGCGTTTGTGACAAAACTAGTTGTTGGCTACTAGTAACCACCTAACTGAAAAACCTCTTCACATCACACGTTGTTTTCTCTTGAGTGTAAACGTTATAGCTACCGATTAAATCTATGGAATTTCCCATCCATGGAAATTCCATTGTTGTTCAAGCGGGGGAACCCCACTCTCTCGTACTTCCGGCTACATCAGACCAGCAAAGCTGTTCTTCCTTTCGCCTTCAAGGCTTCCATCCATGGAAGCCTGTTGAGTAGCAACCATATTTGTATGATTAGCATAAGCTTTCATGGATGAAAGCTGCTTGCGTAAGTGAGAAGGAAGTCTCTTTCTTCGAACGGCAGAATAATTTCCATGGATGGAAAATTATTCAGATAGATAAAGGAGTTTTTGAGGGGTGCGGGGAACTTTGTTCCCTAAAAAGTTCCCTGCGATCTTAGGTTTACTAATCTATGGAAGCCTTTTGCATTTCAACCTTGCTTGTATGATTAGCATAAGCTTTCATGGACGAAAGCTCGCTTGCGTAAGTGAGAAGGAAGATTCTCAATCACCCCTTCAGCCAAAGGGCAGAGAATGGAGCCTCCTGAGCCATGCCTTTGAGGTCTGCTATACTTGTTTGAGCTAGGTCGGAGTAAAACTTCTCAAAAGCGTTTTTTACGATAACCAGTATGGCGCATCCCGGAACGGCATCGCAATCCCTCTGCTCATACTGACATGCAACGGTGGATTCTCCGTCCTCGAAGATCCGGAATATATCCGCAAAGGTTATATCGGAAGCATCACGGCCAAGGGTATACCCTCCCTTCACGCCGGGAGTTGCGCTAACAATCCCTTCCCGGCTGAGATCCTGCATAACCTTCGCCAGATATGTCTTTGATATATTCTGACGCTGGGCCAGCTCCTCAAGCTGAACAGCATCCCTTTCTTTATATGCTAAATATAAAACAGTATGTAGAGCATACTCAGTTTTCTTGGACATCCTCATATTCCGCACCCTCTTGAGGAATTTAGACAATTATTTAATTTATTTCAAGTTTTAGTATCCATCCATACCTGATATAATCGTTAAAAAATTCAAGGATTGGCAAAAATGGTAGAAACCGCTGTATTCGATCTGGACGGCACCGTCCTAGATACCCTTAACGATATCCACGAATCGCTCATGGAAACCCTTGAGCTGAACGGTCGACCCACATTTGATATAGATGTAACAGCAGGCTATGTGGGCAACGGGTTGCCAAAGCTTCTGGAAAGAGCAGTGGGTAAAGAGTATTACACCGAAGAACTATTGGAACACTTCAGGGATGTGTACAACCGCAGAATGGTTGAGACAACAACCTATTACTCCGGTGTAGAAGAGATGCTTTCCGTTCTGAAAAGCATGGGAATCCGGCTCATTGTCCTCTCAAATAAGGCCCGCATTTTCACAGACGGGATCATTACAGGTCTTGGTGCCGACAGGTACTTCGATGCCTGGTACGGTGGAGACAGCTTCCCAGAGAAAAAGCCCTCCCCACTCCCCTTACAGGTCATAATGCGGCGCTTCGCTTCCCCCATCGAGAAAACGGTGATTATCGGCGATAATTACACCGATATTGAATCGGGGCACGCCGCCGGGGTAAAAACTTGCTTTTGCGAATACGGATATGGTAAACTCGCCTCCGTCGAGCCGGATTACAGGGCATCTAAACCCAGCGATATTACATTATTTGTGAGGGATTTATGAACAAGATTGCCGTATTTGCCGATTTTATTCATTACGACAGCCGCATAGAGGAAAACAAGTATCTCCTTATTGATGGAGAAATCATAGAAGGACTGGCAGATAAGGCCCCCGATGGGTACGATATTAAAGAGAAGAAGAACGCAGCAATATTCCCTGCACTGATCAACACCCATACCCACCTTCCTATGTCCATATTCAGAGGGATGGCCGATGACCTGCCTCTCATGGACTGGCTCCAGAATCATATATGGCCGGCCGAAACAAAGTGGCTCTCCGATGAGTTCGTTCATGATGCCACCCTCCTCTCATGCATGGAGATGATACGATGCGGAACATCCACTGCCTTTGATATGTATTTCTTCTCAGGAGAAATTGCATCTGCCCTTTCCATGACGGGTCTCAAGGGTGTGGTAGGCGTTGGTGTACTGGATTTCCCAACAAAGTTTGCCAACAACGCCGATGAGTACATCAAGAAAGCTTCGGACCTTTACCACAGATACAAGGAACATCCGGATATCGATGTTTCCCTCTGTCCCCATGCGCCCTATACAGTGAGCCCTGAAAACTATCTTAAATGCGTTGATTTCTGCGGAAAGCACGACCTTGTTCTGCATACACACCTTGCAGAGACCGCCTTTGAGATAGGGCAGATAAAAGAGAAATACGGCAAAACACCCGTTGAAATAATGAACGAATCCGGCGCATTCGATATACGCTCCATCTTCGCCCACTGCGTTCATCTTACAGATGAAGAGATTGAACTAATGGGGGAGAAGAACGTAAATATCGCCCCCTGCACAGAGAGCAACCTTAAGCTTGTCAGCGGTTTTGCACCCCTTAAAAAGCTTATGGATGCTGGGGCAAACCTCACCATAGCCACGGACGGTGCCGCCAGCAATAACGATATAGACATGATCGGCGAGATGGCCACCACCGCAAAGGTGCATAAGGCGGTTAACCATGATGCAACGGCTTTCAGCGCAGAGACTGTTCTCAAAATGGCAACATCAAACGCCGCAAAGGGATTAGGACTTGGAAATACTGGCGAGCTGAAAGAGGGCTATAAGGCAGACTTCTTCGTGCTCAGCTTCGAGGATGCCGGAGTAACCCCTGTTTACAACCCGGTTTCCCATCTCGTCTATTCCGCAGGAAGGCATGATGTTACAGACACATATGTGAAAGGCAAACCGCTCATGGAGAACAGGCAGATCCTTGTGGCAGATGAGGAAGAGATTAAAAACAAAGCCCGCAGATGGGCAAAAAAGATAAAGGAAAGTAAGAACTGATGGATCCCAAAACCTATTCAAACCCTCTTAACGAAAGATACGCTAGCGAGGAGATGCTTTATATCTTCTCACCCCACAAGAAATTCACCACATGGCGCAAGCTCTGGATAGCTCTGGCAGAATCTGAGAAGGAGCTGGGGCTTGAGATAACAGATGAGCAGATCTCCGAGATGAAGGATAACATCGAGAACATCGATTTCGATTACGCCAAGGAGATGGAACGCAAGTTCCGCCACGATGTTATGGCCCATGTACACACCTACGGCAAGGCGTGCCCCAAGGCTATGCCTATCATACACCTCGGGGCAACCAGTGCGTATGTTGGTGATAACACGGATGTAATCGTTCTTCGTGAGGGGATGCAGGTTATCAGGCGAAAGCTTGCCGCTGTAATGAACAACCTGGCCCGCTTTGCGATGGAACATAAATCCATGCCTGCCCTCGGTTTCACCCATTTCCAACCCGCCCAGCTTACCACGGTGGGCAAACGTGCCTGTCTTTGGCTACAGGATATGATGCTTGATTTCGAAGCCCTAGATTTCGCCATAGACAACATACGATTCAGGGGCGTTAAGGGAACCACAGGAACCCAGGCAAGCTTTCTCCACCTTTTCGGCGGCGACCACGACAAGGTCCGCATGCTGGACAGGCTTGTCACCGATAAGATGGGGTTCGACAAGTTTCTCACCATCACAGGGCAGACATACACCAGAAAGCAGGATACAAGGGTGCTTTCCGCCCTCGCTTCCGTTGCCGAAACCGCCCATAAGATGGCCACCGACATCAGGCTCCTTGCCAACCTCAAGGAGGTCGAAGAGCCCTTTGAGAAGAACCAGATAGGCTCCAGCGCCATGGCGTATAAAAGAAACCCCATGCGAAGCGAGCGTGTCTGCTCACTTGCAAGGCATGTAATAACTCTCTCCATGAACCCCTACATGACCCACTCCACGCAGTGGTTTGAGCGTACCCTTGATGATTCCGCTAACCGTAGAATATCAAACTCAGAGGCGTTCCTTACCCTCGATGCGATACTCGAACTGCTGTACAATATCACCGACGGAATGGTCGTTTACGAAAAGATGATCCACAAGCGTGTTATGGAGGAGCTCCCCTTCATGGCAACGGAGAATATCATCATGGAATCGGTAAAACGTGGCGGAGATAGACAGGAGCTCCACGAGATCGTGCGCCAGTGCTCCATGGAAGCTGCAAAACAGGTTAAGATGGAAGGATTAGAAAACGACCTTTTGGACAGACTTGCCGCCCATGAGGATGTTCCTCTCACAAAAGATGAAATAGACGAATTGCTCGACCCTGTCAAATTTGTCGGCCGTGCACCGGAGCAAACAACTGAGTTCATAAATGAAGAGGTCAAACCCGTCCTCGAATGCTTTAAGGATGAACTCAAGCTCGATGTGGATATAAAGGTATAGGGATTATGACTAAGGGGAAATCTCTAAGGGAAACCTTCCCCTTAGAATCCCCTTTATTTTGCTTATGCAAAACTACATAAGCATTTAGAAATCTCCTCAAAATGTTTTTTTGAGGGGTGCGGGGAACTTTGTTCCTAAAAAGTTCCCTGCGATCTTTTTCTTTCACACTTATATTCGTAATTAGTCACTAACTTATTTGTTTTGCGCTTTCGCGCCACATACTTTTTAGAAAAGTATGCAAAACTATTCCCTCAGGGTTTTCCAGCCGCCATTGTTACTCATTTATTATCATAAATTCGTAATAGATCGTGGTTCCCTCATTTCACTCTTTTTCCACCTGAAGTTTTGCTGATGCTGAGGAGTGTAACCGCACTTCATATATTTAAGATGTTCAACATTTAAGATTAACTCATCTATCATGTGCGGCCAAAACTTCCGGGCGGTTCCAAAAGAGCTTATTCGGCTGTAAAACATTCGGGGAAGATTAAGAGCGTTTGTGACAAAACTGGTTATGGGCTACTAGTAGCCATCTAACTGGAAAACCTCTTCACGTCTCACGTTGTTTTCTCTTGAGCGTAAACGTTATAGCCAACTTGATTCAATTCTGACGATGAAGGTTTATGAGTAAACAGCCAACATGGATGTTGGCTCTGAAGGCGAAAGAAAGAACAGCTTTGCTGGTCTGACGTAGCCGGAAGTAAGCGGAGCGAAGGCTTTGCCGAGTGAAGCGGCAATGGAATTTCCATGGATGGAAAATTCCATAGATAAAAATAAGCCCTGTCTTAAAACAATGCGATATTGAACAGTAACTAAAATAAGCATCCTACCTCCCCGCGGATTATTCTATTGTCAACATGATCGACATGTAATAAGATCCTGCTATGAGCAATAAAAACCTCGAAATCATTTGTAAGAAAACTGTGGATCTTGGACAGAAGCTTCTCGAAGCTGATGTTGACGAGAAGTATGTCCAGAGACTAAATGAATACAATAACTTCTTCGGCCAAGCTCTACAGATTATTAAAGAAAAAGATATTGACGCTACCGAGCGAGAGGAGCTTCAAAGGCTCCATGAGTTCCATAGAAAGCTTGAGGCGAAACTGCAGGATGATAAGCAGAAGCTTAGAGCGGTGATCCAGAGTTTGAATAAAGGTTCATCGCTCAGAAAGAAATATTACGGCGGAAAGAAGAGCCCCAAGGCCTTTGACAGGAAATGCTGAAATAATATCTCATCCTTGTATACCCCATCTAGAACTCCCCATAAGTGTTTAATATCAAGCTATTGCTAAAAAGGAACAATTACCGGTTCATGGAGCATAAGTTCCTATTGAATATAATAATTGATTATAAGAAGAAGGGCAGAAACTCGTAAACCATTGGTAAAAGGTGTAAACGTATGTTTTTAAGATGTATCTGATTCTAAAGACACAACAAAGGAGGAAATATCGATATGATATTTCCTAGTCATGACAGACAGTAAGAGGAAGACCTGAAGATTAGCAGGACTTAGCTCATCTTGATGAGCAGTTCCTTAATCTCTTTACCAGGCTTAAAGTAGGGAACCTTCTTAGAGGGAACCTGAACCTTTTCACCGGTTTTGGGGTTTCTTCCGGTCTTGGAGTTCTTCTCTCTGATTTTGAAGCTTCCAAAGCCTCGAATCTCGACCTTGTCGTCTTCCTTAAGAGCTTCTTTGATTGAGTTGAAAACGCCGTTCACAATAAACTCGATCTGCTTTTTTGTCAGATTCTGGTTTTCCGCTGCAATCGCTTCGATCAGCTCTGATTTGGTCATAGCTAGCTCCTTTAACTTCTGAATTATCCAATAGACTGTGATATCGAAATTTTTAATTTACAACATTATATCCAATGCCCTATAAAGTGTAAAGTGAAATGCCCATATTTTTTTAGTGTATCCTCTTTATATTGAACCATAATTTAAGGGAAAGAATGTCAAATTTTTTAAAAGGTATAATCAAGTCATCTTTTGGAATCCTTACCAGCCGTGTATTCGGGCTCCTTCGGGATATTTCCATTGCCGCATTTTACGGAGCAAATGCTCTCACCGATGCTTTTTTTGTAGCCTATGCAATACCTAATCTTTTCCGTGCTTTTTTTGCAGAGGGAGCACTTTCCTCGGCATTCGTTCCATTCCTAAGCGACAATATGAAAGATGATAAGCGATCTGCAAACCAGTACCTCACGAGCATGTTTATATTCCTTGCGCTTATAACCTCAGGTATCGTACTGCTGTTTATTATGTTCCCGAAGCCAGTGATAATGCTCTTCATGCCCGGCTATGCGGACGATGCCGAGCTGATAGCCACCGCCGCCGGAATGCTCCGCTTTGTTATGCCGTATCTCCTTTTCATCAGTCTCTGCGGTCTTTTCACGGGTTTTTTGTACCTTCACAACAGCTACTATGTTCCATATTCATCCACAGCGCTTCTTAATATCTCGATGATTGCAGGTGCATACCTCGGTTTCCGTTTCGGCGGTGACATATACTGGCTCTGCTACGGTGTAATAGCTGGCGGTGCCATCCAACTGATGTATATATTATTCTTCGCATTCCTCAATGGCTATAGACCGTCGCTCAGCGGGATACACCCCGATGTACCTAAAACATTCCGTAAGATACTCCCTTCCATCGCCGGGCTAGGGATTACCCAGCTCTATTTCACACTCGGCCGCATAATCGCCTCCTTTCTGGATGAGGGGAGCATCTCATATTTATACTATGCGGACAGGATCTTTCAGCTCCCCTTAGGCATGTTTGCCATAGCCGTGGGTTCGGTGACGCTTACGGAGATAAGCAGGGCAAACACCGATGGAGACGCCATCCGCAGGGGGGATCTGATAGATAAAGGGGTAATGGCCATATTCCTTATTATTATCCCCGCTGCACTCGGGCTTATACTTGTGGGAGCTCCCGTTGTGGAGGTTGTGTACGCCAGGCGAGAATTCGACAATGCGGATCTTTATGGAACCGCCCAGGCGCTTGTAATGTTCTGTATCGGTATGCTCTTTTTTTCCTACACAAGCCTCTTCAGCAAGGTGTTCTTCTCTGAGAAGGATATGAAAACCCCCGTCAAGGGAGCTCTTGCCGGATTGATAGTGTATATAATTGCCAATGCGCTCTTCATCAAGCCCTTCGGCCATGCGGGCATTGCCCTCGCTTCTGCCTGCTCCGCCATAACAAACACCTGCTTCCTTTATGTACGTCTGAGGGATTACAGGTTTGACTTTGGAAGGAATGCCGGCACGCTGATAAGGATCGTCCTCTCAGCCGCAATCATGTGTGCCGTTCTTCTTGTATCGGATAAAAGCGGTCTTCATGTCTTGATAACTATTCCCCTTTGCGTTATTGTCTATTTTGTCGCCCTTAGAGGGGCGGGAATAAGGATAAGGACGCTTCTGCGATGAAACTTTGTATACAGCGTGTCTCCTCCGCCTTTGTTAAAGTGAACGGGGAGAGTGTTTCTGAGATAGATAAAGGTTTGCTGATCCTCTTCGGGGCGGAAGAGGGTGATCGTGATGAGTATATCGACTACCTTGCACGCAAGGCATGCGGACTTCGTATATTCGAGCGTGACGGCAAGATGAACGACTCCGTCAAAGATATTGACGGTGAGGTTATCGTTGTAAGCCAGTTTACCCTTGCAGGCAAGGCTGATAAAGGGCTCAGGCCCGATTTCACAAACGCCCTCGAACCCGTTGAGGCGGAACGGATGTATGAGCTTTTTCTGGATAGGTGCAGAGCGGAGCTTGGAATGAACAAAGTGGGCTCTGGAGTGTTCAGAGAATATATGGAGGTCGGTCTTGTGAACGACGGCCCCGTTACGATAATACTTGAAAAGAAGGAGTAGTAATGCGTATAGAAACTGTTATTCTTCAGCCGCTTTCGGTGAACTGCTACCTTATAGTCTCCGATGACAAAGAGGCCCTCATAGTTGACCCCGGCGGTGAGCCCGAGCGGGTTGCGGCAAAGATCGAAGAGCTTGGTGTTAAGCCTGTGGGGATAATAAACACCCATGGCCATTTTGATCACATAGGAGGAGTAACCGAACTGAAGAACAGGTACGGGATTCCATTTTCAATACATAAGGATGATGATTTTCTTCTTACCCAGTCTGTGGACCATGCAGCAAAGTTCGGTTTCCCGAGGATAGACCCTCCGAAGGCGGAGAGACTTCTTTCAGACGGCGACAAAATAGAGTTCGGCGGCGAAGAGATAGAGGTTATACACACACCCGGACACACGCCCGGCGGTGTAAGCTTATACATACCGGCAATAAAAACAGCCATTACCGGAGATACGCTCTTCCGTGAGGCTGTGGGACGGAGTGATTTCCCCTATGCAGAGCATGAAACACTTATCAAGAGCGTTAAGGAGAGACTCCTTGTTCTTCCGGACGAGACAAAGGTGCTCCCCGGGCATGACATACCCAGCACAATCGGGCATGAGAAGAAGTGGAACCCCTTTACTTGATCGCATAAGCTATGGAGAATTAAGGTATTTTCTCCTGCGGGCGGCTAGTTGACTTATGACAGGAATATGTTAATATATATCAGATGAAATCATTACTTGTGGACACATCAGGTGACAGGCTTTCAGTGTCTCTAGGCATAAGGGGAGAGAGGGTAGACTCCGGTATTTCCGTTGCGGCGGATTCTAGTATCAACGAAAACCTTCTTAAATCAATAGATTATCTATTATCCAGTTCCTCTACGACCCTTGACGGCATTGAAAGCTTTTATGTTGTTACGGGGCCGGGTTCCTTTACGGGAATACGGATCGGTGTTTCCACAGTTCTGGGGCTTGCCGCTGGTTTGGGCAAGGTTCCCATGGGCATATCCTCCCTTGATGCCTATGCCCTTTTGAAGGGCGAGGGGAGTTTCGTTGTATATGCCAAGCTCAGGGGAAAGAACTGCCTCCGAAAGAGTTACGATTTTGATAATAATGAATTTTCCGGATACGAGCAGGTTAAGCTGGAGGATGAATCCGAGGCTGAGCACAGGGTTAACTGGAACCAGAAGAGCACGGTTAATCTGAGCGAAGCACTGGCATCCCCGCTGTTTGAGAACTTTCTTACGGAATATGCACCCCTCTACTTCAGAAAGTCGGAGGCGGAGATAAACTTTGATAAGAGACGCAGCCTGCAGGGATCTGGAACAAGTTTGTGATATAGAAAAGGCCTCCTTTCCGAAGCCTTGGAGCAGGGAAAGCTTTCTCGCCGAGATCGAGCGCGAACGGGGCATCTTCAAGGTTTTGGAGATAGAAGGAAGGGTGGCAGGTTACTTTGTTATATGGACGGTTCTGGACGAAGCGGAGCTTGCAAACATCGCCGTTTCACCTGAACATAGAGGCAGAGGGCTCGGAAAGCTCCTGCTCGCAAATGCCGTGGCTTCGGCGAAGGACGCTAAGGAGGTGTTTCTTGAGGTTGCTGTTGAAAACAGGCCGGCAATTCTCCTCTATGAGTCTTACGGGTTTAAAAAAGTAGGTCTGATCAGGAGCTACTACGGCCAGGGTAAGGATGCAAATATTATGAAGTTCAGCATTGAGGAAGAGGTGAATGATGTTGAAAACAGACTCTAATCTTATCGAGAATATCAAAGAGCAGAACAGCGAGTTTAAGGTCTTGTTCGAAGAGCATGTAAGACTCGAGCAGGATCTCGAAGCCCTTCTTAGCCTTAAATACTACCCCCCCGAAGTCGAAGCTAAAATCAAAGAGATAAAGAAGAAGAAACTTGCAGGAAAGGACAAGATGGAGAGGATTGCGGCGGACTACCAAGGCGATGTCTCCGAGAATAACTAGTAAATATTATTCCAGAGGGTAAGGATGGATCAGAAGAAATACGTTTTTACTTCCGAATCAGTTACGGAAGGGCACCCCGACAAGATTGCAGACCAGATATCAGATGCTATTCTTGACGCCATGCTCGCCGACGATCCCTACAGCAGGGTCGCCTGCGAAACAATGGTAACCACCGGTCTTTGTGTCATCGCCGGCGAGATAACCACCAGAACCTATGTAGACATACCCGGTGTCGTAAGGGACACCATCAAGGATATCGGCTATACAAGAGCCAAGTACGGGTTCGATTACGAAACTTGCGGAGTTATGGTCTCCATAGACAAGCAGTCCGCAGATATCGCCATGGGTGTTGACACTGGCGGAGCCGGTGATCAGGGTCTTATGTTCGGTTTCGCATGCGATGAGACTGAAGAGCTTATGCCCCTCCCCATAACCCTTGCCCACAAGCTTACCATGCAGCTTTCCGAGGTTCGCAAAAAGGATATTCTCCCCTATCTGCGTCCCGACGGCAAGGCTCAGGTTACAGTTGAATACGACGGCGACAAGCCCACAAGGGTGGATACAGTAGTTATCTCCACCCAGCACTCCGAAGAGATCAAGCTTCAGGATCTTCGTGAGGACATCATTGAGAAGGTTATCAAGCCCGTTATACCGGCTGATCTCCTTGATCCTGAGAATATCACATACCATATAAACCCCACTGGACGCTTCGTTGTGGGCGGCCCCATGGGTGACTGCGGCCTTACGGGACGTAAGATCATCGTAGATACCTACGGCGGTTCCGGACGTCACGGCGGAGGAGCATTCAGCGGTAAGGACCCCTCCAAGGTGGACAGAAGCGCAGCTTACGCCGCCAGATGGGTGGCTAAGAACATCGTTGCTGCAGGTCTTGCCAAGAAGTGCGAGATACAGCTTGCCTATGCCATCGGTGTTGTGGAGCCTGTTTCCATCAATGTTAAGACCTTCGGCACAAGCACAGTGGACGAGGTTGTTATTGAGGATGCGGTGGAGAAGGTCTTTGACCTCACTCCCAAGGGGATCATGGATTCCCTCGATCTCCGTAAACCCATTTACAGGAAAGCCGCCGCCTACGGACATTTCGGTAGACCCGAGTTCCCGTGGGAGAAGACTAATATGGTGGACGAACTTAAAAAGGCTATTGGTTAATAAACGTCTTATGCCCCGGCCCATGCTGGTCGGGGTGTTTCTTTTCGATAATTTTCTGGAAATATAATTCCCCCCAGTGTAGATTGAACCCGATAATATAATTTAAGAGGTATTGTAATGAGTGAAACAGGAACTGCAGATTACAAGATCAGGGATATTTCTCTGGCTGAATACGGCAGAAAAGAGATAGATATAGCAGAGCATGAGATGCCCGGACTTATGTCCGTGCGTGAGAAATACGCTGGCGAGAAGCCGCTCAAGGGTGTGCGCATCTCCGGTTCACTTCATATGACCATCCAGACGGCTGTTCTCATTGAAACACTTGTGGAACTCGGTGCGGATGTACGCTGGTGCAGCTGTAATATCTTTTCCACTCAGGACCACGCCGCAGCCGCTATCGCAGAGGCGGGTGTACCTGTATTCGCATGGAAGGGTGAAACCCTCGAGGAGTACTGGTGGTGTACAGAGCAGGCTCTCAGCTTCCCCGGAGGTAAAGGACCCCAACTCATCGTGGATGACGGCGGCGACGCCACACTTATGATCCACATCGGGTTCAAGGCGGAAAAGGATGCTTCTGTCCTCGATGCAGTACCCGGCGGTGAGGATGAAAAGCTTCTCTATGGCAAGCTTAAGGAGATATTGGCCGCAGACCCCGAGAAATGGCACAGAACCGTTGAGGAATGGAGAGGTGTCTCCGAGGAGACAACCACAGGCGTTCACAGGCTCTATCATATGATGGAGAAGGGCGAGCTCCTCGTTCCCGCTGTAAACGTGAACGACTCCGTTACAAAGTCCAAGTTCGACAACCTCTACGGGTGCCGTGAATCCCTCATCGACGGAATCAAGCGTGCCACAGATGTTATGATAGGCGGCAAGGTAGCCGTTGTATGCGGTTACGGCGATGTGGGCAAAGGCTCCGCACAGTCGCTCAGAGGGCAGGGTGCAAGGGTTATCGTAACCGAGATCGACCCCATCTGCGCACTGCAGGCATCCATGGAAGGGTATCAGGTTGCACCACTTGAGGACACTCTGGGCATCGGTGATATCTACGTGACCACAACAGGAAACAAGGACGTAATCCGCATCGAGCATATGGAGAAGATGAAGGATCAGGCCATCGTCTGCAACATCGGCCACTTCGATAATGAAATTCAGGTTGAAAAGCTTGAAAACTTTCCCGGCATAAAGAAATTAAACATAAAACCTCAAGTAGATAAGTACATATTCCCCAACGGCAATGAGATATTCCTCCTCGCCGAGGGAAGGCTTGTGAACCTTGGCTGTGCAACCGGGCACCCCTCGTTTGTTATGTCCAACTCCTTCGCAAACCAGACCCTCGCCCAGATCGATCTCTGGGAGAAGAGGGATCAGTACAAGCCCGGCGTGTATATGCTTCCCAAGTACCTCGATGAAGAGGTGGCAAGGCTCCATCTTGAAAAGATAGGTGTTAAGCTCACTACGCTTACCCAGGAGCAGGCGGACTACATAGGGGTAGCCGTAGACGGACCCTATAAACCGGAGCATTACAGATACTGATGAGCACCGCAGAAGAGCAGAGAACGAGGGTAACGGTTATCGGTGCAGGACCCGCAGGGGTACACTGCGCCGGAAGCCTTGCCTCGAAAGGCTTTGATGTAACTATCATCGACAGGGAGATAGGGGGGAACTACTGCCGTGCAGGGAGTGTTATATCCAACGCTCTCCTCTATCTCACACGCCTTTACAGTCGCTTTAGCGACAAGGGGAAGAATTTTACCAAGCACGAAGGTGATGCTGAGTTCTCCTTTGACCTGAAAAAAGCTTCAAAGTATATCGAGCAGGTAGTCACCAAACTGCGTAAAACCTTTGCCGAGGATCTTGAAGAGAAGAGTATAAAATTCCTCTATGGCAGTGCAAGATTCTCCGGTAAAAACAGCATAACAGTCACCACCGTTGAGGGTGAGATCGAGCACGAGTTCGATTACTGTGTCATCGCCACAGGATCCTGTGAGAGAGACCCCGGCTTCACTTCTTCCAAAAAGTTTATGACTATCCAGAGTTTTCTCGAAAATGGAGTTATCCCGAGCAGCGTAACCGTTGTCGGGGGCGGATTTGTCGGATGCGAGTTCGCAACCATCTTCCGAAGGATAGGGTGTGAGGTGAATATCATCGAGTGCAGGGAAAATATCCTGAACGAGATGGACACCCAGATAGCAAAGAAATTCGAGGAAAAACTCAAGAAATGCCGGATTAACGTGGTTAAGCAGACCCGCATAGTGAATGTGGAGAAGGTGGGTAACAAATCTATCATATTCCTTGAAAACGGGCAGAAGCTCGAGAGTGAGGAGATCTTCACCGCAGTGGGCAGAAAGCCCTGTCTGGACGGTCTTAACATCAATACGGCGGGAATCAAGCTCCTTGAGGACGGCTCGGTAAAGCTCACCAAAAAGCTGAAAACCACTGCAAAGAATATCTATGTCGTGGGTGATGCCGCCGCCGATGAGATGCTTGTGAACTGGGCATACCGCTCTGCGGATATAGTTTCAGAAGAGATTGCGGGGACCGGTGCAAGGGTTTCCGTCTCTGATATGCCCAAGGTACTTTATCTGGATCCTGAGATCTCCCGTATCGGCATCACCGAGGAACAGGCCAAGGAGAAGGGTATTGATTACTCTGTAATTAAATACAACTACTCAGACCTTGAAAAGTCCCTCATACAGGGCGCACAGAAAGGCTATATGAAGGTTGTTTACGATAAGAAGACCAGAAAGATCCACGGTTGCCACGTTATAGGCGAGGGTGCATCACACATCGCCACCATGTTCTCCATCATTATGCAGTCCGGCATAACCATTGACAAGATCTCCACCTATGTTTTCAATCATCCCACCTATGCCGAGGTTCTTAGCGATATTGCGAGTAAGGTAAAATGAGAAGGGTTTACAGCTTTTTCTTCTGGATATTTCTGGGACTTTTCACAGCAATGCTCGTGATAGTCGGCTATCCGAAATCCAAGCTTACAAAGGACCCCCACGCATATAAGAAGCTCAGCGCAGTCTGGGCGGGTGGGCTCATGCGCATGCTCGGCATAAAGCTGGATGTGGAAGGGCTTGAGAAGCTGGACAGAAACGAGCATTACGTTTTCATGGGCAACCATATCAGCTACGTTGATATATTCGTTATGCTCAACCTGTTTAAGGACAGGCCGTTCCTCTTCATGGCGAAGAAGGAGCTTTTCTCCATCCCCTTCTTCGGCTACGCCATCCGCCATATAGGGATGATCCCCATCGAGCGTGAGGACAAGAAGGACGGCATCAAAAGCCTGCTTACGGCGGCCAAGAAGATAAGCGAAGGCTACTCTGTTCTCCTTTTCCCCGAAGGGACAAGGTCCGAGGACGGCCAGCTCGGTAACTTCAAGAGAGGGGCTTTTCTTCTGGCAAACAGAACAGGAAACCGTATCGCTCCCTTCATTCTCAGGGGGACAAACGAAGCCATGCCCAAGAAGGGCTGGCTTGTTAAGCCCTTTGTAAATGTACATCTTAAGTTTATGGACCCCATCAACCCCGAAGGGATGAAGGATAAGGAACTCATGCAGACCGTCAGGGAGGCTATGCTTGAAGAACTCGGCCAATCGGATAGTACTCGGACTGGGGAGCAATCTGGGGAGCAAGGCGCATAACCTTCTTTATGGGGTGAAATCACTTCATCCTTTAGTAAAGGTATTGGCTGTATCTTCCGTTTATACAACAAAATCTCTTCTTCGTGATGCCCAGGACAGATACTTTAACATCTGCGCACTCTGCACAACGGAACTCGACCCGCTGATGCTACTTGATTACGTAAAGAGCATCGAGAAACGGGCGGGGAGAACCCCGTCACCACGATGGCACAGCAGGATCCTGGATATCGACATCATAGATTACAACCGCTCAGTATATTCCTTCGACAACCTCGAAATACCTCATCCGGAGATGGATAAGCGAAGCTTTGTTCTATATCCGATGCTGGATATTCTTCCCGATTACACCCACCCTGTGAGTTGCAGAACCCTGACCGAAATGGTAAAATTAATTGATGACAAACTGGAAATCCAAAAAGCGGGGGAATTGGCATGGCGGTGATTACCATATCAAGACAGTTCGGATGCGGTGGTGAGTATGTGGCGGAAAGGGTGGCTGAGAAGCTCGGTTTCCGCTTTATGCATAAAGAGCTCATTAAGTACATAGCCATACTCATGGAGACCGACGAGGAGAAGGTCAAAAAATTCGATGAGGAACATCACTCAAGCGCCAGATCATTCTTCAGCAAGTTTATTGATACAGAGCTGTTCAGCGATATGATGAACGATGTTTCCGAAAAGGATAGAAAAGAGGCGGCAAAGGCCATTGAGCACAACGATCCCGTATCCTTCTTCGATGTATACTCCAAGCCCGATGTGATGTTCGACAGCACCAGCTTTAACAAGGTCGCAGATATGATAATCCGAAAACTGGCCGATGAGACGAACTGCGTGATCATGGGAAGGGGAGGGCAGTGTGTTCTGGCGGATCATGAGAATGCTTTACACCTGAGGCTCATCGCTCCCTTTGAGGACAGGGTCACTTGGGTGAAGAACAGGGAGAAGGTAGGAAAAAGCGATGCTGTCCAACTTGTAAAGGATGTTGACAAACGTAAGCGGAACTACATAAAGCATTACTATAACGCAGACATTGACGATTATCATATATACCACGCCATACTAAATATGAAGAAGCTCGACATTGAGCAAACGGCGCTTTCCATTGCAGAAACGGCAAAAATCAAGTTCAAGCTGTAAGCCCGCAGGGAAGTTGTTGACTGCCGGGCATAATTGGAATATACCTAATCCAATTGTGTTCGGAGGTAGTTTTGTACAGAAAGGTCAAAGGATTCAGGGATATTTTCGGTTCCGAAGCCGCCGCCTGGGAAAGGGTTGAGCGAGCCTTCAGGGATACTTTCCATACATTCAGCTTTTCAGAGTTTGTCCTCCCAGTGCTCGAACGCACAGAGGTTTTCAACAGAGGAATAGGCTCCACCACAGACATCGTAGAGAAGGAGATGTTTGCCTTCGAGGACAGGGACGGCACACAGGTTGCCCTCCGCCCCGAAGGAACCGCATCCATCGTCCGTGCATATGTTGAGAACAAGCTCTTCAACCCCCCGGAAGTAAAGAAATACTTCTATATGGGACCCATGTTCCGCAGGGAAAGGCCCCAAAAGGGTCGCTTCCGCCAGTTCTTTCAGGCAGGCGTTGAGGTATTCGGAACATCGGCACCCGCCCTTGATGCTGAGGTTATCCATCTCCTCGACACCCTTGCGGTAAACGCAGGCATAGGGGATATGGTGACCATGGAGATCAATTCCATCGGATGCCCTGCATGCAGGCCGGGCTATCAGGAGAAGCTCCTTAACTATCTGCGGGAGCACAGCTCAGAGCTCTGCGAGGACTGTGTCCGCAGGCTCGACAGAAACCCCATGCGGATCCTCGACTGCAAGAACGAGAAGTGCAAGGGTGTTACATCCGAAGCTCCTGTGATGCTCGACCACCTTTGCGGCGACTGCGTTGAGCACTTCGACAATGTAAAAGAGTATCTGGATGATTTCGGCGTGGAATATTCCGTCAATAAGATGATGGTTCGGGGGCTCGACTATTACGTCCGCACAGCCTTTGAGATGGTCACTACAAGCCTCGGCTCCCAGAATGCCGTAGGGGCAGGGGGGAGATACGACGGCCTCGTAAAACTCCTCGGAGGGCCTGAGATACCGGGTATAGGCTTCGCCCTCGGCATAGACCGTTTCGTATCGCTCCTTATGCTTAAGGAAGAGGTAGAGGAGCAGAAGGCGGACGTTTTCGTTATCGCCTTCAAGGATGTTTCAGACAGAAAAGCTGTTCAGCTTCTCCGCTGGTTCAGGGAGAAGGGGATAAAGACCCTCATGGATTACGACATGCGGGCGATGAAGAAACAGATGAAAAAAGCTGACCAGAGCGGTGCACGCTTCACACTTATCCTCGGCGAGGATGAGCTTGAAAAGGGAGAGGTGTCTGTTAAGGACATGCATTCCGGCGGGCAGGAACTGGTTCAGATAGATAAAATAACAGACTATATTTCCGATAAACTCGGCTAAAGGAGGATATCTTGTATTCTAACCTCGGGGACTGGAGACGTAGCCACCATTGCGGTGAGCTGAACGCTTCCGACATAGGCAAACAGGTTACATTAATGGGCTGGGTCCGCAGAAGGCGTGACCACGGCGGAGTTATCTTTGTGGATCTCAGAGACAGGGAAGGGCTTACTCAGGTAGTCATGAGCCCTGAAATCGATAAGGATGTGCACCAGACGGCGGAGGACATCCGTACGGAATTCGTCATCGCCGTTAAAGGTGAAGTGGACCACAGACCGGAGGGGACGGTTAACGAAAACCTACCTACCGGCGAAATAGAAGTTATCGTTAAAGAGATTAAGATCCTTAACCCTTCACTCACACCCCCCTTCGTTCTGGACGAATACGGCAATGTGAGCGAGGATGTGAGGCTTAAATACAGATACCTCGATCTCAGAAGGCCCGAGCTTAAGGACAACCTTATTATGAGGCACAATATCGTAAGGGCGTTCAGAGAGTTCCTTTACAGCAAGGAATTCCTCGATGTTGAGACCCCCTTCCTCACAAAGAGCACACCCGAAGGCGCCAGGGATTATCTCGTGCCCAGCCGTGTTAACCCCGGCAAGTGCTACGCACTCCCCCAGTCGCCCCAGATGTTCAAACAGCTTCTGATGGTTGCCGGTTTCGACCGCTACTTCCAGATAGTGAAGTGCTTCCGTGACGAGGATCTCCGTGCGGACAGACAGCCCGAGTTCACCCAGCTCGATATGGAGATGTCCTTCATCGATGCAGATGACCTCATGAAACTCATCGAAGAGATGTTCATCAACCTTTTCGACAAGGTTGTGGGCGCCAAGCTTGAGAGGGGATTCCCCGTTATGAGCTTCGACGAGGCTATGGAAAAATACGGCCACGATGCACCCGACACCCGCTTTGATATGTTCCTCAAAACTATCAACGATACGGTTAAGGACTGCGGTTTCAAAGTTTTCGCAGAGGTTGCCAAGTCCGGCGGTTCTGTTAAGGCTATCAACGCAAAAGGCGCTGGCGAGAAATTCTCACGTAAGGATATCGATGAGCTCACCACCTTCGTGCAGTCACTCGGTGCCGGCGGACTTGCATATATCAAGGTGAACGAGGACGGCCTGCAGTCACCCATCGTAAAATTCCTTGGTGATGAAGTTGCAGCAAATATCGTTGAGGAGATGGGTGCAAAGCCCGGAGATATCATATTCTTCGGTGCGGGGGACACCTCCACAGTGAATCTCTATATGAGTAAGCTCAGGCTCAAGCTCGGTGAGGCTCTCGGGCTTCTCGACAAGAATAAGTATTCCTTCGTATGGATAGTGGACTTCCCCCTCCTTGAGTACGATGAGAATGAGAAGAGGTATGCCGCAATGCACCACCCCTTCACTTCACCCAGAGATGAGGACCTTGAACTTTTCGATACCGATCCCGGTCAGATAAGAGCGAAGGCGTATGACCTTGTTCTCAACGGCTCTGAAATAGGCGGCGGCTCCATCAGGATCCACCGGAGCGATGTTCAGGATAAAATGTTTAAAGCTCTCGGTTTTACAGAAGAGGAGAAAGAGCGCAAGTTCGGCTTCTTTGTGGATGCACTCAAATATGGTACTCCTCCCCACGGCGGTATAGCCTTTGGTGTGGACCGTATAGCTACTATCCTCTGCCAGGCGGACTCGATAAGAGACGTTATCGCATTCCCCAAAACACAGAGGGCAACCTGCATGATGAGCGATGCTCCCAATGCTGTTGATGAAAAACAGCTAAAGGAACTCTTCATGAAGTTCGATATAGTAGAGGATAAATAGTTGTCAGGTTTATACAGCTGTTTGACTTGAGAAAACTGTTGTGATAAACTTGAATTGTGTTATGGTTATAAGAAATTAAGGAATAGGGAGGAACCGTCATGAGGACCAGCAGACTTATTTTACTCGTAGTTGCTTTCGCCGCTTTTATCGTAGCGGGTTGTTCAAAGCCCCCCGTAGAGGAGCTTGATCAGGCTCAGGCCGCTATGAAAGCCGCTCAGCAGAGTGGTGCAGAGAAGTGCATGTTCCCTGAATACGTTCAGGCAAAAGCAGCACTTGAGGAAGCTCAGGCCAAGATGGATCAGGCAGAGCAGGGCGGAAACAAAGGCGAGCTTTATGAAGAGGCGAAAGCAGAGCTTCTTAAAGCTATAGAAGATTTCGAGAAGGCTAAGGCTAAGGCCGATGCTTATCAGGAAGTAGATAAGAAGGTCAGAGCAGAGCTTGAGGCTCTCAAGCAGAACCTCCTTGCCCACAAAGAAAAGGGCAACGAGTATGACCTTAAGTCCTACAACAAAGCCCAAGAGAACTACAAGAAAGCCCAGAAACTCGCTGCAGACTGCGAAGGCGAAAAGGCACTTGCTCTTATCGATGAGGCCAACATGGCTCTCAAGAACGTTGAGGACGAGTATGCTGAGAAGAGAGCTGAAGAGATTCTCCGCCAGCAGGAAATGTACAGAAAAGAGCAGCAGGACAAGGCTAAAGAAATGGAGAAGTACACCGTTGTTAAGGGTGACTGCCTCTGGAACATCGCCAAGTCCAAGTACATGAACCCCTTTATGTGGCCTGTAATCTACTGGGCGAATGAAAGCATAATTAACGATCCCGACCTTATCTTCCCCGGTCAGGTCTTCGATATCATGAAGAACGTTGCTTCCGACAAGAAAGCAAAGGCGGAAGATTTTGCCAAGAACAGGGGTCCCTGGTCACTCTTCGACGGCAAGTAATATAAAAGAAGTAACTTTAGAGATATAATAAAGGGCGGCTCTTTGGGGTCGCCCTTTTTTTGCGTCTTTACTATATTTATGGAATCTTCATCCTTGGAAATTCCATAAATTAAATCAGACCTGGCAAATTCTCAGGATGATGAATTTCCCAGATTATAAGGATGGTAAATTCCATAGATAACATTGATACGTAACTGGCTTCCATGGATGGAAGCCTCTGAAGTGAAGAATATTGAGCTACGCTTCATATTCTGTAACGGAAGTAAGCGGAGCGAAGGCTTTGCCGAGCGTAGCGGAAATGGAATTTCCATGGATGGAAGCCCTGAAGTGAAGAATATTGAGCTACGCTTCATATTCTGTAACGGAAGTAAGCGGAGCAAAGGCTTTGCCGAGCGTAGCGGGAATGGAATTTCCATGGATGGTAAATTCCATAGATAACATTGATACGCAACTGGTTTCCATGGATGGAAGCCTCTGAAGTGAAGAATATGGAGCTACGCTTCATATTCTGTAACGGAAGTAATCGGAGCGAAGGCTTTGCCGAGCGTAGCGGCAATGGAATTTCCATGGATGGTAAATTCCATAAATAAATTAAGGGGAAATTTTTAGGGAAAACTTTCCCCTTAGGATCCCCTTAAAAACCCATCTTAAAGATAATGATAAAAGTTTAAGTGAATAAAGCCAATATGGATGTTGGCTCTGAAGGCGAAAGGAAGAACAGCTTTGCTAGTCTGACAATGCCGGAAGTAATCGGAGCGAAGGCTTTGCCGAGTGTAGCGGCAATGGAATTTCCATGGATGGTAAATTCCATAGATTAAATAGATTAAAAAGAAAAACCCCTGTTCGACTAACGGCCTATATACTTAGGGCCTCGCCAAACAGGGGTGTAACGATGAGGTCGTAATTGGAGCACCTCCCTGTAACATCGCTCTGCTGCTTTTGCCGGCTTATCTGTTATTCTCTGGCCTAGGGATTTATCGCTCCCGTGCGTTCCGGCTATTCGTCAGCTTCTATATAACTAAATATATACGGCGGACGGATCTGCGCAAGGGTTTTTAAACGGTGTTCGATAATTTATTAATAATTGATATGTATGAACTTATGTATATTTCTATAAAACTTAGAAACTGCATATTCGTGTGAGTAGAAACAAAAAGGTAAGGCATTTTCAATTGCCTATACCTTGCTCATAATATATTATCCTGATTGACTATTTAATAAAATGGAGAATGCATGTCTGATAATATCGTTATACGCCACGCTGTAAAGGATGATGTAGAGGGTATGCTCAGGGTTCTTGAAGAACTTTTCGGCATTGAGGAAGACTTCCATTTCGACCATGAAAAGCAGAGAAAGGGGCTTAATATACTCCTTGATAACCCCGAGAGATGCTGTGTTATGGTCGCTGACAAGGATGGGGAGATTGCTGGTATGTGTCAGGCACAAACGCTTATCTCCACAGCTGAGGGTGACTATGTCGCCTATATCGAGGATATGGTAATCCATGAGTCATACCGCAGGCACGGGCTCGGTAAAAGGCTACTTAGCGGTGTTGAGGAATGGTGTCGAAAGAATGGATTAAAGCGTATTCAGCTGTTGGCAGACCTCAGCAATGAGCCCGCACTTAACTTCTATAAAAAGAATAATTGGGCTCAAACAAACCTTATCTGCTTTAGAAGGATGGATTACCCCTAAAACTCGCCGACTATGATGTCGTCAATGCAACGTTTAGGAACGTAGTGAACCTCGTCCTCATCTCTGTAGTACTTGTGGTCCGGCGTTTCACGCATACTGACAACCCGCACATCCTCAACGGGATAGCCAAGGGCGATGACATAGAGAATCTGTAGATTCTCAGGTACTTGCAGAACCTTATTGAGTTGTTCCCTTTTAATGTTGCCTATCATACATGAGCCAACACCGCAGGCCATAGCGCTAAGTGTTATGTTCTGCATCGCAAGCCCGGCATCCACCTGGGAAAATTTACTCTCTTTCTCTGCCAGAACAACAATATATGCAACGGGCTGTTCTTTTTCCGAGGGTCCATCCCAGTCTTTGAGGTAGCCCGCCCATGCGAGTGTGGGGAATACTCTGGATGCAATATCCTCATCTGCAACGGTAATATATCGAAGTGGTTGGAGGTTTGCCGCACTCTGGCTCATCCTTGCGGAATAGAGGATATCCTGCAGAAAACCAATATCAAGCTTTTTTGAATGGTCGAACTTTCTGTACGAACGGTTTTTGCGGATAATTTCCTTAAGATTTTCCATGAATACCCCCTGTTTCTATCGGATATATATTACAACAGCTCCTGCGCATGTCAAGGTTTTGCGGGTAGTATAAAAAAAAGAGTGTATAATAGGGTTAAAATAGGGGGTAAATATGCGTAAATATCTGTTTATTATACTCTTAATCACTGCTCTCCCACTTAGTGCCGCTGTTAAGCATGGGGGTGAGAAAGGGGTTGTTGACACGGACTACTTCCGCAGTATTATCGGAAATACTCCAGATGGTGTTCATCTTGTCGATGTACGCTCCGAATCTGAGTTCGATACATGGCATGTTCCCGGTGCTATGCAGATCAATGTTTATGTCCTTTACGACGGTAGCTGTGAGGAGTTTCTTTCTAAGCTCCCTGCCGATGGAGAGGTTATATTTTATTGCACATCGGGCGGGCAGGCGGCGGATGCCTATTACGGGCTCCTTGATACCTGCGGACTATCCGAAGAGAAGATGAAGAGGTTCTATTTCCTGGATGCACTGCTGGATTGCAGCGGCGAGAAGTGTACGGTTAAAGATATCGAATACTAATCAAAAAAACGCAGTGTGCCGCAAGGTACACTGCGCTGTTTCCTCAGGAGTTCTTTTCGTCGAATCTAAATTCCAGTTTGACATCAAGGGCATCCTCTCCACCCTTGAGTGCTGCTGCATATCCCTGAACGGTCTTTGCCAGTGAAAAGGATACGAACCGGTTAAGGTCGATGTCCTTTCCGTTTATAAGCATCCTTATGGCGGGGGGCTCTTTTTCATCGTTCAGTTTGCATTCACTCTGAAGGAAGTCCGCCACCTCTTCGGGATTGTTTACATCGAGATATCTGGGCGCACCCTGAATCTCAGGAGCATCCGGTTTATCGGTGGCAACGGCCATAAGCGTCTCCTGACCTATGCATACGGGATCCTTACCGTTACCGGGACGGTAAACCTCTATCTTGGGCTTGTCCGATGTTTTGTATCCTTCGGTAATTATTATATCGCTGTCTATGGGGGCCATATGGACAAGTGTGTCGAGTGTGGGTTCACCATCGCAGACCATGGCATGCTTGCCGGGCCCGGCGATGATAACCGCCGCCGCACCAGCCTGCTTATGGCGATGGCTGTCCTTCCCCTCTTTATCGATATCGAAGCCGTGGGCATCATGCTTTATTACGCTCACCTTGAGCCCTCTGTCCGTAAGTATCCTTACAACCTGTTCCAATAGCGTGGTTTTCCCGCTTCCGCTGTATCCTGCAAATGTAACAACCGGTATCATATCATCCCTCTGTAGTATCTTTCATATATCCTTTTCAGGATATTTCTGTCACCCTTGATGGAGATAACCTCCATACGGGCGCTTCCTATTGTGAATCCAATATCCATACGCATGAGGATATGGGTACTCTTATCGATCCAGAAGTGCCATGTCCCCTTTGGCTGGAGCTTTTTGTCCGTTTCGTAGTCGGGTTTGAAGCGAACCTTTTCGCAGTCGAAGGTTTCCTTTCCCAGAAAGACGGTTCCCTCTCCATCAAGCCTGTAGGGGAGGATTATAGGCTTGCTGTCCAGAAACAGCTTCACTATCTGCTGCTCCTCGGAACGGTTGAATATGAGGGAGAGCGTTGCTCCGTAAGGGTCGAGAAAGCCTTTCTTTCCGAAGAAGTTCTTCTTAATGCTTTTCAGCTTCCCTGTTTCGGTGTGTCTTTTCTGTATCACGTAGTCTATTCCCTTATCAAGGAATTTGTAGCTGTGGGAATAGCTGTACTTATCATTCTCGCTTAGCAGATCCATCTTTACGGTACGAACCGGATATACCTCAATGAGAGCCTTGCCCACCTCACGGAATGGAACGATCTTTGAGATTGGCGGAACTGTGTATGTTGTGCTCGATGCCTCAAGCTTGCCGTCCTCTAGTTGACGATACTGAATACACGATTCGCCGAGTTTGAAGAACAGGCTTATCTCGTAGCATACCTCCAGGTCCGAAGCTTTTGCATTGAGTGGGTTGAGCATTATACCGAGTAGAATTAACAGAAGGAGCCTTTTTCTCATAGCGCCAATATAATACTTTTCTCCGCATATTTCCCGTAATATTTCACATTAAACCCCGCCGCCATAATATTTGACATAGACGGGGATTTACATTAATACATCTGAGGCTTAAGTAGGAGATGCGATGATAACTGCAGAGAACCTCTCCAAGGGGTATGGAGCGAGAACACTTTTTGATGAGGCCTCATTCAGGATTAACCCCGGTGAGAAGGTCGGCCTTGTGGGGCGAAACGGCCACGGCAAGACTACCCTTGTGCGAATAATCACTGGCGAAGAAACGCCGGATGACGGCGGTATTACATTCCCCAAGCGCTACAGTGTCGGCTACCTCAAACAGCACCTCGATTTTACAGCACCCACCGTGCTGGAGGAAGGGGCGAGGGGATTGAAAGAGGATGACAAGCTCGATGTTTGGAAGGTGGAGAAAATACTCTCCGGTCTCGGGTTCAGCGAAGAGGATATGCAGAGACACCCCTCATACTTCTCCGGCGGTTATCAGGTACGTCTCAACCTTGCTAAGGTTCTTGTCTCCGAGCCTAATATGCTCCTTCTCGATGAACCTACCAACTACCTTGATATTACATCGATCCGCTGGCTTGAGGGATTTTTGAACGACTGGAAGGGTGAGCTTATTCTCATAACCCACGACAGGGGCTTCATGGACAGGGTCATAACCCATACCCTCGGTATTCATAGAAACAAGATCCGCAAGATAGAGGGGGACACCGGAAAGCTTTACGAACAGCTCGCCAAAGAGGAGGAGATCTACGAGAAAACCCGCCTCAATGAGGAGCAGAAACGCAAGGATATGGAGCGTTTCATTACCCGCTTCCGCGCGAAGGCGAGGCTTGCAAACCTTGTTCAGTCACGTGTTAAGGCGCTGAACCGGATGGAGAAAAAGGAAAAGCTGGATGAGATAAAGGAGCTGGACTTCTCCTTCAGATACAAGGACTACAAGGGTAAAGAGGCTCTCTCGGCAAAGAATATTACCTTCGGATACAAACCGGATGAGCCGCTCATCAAGGATTTCAGCATAACGATAGGCAACGGTGAGCGTGTCGGGATAATCGGAAAGAATGGTAAGGGTAAGACAACACTTCTTAAGATACTCGCAGGAGTCCTGAACCCCGATTCAGGCGAAGTCCTGTACAATAACGGTATAGAAAAGGGCTTCTACGAGCAGACAAACGTAAAGAGCCTTGATGAGCGAAAGAGCATCGAGGAGGAGCTGATGGATTCCCATACCGATGTCGAGCGTCAGCTTGCACGCGATATCGCAGGTACGATGATGTTCGAAGGGGAGGAGGCGCTCAAGAAGATCGGCGTTCTATCAGGCGGGGAGAAGAGCCGTGTTATGCTCGGCAAGCTCCTTGCAACCCCTTTGAATTTCCTGCTCCTGGATGAGCCAACAAACCATCTCGATATGCAGTCCTCCGACTCCCTCCTTGAGGCGCTGGATGCTTTCAGGGGGACAATGCTTCTGATTACCCACAATGAGATGTTCCTCCATGCCCTGGTTGACAGGCTTATAGTCTTCAAAAACGGAGAAGTAACAGTTTTCGAAGGAACATATTCCGATTTCCTCGAGAAAGAGGGGTGGGGTGATGAGGATGACGAGCCGGCAAAGGAGACAAAGCCCACAGGCTCCGACGGCAAGCTTACCAAAAAGGAACTGCGCAGGAGGCGTTCTGAGGTTATCACAGAGCGCAACAATGTCCTTAAGCCTCTGCAAAAGAGTGTTGAAGAGCTTGAGAGCAGGATTTCCGCCCTTGAAAACGATGTGGAGAGGATAAACGCCGAGATGATAGAGGCCTCCGAGAAGGGGGAGGGTGAGCGTATTGGTGAACTCTCCAAGGCGCTTAACAGCACCGAAGCGGAGATAGAGGAGTTGTTTGATACCCTCGCCGAGGATACGGAGCGGCTTGAGACACTTTCGGAGGAGTACGAGGCCAGGCTGGCTGAGCTTGGTGATTAGTCGCCGGACACTACCCTGTTTTTGCCCGCTTTCTTTGCCTCATAGAGCCTGCTGTCCGCAAGGGCGATAACAGCTTCCTGCTTTTCAGCCTCAGATGAATGGGATACGCCTAAACTGCACGTGACATTCCTTCCCAGCGTTTCCATATGCCTTGCTTCTATACTTCTGCGTATCTTCTCAGCAAGCTCGGTTGTCTTTTCAAGGGGGAGTTCGGTTAGTACGATGAATTCTTCTCCTCCGTATCTCGCCGCAACCGATTCACCGGAGACCTCATCAATGGTTTCAGCAAAGGCCACTAGTACGTCATCACCCACATCGTGGCCGTGGTTGTCGTTAACAGATTTGAAGTTGTCTATATCCATCAATATAATGGAGTATTCACCTCTGTTTCTGGTTTCCCTAAGTATGTCGAAGAAACAGCGGCGGTTGTATAGACCTGTAAGATGATCGTGGTAGGCTATCTTCTCCATCTCATCAACAAGATACTTCATGTTTAAGTGTGTCTGGAAGCGGAGATAGAACTCCTCGATCTTGAAGGGTTTCATTATGAAATCGCTTATGCCCATCTGGAAGTAGAGGCGCATGAGCTCGGGGTCTTTGTCAGAAGTTATTGTTATCATGGGTGTTTTAAAGCCTGTGGCATCAACCTTAACCCCTTTGACAACATCGAGCCCCGTTTCATCGTTAAGCAGGTTGTGGTCGGTGATTATGATGTCGGGCTTGCGTGTGGTTTCTCTGTATCTGTTTATCGCTTCTGTGGCTGAATCGAAGGTTTCGCAGTCAGCCCCGATCCTGTTAACGAGTGTTTTCAGATATGAGCTGAGGGATATGCTGTCCTCCACAACGTAGGCGAGGGGGGAGTGTATCCTGTTTGATAGTGCGTTTTTAGTAAGGTTTTGGACGACGTATTTAAGGTTTGTGAGGGCGTTGTTTTTCTGGATAAACGCCACAGCCCCTGCGCTGAAAGCCTCCTCTCTTGCCTTTGGGGAGTCTTCGGAACTGAGTATGATAACCTGGGATTTTTCAAGATGTTCCTTTGTCTTAATATTCCAACAGAGATCGATACCCCTTGTGTCCTCAAGCACACCCGAGATGGTTATGATAACCGGCTCAATGTTCTCAAGGACTTCCATCGCCTCTTCTCCGGTGTGCAGGATGATAGATTCGAGTTTAAGTTCATCAAAAACATGCTTCATGTGGGTTGCTATAACCTTGCTGTTTTCAACGATCAAAGCTTTATTCATAGTAGTTACCTTGGATTTTTACTAACTATAGCACGTTATTACTCATAATATAAACACTTTCTAGGCTACTTCATAGCCTCCAGCTCCTCCTGTCTCTCCATGAGCTCAAGCATTTCCATCTCAATCTCGTCCCCCCGCTTTTGAGCTTCTGCGAGCTTTGAGTAGTCGCTCCCGCCATCTGAAAGGATTTTATCCATCTCATTCTTCTCGTTTTCGAGCTCTTCGAGCCTCTTTTCGATATCCTCCATCTCCCTTTTCTCTTTAAAGCTCAATCCCTTTTTCTCACGTTTAGGCTTTTCTCTGGGTATGGTCTCTTTCTTTGCCTCCGGCTTTTCGGATATCTTCTTTTCTAGGTATTGCGAGTAACTTCCCGGGAAATGTTCGAGTACAGCATCACCCTTGAATATGTATATCTCATCGCAAACTCTGTCCATAAAATAACGGTCGTGGGAGACGGTTAGGACGCAGCCGGGGAATTCATCGAGGAATTCTTCGAGTACAGATAGAGTTTTAATGTCAAGATCGTTGGTGGGTTCATCAAGGATAAGGAAGTTCGGGTTCACCATCAATGTGCAAACCAGATGGAGGCGCCGCTTCTCGCCGCCGGAGAGCTTGCCTATCTCGCTGTAATGGGTATGGGAGGGGAAGAGGAACCGCTCAAGCATGCGTGGTGCGGTTATGATATTGCCGTTTTTAAGCTTGATGTTGGGTGATATCTCGTTAACGTGGTCCAGCACTTTTTCGTTATCATCCAGCTCTTTACTATGCTGATCGAATACACCGAAGACGGTATTCTGGCCGATTTTGACAGAACCGCTGTCCGGCTCCTCCTCTCCGGTGACTATGCGAAGAAAGGTTGTCTTACCCACTCCGTTAGGGCCGGCGATTCCGACCTTCTCACCACGTTTGAAGGCGTGGCTGAAATCATTGAAAAGCACGTTGTCTCCATAGGCCTTGGATACGTTTTCAAGCTCTACAATCCTTTTGCCAAGCCTTCTTCCGGCGGTTTCAAACTCAATATCCCTGTTTTCATCCTTTTTAACGTTTCCAGTAAGCTCGGTGAAGCGTTCCTTCCTTGCTTTCTGCTTTGTTGTCCTCGCTTTGGGGCTTCTCATAAGCCATTTGAGCTCGTTTCGGATAACGTTCTGGAGCTTGTTCTGCTCACGCTCCTCCTGCAGCTCCAGTTCAGCCTTCTTTTCGAGGTAGTCGCTGTAGTTACCTTCGAACCGCATCATACCCTCGGGGTTAAGCTCAAATATGAGGTTACACACGTTATCAAGGAAATAGCGGTCGTGGGTGACGAGGAGCACCGCCTTCTTCGTGTTCTCAAGCCATCCCTGAAGCCATTCCACGGTGTCTATGTCAAGGTGGTTTGTGGGTTCATCGAGGATAAGCAGATTCCCTTCGCTTATGAGAGCCTTTGCAAGGGCGACTTTCTTGAGCATCCCGCCGGAGAGTGTTTCCATAAGGAGTGTGGTATCGTTAATACCCAGCTCACCCATGATGGATTTAACCTCGAACTCGTAGCTCCATGCGTTCCTGGCCTCCATCTGATCCATAACCTTTTGGAGAAGCTCCCCCTTTGACGGGTCTTTTTCAGCCTCAATACAAAGTCTTTCATAATCCCTTATCAGTTTAATAAGAGGGGTGTCCCCAGTGAAGATATAGTCAAGGACAGTCTGTCCTGTTTCAAAGAATGGCGACTGCTCCAGATGGTTTATTACACATTTATTATTAAGGGCGACATCCCCGGTATCCGCCGTGTCCTTCCCTGCGATAATGTTCAACAGGGTGGACTTGCCGCTGCCGTTAATGCCGATAATCGCCGCCCTGTCCCCCTCATTGAGCCCGAGGGTTACGCCGGAGAATAGGGTGCGGTCGCCGAAGGATTTGGATAGATCTTTTGCTGAAAGAAGGTTCATCGTTTATGTCCTGACTCCATAGATTTTGCGGACATAATATTAATATTTAAAGCCACCGTTATCAATAAATAAAAAAGCCCCCGCTTCAGCGGGGGCTCAGATGATTCAAATACTTTATCAGGGCTGTTCTTACGTCAGTTTACTGAGCGTGTGTTACTTCGAAGAAGTCAGCCATAACATGGAAGATATGAGTGTTGTCAATAACCTTGGTAGTTACGTCGGAGTAGAAGTCGCCTTCGTACTTGCTGAAGAGTTCTTCTGCTGCATAACCCTTTGCGTATACGGAAACGAGTTCGTTGGTGTGTCCGCCGGAACCGTAGAAAACATCGCCGTCGGGATAAACATAATCACCGCAATACTCTGCGTCACAGCTTCCGTCATCCTCCTCCTGAGTGGGAAGATCGCCGAGGGCGGGAGTCATAGCGGTGTTTGTTCTTAGGAAGCTGTTTCCGTGGTCGGATGTAACGATTATGAGGGTGTTTGACCAGTCGATAAGGTCGCCGGGCTCGTCAACGAACTCGATGGCCTTCATTACAGCCTGCTCAAGATCCCATACGGAACCGACCATGCCGGAGTAGTTGTTTGCATGGTTGTTCCAGTCGATGTACCCTGCTCAACCATAAGGAAGAAACCGTCCTCATCCTGGCTGAGAACCTTGAGGGCGGCCTCAGTGGACTGGGAAAGAAGGGGGTTGTCTGTGTTGGCATCTGCAACAGAGGGGCTTCCGGGTGTGTCTGTGGCGATGGGTGTAGCTATCTGCCAGTCACCGAAGAGACCGAAAAGCTTCTTGCCGGAGGACACAGCAGTGTCTGCTGCGGCAAGAAGGGCTGAACCGCCGTAAACTCCGTCTGTTCTTTCTACAAACACATACTCGGAACCGTTTGCAAGGGCATTGTAGCTGTCTTCTGTGATGTACTTGTACTCTCCAACGTAGCTGGGGTGTCCTGCACCGATAACTACCTCGGGCTTGATGTTCTGGACTATCTCGTCTGCAATCTCGCCGTAGTTACCTCTGTTGATGTTGTGGCTTGCGAAAGTAGCAGGGGTAGCGTGGGAGAATTCAACTGTTGATACGATACCGATGGCTCCGCCTCTCTGATGACGAACCTTCTCACCGATGGTTATAAGGTCGCCGTCTGCGGGGTCAAGGGTTTCCCATGAGATATTGCCGGAATCAGTCTTAAGACCAGTAGCCATAGCAGTGCCTGCGGAAGCTGAATCTGTAGCGAACTGGTTTCCGTCGTAGTTCATGAAGTAGTCTTCAAGAAGGGGGTAGGGGAGTTCGCCTGCGGTTTCAGCATCGTAACCGATACTCCAGTCGATGTTCACGCCGTCGTACTTGTTGGCACCTTTAGCAGCTGCGTAGCTGTTGTAGGAGTCAACGTCCCAGGTAGTTACGTTGCCCGTCCAGTCAAAGCTGTGGAATGTGAGGTTGTCGTCTCCGCCATACATGTATCTGGAGCCAGCAATCTCGTGTGCTTTCTGCATTCCGTCACCGATGAAGAGGATAACGTTCTTAGTACCGTTCTCAGCAGCTTCTTTCATAACAGAGTAGATCTGGGTGTTGTCGATAAGGCTTGTACCGCTGTAGTACTTTCCTTCCTCATCGGAGAAAAGCTCAACGTTTTTACCCTTGGCATAGATGGAAACAAGCTCGTTGGTGTGTCCGCCTGTTCCGTAAAATACATCACCTTCGGGGTATATGAAGTCGCCGCAGTATTCGTATTCACAGCTTCCGTTGTCCGCAACCTGAGCGGGCAGGTCACCCATGCCGAGCTCTTTGGTGGTGTTGAAGCGGAGGTAGCTGTTGCCGTGGTCAGAAGTAACGATTACAAGCGTGTTGTCCCAGCTCATACCGTTGGTGTTGTTGTCGACCATGGAAACGGTCTTTGCAACCGCTCTGTCAAGGTCAAGAACCGCACCGACCATGCCGGCGTAGTTGTTTGCATGGTTGTTCCAGTCGATGTCACCCTGTTCAACCATGAGGAAGAAGCCGTCTGTATCCTGGCTGAGAACCTCGATTGCCGCCTCAGTGGACTCCTCAAGAACGGGGCTCTCGTTATCAGTCTTTGCGAAGGTGGGAGCACCGGGGGTGTCTGTAACTGTGGGGGTGTCGATCTGCCATGCGCCGAATACCCCGAAGAGCTTCTTATCATCAGCGATAGCCTGATCCTTGGCAGCTTTAAGGGCATCGGAACCGGTAACGTTATCAACCCTTTCTACATAAACGTACTCAGGGTCGGTGCTTACAGAGTTGTAGCTCGCCTCTGTGAAGTACTTGTAGCTTCCTACGAAGTTAAAGTGACCAGCACCAATAACAACATCGGGCTTGGTTGTCATGGCTATCTCATCGGAGATTTCGCCTTAGTTGTTTCTGCTTACGTTGTGGCTTACGAAGGAAGCGGGGGTTGCATGGGAGAACTCAACAGTGGAAACAACACCCATTCTTCTGCCGAGGCTGTCTCTGAAGTATTCTGCGATTGTTGTAAGGTTGCCGCCTGCAGTATCACCAGTTTCCCATGCTATGTTGCCGGAATCGGTCTTCTGGCCTGTGGACATTGCTGTACCTGCAGAAGCTGAATCGGTAGCGCTTGCGCCAGTGGATGAGTCGAGGAAGTAGGCATCTTTCTTAACGGAAGCAGTACCTGCGGCGAGGAGATCGTATCCTACCTTGCCGGAAAAGCTGGCGGGAGTATAGTTGTCTGCACCCATGTATGCGGCGTAGTTATTGTAAGTATTAACATCCCGTGTTGTTGCATAGTTAGAGTAGGGGAAGGCGGATGCATCATCCCATACAAGGCCGTTAGTGCTACCATAAAGGTATCTGCTTGCTGCAGCTTCATGCTCTTCGTGCATACCGTCACCGATGAAAAGGATTACGTTCTTCGGAAGGGTGTATCCATCCTGACCGTCCTGTCCATCAGAGCCGTCAGAACCGTCCATTCCGTCCTGACCATCTGCACCGTTGAGCCCGTCATCTCCGTCACTGCCTCCGCAGCCGGCGATAAATGCGAGCACAAGCAGTGCTGCAATGAGTTTCAAGAGTTTGGTATTCAAGGCTAACCTTCATAGATTATTAGGTTCTTCGAACCGCTATATTTCGGGCAACCTCTTATTGACTATTTATGTCAGGTATCTGTCATAGATATAATCAATAACGTAAATGTAAATGTTATGATGTGATAAGTCTCGCTTGTATAGGAACATTTGCTTGTTACATAAACCCGGTTTTATGGAAAAATATTCTTACAATCCCAAAGTCCTTATTTAGTTGCAGGTATTGCTTATAGAGATACTCCTTATTATACAGTGATATGCATGAATTTTGATATTCGGCTGCTTTATGAATACTAGCAATTATGTATAGAATATCTGTGTGATTGTGCTGAGCATTTGACAATAATCTGAAAGTTTCATAATGAACATTGATTCTATACCGGGCAACGTGCCTTCCTTGTGCGTCAAATTGTATAGAAAATGCGCATCCTATTCCGTAATCCATGAAATCTACAACCATTATGAAATACAACTCGCAACAGACAGCAACGAAACATGATTGAAATTAACAAAACGTGTGTTAGTCTTGTGTGATGCTTTGTATGATATCCAATCGTTGCTTTAGCTCTTTATTTCATTTTTTTCCTCTCCTCCTGAGAGAAATGTATGATCACGACTGTGCATGTCTGCATAGGCATCAATAATTTTATAAATAAGGAGAGTGTATTATGAAAAGTCTTGTCATATGCTACGACGGCACATGGAACGACCCGGAAATGAATAAGGACGGGGTGAGCAGTACGACAAATGTATATAAGATCTCAAACCTTGTGGCAGACAGGGATAGTGACGGTAATGAACAGAAAGTGTACTATCACCCCGGTGTAGGCACTGAAGGTTTTATTGATTCACTATTAGGCGGGATGATGGGCAAGGGGATAGAGGATAAGATCTGCAGTGGATACCACTGGCTCGCCATGAACTATGAAGAGGGTGACAGGATATACATTTTCGGCTTCAGCCGGGGCGCATTCACAGCACGAAGCCTTGGCGGGCTTCTGGGGATAGGCCTTCCCCATATTAAGGATAAAACATCACACGAGCAGTGGAAGAAGGTGCATCGAGTATTCGAGGCTTACCGGACAGAGAGCGGCCTTGAAAGTTTTGATTCATTTATAAAGCCGGATGTTGAGCTGATTGGGGTATGGGATACCGTAGGTGCGCTCGGGATACCCGATGACCTTGAGGTAATAAATCTGTTTGATGATAAGAAGGACTGGGAATTCTACGACAATAACCTGGGATCGAATGTGAAACACGGACGTCACGCCATGGCCATCGATGAGATCCGCTCAAGCTTCACAGTAACCCGCTGGACCAACAGAGAAGGGGGAACAGCCAAACCTGAGAATGTGCATAAAGGAATCGTTGAGAAATGGTTCCCCGGGGCACATTCCGATGTCGGCGGCGGTAATGTAACATGCGACCTTTCGGACGGTGCTCTTATCTGGATGGTTGAGGAGGCTGAAAATATCGGGCTGAAATTCCGTGATAACTGGAAAAAAACCCTTAAGCCGGACCCTTGCGGGGTACTCCACGATTCCTACAGGGGGATGCTTTCAAAGCTTCGCTCAAGGCCGAGAAACATACCGGCGATGATAGAAGGCTCGGAGCATTTCCACGAAAGCGCCTTTGAGAGACAGCGGGTCTCCCCTCCGGGTTATCCGAAATACTACCCCACAAAGATTTTGGAGAAGGGTGAAGAGGTAGAGTTTGATGTTTTTGCCTCTGAACGTTGGAACTATACCGGCATATTCATCGAGAAGGGGAGCTATATATTCAGCGCCGATGGTGAATGGGTTAATGATGGTGAGAAATCCGACTGGAGGGGTGCAGAGGATGATGACGGCTCAATATTCGGGGGGATGATAAAGAAAGCTGCCGGCTCTGCCTTTGGTATGGTTGAGGATGCTTACGAGAGGCTGGCAGATAATAAATCATCGGACCTTCCCCTTACAAAGAGGGTAGAGGGTTTTCCTTGGTTTTGCATGGTGGGATCGGTTGCCAACGATATGGGGGAGTGTGCCGATTCAAGCAGGAAGAGAAGGGGGACGAAGAATGACGGCTCACCGTATCCTCATCAATATGTGCACCTTGCGTCTCATGGGGAGAGCAACCCGCTTGAAATCAATCACGAAGGCTATCTGTACTGCTTCTCAAACGACGCATGGCGTTCCTACGATGACAACAAGGGGAGCATACGCCTTCGGGTGAAGAGGGTGGAGTGAGCATATAAACCTGTCCAGCACAAAAAAAGCCCCGGCATCTTCACCGGGGCATTTATGGACTTATTTGATATACACTTATGTAACAAGTTAATGTTTGAGAAAGCCGGGGAGCATTGTTTTAAGGTGATCCCCAGTTTATCCAATATATTATGCTGTCAGATCGAGAGCCTTTTCCTCTGTACCTCTGAGTTCCTCAATGAGTGCATCGAGCTTTTCAAGGGTGAGCTCGAGGGTGTCGTGAGCCACCTCGGGTAGCTCGCCGAGATCCCTTTCAGCCGCTTCAAAGCCTTTGAGAACGCCCCTTCTGGCGGCCTCAAGCCTTGAGGGGTCTCCGCCGGAAATCGCCTCTGCGAAATCAAGGAGCCTGTCGGATGTTTTTTCTGCACCCCAATAGCCGTCTTTGCCGAACATCTCATCGTAGATGCCGCCGGTTCCCTCAGCTTCATCGGGTGTTTCCTCTGCCGATTGGGCTTCATCTCCGAACTCGATTGTTATGCTGATGCTCGTCTGACTTATGGAAACGTGTTCTCCCGTTTGCTCGTTGAATGACTGATAGCTGTATTCGTTCATCTGTACGGAAACAGAAGAGGCTGTCTGACCGTTCCATGAGTCCACTGCACCGGGACCTTCCTCAAAGAGTTTCTCCGCAAATGCTGTTATGGCATCTCTGAGGCTTTTGGGTGCTGAGTTGTGAACGTTTTCTGAATTGCCCCCCTTGTTGGCATGCTGGGGAACATTATTGGGCTGGGGCCGCATAAGGGCGGACTGGTATGCATTAGCAAGCATGATTCTCCTCCGAAATATACTGTCCTTAGTATTGGTTCTTCGAACGCAATGGTATGCTGTTCATTGAAGAACCCGGTTTCATTCCTTTGAAAAAGTCTGGATGGATGGTTCGAACCCTGCCTGGCAGTTCATCCTAAATTTGCCCCTGAACGGGGACTTTCTGCGTCGTAAGATGTATATCGGCCAAAGGGGGAAAAACTTAACAGGTAAGATCGTAACAGGCTGGTGTGTCTGATAAAAAGCCCCCTCGTTATAGAGGGGGCTTGATGGTTTATACGGTTAGTTTTCTCAGAACGAAATCGAGGATTCCGCCGTGCTTGAAGTATTGAATCTCCACATCGGTGTCAAGGCGGCAGAGAGTGTCAAACTGGATAACCTGTCCATCCGGTTTTTTGGCCGTAACTCTGAGGGTTCCTCTCGGTTTTATATCCCTGAGCCCTTCGATGGTCACCTCCTCGGTTCCGTCGATTCCGAGGGATGCCCACGACTCGCCGTTTTTGATAACAAGGGGTAGAATGCCCATTCCGGCGAGGTTACTTCTGTGGATACGCTCGAAACTTTCGGCGATGACAGCACGTATACCTAGGAGTTTGGTTCCCTTGGCGGCCCAGTCACGGCTGGAGCCTGTGCCGTATTCCTTACCGCCGAAGACGACGGAGGTTTTGCCTTCCGCCATGTACTTCATTGCGGCATCGTAGATAAATTCCTCACCGCCGTCAGGCATTATGCGGGTGTAGCCCCCTTCCTTGGGTTCGACCAGCTTGTTTTTAATGCGGACGTTGCCGAAGGTTCCCCGCATCATCACCTCATGGTTACCCCTTCTGGAGCCGTAGGAGTTGAAATCGGCGGGCTCTGTCCCGTGTTCCTGCAGATATCTTCCTGCGGGGTAGTCGGGGCGGATGGAGCCTGCGGGGCTTATGTGGTCGGTGGTTACAGTATCGCCGAGCAGGGCGATTATCTTAGCATCGCAGATATCCTCCGGCTCGGGGGGATTAACGGGGAAGTTTTCGAAGTAGGGGGGTCTGCGTATGTATGTTGACTTAGGATCCCACTGGAATATCTCACCGGAGGGTGCCTCAAGCTCCTGCCAGAACCTGTCGCCATCAAGGATACGTCCGTATTCTCGCTCAAAATCCTCTTTGGAAATACTCTTCTCCACAAGCTCCCAAATCTCTTCGGAGGTGGGCCACAGGTCTTTAAGATAAACGGGTTCACCGTTGGGGTTATAGGCCACAGGCTCGTTTGTGAGGTCCTTGGTTGTGGTTCCCGCAAGTGCGTATATAACCACGAGCATGGGGGAGGCGAGGAAGTTTGAGCGGACACTGCCGTGTATCCTCGCTTCGAAGTTTCTGTTGCCTGAAAGCACAGAGGCAACGTTAAGCCCGTTCTCCTTAACCGCATCCTCTATAATGGGGTTAAGGGGGCCGGC
The DNA here is from genome assembly GCF_000421105.1 of Limisalsivibrio acetivorans. Taxonomy (NCBI): domain Bacteria; kingdom Pseudomonadati; phylum Deferribacterota; class Deferribacteres; order Deferribacterales; family Geovibrionaceae; genus Limisalsivibrio; species Limisalsivibrio acetivorans. The sequence goes on from NZ_ATWF01000001.1 coordinate 435,030, forward strand.
GTTTCCGATACATGTTGTGCATCCATATCCTGCCAGATGGAAGCGCAGAGCCTCAAGGTATGTCAACGTACCCGATTTTTCAAGATAGCTCGTCACCACCTTGGAGCCGGGTGCGAGACTTGTCTTCACGTAAGGGGGTACACGCAGACCGTGTTCCAGTGCCTTCTTTGCCACAAGCCCTGCACCAACCATAACGAAGGGGTTCGATGTGTTTGTGCATGATGTTATGGCCGCTATAACAACGGAGCCGTTCTTCAGTTTGAAATCCTCTCCGTTAAGGGTTAGGGGGATCTCTTTCTCGTTTTTAGAGCCCTCTTCGATAACCTTTGGCAGATCGGGGAGCTTCACCCTCTGCTGGGGCTTTGAGGGGCCTGCAACACATGGTTCAACGGTGGAGAGATCCAGTTCCACAACGCTTGAGTATTCCGGCTCGTCCGTTCCGTCATAGAAAAGGCCGTTCTCTTTTGTATACTTCTCAACCAGCTCAGCTTCCTCCTCCCTGTTGGTGAAACGGAGGTAGCGGAGTGTTTCGTCGTCCACAGGGAAGAAGCTCATGGTGCAGCCGAATTCGGGGGACATATTCGATATGGTTGATCTGTCGGGTAGCTTAAGCTCCTTTATTCCGGGGCCAAAGACCTCGACAAACTTCTCGACCACGTTGTGCTTACGCAGAAGCTCGGTAATGGTGAGAACCACATCCGTTCCTGTGATCCCCTCCTTTATCTTTCCTGTGAGCTTAAGACCCACAACTTCGGGGATGGGCATGTAGTAGGGCTGTCCGAGCATAACAGCCTCCGCCTCGATACCTCCAACGCCCCAGCCCATAACGCCGATGGCGTTGATCATAGGGGTGTGGCTGTCGGTACCCACGAGGGTATCGCATATGGCTACGCTCTCACCGTCGATCTCTCTGGTATCCACAACCTTGCCGAGATACTCGAGGTTCACCTGATGGCATATGCCCGAGCTCGGGGGGACGATGCGGAAGTTGCTGAACGCCTTCTGTCCCCATTTAAGGACGGAGTAGCGTTCGCCGTTACGTTCATACTCAAGGGCAACGTTCTTCTCAAGGCTGTCCTTACTGCCGAAGTAGTCCACCTGTACGGAGTGGTCTACGATAAGATCCACAGGTACAAGGGGGTTAATAACGGAAGGGTCCTTCTTCATATCATCAACGGCGTCTCTCATGGCGGCAAGATCCACAACGCCGGGTATGCCCGTGTAGTCCTGCATGATAACCCTTGCCGGGTGGTATGGGATCTCATGGGGTGCGTCATAGGTGGTCTTCCAGTTTGCGATCTCTTTCACATCCTCTTCGCTTACCACCTCGCCGTCCATGTTGCGCAGAAGATTCTCCACAAGGACACGTATAGAATAAGGGAGCCTGTTTATGTCGCCGACTCCATCCTTCTTCAGCTTCATTATGTCATACATTGTGAGGGAGCCCTTTGAGGTCTCCAGTGTTTTTTTGTAATCAGCTCTTTTCATAAAAACTCCTTTTCATATCATATGTTAAGGTTATTCATTCTTTCCTGTATTTCCGAATTTGTTCATAAATGTGCTAAGCAGCTCCACAGGTAGCGGGAATACTATGGTGGAGTTCTTCTCCGCAGAGATCTCCGTAAGAGTCTGCAGGTAACGGAGCTGGACAGATATGGGGCTCTTCTGCATGATATCGCTCGCCTCTGCAAGCTTTTGGGCAGACTGCATCTCACCCTCGGCGTGGATGATCTTCGCTCTTCGCTCCCTCTCTGCCTGGGCCTGCTTTGCCATAGCTCTCTGCATCTCCTGGGGGAGGTCGATGTGCTTTATCTCCACCGAGCTCACTTTAACGCCCCAGGGGTCTGTCTGCGCATCGATAATATCCTGCAGTTCCTGGTTAATCTTCTCCCTGTTGCTAAGGAGATCATCAAGCTCAAACTGGCCGATAACACTTCGCAGCGTTGTCTGAGCGAGTTGGCTTGTGGCGTAGTAGTAATCCTCAACCTCAAGGATGGCGTTCTGGGAGTTTATTACACGGAAATAGATAACCGCATTAACCTCCACGGAGACGTTGTCCTTTGTGATAATGTCCTGCGGGGGAACATCCATGACCACGGTACGAAGGTTTGTCTTTGCCATCTTCTCAATGATGGGGATTACGATGATAAGACCCGGTCCGCGCACTCCGGAAAACCGGCCAAGACGGAAGATAACAGCCCTTTCATATTCACGCAGAATACGAATGCCGTTGGCGATTAGTAGAACTACAAGTATCAGAAGAACAGTACTCGCCTGAAACATCAGTTGACCTCCAAAATCAATTTCTGTATCATTTTAACCTTAATAACAAACATTTTCCAGAAAACCGGAGTTTACCCCATGAACATAAGAAGTATGACAGGCTACGGCAAGGCCGCTGTTTCTGCCGATGTATGCGATGTCAGAATCGAAATGAAAAGCGTAAACAGCAAATATCTTGATCTTAACATCCGTATGCCCCGTTATCTCGCCTTTCTTGAGATTACCCTCAAAAACAGGATAAGGGAGCTTTTGGAGAGAGGCAAGGTCGATGTCTATGTTGATGTCGTTCTTAAGAAATCACAGTACAAGCCGATGCTCAACCATGAGCTCCTTGAGGGTTATCTCGCCCTCATGGATGAGATGAAGAACGACTACGGCGTTAAGGGTGAGCCCGAGCTTGACAACGTTCTCAGTCTCCCCGATGTTATCGGAACCAAGGAGGATGACCAGATAGGTGAGCTCGTTAAGCCGGTTCTACTCGAAGCGGTTGAAAAAGCCTGCACCGAGATAGATTCCATGAGGGTAAGTGAAGGGGACAGCCTTCGGGATGATCTTGAGGAAAGGCTTAATATTATCGAATCGATCAATAATGAGATTGACGAAAACCGTAATGACGTTTATCAATATTGGTACGACAAATACCGTTCACGTCTTAAAGATATAACAGATGGCGAGATTACCGAGGACAGGATAGTTCAGGAAGCGGCCATGCACGCCGAAAAAGGGGATATAACCGAAGAGGTTACAAGAATTGTGTCCCACCTGAAACAGTTCCGTGAAACCCTCGCCAAGGGCTCCCCCTGCGGTAAAAAGCTTGACTTTCTTTGTCAGGAATTCAACAGGGAGTTTAACACCATCGGCTCAAAGAGCTCGAAGGTGGATATAATCAACGGCGTAGTCCAGGGCAAAAGCGAACTGGACAGGATACGCGAACAGGTACAAAACATAGTCTGAGTTGATATGAAGGTATGGAAAGGCAAGCTCTTTGTGGTCAGTGCACCGAGCGGTGCGGGGAAAACCAGCCTCTGCAACCGTCTCCTTGAGGAAGAGGAGCGGATAAGCTATTCCATCTCCTACACAACCAGACAGCCCCGCCATGACGAAGAGCATGGGCGGGACTATTTCTTTATAAACGTTGAAGAATTTGAATCGATGATTGAGGACGGAGAGTTCATCGAATGGGCAAAAGTCCACAATAACTACTACGGAACGAGGAAGAAAACCGTTGAGGAATACCTCGCCGACGGAAGGGACGTTCTCCTTGACATTGACCCCCAGGGTGCAAGACAGTTGCGAAAGAAGCTGGGCTACGGGGTATATATCTTCATAACCGCACCAAGTATTGCAGAGCTTGAGAAACGCCTTAGAAACAGACGTACGGAACCCGAAGAGATAATGAAACTCCGGCTTGATAATGCCAGAAAAGAGCTTAAGCTTTTCGGCGAGTACGATTATATTATACTTAACCAGGATTTTGACGAAGCTTACAGATGCCTATCATCCGTATACCTTGCGGAGCATCTGAAAACCATTGATATAAACAGCATACACGACCTTATGGAAAAGGAGGAACAATAGACCATGCCGATGCTTGATATCGAAAAGATAATAAGAAAACCCCATGTAAGGAGCCGTTTCAGGCTTGTTCATATGGCGGGTGTTCGTGCGAAAGAGCTTAATGATGCTAGGGAGAATACCCTTGATGCACAGCTTGGCGACCACTATAAAGTGACCACCACCGCCCTTGATGAGCTTATCAGAGAAAAGGTTGCCTTTAGACAGATTGAAGAGGAAAATGAGTAACGTTCTAATTGGCGTTTCGGGCGGAATAGCCTGCTATAAGATACCTACGCTCTGCCGTCTTTTCAAAAGAGCCGGATGGAACGTTAAGGTTATCATGACAGATAACGCCGCCCGGTTTATTACACCGCTTACATTTGAGTCCGTAACAGGCACAAGGTGCTATGTCGGAGAGTTTGACCCGGGGTTGGACCCCGAGCTTATTGAGCATATAGATCTGGCCGAATGGGCGGATCTTTTCATTATTGCCCCGGCCACAGCAAACACCATAGCCAAGATAACAGGAGGGATAGCAGACAATCTGCTGACTTCTACTGTATTGGTGTATCGCAGACCACTCTTCGTGGTTCCAGCCATGAATACGAACATGCTTGAGAACCCAATGACACAGGAAAACCTTTCCAAACTCGAAAGACTAGGGCATACGGTTATGGAGCCGGACAGCGGCGAGCTCGCATGCGGAACCACCGGAAAAGGGCGTATGCCCGATCCTGATGTTATCTTCAACATGTGTGCAGGACCCAGGCCATTGGCGGGAAAGAAGGTTATTGTGACCGCAGGGCCTACTGTCGAGGCGGTTGATCCCGTACGCTTCATATCAAACCACTCAAGCGGAAGGATGGGACTTGCCGTTGCCGATGCAGCAAGAAGCCTTGGTGCAGAGGTACTTATCATAGCCGGCCCACTCAAGGTGGATACAAAGGAGCATGAGCTCATACCGGTCATATCCGCAAATGATATGCTTGATGCTCTTAAAGAAAACATAGACAGTTGCGACATCCTCATAATGGCCGCCGCCGTGGCAGACTATGCACCGGCAGAGGTTTCCGAGCATAAAATTAAAAAGGATGAGAGCGAGATGGTGCTCAAGCTGAGGCGCAACCCCGATATCCTTAAGGAGCTTGCTCCGTATAAGAGAGAAGGGCAGGTATTTTGTGGATTTGCCGCAGAATCACAGGATGTTGCGGACAATGCCCTGAAGAAGTTGAAGAGTAAATCTCTGGATATGATTGTAGCTAATGATATATCCAGAAATGACATAGGATTTAACTCCGCAGATAACGAGGCTGTAATATATTTCAGAGACGGCTCCAGCAAGGAGTTTGCAAAGGCTGGCAAGTTTGAGCTCGGCAAAGCTGTCCTCGAATACGCATTAGATATGCTCGGGGATGACAAATGAGCAGGCTTTTCGATGAAAACCCCATTGAGGAGATCTACGGAGTCAGTGAAATCCTTGAACCACAGGTTCCCGCCGTCCCAGAAGACCCCGAGGAAGAGGATTTCAAGGAAAAGGTTCTTTCCTGCACTAAATGCCACCTCCACGAGACCCGTACAAACGTTGTCTATGGTGTTGGTGATATGAATGCGGATCTGATGTTCGTTGGTGAAGGGCCTGGCGCAGAAGAGGACAAGCAGGGGATACCCTTTGTGGGGAGAGCCGGTCAGTTGCTTACAAAGATGATCATCGCCATGAAGTACGAGCGTGAGGATGTTTTCATCGCAAATATCGTTAAATGTCGTCCTCCCGGCAACCGTGCTCCCTATCAGGATGAGGCGGATGCCTGCATACCTTACCTGTATAAACAGATCGAGATGGTTAAGCCGAAGGTTATTGTCTGCCTCGGGAGCGTCTCAGCCCAGTATCTGCTTAAAACAAAAACAAGCATATCCAAGATCCGCGGAGAATACGTGGATATGAACGGTATCATGGTTATGCCCACCTTCCACCCTGCGTATCTTCTTCGTAATCCTAAGATGAAGAAATTTGTTTGGGAAGATCTCCAAAAGGTTATGAAAACTCTCGGCAAAATGTAGCATTTTTCTGTCACTGCTCAATAATTATGTGATAAAATTCCATATAGACAATTTCACCTACCAGGAGCAGAGCAATGTTAAAATATTTTGTTCTTATTGTATCGGTTGTGGCCTTATCAGGCTGTATGAAATCCTCGCCAAAGGTTGACCCGATGGCGTATCAAGTTATGCCATCGGACACTCATTTCATAACAATACCAGACACATGTAAATCCTCTTATACCTTTGAAAAGCCCCGAATCGCCGTAGTTGAGTTTAGCAATAATACTGGATACGGTGACATGAAGGCTCAGAATACCCAGTTCCAGGGAGAGTCTGAGACCAAACGTGTTAGCGGCGGGGTGGCCGGTGTAGTTGCAACACCCGGAGCAGTGGGTGTGGGTTATGTAGGTGCATCCAAAACAGATCATAAATACTCCGGCAGTGTAGACACATATATGAGAGATATCTCTCCTAAGGTTGGAGAATATGCTCAGAATGCCGTTGAAACGACTGTACACTCACTCGGCGGCATGGAGGTTTTCGATAGAACTAACCTCCAGAAGATAATGAGTGAGCACAAGTTTCAAATGACTGTGGGCGACCCCGATACAGCCGTTCAGCTTGGAAAACTTGCAGGTGTTGAGTACATCTTCACAGGAAGCGTTGATTCCATCAGTGCAAAATACGTCCCCAAATCAAGTACAAGAAATAACCAGGCAGGCTGGCTCGGTGCAGCTATGAGCCTTACTGCCATGGCTGCTAATACACAGTCCGGATGGATTGTGAATGTGGAAATGACAACCAAGATGCTCGATGTCTCCACAGGACAGGTGATCATAAACCGCAAGGTGCAGGGGCGTGAGGTTGCCGGCGGTGGTAAGGCACTGAATCCGGAGCTTATCGTAAGTGCTGCAAAGAAGGCGATGGGCGAAGCTGTGGCTGATCTCAATCCAGAACTCTCCCAGAAGTTTGCGCCCGGCGGCTACATAAAGCAGATTCGTGGCGGCAAAAAGGTTGCTCTTGTGAATATGGGCTTCAATAATGGTCTTGAGGCGGGTCAAAGCCTTGCAGTATATGATATATTCGAAGTCAAAGACCCATTCACTCAAGAATCAGCCTGTAATATGGCTATTATTCCGATTGAGGTAATTGTTTCTAATCAGATTCAGGAAGATCAAGCCTGGGTCGAGCTAAAGGGTGAGCCTGCTGCGCTTGAGAGAGTTAAGGTTGGTTCGCTTATACGCAAGTCGCAGGAGAAGGGGCAGAGTGTGTTGAAGAAAATGTTCTGATCTGATTTAATGTATGGAATTTCCATGGATTGGAAATTCCATTCATTAAATAAAGCAAAATTCCATAATATAAAATAAGAAAAGCGGCTCTGCCGAGAAGCCGCTTCACTTTGCTATTTTCCAGGTGTCATATTGTCTCAGTGCCTGTGTTTAAACAGTAACACTGCTTGGGTCCTATATTATCTGCGGGCAGCACCAGCGCAGGTTTTCCTGCTCTCTATGTGTGCCTGCTTAACAGCTATGTCGTAAGCTGCGTCGTACTTAATGAAGCCCTCAACAGCACAGAAAGTACTGATGTCATTTTCCATGGTATTTTTGGTGTTCTTAACGGAATCTGAATTTTTCATAATTCTGCCCTCGTTGTTTTATTATGACAATAAACAACGATAATATAACAAAATCAATAGATTGTTTTAAAAAGGGGTTATATAGAGTTATATATTGCTGGTGTGGCTAAATAATATTTTCTCGGCAAGAGATGTTGAGCAGAAGCTTTACAGCTGTGTCGATACACCGTCTACAGCTCCTGTACTGCCCTATACCAAAGGCCTTGGATGAGCTCTTCTTGATAGTTCTACAGCAGGTTGCTCCCATCTCTTGTTTGAAGCCCTTCATTATTTCTGCAGAAAGCTTTTCAGTGCGGGCGGGGGAGGTTATATTGTCCGTTCGGCCAATTCTGCTGCTCAGCAGGATTACAGATGCGTTCAGTGCACCGCAGATACAGCCTGTGGCGCCGATACCTTCCACGAGAGCGGTCATTGCTTTCTTTAGCTCATCGGGAAATTCAACGCCGAGAGCTTTTTCATATGTTATTGTGACAGCCTCTGAGCAGTAATACCCATCCTTAAAAAGGCGGAATGCTTCATCTGCATAGGTTTGGATTACCTCATCGGCACACAGGTTTGCTCTTTGCATAACGGGAAATATACAGTTCAGGAAGATCTTGTCAATAAAAACCTATCTATCGCTGAGATCATCATAGATCTGCTGAATGGAACCGAGGTTTTTGAAAAAATGGTCAACCAGCTTAGGGTCAAAGTGTTTACCTTTTTCGCTCTCAAGGAGGTCCAAGGCTTTTTGGAAGGGCCACGGGTCCTTATAAGGTCTTCTAGTGGTGAGTGCATCGAAAACATCTGCGATGGCGACAATTCTACCCTCAAGGGGTATATTCTCCCTTGTCAGGCCGTTGGGGTAGCCTGTGCCGTTAAAACGCTCGTGGTGGGTTAGGGCGATATTCGCTCCAGTTTCAAGAAAGGGGCTTTTTGTATTAAGCAGTATCTCATAACCGATGGTTGTATGAGACTTCATCACATCGAATTCCTCATCGGTAAGCTTGCCTGGCTTAAGCAGTATGGAATCGGCAATACCTACTTTGCCCAGATCATGGAGTGGTGCGGAGTGGAATATAATACTCTGGAACTCTTCGCTGGCTCCAATAGAAGAGGAGATAATCTTGCAGTAGTGTGCAACACGCTGGATATGGTGTCCTGTTTCAGGATCCTTAAATTCAGCTGTTTTACCAATTACATTGAGTGTTTCATATTCTCTTTGACGGATGTCTTCGGTGGCTTTTGAAACCTCCTCCTGTAGCAGGAGTGCTTTATTAGCCAGCAGAAGTTGTGAACTGCGGAGTGCGCCGAGATTCTTTACCCTGACGGTGAACTCTGCACCATTAACCGGTTTGCTCAAAAACTCCGTTGCTCCGCTTTCAAGAGCTTCCATCTTAACATCATTATCATCGGAAACAGCTGTGATCATAACGATAGGGGCGTCGGAATGCACCTTTCGTGCTTCCTTTATAAAGGTGATTCCATCAATATTAGGCATCATGTAGTCCACAAAGATGAGGTCCACATCGTTTTCTCGTACGTATGTAAGTGCTTCGAGGGGATCGGAAAAGCTAACAACGCTCAGACCAAGCTTGGCGGCCATCGCTTCTATAAAGAAGAGATTCACTTCCGAATCATCAACAGAAACCGCCTTCAGGTTTTCAAGCAAGTGTCACCTCGTTATTTTATCTGGATAATTTCCTCCCTGGAAATTATCCTGTTGTTCGGGCAAGGAAACCTTGCCCTCTCGCACTTCCGGCTTCGTCAGACCAGCAGAGCTGCTCTTCCTATCGCCTTCAGGGCTTTCCATTCATGGAAAGCTAATTGTTTCAACCCTAAATATATACCCCAAATTTGTTTTTAAGGGGTTCTTAAGGGGAACTTTTTACATAAAAATTTCCCCTTATTATATCTATGGAATTTACCACCCCTGGAAATACCATTGTTGTTCGGGCAAGGAAACCTTGCCCTCTCGCACTTCCGGCTTCGTCAGACCAGCAGAGCTGCTCTTCCTATCGCCTTCAGGGCTTTCCATTCATGGAAAGCTAATTGTTTCAACCCTAAATATATACCCCAAATTTGTTTTTAAGGGGTTTTAGGGGAACTTTTTACATAAAAATTTCCCCTTATTATATCTATGTAATTTACCATCCCTGGAAATTATCCTGTTGTTCGGGCAAGGAGACCTTGCCCTCTCGCACTTCCGGCTTCGTCAGACCAGCAGAGCTGTTCTTCCTTTCGCCTTCAGGGCTTTCCATTCATGGAAAGCTAATTGTTTCATCCTTAAATATATACCCCATTTTAATTTGGGAAATTCATTATCCTGAGAACTTCCCTGCCGCTTTGCCCAGCAAAGCCTTAGCTCCGCTTACTTGCGATCTGTAAGCTTTTATCTGTTAGGATATGTGTGGCAAAAGTTAATGAACCTCTCTATCAAAACACATTTTATGCATGCTATGCTGAAATGGCAGGCAATACGAGGAACAAGCGTCTCAGCCAGCTACATAAATATAGCTGACTGAGACTATTCTAATCAACCTTTTTTAGCTAAATTCAATAATATAGAAGGATAAAGCTTATCCATTATACTCGTATACTACATTACCGTTTTTGATTGTTTTTACTGCAATCCCCTTTAGGGGCTTATTCATGAAGGGCGAGTTAACGCCTTTGGAGCGGTTGAGCTCCTTGTTAAATGTGTATTCAAGTTCAGTGTCAATAACTGTAAGATCGGCAAGCATCCCTTCTGCAACAGCACCTTTATTGTCAAGCTTGAGCAGTTTAGCGGGTGTATATGAGCAGAGTTTAGCCATTTCATTCTCAGTTATAACACCTGAACGCACAAGGTTGAGAGTCAGCGGAATGAGCGTTTGAAGTCCTGTAATACCGAAGGGAGCCAGATCGAATTCCTGAAACTTTTCATCGATATGGTGGGGTGCGTGATCCGTTGCGATGCAGTCTATAGTGCCGTCTGCGAGGCCATCTTTCATGGCCTGAACATCCGCCTGTGTACGAAGGGGAGGGTTCATCTTAAAGTTTGTGTCATAGTTGAGGAGCTCGTTGTCTGATAGGGTGAAATGATGGGGAGTAACCTCGCAGGTTACCTTATATCCCTGCTCTTTGGCCCACTTGATCAGCTTGAGTGAGCCCTCTGTGCTTACATGGCAGATGTGCATGTGTCCGCCGGTGAGCTTTGAGATGAGGATATCCCTTGCGATCATAATCTCCTCTGTTTCTGCCGGTATGCCTTTGAGTCCGGTTATGGTGGATACCTCACCCTCGTTGATGACACCGCCTCCGGCGAGGTGTTTGTCCTCGCTGTGGCTTAGTATCATTGCACCGAAGCCCTTGGCATACTCCATAGCCCTGCGCATAACATCTGAGTTAAGAACGGGGAGGCCGTCGTCGGAGAAGGCGCATGCTCCGGCTTCGAGCATATCGCCCATCTCAACAAGCTCTTCACCCTTCATCCCTTTTGTGACAGCACCCACGGGGAGGAGGTCTATAAGCCCCTTATTCATGGCTTTTTTCACCATGAACTCAGTGGTAACACGGTTGTCGTTTACTGGCTTTGTGTTTGCCATGGGGCACACAGTGGTGACACCGCCGGCAACAGCCGCTTCGGAGCCTGATTCGATATCTTCCTTGTACTCAAGACCCGGGTCACGAAAATGCACGTGCATATCTATAAGCCCCGGCATAACGGTCTTGCCGCCAATATCAATGACCTTATCCGCTTCGGGTTCATCGGTGGTAATGCTTTTTATGATCTCATCCTCAATGAGGATGTTGGCTTCCTTTGTTTCGTTGTGGTTTACAATCCTGCAGTTTTTAAGAAGGGTCTTCATTGTTATCTCCTTTCTTTATTCCGAGAAGGTAAAGAGCCGCCATACGGACAGCTACGCCGTTTTCAACCTGGGGGAGTATCACCGAATTTGTGTAGTCCGCAATCTCGCTTGAAAGCTCCACACCTCTGTTTATTGGTCCTGGGTGCATGATTATGGCATCCTTGGCGGCCATGTTGTAGCGCTTCATGTTAAGGCCGTAGAACTTCGCATACTCTCTTACTGAAGGGAGGAGAAGCTTGCCCATCCGCTCCCTCTGGATACGGAGCATCATGATAACATCCGCACCCTCAACGGCCTCCTCCATACTGCTGCACATATGGCATGCGAAGGGATCCGTATTTACTGGCAGCATTGTTCCGGGTCCGAAGAGCCTGAGATCCACACCGAGCTTCTTCATCGCCCATATGTTAGAACGTGCCACACGGCTGTGGGTGATGTCGCCGATAATTGCTACCCTAAGACCGCTCAAGTCACCCTTGTGCTGGCGTATGGTGAGCATATCAAGCAGAGACTGGGTAGGGTGTTCATTAAGGCCGTCACCCGCATTTATAACTGACGCTTCAGTATTTTCTGCAATAAACCTGATAGAGCCGCTGTAGGCGTGACGCACAACGAAGACATCGGTTTTCATCGATTCAATATTCCTAACGGTGTCTATGAGTGTCTCACCCTTTGCAGTGGAGCTTGCAGAGGCGGAGAAGTTGATTGTATCAGCACCGAGACGCTTTCCGGCTATCTCGAAGGAGGTTCTGGTTCTGGTTGAGTTTTCGAAAAAGAGGTTTACAACGGTTCGCCCTTTGAGTGTGGGTACTTTCTTAACGCTTCTTTCGTTGATTTCACGGAACTTGTCCGCAGTGTCGAGGAGGTATGTAATCTCCTCGGGGGTAAGGTCTTTCATCCCTATAAGGTCTTTCCTTTTGAATGACATTCGCTTCTCCATTACTGGTCTTTTTTCATTATGGAAACCGAATCTATACCGTCCGATTCCTTAAATTGCACGTTCACTTTTTCTTCCAGGGAGGTGGGCACAAGTTTGCCAGTGAAATCCGGCTGTATGGGAAGTTCTCTGTGTCCTCTGTCGATAAGCGCAACGAAGGATATCTTGTCCGGCCTGCCCATGTCTGTAAGGGCATCCAGAGCAGCACGAACCGTTCTGCCGGTAAAGATAACATCGTCCACAAGCACAACGTGCTTCTTGGCGATATTGAACTCAATCTCAGTTCCGTGGATAACAGGATGTTCCGCAATCTGCGTAAGGTCGTCTCTGTAGAGTGTTATACAGAGGTAGCCTATGGCAATATCCCTTCCTGTGTGTTTCTTTATCTCTTCTTTGAGTCTGTCTGCAAGGGTAGCACCCCCCCGCTTAATGCCGACAATTGTCAGCTCTCGGGTGTTTTGATTCTGGTCTGCTTCCAGAATTTGAAACACCAGCCGGGTTATCATGCTTGATATTTCATCGCTATTCAGGATCTCTTTTGCTTGTGCCATGTACCGTTGCCTCCTATGTTTTTTATGGAATTTATCATCCCTGGAAATTCCATTGTTGTTCGGGCAAGGAAGACCTTGCCCTCTCGCACTTCCGGCTTCGTGAATTGAGAATAGCTCAATTCAGCTTCGCCTTCAGGGCTGTCTTTATTATATCTATGGAATTTACCATCCCTGGAAATTCCATTGTTGTTCGGGCAAGGAGACCTTGCCCTCTCGCACTTCCGGCTTCGTGAATTGAGAATAGCTCAATTCAGCTTCGCCTTCAGGGCTCCCATCCATGGGAGCCTGTATCATACAAACTTAATATCTTCTCACAACTCACAAGATGAGTTTTTGAGGGGTGGTTAAGGGGTGGTTTGTTCCCTAAAAAGCACCCCTTAATTTATCTATAGAATTTACCATCCATAGAAAGCTTATTGTTTCAACCTTAAATATTTGGGAAATCCATCATCCTGGGAAGTTCCTTGCTGCTTTGTTATGGTGAAGTCTGTTCTATTACATTTATTTAACAAGCATAGTTATGGCAAAAAAAAAGCCCTCCGTCCCCGGATCATCGGGGCGAAAGGCTTATCCTTTACGCAATTTATTTCTTAGTTTCTTCTTTAATCTGTAATGCATCTGTTCACCTTAAAGAGTTTATCTTTTCTGGTTTGATAATGTCAATAAATAACGTTGAAGAAACTTCAATTTTTTAATAATATGTCGAGTTATGAATTATTCCGGCTTTGCCGGTTCTAAATGTATAAACCATGGGGGATTTATGTTAAGCAGAATACGTATTGCTTTTCTCGTTCTAACGGTATCACTCCTTGCATACGGCTGTGTTCCCGCAGTATTTCTTCTTGGGGCGGGTGCTGCTGGAACAACTTACAGTGTAACCACCGATTCCATTACCGACACAGTAAACATTTCAAGGGAGCGTTCCTTCGAGGTAATGGTGGATGTCATTAAGAACGATAAAGGGATCATCCTTGAGAGCAGCATTGCAGAAGGGCGTATATATGCCGAGATGCTTGGTTCCGAGGTGATTGTTACTTTTGAAAATATCGGAGAAGGGAGTACAAAGATCAAGATAAGGGCGAGGAAGACGCTCAACCTGATGCCTGACAAAGAGACTGCCACCCGTGTATATAAGAGTTTCATCCAGGAAGTTAGATGATAAGAAAGGCAAGACTGGGTGATGCGAGAAACATCCAGAAGCTTATAAACAGTTATGCAGAAGCGGGGGAGATGCTCCCCGTTAGCCTGAGCGAAATAATTGAGAGGATCCTTGAGTTTGTAGTGTACGATGAAAAGGATGAGATCCTCGGATGCTGTGCTATCCATCCATCGTGGGAGGATTTGGCAGAGATACGTTCCGTTGCTGTTAAACGGGGATGTATCAAGAAAGGGATCGGTCGTCTGATGGTTGAGGAATGCCTGAGTGTAGCCAGTGAGTTAGGAGTTAAGACCGTCTTTCTGCTCACCTACCAGCCGGGGTTTTTTGAGAAGTTCGGCTTTGAGGTTGTGGAGAAGGACACACTCCCCAGAAAGATCTGGTCGGATTGTCTCAAGTGCACCAAGTTCCCCGATTGTGACGAGATAGCTATGTCCATGGAGATTTAATGACAGATCTTATAGATATAATAAGCAAATACGAGAATAACTTCGATTATATAGAAGCCGTTGTCAGAACCTCTAAAGGTGGCTCGGCGGATGTCAGGGAAGGGGAGCTTGAAGAGGCTTCCTTTTTCGATTCAAAAAGTGCAGGCATACGTGTTTTCAAAGATAACAAAGCGCTTTACTACTCTTACTCCGGGAGTGATAGCGGAGGTCTTGAGGATTTTCTTAACAGTGCAGAAGCCCTGTTTTCCTCTGTGGAAGAGGATGAGAACACCGCTGTACCCTCATTTGACGAAAACACGGCGGAGAGTGAGGACCCTGCTCCGGTGTTAAAGCCTGAAACCCTTATGAAAAAGGCCTTCGAGATCGAAAAGAGCGCTCTTGAATACAGCACAGAGGTATCAGCCGTTAAGGAGGCTGGCTTTAGCGAGGGTGTTTCAAAGACCGAAATAATAGCTTCAGGTAATCGCTATAAGTCATATACAAGAAAGCTATTCTCAACATCGGTCTATCTTTTGGCAGGTGACGATGGTGAGAACCAGGACGGTTTCGACAGCGCATATTCTACCGATGCAAGTGGAGACTGGCACACAGTGACCGGCAAACGTGCTGCGGAGCTTGCCGTTTCCCTTATGGGTGGCAGACCTCTGGATTCCGGAGAATACACCGTTGTTTTTGAGTCCTCCGTTGCGGCTCAGTTCATAGAGCTCATAGCAGAGATGCTCGATGGAGAAAACATATATAAAAAAACCAGCCTGATGTGCGACAAGCTCGGCACAAAAACGGCATCGGATAAGCTCACAATTATAGATGACCCCCTCAGAGAGGAGGGAGCGGGATACAGACCCTTCGATGACGAGGGAACACCCTCCTGTATAACGCCGCTTATATCCGAAGGTATCCTTTCCAGCTACCTGCACAACAGCTACACAGCGAGGGCGCTGGATATGGATAACACCGGCCACGCTTCCGGAGGCAAAGGGCGTATGGGGATATCACCATCAAACCTCATCGTTATCCCCACTGCTATGGAGCGTCCGAAGGAATATATCCTTATCACCGATGTGATGGGTATGCACACTGCGGATCCTGTCAGCGGTGATTTTTCTCTTGGGATATCTGGTGTGGTCTATGAGAACGGCGAAAGAACGAAGGCGTTCAGGGAGTCTGCAATGGCGGGTAATCTTGGTGAGCTCCTTGAATCGGTCGAAGAAATTTACGATAATGCCAGGTTCCACGGACGTGTATTCACAGGGGATATCCTGTTCGGCAGGATGTCTGTGAGCGGTAATCAGGAGTAGAAATGACGATAGAAGAAGCACAATCAACTTTCAGCAGCATTCAGGAACGTGTGGAAGGGTTCCGCAACGTTGTTAATGAGGACGAGAAAAGAGGGCGTATCGAAGAGATCGACAAGCTCTCCATGGAGGATCCGGAGTTCTGGTCGAAGAAAGAGTCTAAGGTATACATGAAGGAACAGGCGGCGCTTAAGCGGTTTATGTCGGACTGGGATGCCCTTATGGAGAAGATAGGGGATACCGAGGTTCTCTTCGAGATGGTTGAGGAGGACGAGTCAATGAAGAATGAGCTCCTCAGCAATGTTGAAGAGCTTGAGAAAGAGGTTCAGAGTTTTGAGCTCAAGCTTATCCTTAATGACCAGCATGATTCCAACAGTGCAATCCTCACCATAAACGCAGGCGCTGGCGGAACGGAGTCCAACGACTGGGCACAGATGCTCTACCGTATGTTCACCCGCTATGCTGAGATCACGGGCTTTAAGTACGAGATTATGGACTATGTCGAGGGTGAAGAGGCGGGGATCAAGTCCGCAACGATAAACGTCATCGGTCCCTACGCTTTTGGTTATCTCAAAGGTGAGATCGGTGTCCACAGGCTTGTGCGTGTTTCACCTTTTGATTCACAGAACAGAAGGCACACCTCCTTCGCAGCTGTTTTTGTACTCCCTGAAATTGATGATGATATTGAGATCGAGATTAACGAATCCGACCTTGAGATAGACACATACAGGGCAAGCGGTGCCGGCGGCCAGCACGTTAACACAACCGATTCCGCCGTTCGCATAACCCACGCACCTACCGGCATCGTTGTTACATGCCAGAACGAGCGGAGCCAGCATAAAAACAAAGCCCATGCCATGAAGCTCCTTAAGGCTAAACTCTATGAACATGAGCTTGAAAAGCGTAATGAGGAGAAGGAGAAGCTGGAAAGCTCCAAGACGGAGATAGGGTGGGGGAACCAGATCCGTTCCTACGTTATGCACCCCTATAAGATGGTTAAGGACCTTCGTACCAAACACGAAACGGGGAATGTAGATTCGGTTATGGACGGCAACCTTGACCCCTTTATCAGGGCATACCTACTCCATTCCGCAGGTATTGACAGTGACTCAGAAAAAGATTGAGGCGCTAAGACCCACTTACGCACAGATAGATCTAAGAGCCTTCGCCCATAATATTGAGAAGGCCAGGGAAATCGCCGGTACGGATATTATCGCCGTTGTAAAGGCGGACGGTTACGGCCATGGTGCACTGCGCATGGCGGAGTATGCCTTCAAGGAGTGCGGGGTGAACCGCTTCGGCGTTGCCACCATCCTTGAGGGGATGATCCTCCGTGAGCATCTGGGCGAGAAGCCGATGATATTCGTGCTGGGGTATGTGGATTCCAACTTCTACGATGAGGTTACGGAGTTCAACCTTATACTCACCATGTTTGACAAAGAAATAGCCGATTCCTACCATTCATGGCTCGAGGAGAACAACCTCAAGGCGGATGTCTCCCTGAAGATCGATACAGGGATGAACAGGCTCGGTTTTGAGCCGGACCTCACCATGTACGATTTCACAACGGCATGGCCCCGTTTACGTGTCTGCCATGTTATGACACACCTCTCCAGCTCCGACACTGACAGGGAGTACACCAGACACCAGATACAGCTCTTTGACAGCTTTGTGGAGAAAAACCGTATACGTGTGCACACCAGTGTTATGAACTCCGCAGGCCTTGCCGGATATGAGAATACACACTCCCTTGTGCGCCCCGGACTATTTCTGTACGGCTATCTGTATGGGGAAAACCGGATTGACCTTCACAAGGTGATGAAGATATACTCTAAGGTAGTACACATAAAAACCCTCAGAAAGGGTGAAACCACCAGCTACAACAGAACCTTCACCGCCGAGCGTGATATGACCATAGGTGTTGTTCCTGTGGGGTATGCGGACGGCTACCGCAGGTGCTTCTCCAACAATATGGAGATGCTGGTTAACGGTGTCTACTGCCCCGTCGTGGGTACGGTGTGTATGGATATGACGATGATCGATCTCAGAGGTGTCGATCTGAACGGAGCGTATCCGCAGGTTGAAGTGCTTGGTGAGAATATCTCGGCAAACTATTGGGCTGAAAAGGCTGATACTATATCATATGAAATTCTTTGCGGGATCTCTGACAGGATCCCCCGCATATATTCCGATTGAACAGGAGCCCCTTTGAAATGAACTCTCTCCTCGCTTTTATAGGAAAACCGATCCTCTCCTTCATGCGCTTTAATGGAGAGATCGCTCTGTATTTCCTGGAGACACTGCGCTGGACCTTCCGTCCTCCGTTCAGGATGCGTTTATTCCTCAAGCAGATAGAGTTCATCGGTGTAAACTCCCTCCCTGTGGTCATACTTACGGGAAGCTTTACGGGGATGGTTTTTGCATTCCAGAGCTATATCGGCTTCAATAAATTCGGTGCAGAATACCTTGTCGGTGTGGTTGTTGCACTGGGCATGGCAAGGGAGCTGGGGCCTGTGCTTTCTGCGATTATGGTCGCTGCAAGGGCCGGCTCGGCCATAACAGCGGAGATAGGTACCATGGTTGTCACCGAACAGGTGGACGCCCTGCGTTCCATGGCGGTGGATCCGGTTCAGTATCTCTTTGTACCCCGCATCCTGGCGGGTCTTTTCGTTATGCCCCTCCTTAATGCAGTGGCTGTTCTGTGCGGTATTATAGGGGGCTACTTCGTTTCTGTGAGGCTTCTGGGTGTTAACGAAACCCTTTATCTGGATAATATGTACCGGCTTGTGGAGCTTAGCGACTTTCTTAACGGAATGGTCAAATCCTTCGTTTTCGGAGGCGTTGTAACGCTTGTTGGGTGCTATAAAGGCTATACCACCACAGGCGGCGCAGAGGGAGTGGGGCGGGCCACCACCAGCTCTGTGGTTCTCTCATGTGTCCTTATACTTGTCTTCGACTATATACTTACAGCGTTCATGTTCAGAGGCTGATGATGGAAAAGGCTATCGAGCTCATAGATGTGCATAAAAGTTTTGGAAAACATGTAATACATCAGGGGATAGACCTTGATATAATCAAGGGTGGGATAACCTGCATAATCGGCCCCTCAGGTACCGGTAAAAGTGTCCTCCTTAAGCAGATGAGCGGTCTACTCCCCCCGTCGAAGGGTGAGATAAAGGTGGACGGCAAAAGTATTGTGGGTTTGAAAGGCGATAAGCTCATGAGTATTCGGAAGAAATTCGGCATCCTCTTCCAGAATGCAGCACTCTTCGACTCTATGACAGTGATGCAGAATGTGGCGTTTCCCTTGAATGAACATTCGAAGAAGTCTAAGAAGGAGATCGAGGAGATCGTCATCGACAAGCTTCACCTGGTGGGGCTTAAGGATGTTGAGGATAAACTCCCCTCCGAACTTTCCGGCGGTATGCGAAAGAGGGTGGGGCTGGCCAGAGCGATAGCACTGGAGCCCGATATCATCCTCTACGATGAACCGACCACAGGGCTTGATCCAATCATGACCGATGTGGTGGACAGCCTCATCTTCGATACGCAGAAGAAACTGGGGAAAACCTCTGTGGTTGTTTCCCACGATATAGAAAGCACCCTCAAGATAGCGGATCATATCGCTATGCTTTACGAGGGGCGGGTTATACATTTCGGAACCCCCGAGGATTTCGAAAGAACGGACAATCCATACGTAAGGCAGTTCTTCTCCGCATCCAGAGAAGGGCCCATAGACGTAATCTGATAACGGAGTGATGCAATGAAGGGTGGTCTTGAAGCAAAGGTTGGAGCGTTTGTTATACTCTGTTTCGCAGTTATAACGTTCATCTCCCTTAGAGCGGGTGATATACCGTTTTTAAACAACGATAAGGGCTACATAATAACGGCCCATCTTAATAACGCTGCAGGGCTTACGACAGATTCCGCAGTTATGTTCCACGGCGTTGATGTGGGTAAGGTCAAGGATATTACCCTTGAGGCGGGAACACCTGTGGCAAAACTGCTTATCGATGATAAATATACTATTCCCGAGAATGTTATGGTTGTTGTGCGCTCCAAGGGCTTCCTTGGTGAGAAGTACGCCGAGCTTGCAGTTATCCCCGGCGAGGAGCCGCGAGGTGCCATAACAGCCCAGACAACACTGAAGCGTTCCGAATCTATAACAGATTTCGATGAGCTAGGAAACAAGATGGGTGATATAGCGGACGATATCAAAGAGATTACATCAGCACTCAAAGAGGTGCTTGCCTCTGAAGCGGCGAAAACAAATATAACCAGAACACTCTCCAATGTACGAAACACTACGGATACAGTAAACACCCTTGTTCAAGACAACGAGATGCGTGTTAACCGCATCGTTCAGAATGTTGAGGAACTCACAGCCGCTCTGAACACCATGACACAGGCAAACCAGCAGAACGTAAACAGGATTATTGAGAATATACGTGTGGCCACGGAGGATATCCGCAGGCAGACACCCATGATAACAAGCGACATAGCCTCTGCATCCAGCGATGTAAAGGACATTGTCGGAAGCAACAAAGAGGACATAGGCGAAACCGTGAGGAACCTCAAAACAGTCACCGCAAAGCTCGAAACCACTGTGGACAACATGAACGACATCACCGGAAAGGTGAAGAGCGGCGAGGGGACTGTGGGGCAGCTGATATACGACAACAAGACAGCAGATAACGTAAACAATACACTCACAAGCCTCCAAAGCAGTCTTAACAAGCTGGAACAGCTTCAGGTATATCTATCCTTCGAGGCGGAGAGGCTTATTGATGAAGAGGCCTCAAAGGGGCATATGCGAGTGCGCATAGTGCCTAACGAGAAGCGTTACTACCTGCTCGGTGTGGACTCCATGCCCGACGGAAGAACAGAAACAACCAGAACATACTATAAAGAGGACCACACAGGCGCCAGCACAGGTGGCGACATAGAATACTATGCCATCGAAGAGGAAACCAAGCCCGATTCCCTCAAGTTCACCGCCCAGTATGCCCACAGGTTCACCGATGACTTCTACTTCCGTGTGGGGCTTATGGAATCGGACTTCGGTGTCGGTGCAGACTACTACCCGCTTAAGAACAGAAACCTCGTTCTTAACCTTGATGCCTATGATTTTCCCGGCAAGAATGACGACTACGAAACACATGTTACGGCGACAGCCCGCTACCGCTTCCACGAGAACTTCTTTGTGAAGGGGGGGTATGACGATATGCTCAATGAGGAGACACGAACTTTCTTCATCGGCGGAGGTGTCGAGTTTCGTGATGACGACCTGAAATACCTCATGGGCTCTGTGCCGGTACCCATGGGGAACTGATATGCGCTTCACCATCGGAATAAGCCCCTGTCCGAACGATACTTACATCTTCGGTCCACTTCTGGAAGGGCATCTTGATACGGATTTTAAATTCCACACTATTATGGACGATGTTGAGGTAATGAACCGTATGGCTCTCAAGCATGGGCTTGATATCATAAAGGTATCCTATGGTGTTGTGCCGGAGATACTTGATAACTATGCAGTTCTCAAGGCTGGCGGTGCACTCGGCTTCGGCTGCGGACCTCTGGTTGTATCTAAGAGGTTTGGGAGTATCAACCAGCTCAAGGGGAAAAGGATCGCCATCCCCGGGAGAAATACCAGCGCATTCCGCTTCTTTAAACACTTCTATGGTGAGGATTTTGAATTTGTTGAGCTTCGCTTCGATCTGATAATGACAGCGGTTCTTACCGGAAGCGTAGATGCTGGTGTTATCATCCACGAGGGACGCTTTGTATATCAGAGTGCAGGGCTTTTAAACCTGGCGGATCTTGGTGCGATTTGGGAAAAGAGGTATGATATGCCCATCCCCCTCGGGGCAATCGTCATAAAACGGGAACTTGCTGAGTACGCAGGTACACTTAAATCCCTTATACAGGAATCGATTAGTTTCTCCGAGAAGAGGTATGGCGAAATCGAGCCGTTTATTAAGGAACATGCCCAGGAGATGAGCGACGAGGTTATAAAGAAACACATAGATCTTTATGTGAACCGATTCAGTTACGATATGACCGAGGCTGTACCCGGCTTAACCGAGTTCCTCGACTGTACAGAGGAAGACTTCGTATAACAATCATTTCCCTTGACCGCACAAGGGTTCAGATAGTAAAACTATGTCACTATGAGAAAGATAGAGCTGCTGCTTGGCATAAGTAACATAATACTCGATTCGGATGATGTTGAGGATACCCTCAAGCGTACTGTGGCACACCTGCGCCGTGGTCTGGACTCCGATGTATGCTCCATCTATCTCCTTAACAGGTTCAAGAAAAACTCCCTTGTCCTCACCGCCACTGAAGGCTTGAGTGAAACCGCCGTTGGCAACGTTATCATGGATACGGATAAAGGGCTCACCGGACTCACATTCACCGAGGATAGATACACTTTCATACGCAACGCCTCAGAGCATCCCAGATACAACTACTTTCCGGGCATAAATGAGGAACCGTTTAAAACCTTTATAGGCATCCCTCTAAAGGGGAGGGCGCACAAACTCGGCGTGCTGGTTTTCCAGTTTCAGAAGAACAAACGCAACACCGATATAATGAAAACTCTCATAACAGCCGTTGCCGCACAGCTCTCCACGGTTATAATGCGTCATTACCTCTTCCGCTCCATCGATGAGATGGAGGAACACTACATTGGCGAAGTAAGGCTAAAGGGTATACCTCTTTCCGGAGGAATCGTTGTTGGAACACCGGTTATGGTAATCAACCGTTTTCTAGAGGCCAATACTCAGAATATCGATATAGACAAAGAGGTTGAGGACCTACACCGTGCCTTTGAGGACACCAAGAGGGATCTGGAAAACTTGATAGATGATATCGAAAGCTCCAGCCAGCCCATAGACCCGGGCATATTCCACACACACCTCATGATGCTCGAGGACAGCATGTTCCGCAATGATATAGAGAAGCATGTTGTGGAGCATAGAAAGAGTGCGGCCTTCAGCGTCCGCCATGTAGCGGATAAGCTTATAAAGAAGTTCATGTCCTTCCCCGACCTTTATCTCAGAGAGAGGGCAGGGGATATCGACGATATATCAAAGCGCCTTCTGGCACATCTGGGCGTTATGCGCAGGGAGGTTAGCCTCCAGGAGAACAGCATTCTCATGGCGGATATGCTCACCCCCGGCGAGACAGCATCCCTTGATCTCGGGAAGGTCACAGGCTTTGTCACCAGCAAGGACGGCTTCACATCCCATACAGCGATTCTGGCAAAAAGCCGCCATATCCCTGCCGTTAGTGGAATAAGCAAGATCTCCGACCTTATGGAGGTTGCAGAAAGCATCATCGTGGACGGGGACTCGGGTGAAATTATCATCAACCCTATGGAGGATACGCTCAAGGAATACGAAGACCTTATGGTGAAATCCGCCGAGTTCAAAAAGATAGAGGACTTCACCGAACCAGAGGTTTTTCTCAAAAATGGAGAAAGGGTCGAGTTCTATGCTAATATATCCTCTGTACTCGATGCAGAGAAAGCGGAAGCCCTCAAAGCGGACGGGATAGGGCTTGTCCGTACGGAGATATTCTATCTTCAGAGCCCTTCCAATTTCACAGCTGAAAAGCAGAAAGAGATATACAAGGAAATCCTCAGAACGTACGGCGGGCAGGAGGTTATCTTCCGTCTGCTTGATATCGGCTCCGACAAGAAAAGCGAGATGGAGATCCACGAGGATAACCCAGCCCTAGGCCATCGGGGTGTAAGGCTCCTGCTCGACGACAGAGAACAGCTAAGGACCCAGATAAAGGTGCTTCTGGAGCTGTACAACGAGTATCCCAACATCAAGATAATGGTTCCTTTTGTTTCCAGCGTTGTAGAGTTTCGCCTTGTCCGCAACACCGCAGAGGATATTGCAAAAGAGCTTGGTATAGATGTTCCCCCCATGGGCGTTATGGTAGAGATACCATCAATAATCTATTACATAGAGGCTATCAGCGAATACTGCGATTTCTTCTCAGTAGGTTCCAACGACCTTTTCCAGTACTTCTTCGCCGCCGACAGAACAAACCCGAAGGTGAGTTCTTTGTATCACCCCAACAACGAAGCTTTCCTCGGCCTTCTGCAAACCGTTCTTGAGAAGGTTCGCAGCTCGGGCAAACAGCTCGAAATCTGCGGTGAGATAGCTGCTGATGAAAAGATCCTCACCAAACTTCTCAGGATGGGATACCGTAGGTTTAGTGTTAACCCTTATGTAATCAACGATTTACGCACATTCGTTAAACAGCTTGATATATAATGAATGCTATATTATTGATAATAAGCCTAATTGCTTATTCTGTCATACATTCCGTTTTAGCCGATCCAGATATAATGAAAAGGGTGTACAATCGCTGGTGGTACAGGGCATTCTATGTTTTTCAGTCGATTGTACTTCTTGTGTTCCCCCTTTGGTTCTATATGTCGATGGAGGGTTTTGATCTCTTTAATCCGCCGATCCAGATAAAGGCTGTCCTTCTCCTCGTTTGGTGCGGAGCCCTTGTTTTTGGTATCTACGCTGCCAAAAGCTATGACAATATGAACTTCCTCGGCATAGAGCAGGCAGTTAAGGGGATTAAAGGTGAGTATAAGCCAAGAACAGAGCCCTTTACAACAAGGGGTGCGCTCAGGTATGTCCGTCATCCTTACTATTTCTGCGGGCTTGTATTATTATGGTCAAGGCCTCTGGAGTTTCGTGATCTCCTTGTAAACGTTGTTTTTTCAGCTTATTTTATAACAGGAGCATACAATGAAGAGAGGAAGCTGAGAAAGGTCTACGGAAAACGTTACGAAGAATATGCCGAAAGAGTTCCCATGCTTCTGCCTAACCCTTTTAAAGGGCGAAACTGAGGAGAAGATAAGTTTATGAAAACCGTTGTGGTTGCATCTTCAAGCGACATTGGAAAAAAGATGCCTCTCTTTGAGCAGGCGGTGGATATCCTTGGTAAACGTCTGAAGAACCTCGATATCGGCTTTGTAGACTCGGACAAAACCACCGATAACATCCTCTCATTATCCAGCGATCTGGTTGTTGTTGCCGGTAGTGACACCTTACTTAATGAGGTTCTCAATAAGCTGGAAAACACCGAAGCCGTTATAGCGTGTCTCCCCTTTGGCAAGGAAAGCAGGTTCTGCCGTGAAAACAAGATGCCCGAAGACCCGCTTGATGCCGTCGAAAGGCTCGCCCTTAACGATTTCCGCACAATACATCTCGGCTATATAGGAGACAGATATTTTGTGGATGAGGCAGTCATATCCTCCGGCGTGAAAGAGCAGACCATGGAGGCTTGGGTAGGTGGTGAGCGCAAGCTTGCTGAGAGGCTTCTTATAAACCTGCGTCCTTCTCATAGGGACTTTTCCGTGCTGGTAAAGACATATGGAGAGAACACCTCTGGTATAGGGAAGCTCCTTACGGGAATCGGCGGAAAGAACACCGATGAGTATCGGCACGCCACTCTTATGAAGATCCTGAACGGTAGACGTGCAGTCCTGGACGGTAACCTTGTGGAGATGGAGCAGGGGAGTTGTTTTGTGAGGTATGTAAAGTCACCTTTTCTATTTACGATGTAGATAGGTTTTTTGAGGGGTGCGGCAAAGCCTTCGTTCCGCTTACTTCCGGCTAAGCCTTCAGGGCTTCCGTCCTTGGAAGCCTGTTTCGTATCAACCTCAAATGTATGATTAGCGAAAGCTTTCATGGATGAAAGCTCGCTTGCGTAAGTGAGAAGGAAGCTTCTTTCTTCGAATGGCAGAATAATCTCCATGGACGGAAAATTATTCAAACAGATTAAGATGGGTTTTTAAGGGCCTGAATTCAACTAGCAAGTGCAACGGGGTCTATAGAGAATAGTATCTGGTTAGGAGTTTTATATCCAGTTGCTTTTCTTGGTCTGTTGTTTAGTTTCTGCATAATATTCTGAATCTCTATATCATCAACACTTTCAAGCATCCTACTCTTTGGTACATACTGCCTAATGAGTCCGTTTGTATTTTCGTTTATTCCGCGTTCCCACGAAGCATATGGATGAGCAAAGTAGAATTCAGCCCCTAGTATCTCAGATATTTCGGCATGTCCTGCAAACTCTTTCCCGTTATCGGAAGTGATTGTATGGACTAGGTGTGATATCGGTTTCAACATTTCTATAACCGCTTTTGTCACCAGTACAGCAGTCTTTCTTTCTACCTTGCGTATAAGTGTCAGATAAGACTTCCGCTCAATAAGAGAAACAATCGCCTGCTTGTTCCCTTTTCCTATAACTGTATCCACTTCCCAGTCTCCGAATCTCGCTTTCTCTTCTACAATACTTGGACGCTGCTCAATGCTTAACTTGCCATGTATCTCTCCTCTGCGTTCATAAACACCATATCGCTTCCTGCGTTTTCTTCGGCAACGCAGGTGAGTATAAAGTGTTCCACCATGACTTTTATCTTCAAGAATGTGCTGGTAGATACGCTCATGACTTACGTTTATTCCATAATTTTGATTTAGCCAATTGCTCACCTGCTCAGGGCTCCAGTCTTCAAGCAGAAGACGTTCAACAAAATACCATTCAGTTTGTGCAATCCGTCTTGGGACCTTGTCCATTCTTCGTTCAATAGCTTTGCGATGAGCTTGCTTTGGGCGATAACCACGACCTCCTGTGTTTCTGCGTAACTCTCGGCTGATGGTAGATTTATGTACTTTAAGCAAATCAGCTATGTCCGTCTGAGAATGTCCGGTTTTCCTCAGCACATAAATCTGGTACCTTTGTTCACGGGTCAGGTGTGTATAGTTCTTCATTCGGTGCTCCTTTGACGTGGTGGTTAAAGAGCTACGATGCTAACGCACCTGACCTCTTTTGACCACTACTTAAAAGTTGCACTTAATTATTGAATCCAGGGGGGATTCTAAGGGGAAAGTTTTCCCTAAAATTTTCCCCTTAGTCTTATTCTTTACATAATCACATTCGAAATAAGTCACTAATTTATTAGTCTTGCGCTTTCGCGCCACATACTTTTGTCGCAAAAGTATGCAAAACCTTTCCCTCAAGGTTTTCCAGCCCCCATTGTTACTCATTTATATTCATAAATTCGTAAGAGATGGCGCTTCCCTCATTTCACTCTTTTTCCACCTGAAGTTTTGCTGATGCTGAGGAATGTAACCGCATATCATACATGAATGTATTCAATAATTAGGATTACCTCGTCTGTCAGGTACGGCCAAAACTTCCGGGCGGTTCCAAAAGAGCTCATTCGGCTGTAAAACATTCGGGGAAGAATAAGAGCTTGTCTGATTTAATCTATGGATTTTACCATCCTGAATAATCTGGGAAATTCATCATCCTGAGAATTTCCCTGCCGCTACGCTTGGCAAAGCCTTCGCTTCGCTTTCTTCCGTTACAGAATATGAAGCACAGCTCCATATTCTTCACTTCAGGGCTTCCGTCCTTGGAAGCCTGTTTCGTATCAACCTCAAATGTATGATTAGCAGAAGCTTTCATGGATGAAAGATTGCTCTTAGTATTATCACTCCCGATATTGGTCTACGTATTATTTCTGTAAATTGCCTGGGATATCAAATGAAGCCTTGTCTGAAATCTCTATTTACACAAGAGCAGATTGACTAAATAATAGGTTGCTTGCTCAGTACAGCGCTGCTTAACCATAGCATCTAGTCGTGGTTAAGCTTGACTATACACACGTTTGTTTTAATATTATTGACAGAAAGCCCTCTCAAGGGATTTGTACAGATATAGTTACTGCACATAAACACCTTAGTGCGTTTTCTATCTCTTCTCTCAGGGCAAAATATGGAGCCGTTTTAAGGAGCGTTATTTGGATTCATTCGGATTTGTAACACTGGCAGGTGCAATGGCGGTTTTGGCGGCAAGCCCGGGGCCTGGTGTCTTGGCCACGGTTTCTAAGTCTCTGTCAACAGGGCTCAGATCTTCAGTACCGCTTATCCTGGGTATTATTCTGGGGGATCTCATTTTCCTGATCTTTTCTCTTTACGGACTAGCTGCCGTGGCAGAGGCGTACAGCGAGTTTTTCATTTTTATAAAGTACGCAGGTGGCGGCTACCTTATATATCTTGGTTTCAATCTTTTCTTCAGGAAGCCGGAAGGGGAGAACGAGATGCCAAATAAGAGATACTCCGGATTTTTTAGCGGTCTGGCAGTCACGCTTTCCAACCCGAAAGTGGTGTTATTCTACTGCGGATTCCTTCCTGCTTTTATCGATATCAGAAACATCCATATATCAGATGTTTTTGTTATAGCTTTAGTGGTAAGCCTTGTGCTTGGTTCAGTTTTGCTGATTTACTCTATTGTTGCTGATCGAGCGTCGGTGTTTGTCAAGGATAAAGGAGCCGGACGTATCATAAACAGGATATCCGGCGCCGTTATGGGGTTTGCCGGTGGAGTGCTTATCCTGAAAGATTAATCAGGAAAGGGAATCCAGCAAAACATGGATTCTGAACTTTGCTACGACCAGTATGGTTCAGCACCCCCAAAGATTTGAGATCACTTTTTACAATACCTAAAACGCAGAGGCATCTTGAACTGGCGTTCTCATATTATATCGGGATCGACTAAAACGGACACCCATAGAAATTCATCGCTCCTTTCACACCCTCCTGTATATAACATAATATACCTTATCGGACGTAATATATTATTGAACTGAGCTCTCCCCTGTCTGATGATATCTATGGCATTCCTCAGATTAATCAATCTGAATAATTTCCCGAGCAAGGAAATTGCTTTGCATACTTTTGCGACAAAAGCATGTGGCGCATAAGCGCAAGACAAACAAGTTAGTGACTAATTTCTAATTAGAGTATGAAAGGAAAAGATCGCAGGGAACTTTTTAGGGAACAAAGTTCCCCGCACCCCTCAAAAACTCCTTTATCTATCTGAATAATTTACCGTCCATGGAAATTATTCTGCCGTTCGAAGAAAGAGGCTTCCTTCTCACTTACGCAAGCAATCTTTCATCCATGAAAGCTTATGCTAATCATACGTTTGAGGTTGATACGTAAAAGGCTTCCAAGGATGGAAGCCCTGAAGGCGAAAGGCAGACTACCAAAGCTGTTCTTACTTTCACCTCCAGAGCCAACATCCATGTTGGCTTATTATATATCAAACTTCATCGTTAGGATGGAATCAAGTTGGTTATTATGAATGTAAAAATACCCGGAGAACTTTATAGGTAACAAAGTTCCCCGCACCCCTGAATTTCCCAAATTATATAGATCTAACCGCTAAACCTGATATAATCGTAATGATGATTGTATTCGGGGGCTATCACATGAAGTCACTTAAATACCTTGTAATAATGTTTATATTCCTAGTAAGCACTCTGTCCTATTCCGCTGATTATTCAAACGCCTACCCTGCCCTCTGGGAGGACTTCCTAAAAGAAAACCCCCTCTTCGAAAAGCAGGCTGCAGACTACAATACAGCATCAAAAATGAAGGAACTTCTCGAACTGGATAAGGAATCGGAGGCTCTTAATCTCTTCGGCGAATATACCGGCGGTGTTCTGATGCAGAGGCTTGAGGATAAAGGAATCTTCAGGCGTGACAGGCTTATATCCTCTTATATGGAGTTCCGTGAAGCGTCCGCACTGATAACCGGGGATTATTATAAGCCGGATACCGTAAACGGAATCTATCCCCGATACAGGACTCTGCGTAGCAGAGGCGCATCTCACAAAACAGCTTGGAATGCCGTAAGCTACTCCTATAATATGCTTTACACCCTCCCCCGCATCCTTGATGAAGTGATATACCCTCTCCATGGGATAACACCCGATGAAGATGATTTCTCCAATGCCACCAAGATAATACTGGACGAGTGGCCTAAAAAGAAGATATGGATACGGGCCCATAGCCCGGACAAATGGAGTTATGACACAAGACGCTTTATTATTCATGACGGTGGTGATGACCTTGATGAAGGATACGAAAGCGTTCTGAATATTGAGCTCACTTACTTGCCCGCTTTCAACGAATATTTTGATGAGCTGATCACCAGCATATATGATCTGAACAATGAGTACACTGGTAAACCAGGGCATCTCACCCTTTCTGAACTTAAGAAGCTCGAAGGGCGTCTTCGTATGCTTCTGCTGAAGCTGGATAAAAAGGATGTTATGTTCGAGATGGGAAAAGAGGCCCAGCGTTATGCAGAGAACATGCTCAAGGCTCGCTATGCCTCACAGGTGCTTCTCAAGGCCACAGATGAGATATACGCCCTCACCTCTTCTGACATGGACAGGATTAACAAAGACTTCGATGAATACCGCAGGTCATTATCCGATAAACCTGAGGATGTGAGCCTGTACGCATCTGATCTAACTCTGCAACTGAGGCGTGAACTTAAATCCTCATTTTCAGAGTATCTTATGGCAAAACGTGAGGCTGAGGCAGCGTACACTGAAAAGGAGAAACTGCCAGCAGAGATTGAGGAGAGACTCACCGCAGCTCATATGGAATACACGAGAATTCTTGCTGAACTTAAAGATCATTTTCAAGCCCAGTCACCCGCCTTAAATACGATGCTCACAAGCTTTGAACGTTATCAGGATACCGAACCAAAACGAGCTCTTGACATGCTAAGTGCCACAGGTATGGAGGAGGTAAAGCTCTACCCGGGCTCCATGGAGAATGAGAGCGTTGACATAGGAACAATCGAAGGAATACCCTTTAAACTGGTTTTTAGTGAAGGAGCCATAAGGCTAAACGGCGAAACCCCTGCCGGTGAATATTTGAGTCTTCCCATGGCAAAAGATATGATAGCTATGGAAAATTCTGCGGTTACGGAGCAGAATAGAGGGATGATAATCAAACGCCCCGAAGGGGTTTATCATATTTACGAAACGATGCGTACTCCATTTCAGGTTCCATCCCTTAAGATATTTGCCGTAAGCCGTATTGGTGGTGATACGAATAAATATGCAGCGATAGGAACCTTTGAGGCAGTGCCCGAAGAGAGCCCTGAAAAGATTGTATACAGCGAGTTCCGGCTGAAAAACGGAAACACAGAGATAGACGGAGCAGCTCACATGAGGGGGATTAATCTGAAATGACAGAACCTAGAGAGGAAGTAATCAAGCGTATTGAAAGGATATTCCAGGAGAGGATACCTTTCAACGGACTTCTCGGTTTGGACGTAAATATAAAGAACATACATGAATCGGAGATACGCATTAAGATGCGTGAGGATCTCGTTGGCAACTACGTTATGGGCATACTCCACGGCGGCGTAATCGCCAGCACGCTGGATGTTATGGGTGGGTTAACCTCTGTTCTCAGCCTGATAGACAAGTTCAGGGACAAGAGCATGGAGGAGCTTATGGAGAAGCTGAGCACCTTCGGAACCATTGATCTCAGAATAGATTACCTTCGCCCCGGTAGAGGGAGAGAGTTCATAGCAGCCGGAACGGTTCTGAGAACAGGAAACAAGATCTCGGTCACAAGAACACAGCTCCACAACGATGAGGGTCTGCTCATCGCCGTGGGAACCGGAACATATCTTGTGGGTTAAAGAATAACCTCACCCTTGAGATCGGCTATATTTGCAACGCCCTCTTTCTCAAGGTATTCTTCAAGATCATCAATTATTTTCAGCGGTATCTCCGGATCGACAAAGTTCGCCGTACCGATCTGCACCCCGCTTGCGCCCACAAGGAAGAACTCCGCAACATCACGCCAGTTTATGATTCCGCCGATGCCAACAATGGGGATCGAGACCGTTTTGTAGACCTCGTGAACCATACGTATCGCCACAGGCTTAATAGCTGGGCCTGATAAACCGCCGGTAACATTTGATATATAGGGTTTTCTTGTATTCACGTTTACAGCCATGCCGAGCAGTGTGTTTATAGCGCTGATACCATCCGCACCAGCCTCCTCACAGGCCTTGGCAAAGGGTTTGATATCCGTAACGTTGGGGCTGAGTTTAACGAGGAGAGGCTTACTCTTTACCACTCTGCGGCACTCGGAAACAACCTTCTCGGTCATCTTCGGATCCGCGCCGAAGGCTATCCCCCCCTCCTTCACGTTGGGGCATGATATGTTCATCTCGAGCATATCCACATCTTCGTTATCGAGTGCCATAGCTACTTCCACGTACTCATCGATGCTCTTTCCCCAGAAGTTCACGATTATGTTGGTGTCATATTTCCTAAGCACGGGTAGCTTTTCCGACAGAAACCTGTCCAGTCCAACGTTCTGCAGGCCGATGGCGTTAAGCATTCCCGATGTTGTCTCCATAATTCTGGGCATCGGATTTCCCGTAACCTCATGGCGGGAGATCCCTTTAACAGAAATTCCGCCGAGCTTGGAAATATCTATGAATTTTGAGTATTCAAGGCCGTAGCCGAAGGTTCCGCTTGCTGTGATTACCGGGTTCTTGAATTCCACTCCGCATATATTTGTCTTCAATCTGCTCATATTATTTACCCTGTACCGATTCCCATACAACTTTGGTTCCATCGAAAACGGGGCCTTCAACACAGCACCGTTTCTGCTCTATCCCGCCATCCCCCTTCGTATAGATGATACAGCCGAGACAGGCACCCATACCGCAGGCCATCCTTTCCTCCAGGGAAACGTAAGCCGGAACTTCAGCTATTTCGCATATCTCACTGACAGCCTTAAGCATACCCTTTGGACCGCAGGAGTAGCATACATCGTAATCACCAGCCTTAACAGCCAATGGAGCAGTGACCAGCCCCTTATCACCCTTATCGCCGTTTTCCGTTGTTATGTACATATTCTCGACATAGGGCTCAAACTCCTCTGTTATAACAATATCCTCTGCTGAGCGTCCTCCGTAGTAGAGGTCTACAGCAACCCCTGATGATTTGAGCTCCTTTGCAAGCCATAGAAGGGGTGCGATGCCCACACCCCCCGCCACAAGCGCTGCCCTCCCCTCTTTAACGGGCTTGAAGCCGTTGCCGAGAGGTTCGGAGAAGCCGATCTCGCCCATACAGTCGCAGAGGAGCATGGTTCCCTTCCCCACAATCATATAAAGGAGCCTGAAGCGGTCTCCCTCGATATCCATAATACCGAGGGGTCTTCGAAGGAGCGGATCGCTCAGGTAGTCCTGCTGGGAGGTTTTTACCATCACAAACTGCCCTACTTCCGCCCTGCTGGTGAACTTGGATGATTCTATGGTGAGGAGGCCGTACTTGGAGTTCAGCCTCTTATTCTCGATTATTCTTCCTTTCATATCAGCCGCCGTAGTATTCCTGTATCGGTTTAACGGTCATAGTCCCCTCTTTGAAGCTCTCGATGCCGGTTACGGAGGCCATCGCCGCTTCTGTGGTCGATACGTATGGGATATTGTAGCTAAGGATAGCTCTGCGGATAGATTCGGTATCCAGTCTGGACTTTTTACCCTCGGGAATGTTGATGCAGAAGCTGATATCTCGGTTCTTGATGGAGTCCACGATGTTAGGTCGTCCGTCGCTCACCTTGTTAACCTTCTCCACAGGAACACCATGCTCCTTGAGGTACGCCCATGTACCCTTGGTGGATACGATACTGAAACCGAGCTTCACCAGATCCTTCGCCACATCAAGAATATGAGCCTTTGCCGAGTCCTTAACGCTAATGAAAACCTTACCCGACTGCGGTATCCGGTTGCCTGCAGCTATCTGGGATTTATGGAAGGCCTTTCCGAAATCATTATCTATCCCCATAACCTCGCCGGTGGACTTCATCTCAGGTCCGAGAACAAGGTCCGTTCCGGGAAATTTTACGAAGGGGAAAACAGCCTCTTTAACGGTGTAGTAATCGGGGATAACCTGCTCTGTGAAGCCGATATCCTTAAGCTTCTCACCCGCCATAACCCTTGAGGCTATCTTGGCCAGAGGAACGCCTATGGATTTGCTGACATAAGGGATTGTTCTTGAAGCTCTGGGGTTTACTTCGATGATATAAAGCTCTTCATCCTTAACTGCGTACTGAACGTTCATAAGACCCACAACGTTCAGCTCCTTTGCTATCCTCTTTGTAGCGGTATCGATCTCTGCCCTCATCTCCGGCGTGAGCGTTCTTGAGGGTATGGAGCATGCGGAGTCACCGGAGTGTATCCCCGCCTCTTCGATATGCTGCATAATGCCGCCGAGCACAGCTGTTTCGCCGTCGCTCACACAGTCCACATCCATCTCAACGGCGTGTTCAAGGAACCTGTCCAGTAGCACCGGATGCTCCTCGCTGGCCTCAACGGCGAATTTCATATAGTTAACAAGGGATTCCCTGTCGTAGCATATCTCCATAGCCCTGCCGCCAAGAACATATGAGGGGCGGACAACAAGGGGGTAGCCAATCTCTTCTGCGATGGCGAAGGCCTCTTCATCGTTCTTTGCTATGCCGTTGGGGGGCTGTTTGATACCCACACGGTTGATGAGGTCCTTAAAGCGCTCTCTGTCCTCTGCGGCATCGATGCTGTCCGGAGATGTCCCGAGGATGGGCACACCAGCCTTCTCAAGGGGCACAGCGAGCTTAAGGGGTGTCTGGCCGCCGAACTGGACAATAACACCCACCGGTTTCTCCTTCTCCACTATATTGAGCACATGCTCCTTTGTGAGGGGTTCGAAGTAGAGCCTGTCGGAGGTGTCGTAATCGGTACTCACCGTTTCGGGGTTGCAGTTCACCATGATTGTCTCGTAGCCAGCCTCTTCAAGGGCGAAGGAGGCGTGGACACAGCAGTAGTCGAACTCTATCCCCTGCCCTATCCTGTTGGGGCCTCCGCCGAGGATTATTATCTTCTTCCTGTCGGTGGGCTCGGATTCACACTCACGTTCGAATGTAGAATAGAGATAAGGCGTGTGTGATTCAAACTCTGCCGCACAGGTGTCCACTCGCTTGTAGACTGCCTTGTCCCGGGAGTTGCGTATGGTGTCTTCATCGGTTTTCAGGAGCTTAGCCAGCCTTCTGTCCGTAAAGCCCATCTCCTTGGCCCTTCTCATCTCTGTAAAATTCTCAAGGCTTCCGGCATCCTTTATATCCTTCTCAAAGTCGATGATCTCCTGGATGTTATAGAGGAACCAAGGATCTATGCTGGTGAATGTGTGGATATCCTCAAGTGAGTAACCCGCACGGAACGCCTCGCCTATGTAAAACATGCGCCGGTCTGTGGGGCGTTTGAGGTATTTATCAATCTCTTCGTGTGCCTTTTCTGTTTTGAGTTCCTCTTCGCTGAAGATCTCATCGAAGCCGTACCTATTTATCTCAAGTGAGCAGATAGCCTTCTGGAGGGATTCCTTGAAGGTTCTGCCTATGGACATAACCTCACCGACGGACTTCATCTGGGTTGTGAGCCTGTCGTCACTTCCGGGGAACTTCTCAAAGGTGAATCTGGGGTATTTGACCACGCAGTAGTCTATGGAGGGCTCGAAGGATGCCGGCGTCTTCTTTGTGATATCGTTGGGGAGTTCGTCCAGCGTGTAGCCCACAGCGAGCTTCGCCGCAATCTTGGCTATGGGGAAGCCGGTAGCCTTTGAGGCAAGGGCGGAGCTTCTTGATACCCTCGGATTCATCTCAATGATGATCTGTCTTCCTGTGGAGGGTTCTACGGCAAACTGTACGTTTGAACCTCCGGTATCAACTCCTATCTCACGTATAACCTTTATGGCCGCATCTCTGAGTTCCTGATACTCCTTATCAGTGAGGGTCTGGGCGGGGGCTACAGTGATACTGTCACCGGTGTGTACACCCATGGCATCGAAGTTTTCGATGGAACAGATTATTACAACGTTATCCGCCTTGTCCCGCATAACCTCAAGCTCGTACTCCTTCCAGCCGAGGGCGGATTCCTCCACAAGTATCTCATGGACAGGAGATGCCTCAAGACCCCATTCCACGTAATCCCTGTATTCTTCAATATTGTAGGCAACGTTACCACCAGTTCCGCCGAGGGTGTATGAGGGGCGGATGATGGCGGGAAAGCCAATATCCTTAATGGCATCCATCGCCTCTTCGTAGGAATTAACGACGGCACTCATCGGCATCCCGAGCCCTATCTTGGACATAGCCTTCTTGAAGAGGTCCCTGTCCTCTGCCTTCTTTATAGCCTGTATATTTGCACCGATAAGCTCAACGCCGTGTTTGCTCAAAACTCCCTCTTCATGGGCATCAAGGGCAAGGTTGAGTGCTGTCTGCCCTCCAACGGTGGGGAGTACGGCGTCCGGCTTCTCACGCTCAAGGATGGAATCGAGCACTGCCACGGTGAGGGGCTCAATGTATGTTGCATCCGCAATCTCAGGGTCGGTCATAATGGTTGCTGGGTTTGAGTTGATAAGAATAACCCGGTAACCCTCCTCTTTTAGAGCCTTGACGGCCTGGGTTCCGGAATAGTCAAACTCGCAGGCCTGACCGATTACAATTGGACCGGAACCGATAACAAGAACGCTTTTAATGTCTTCTCTTTTAGGCATAAAACCCCCTCGATATATAGGAAAGCACTGTATATGTATGTTCTTTCATTCTTAGCATCTCCAGTATATGTCAAACTGAGTAATCTTAACCGGAGCTACTTATGTTATTACTTTATCTATTTGATATATAGCATTGTCAGATAAAGCCCAATCTTAATCTATCCCAGCAGGAACATCCGTTCTTAAACAGGGGCAAAATTTGAGATTTATAGCAGATTAAGCGATATATTACAACATAAGAAGGCGAAAAAAAAGGCTCCAAAAAGGAGCCCTTTATTTAAAAGCTTTTACTGTTTTTCAAGCAGATACAGACAGGCCAGCTTGAGGGGGTCGGTGAGCGTATGGTGCTTACCGCTCAGATCGTCCTTAACAATGGCCGAGAGCTGCTGAAGAGATATACCGTTAAGCTCTGCTATCTGGGCAGAGCCAATGGATTTACCCCTCAATTCCTCTATTAATTCCTTAAGTGTGGTGGTCTTTATATAGAACTTGATATCCTCAAAGCTGTTTATCTTGCTTCGCTCAATCTTCTCCGAGGCAAACACCCAGGGGGTGTATATGTAAGTAAGCCCGAGTGCAGCGGCGTGCTTACAGAAAACCTCCTTCGCATTCTCACAGTCGCATTTGAATTCAATGGGATCCGTGTCTATGACCAGTTCCGAGGTATAGGAACCGTGGTTGCCTTTGATTGTGCCCTTAAGCACGTTTCCTTCGATGGAGCAGTCCACAAATTTTCCAACATAGTTTTCCGCTCTTTGAAGATTGATGGGGGTGGAAATGTTTTTGAGCTGTTCTTCGCTCAGTTTCGGCAGCTGCATCGGCGACCCTCCGTTATTCATTGTTCCCGCTTCATCAGTCACTTTATTACCCGACATTTAAAAAGTCAATCCCGTTCCAGCGTGTTTTCAGCGTCTGGACAAGAACTTTCGATGCCGGGGCGTCGAGTGAAGGGTCCGAAGCGAGAATATCTTCTGCATCCCTTCTTGCCTTCTGTAATATTTTGACATCTTTTACGATATTTGAAAACCTAAACCGTGGTAAACCTGACTGTCTCGTACCGAAAAAATCACCGGGTCCCCTTATTTCAAGGTCTATCTCGCTTAATTTAAATCCGTCCGTGTGCTTAACCATGGCATCGATGCGTATCTTCCCCTCTTCGCTGATATCGCCGGAGTATATAAGACAGCAGTAGGACTGCTCCGCACCACGCCCCACCCTTCCCCGAAGCTGGTGCAGCTGGGAGAGACCGAAACGCTCGGCATTCTCTATAACCATAACAGTGGCATCGGGAACGTCCACACCCACCTCGATAACCGTTGTGGATACGAGGATATCGATACTTCCGTGTTTAAAGCGGTGCATCAGCTCCCGTTTCTCCTCCCCCTTCATACGGCCGTGGAGAAGCCCGACACGTTCCTCGCCAAAGACAGAGGCTATCTGTTCATAGCTGGCCACCGCCGCTTTAAGCTCCATCTTCTCGCTGGTTTCTATGAGCGGGTATATGAAATAAGCCTTTCGACCTGCATCTAGTTCCTTCTGAACAAGCTTAAGAGCTTCGCTCTGCTTCTTCTCAGGGTAAGCTTTGGTGACAATAGGCTTACGCCCAGGAGGCAGGCTGTCTATTATGCTTACATCGAGATCACCGTAGAAAGTGAGGGAAAGCGTTCTGGGGATAGGCGTTGCCGTCATGAGGACGATGTCAGGATTATACCCTTTATCTACCAGAGTTTTGCGCTGGAGCACGCCGAAGCGGTGCTGTTCATCGATAATGGCGAGACCAAGCTTATGAAAAAGGATATCCTCCTGAATAACGGCATGGGTTCCCACGACGAAATCCACCGAACCGGAGGCTATAAGCTCCCTTGTCTCCCTTTTATCACGGCTTCCCACCGAGCCTGTCAGCAGTGCGGCGGTGAATCCGGTTCCCTCGAGGAACTTCTGCAGGTTTATATAGTGCTGTTCGGCCAAAACCTCCGTAGGTGCGATAACAGCAACCTGATGACCGTTTTTCACAGCCATTATCCCCGAAATGAAGGAGACTATGGTCTTTCCGCTCCCCACATCCCCCTGTATAAGGCGGTTCATCTGTTTGGTGCTCTTCATATCGTTGAATATGTCCGCAAGTACCTTCTTCTGGGCGTTGGTAAGCTTGAAGGGCATTATCTCCGCCACCTCGTCCAGATACTCCCTCTTTATATCAAAGCATATACCCGGCACAGAGGCGTAGGTGTCTTTCTTCATCAACAGACCGAGCTGGATATAGAAAAGCTCCTCATAGACAAACCGCTCATATGCCGGATGGGTCCGCATCATTAGCTTCGGTATAATATGCCTGTCGTCCGGCATGTGGAGGGTTTTAACAGCGGAACGGATCTCTGGAAAGTCGTATTTATCCGCCAGCCGAACCGGAAGGGTATCGGGCATGTGGGGGAGGTACTGCTCTATCATCATATTCATGGCGGAGTTAAACGGCTTCTGCCCTACGTTTGCAGGAAGGCTGTACACCGGGCGAACACGGCCTATCTCGCTTTCATCGATAAACTCGGGGTGCACCACCGAAGGGGCTCCATCATACCTTGAGACATTGCCGTACAAGTGGTATTTACGCCCTTCTACCAGAGCGTTTGCGGGGTAACGTGCATTGAAGTTGAACCATAATGCGCTGAAAAAGCCGTTTTCGTTGCGAAATATCGCCCTGTATACAGCTTTACGCCCCCTCGTGAAGGTCTTCTGTCTGGTTTCAAGGGTTCCGCTCATTACTCTGCGCTCACCCTCTTCGTACCCCACTGCCTCATACCTGAAAGGAAAATGCAGTAGAGCGTCCTCCACGGTGTTAAGCCCGAATTTCGACAGTGATTCCGCCTTTTTTTCCCCTATACCTTTGATAACGTGCAGAGATGTCTGCAGAAGAAGTGCCGAGCCAGAGGATGCCTGGGATGAGGCTAGGAATATATTCATCTCCGAAATGAAGTTCTCCAGAGATTTCGAATCAGCATCCTCCGATTCCAATAATCTTTCGGCATCGGAGGCTAGTTTTAGATTGGTTTTACGCAGGAGCTCAAGGGCGGGTTCAAGATAACGGGCCGGATCCTTCAGATAATCCGACCGGTTTTTATCAATTTCGGATGATATTTTCCTTAGTCTGGCAAACTGTGAGGCCATTCACTAAAAGGCGTTAAGCTGATTGGATTCCCTTGTGGAGAAGATGTTGTGAACTTCAAGGATGATGATCATACCGTTTTCTGTTCTGGCCACACCTTCGATATAGTTGGAATCCACATTCATGGAAACCGCTGGAGCCTTATCCACAACGCCGGGATCCAGCCTGAGAACCTCATCAACCTTATCAACGACAAAGCCGAGCTTCCGCCCGGATATGCCCACATTTATAATACGAGTGTTATGATCCTCTTCGGGAACGGGCAGGCCCAGCTTATTACGCAAGTCCACGATGGGGATAACCTGCCCTCTGAGGTTAATTATCCCTTCAACAAAGGGGGGAGCCTTCGGAACTCTTGTGATCTCCATCATACGGATAATCTCTTCAATATCCATGATGTTTATACCGTATTTCTCCCCCGCCAGGGAAAGGCTGACAATCTGCTTCATTTCGGCCATCACTCAAACCTCTAGTTTGTTTTATGTGATGATAGCAGTTAACATCAGCTTTTGCAACAAGATGGAGTTCTTAAACGAGAACGCCGTCCTTTGCAACAATCTGATTGTTTTCATCGAGCTGAACCACTGTGGGGCGGTAGTTATCGAGCTCTTTTTCATCAACCATGGAAAAGGTTGCGATGATTACTCTGTCACCGTGCTGTACATGCCTTGCAGCTGCGCCGTTAAGGCATATCTGGCCGCTTCCTCTCTCACCCTCAATAACGTAGGTGGAAAAGCGTGCGCCGTTGTTGATGTTCCAGATATCAACCTTCTCATACTCACGGATGTTAGCCGCTTCCATAAGGTTCTTATCTATGCCTATGCTCCCTTCATAGTGAAGGTCTGCGTCGGTTACGGTTGCTCTGTGGAGCTTTGATTTAAACATGTGTACCATCATTTCTGCACCTCGAAGTAGTTATTATCTATTAGTCTTGCCTTGCCGACATACACCGCCAAAGCCATGAGGAAATCTCCCTCTATCTTTCTTACAGGTCTAAGGAACTCCGGATCTACAAACTCGATATAATCTATTCTTGCATACTCATGTGAGTTAATGAACTCCTCCACATCCGCCCTCAGCTCTGATACATCCTCAACTCCCTCTTTCAGGGCATCTTGAACGACTTTAAATGAACGGTTCAAACTCAATGCGGACTCCCTCTGCTCAGGGGTAAGGTATACATTTCGGGAGCTCATGGCGAGACCGTCATCCTCACGGATAATTGAACCGCCTATTATCTCCGACGGGATGTTAAGATCCCTGGCGAGCCTCTTAATGACCTGCAGCTGCTGGTAATCCTTCTCGCCGAAATATGCCCTCTCCGGCTGAACAATATTCAGCAGTTTGGTCACAACGGTGCATACCCCATCAAAATGACCGGGGCGGGAACGTCCGCACAGTCCATCACTCACACCGGCAACGGATATATTTGTGGAAAACCCCTCGGGGTATATCTCCTCGCGCTCGGGGAGGAAGAGTATGTTTGTTCCAGCCGCCTCAAGGAGAGCTGTGTCACGCTTAATGTCCGAAGGATAACTGTCCAGATCCTCCCCTGCACCGAACTGGGCGGGGTTTACAAAGATGCTTACGACAACAATATCGTTCTCATCCCTGCATTTACGCACAAGGCTCAAATGACCTTCATGGAGGAAACCCATCGTCGGGACAAACCCTATGCGCAGGCCATCCATGCGTGCTTTGTTCAGCTCTTTTCTTATATCTTCTATCTTTGAAACTGTCTTCATATATTACCTCAGGTAACTGTGCTTATCATCTGGGAATACTGAGCTTTTGACGTCTCCAATATAGTCCTGAGCCGCCTTCACAAGTTCTGTTTTTGCGTCCGCATATCTTTTAACAAACTTTGGAATGAAGTCATCGAAGAGGCCGAAGACATCATGGAAAACAAGGATCTGACCGTCACACCCCTTCCCTGCGCCGATGCCTATGGTGGGTATATCAACCGCTTTAGTTACAGATGTTGCGACATCCGCCACAAGTCCTTCGAGTACCAGAGAGAAAATTCCGGCTTCCTCAAGGGCCTTAGCATCTTCAATGTACTTTTCAACACCGTCACGACCCTGCACCTTGAAGCCACCCATGGTATGAATACTCTGAGGCATAAGTCCGATATGCCCCATCACGTTTATACCGGAATTAACCAGTTTCTTCACCAAAGGAGCCTTCTCTGCGCCCCCCTCTATCTTAACCGCTTCAGCACCGCTCTCTTTAATGGCCCTGATGCAGTTTGTAAGCGCTTTTTCCTCACTTTCATGGTATGTCCCAAACGGCATATCAAGCACAAGAAAGGAGCGTTTGAGCCCTCTTTTAACGGCCTTTGTGTGGTATATAACCTCGTCCAACGTTACAGGAATAGTGTTCTCGTAGCCATTCATAACAACGCCTAGGGAATCTCCAACCAAAACAAGCTCAATGCCTGCTTCGTCAAGTATCATAGCAGAGGTGTAGTCGTAGGCTGTGAGGCAGGTGATCTTCTCATTCTCCTGCTTCATCTTTGCGAAGTGATTAACTGTTATCTTCTTGATTTCAGAGTGTTTGCTCATTCAGGCTTCCCCTTATGCAGTTTGGACGCAGATCGAGAGGCTTAAAGACACATAAGGGTACTTATATGGGAAAGCGTCTCGGTCCCGTCCGGGATCCAAGCAGTCCTATGTATATGGAGTTTATCGGATTATGTCAATATCTAAATCTATCTAAGATAAATCCTTCCCTTGATTTTTCTTTATAATCTGGGAAATTCATAATCCTGAGAATTTTCCAGATTATATGGATGGAAATTCACAGATTAATGTAAGGGGAAATTTTTATGTAAAAAGTTCCCCTTAAGAACCCCTTAAAAACAAATTTGGGGTATATATTTAAGGTTGATATACAAAAGGCTTCCATGGATGGAAGCCCTGAAGTGAAGAATATGGAGCTATGCTTCATATTCTGTAACGGAAGTAAGTGGAGCGAAGGCTTTGCCAAGCGTAGCGGCAGGGAAATTCTCAGGATGATGAATTTCCCAAGTCATATGGATGGAAGCCCTGAAGTGAAGAATATGGAGCTATGCTTCATATTCTGTAACGGAAGTAAGCGGAGCGAAGGCTTTGCCGAACGTAGCGGCAGGGAAATTCTCAGGATGATGAATTTCCCAAGTCATATGGATGGAAGCCCTGAAGTGAAGAATATGGAGCTATGCTTCATATTCTGTAACGGAAGTAAGCGGAGCGAAGGCTTTGCCAAGCGTAGCGGCAGGGAAATTCTCAGGATGATGAATTTCCCAGATTAATGTAAGGGGAAATTTTTATGTAAAAAGCTCTCCTTAAGAACCCCTTAAAAACAAATTTGGGGTATATATTAAAGGTTGATATACAAAAGGCTTCCATGGATGGAAGCCCTGTAGGCGAAACTAAATTGAATTGTATTCAATTTATGTAGCCGGAAGTACGAGAGAGCGGGGTTCCCCCGCTCGAACAACAATGGAATTTCCATGGATGGTAAATTCCATAGATAAAATCGGATGATGAATTTCCCAGATTAAATAAACAGAAGCCCATCCTAAAGCACTTTTGCTGCCTCGGAAGCAAGCCTGCTTCGCTCGCCCTTATCCAGATAAACCGTTGAGCAGTGTGCAAACTTAGATGAAGTAAACTTCTCTGATGCGTTTATAAGGCCGTTATCAAGCTCTGTAAGATAAGGATTGTCGATCTGCTTAAGATCACCGGTAAAAACGATCTTCGTGTTGTGCCCTGCTCTTGTTATGATGGTCTTCATCTCATGGGGGCTGAGGTTTTGGGCCTCATCGATAACCACAAAGGTATCCATGAGAGTCCTTCCCCTGATATACGTAAGCGCTTCTATCTC
The DNA here is from genome assembly GCF_000421105.1 of Limisalsivibrio acetivorans. Taxonomy (NCBI): domain Bacteria; kingdom Pseudomonadati; phylum Deferribacterota; class Deferribacteres; order Deferribacterales; family Geovibrionaceae; genus Limisalsivibrio; species Limisalsivibrio acetivorans. Next base: position 478,249 of record NZ_ATWF01000001.1, read on the forward strand.
AAGGAGGTTTGCATCCTTAAGATACTCTATTGTCATGTTGTTCAGTTGATTCTTATGGGTTACACCGTCCTTACCTTCGCTTACGTTCCCCCTGCTTATGATGAACTCGAGGTTGTCGTAAATCGGTTTAAGCCAGGGATCCAGCTTCTCTGATATGCCGCCGGGGAGATAACCGAGATCCCTTCCCATGGGGATGGGTGAGCGTGTAACAACCATACGCTTGTACAGCCCTTCGCTCAGCACTGCATTAAGACCTGCACAAAGGGCAAGGAGGGTTTTACCAGTACCAGCAATACCGATGGCAAAGACTATATCGATCTCAGGATCCAGTAGTGTATCAAGTAGATACCTCTGCTTTCTATTTGCCGGCTTTATACCGTAGACGTTGTCGGTCTCCTCCATCTTGAGGGTTTGAAAATACCGCTCACCTTCGGGTGTCTCAATATATTTCACGTATACGCTTAAACCGGGGTTCTCTGAGCTTTTCAGGATGAAATACTCGTTTGCCCTTGGCTGAAACTCCTCGGAGTCAATACCGTAAATCTCAGCAGGAAGATGCATCTCATGGGAGTTTCGCAGCTCGTTAAGGTAGGAATCCGCAACGATGAGTTCATCGTTTGTGTTATCAAGGAAGCTTCCTCTTCGTTCGTGGTAGTAGTCCTCCGCTTTAATCCCGAGCGCGTTGGCCTTGAGTCGGAGGTTAACATCCTTTGATATAACCACCGTCTCGTTACGCTTCGATTTCTTGAGCTTCATGGCAAGGCTCAGGATTAGATTATCGTTCTTTCGCTCAAACTCATCGGGGATAAGGCTTCTCGACTCCTGATCGTGGAAAGCGATATAGAGCTTACCGCCTGAATCGAGCTTAATGCCCTTTTGAAGGTCACCAGCCATGCGGTATTCTTCGATTCTGCGGATGAACTCCCTTGCGTTATAGCCGTTGAGATCAACGTTTTTCTTGAAGGAGTCAAGCTCTTCAAGAACTACTGCGGGCATGTAAATGTTGTTGTTTTCGAATGTTTCGAGGGCCTTGGGGGAATAGAGGATGACATTAGTGTCAACCACGAAGTTCTTTATTTTGGGCATCAACCACTCCGGACTCATAGACTATACTAAATTTTTATCGGTGAACGCCAAAATGTCAAGCAACAGTTTTACAAATCATTGTGTGTTTGGTATCTTTTAATCAAGGCAGAAATTTAGGGCACCGGAGCGGGTTTTGGCTGAGAAAGACGGTTATAGAAATGTTAAGCCGGTAAGTTTTAAAAGGATTTATGAGGAGAAGCTGTACGATGTTCTGGGTAATCTACGCCTCCCCCTCATGACGGTGATCTTCTTCACAACAATCGGTGTTCTCTCTCTGATGATCATCAATAAGGATACCGACGGTAAAAGTGTTCTCAACTATCTGTTCCACACTCTCATAACATTCAGCACCATCGGATTCACAGAGGGCTACAACAGCAATATCACCATGAACAGGGTGTTTATGGTTGTCTTTGTCATGCTCGCCTTCCCCCTTGTTTACTTCTACGGCCTTGCTGCCACAGTTCAGGTTCTTCTACAGGGGGATCTGCGCTCAATCTACAGATACTGGAGGAAATATTCAAAGATGGAACAGCTTAAAAACCATTTCATCATCTGCGGATACAACGATACCACAAAAGAGATAATCCGGAACTTCCGCAGGAGAGGTATACCCTTCATCGTAGCCTGTTCTGAAACAAGCTGTGATAAGAACATTGAAAACTCCGGGGTTGAGTTCTATGTGTTTGCCGAGCCGCACAGACGGGATGTGCTTCTCGGTCTGAATATCGATGATGCGAGGGGGCTTATAACCGCCTACGAGGAAGGTACTACGGACATTGCCGTAATCGTTACAGCGAGGCTCCTGCGCCCTGATAAGGATAATTTCACCATATACGCCACAGCGCTGAGCGAATACGACCGTGACAAGATGAAGCTCCTCGGCGCAAACGAGGTTATCGTCCCGGCTGTTACCACGGGCCGGAGGATCCTGTCATACGTACTTCATCCCCCCTCCCCCGTTCTTTCAGGCTTCCTCGAAAAGATAGCCTACGGGGAGCGCACAGATATTGATATCATCGAGTTGCAGCTTAGCGAATCATCGGATGTTACAGGAAAGGCACTCAAGGAGACTGGCGTTCGTGAGAATACAGGCGCAACCATCGTCGCTATATCCAACAAGGAAGGGAAGATGAAGGTTGCACCTCCCGGAGACATCGTGCTTAAAGCAGGATATTCACTTATCCTGCTGGGAACACCATCATCGCTCAATAAGGCAAAGAAGCTTCTAGCATCGTAATTTATGGAGGATTAACAATATGATAGAATGGGGAAGAGTCTGGTCCGATTTCTTTATTTTCATAGCACTAACAACAAACGTAGGCTTTATATTCGGCCAGGATCCCTATCAGCTTGTGATAGCTGTGGGGGTAAACCTGATAGCGGCTGTTATGAAATTCAATGTTAAGAAGATCCTCGCCGCGGAGCTTCTGGCAACGGCTTTCGCCGCCAATCTTCACCTTATTCCTGCGGCTGTACTCTATTTTAACAACGCCCGCATGAGCCTTGTTCTCGGGCTTGCTGCCGGAGCTGCGGTGGCTAACGTAATCTCGCTCATTATTGTTCTTATAGACCTCATAGCGGGTTACAAAAACCCGGAAGAATTCTGAGAAGAAAGGATTGAAAACCAGTGAGCAGGGAGTGTACGATATGATATGGACAATAGAACTGCGTTCTTTTATCTGCTTGCAGGGAGAAACTACTACAAGCGCATAACCAGTACAAACCGTCACGAGAAGCTTAAAGAAGCGAGCAGAAAAGAACTAAAATACCTTTCTAAACTAAAGTATCACAAGGAGGATGAGTGGCATCCCGCATACCTCGACTTCCTCTACAGCGTACTCTGCGTCAATCTGCTTGGCAAGTATTACGAAAGAAGGCTGAAACACCTTTGCAGACTGTCAGATAAGCGGTTTTCACCCTTCGCTCCGGCCACATATTTCGCTTTGCACGACTATAACAGGAATCTTGATATCTTTTCATATCATCCAAACAGGGATGACAGCATAGAAAACCTTATAAACACGGCAAACAGGCGTGTTAACACCTTCCTCAAAGAGGCACGTTTTGAGAGGATACCGGAACGGATGATAGACGGCTTGACCCCCATCGGGATTGAGCTGGAGTTTTCCAATGTGGGAACAAGAGCCGGAAACTTCTTTGAGCAGGGTGTTTACCCTTTCCGAAACTTCTCAAAGTACCACCATTACCACCTGCTTAAATTCCTCTGGCGCTTCGGTGCATACATCGATTCCAATTACTCTATGAAGCAGTACATAAAAAAAGGTGGCTTCCTTGAGTACACCTTTATCCCATCCGGAGGCTTTACAGGTCCCCTAACCTCCTCCGCTTCCCTTGCAGGGGGATTGATCAAGGAATCCCTGTTCTTCACACCGGTTAAGCCCCACAGCCTGCATTTATCCCTTGAAATCGACAGTCGCACTCCCAATATTGAACCGAAGTTCGAAGATGTGCTCCTTTTCATGATGATGAGTGGCGATCTGAGAAGGGAGAACGGCAGGGTTGTAGAAAAGAGGATACTGGACGGCGATGTGAAGGGTACGGCTGTTATACGGGACAGAATAAACCGTGAAGGCCTTAAGTTCACCGTAGAGTTCGCCCATTTACGCCTCTCTCCGCTGAGGGCGAGTGAAAACTATTACGAGCCTCTTATCCTGCTTTTGACAGCCCTTAAGAATATATTCTCCTTTTCAGATGTTGACATATACCGAAACCATCTGTATGATTGGGCACGAAATGCCAGACAGCCGAAAATATACCCGTTCCCGGTTTCTGGAATTGGCGGAAAAGGGCCTCTCCGCCGAAACATCCCTTCCTGGAGGCTATATCAGAGATAACCTGCAACGTCTTGGCGAAATATTCGATAAAAGGATGGCTTTGTTTAATGATTGAAAACCTCACCTATCCTGTTAAGGTCTTTGTTTACGGAACACTCCGCAAAGGGTGGCACGGTCACAGAACTTTTTTAAAGGACAAGGAACCCCTCTTTACTGCAAGGGTAAACGGAAGCCTTTACCATCTCCCCTTCGGCTATCCTGTGGCCGTTGAGTGTGAAGATTCTGAAATGACCGGAGAGGTTTACGAGGTTGATAAAGATACCCTCCGCTCCCTGAGAGAGTATGAGGGAGTTTTCGAGATTAATCCGGTATATAGAGAGAAGATAGTAAAGATTAACGGTGTGGACGTAATAATGTTCACCGCAAACCCCTCCAAGGAGCGGGCTGTCAAAACCATGGGATTGCGTGTTGAGGGTGGCGACTGGGCGGAGTTTGCAAAGCACCATAAAACCGGAAAGGTAAAAACCATACTCAGTTCAGCGGCGGCGGCATTCGCCATATCTCTTTCATTCTGATAGCTTTTTTATCTTCTCCATATCCTCATCGAGGGAAACGCCCTTGATAGTGAGATAATCCCCCACCATGAGCCCGCTCGCCCCAGTGTGCATTATAGAATCATCGCTTCCGAAGACAGCGTTTCTGCCGCCGCATATGCGTATATGTCTGTCGGGAAGGATCATTCTCATAAGGGCAGTTATTCTCAGCGCCTCGTTCTTATCAAGTATCCCCTTCCCTTCTGCTGGTGTACCGGGTATCGGAGTCAGAAAGTTAACCGGAACCGATTGAACTCCCAGTTCTTTCAGTGTATAGGCAAGTTCCGCCCTCTGCATCCACGACTCCCCAAGACCAAAGATACCGCCGGAGCACACGTATAATCCGAGCTCCACAGAGTCCCGCACAGCCCGAACATCCTCTTCGTAGCTGTGGGTGGTGCAAACTTCGGGGAAAAAACTGCGTGAGGTTTCGAGATTGTGGTGGTATGCGGACATCCCCGCATCCTTAAGCTCGATAAGCTGTTCCCTGCTCAATATGCCTACAGATGCATCGGCCAGAAGGCCGTGGGAAACGATTATGCCTATCCCCTCTTTCAGCTTTTGAAATTCATCCTCTGTGGGTCCTTTTCCGCTCATCACGATGCTGAAACGCTCAACACCCTTCTCCGCCAGAGACTTTGCGGCTTCATCGATACGCTTCAGGTCGATGAACGGATATTCGGGTGCATCTGTGCTGTAATGTGCGGACTGGGCGCAGAAGGAGCAGTCCTCACTGCATAGGCCGCTCCTCGCATTTATTATGGCACATGTGGCCATCAAGGAACCGAAACTCTTCATCTTTATCGATTCTGCCTGAGTGAATAATTCCTCATCCGGTAGCTTAAGAAATTCGTCTATGTACTTGCTGTTAGGCTTGTATTCATTCGCAAGCTTCTCTGATATGTTCATTTAAGCTCCCTCATCTCTTCGATGGCGGCGTCCAACTCCCGCCTTGTGGTATCTATATCGGAATTCTGCTTATCCAGTTTTTCCGATACAGATGAAAGGCGTTTTTCAAGACTGTCCAGCCCCTCTTTCATCCTGGCTGTATCCTGACGCATAAGCTTGATCTGCTCTTCCAGTATACGCAGTTGATCCGCTGTCTCGCTTTTACCACCGCAGGATACACAGAATAGAATAGTGATAATTATAAGAAAGGTGTGTCTGGACAAGTTTAACCGCCGCAGTTTTCCGGGTTATCAGTTTCTTCAACGAAGGAGCCGTAAAGATAGCCCTCAATACCGTTATATTCTGCTCTCCACCACCCTGCAGGCTTATTCTCTATCAACACGGCGGACTCTCCTGAGGGTACAACGGTGAGCAGCTCTCCGTTTGTGGTGGGCTCTGCACGCATATTAAGCCCGCTGTTTGCTGTTATGCATCCGTAACGGACTGCCTCTGCCTGCTCTTCTAAGGGTTCCTCGGCAGGTTTCTCAACAGATGATTCGGGCTCATCCGCCTGCGTAGTCATGTTATCTGCGATGGGTGTATCTGCCTGCATAGCCGGCTCCGTTTCGGCGGACGGCTGAGCAGGTTCAGTTGCCTGATCAGGTTTTTGCTCAACAGGCTCGGAAACCTGCTCCGGCTTTTTCTCGGCTTCTTGCTGAACCTGTGGTTCAGGCTCTTCTGTTGTCTGCTCCCTTATCTCAGCCTCGGAAGGTATCCTCTCGGTAACGGGTTGTTGAGGCTCGGGCGCTTTCTCTATTACTACAACCTTCTGCTCTGGCTCCTTAGTCATGTTCTGATACTGCATGAATCCCAGTATGAGCACTAGAACAAGGAGCACGGGAGTTACATATGGAGCTATGGTTGCGAAGCGGAGTGGCGGTTTAACGCCGGAAATGAGCTTTACAGCCTTTCGAACATGCTTGGGCCCGACCTTTTTGTCCTTAGCTTCTGCGGCTACCTGAAAGGCCTTATCGGCAATGACATTTACTTCCAAAGGGAGACCGTGGCTGAAACGGTGGATCTCCACAACCGCTGTTCGCTTAAGGATGTCGGGATCGGCACCCTTGGCCTGGTTTATACGGTGCTGTAGATACATAGCTGTATCCTTAAGACCGAGAAGACCCAGCTCCTGTACGAAAAAGACCCGTTCGTTCAGGTTGTTTATCTGTCCATACATGAGCTTGGAGCTGAGTTCGGGCGTTCCCACAAGGAGAACCTGTACAAGTTTACACTGCTCTATCTCAATCTCAGCGAGACGCTCAAGCATATTGAAGGTTTCAACGGAGTATTCATCGGCATCGTCAATGATAAGGACGTTGTTCTTACCCTTCTTGTATTCATCTACGAAGAAATCCATAAGCACGCCGAAAAGATGGTTGTCCTCGGAGGAGCTCTCTATCTCGATGCCGAATTCCGAGCAGGCGGTTTTGAGAATATCCTTATCAGGGCATTTTTCCACTAGGGCTGTGTTGCATTCCGCAAGTGTTTCCCGCAGGAGCATACACATAGTCGTTTTGCCCGAACCGGGTATACCGGTAAGCATCATGAATCCCTTTCGGCTGTTTATTCCATACTCCAAGAGGGTCATTGCCCTGTCGTGGGTGGAGGAGCAATAGAAATATGCCGGACTTGGAGTAAGCCGGAAAGGTTTGTCCCTGAAAGCAAAATACTCTCTATACATATCCACCTTCAATAAATCAGATCATACATCTATTCACTATAATATCAAAAGAGGAATATTTTTCAATAAGATAGCGAAATAAATGGCATAAAAGACTGAACAAAGTTCCCTTCGAGATGATGTCAGGAAATATACCATCTTACATATTTTTTACTCAAGAAACTGCTTCTTATTGATTTGTATCTTATTGACAGTCTTTTATACAGCGGGAAACACTCATCATTACTTGCAGAAGATGTATGAATGGTAGACACTACTTTATAATCACAACATAAACTATTCATAATACGCTTGATTATCAGTTACGATCTAGACGGCTTAACCATCATTGTGGAGAAACAAACTCTTTTCCTGATTTTGAAATAATAAATATTTTCTGTATGACAGTACAGGCAAGGCTTTGGACGTAAAAATGCCCCTCTTTGAGTCGAGGGGCATTTGTGATCTTGTAATATATTTAAGAAATCTATCTCTAAAAGTTACTCTTCGTTAAATCACTCAAACGGGTAAAACTGCATGACAGTATTCGGGTCTGCCTTTTTATGGGCATTGATAGACTCGCCGGTACTTTTGGAAAAGCTTTTCATAAGGTCGCCAAGGACCTCCTTAGCTTCTTCCTCAGAGCGTATGGAGCTGTCTGCGGCCATTCTGTTTTCATTGCGAATGCTGATAATATCCGCAATGCTCTGGCTGGAAGATGAACTCTCACTGCTGCTCTTCCCTTTGCTCTCGATAGGCTCATTCTTTTCGTTTGCGGCAGCCTGTCCCCGTTTTTTCTCAACTTCCATGAGCTTTTCACGAAGATTGACTATTGGTCCTTCAAAGTTTATCACTATGCATCATCCGGCAAAATTAATTGACTTTGCCTCTCCACTTTGTTCGCCTGATCCCTCTTCCTGCTTTACAACCTCTTTCCAGGCTTCTCTAAGGCTTGCCATAAGCTCAATTACGGACTCGATCTTCTGCTTGTCCTTTGTCTTATTTGCCTCGATGAGTTGCCATATCATAAAATCGTAAAGCCTCATAAGGTTATCAGAGATTTCACCTGCATCCATGTTAAGCGTGGACATCAGCTCGTATATGATGTTCTCCGCTTTCATGATGTTGTTGTGAGCCTCAGGAACGTTCTCCTCATTGACGGCTATGATCGCAAGCTTCATAAACTTAATCGCACCATCATACAGCAGAAGAACAAGCTTTCCTTTGGTTGCCCCTTCGACTTCCTGTTTGATGTAATTCTGATACGGGTTGGACACTAGCTCAACTCCTTTTGATTCTTTTATCCGGCCCCTGAGAGTGCCTGCGTAAGCGCATTTCCCTGTGCCTCGGCATCAGCTATGGCCTTTTCCATGGCCGTAAACTGCTTCCAATACCTTTCAAGCTCCATCTCCGCCCTGTCCTGCAGTCTTTCGATCTGCTCGCTGAGTCTCTGCATCTCTCTGTCGAGGCTGCCGTCCGCCTTCACCTTCGTCTGGATCATTCCATCGTTTTCGGTGTAGCGTTCGATCATGTCCTCGTATTCATTCGTCCATCCGCCATCTTCTGCAAAGAAGTTGTAGACGTCTGCCGGCTGATTACGGAGTGCATTGAGGAAATCGGTGTTCCCCTCAAGGGCGGCCACTATTTCATCATAATCGGTCGTATCTTTGATAAGATAACCAAGACTTTCGGTTTCTATATCACCATCGCCGGCAATCTCGATGCCGAGTTCCTGTAAGTTACTGAATGTGCTATTTAATCCAGGTATCTCATAAAACAGTTCAGCACGCACACTCTGATGAAGATTTCTCAGCTCCGAACTCTTGGAGATGATATCGTACTCGTTAACCTCGTAGAACTTCTCCATCCATTCCTTGTATTCAGTATCGGACATGGAGTTCTTCTCTTCATCGCTGAGGGTTCGCATGTATTCATCGCGATCATCATCGCTCACATCGGGAACGTTCAGCTTCTGCATAAGTTCGTTGTAGTGCTGAACAAAGCTTGCTACTGCCTTTATGGTTCTATCTGTGTCGGTTTCTATCGTAAGGGTTATGGGGGTTCCGTCCGTACCGCGAATATCCAGCTCAACACCGGGGATAATGTCGTCCACATTGTTGCTGTCACGAACATACGTAACACCGTCCACCTCTATTACCGCACTCCTTCCTTCGGTTCCCAAGGACTGCTCAACGGTGGTGTTGGTGGTAAGGTTAACGGCCTGCAGGAATCCGCTGGTGTCCGATGCCGAGCCGAAGGAGATCTTATCCTTGCTGTCGGATACGATATTTACCTTATCCGTGGAGGTGTCGTAACTCATGGTTACGCCTGCGCCGGAGTTGTTAACCTTCTGCATAACATCGTTAAGGCTGTCGTTCTTAGAGTCTACATAAATTGACACCCCGTTGACGGTGAAAATGCCCGAATTAGGCACAGCGGACATCCCCGATTCTGAAAGGGGTGCTGTGGGGTCTATGGAGCCCTCTGTACTTCCAAGCGCCTTAACTCCACCTTCGTTGTAGGTAAGTTTCATTACGTCAAGCAGGTTGCTTGTGTCGCTGGATGTACCTAGATCGATATTCTTAGGACCTTTTTCATTGTTTGTGAGAACTATCCTGTCCTGTGCGCTTTCGTAATTGGCTGTTACCCCTGCACCGGATGAGTTGATCTTAGCAAGCAGCTCATCAACGCTGATCTTGGTGTAGTCCTCAACCTCAATTTGGATACCGTTTATGGTGAAGTATCCGTTGGCTGAGTCATCTACAGTATTATCGAAACCGGCGTTATTAAGTCCGGTAACGTATGTATCAAGGGGGGCGGTGGTGGATACTCCGTCAGCTCCAAATACCTCAGAGTACGTATCACCTGCTACCTTCAGGGAGGCATCCTGCTTAACGGAGAATGTCCCCTCCTCTATCTCAGAAGCATAGAGTTTAAGAGTAGCACCCGGTATAAGCCCACCCACAGCGTCATCCATCTTGGTGTGAAGTGAGGCTGCATCGGCGGCTCTATGATATTTCATTATGTTTGTAGCGCTTCCAGTGCTGTCAAAGCCGGCTCCGAGGCCGAGATCTGCTTGTGCAGTACCGCCAGTAACGCTCATGTCGAGGTTAGATGTCGCCGGCTCGTAAAAGGATATGTTCCACTCCCCTGCTGCATCGTCGTAATCAGCACGTACCGCATAGTACTGCTTTGCGTTTGTGCCCATGGCAGTATTAAGCTGGGAGTTGATATCCTCCTCGATCTGCCTTGTTACCGTGTTTATATCATCGCCTGTGGCGGCGGTGAAGGTTGATGTAACGCTGTAGGTGTCGGTACCATCGCTGAAATCCATGGTTAATGTAGCATCGGTGTAATCCGCCTGGAGATCGCCGGAAGCATCTACAACTGTTCCAGCCAGAACAGCACCGTTGCTTTTGGTCATGGTTCCCCAGTTATCGGGCTTAAATGTATTTGTGGACAAGAAATGTGTTCCCTTGTCGGATATCTCAACCTGATGCAGACCCTCAATGTTGTCATCCGGCACACCGGACAGCCCCGCAACTCCTGCTCCTGTTTCAGCTACCCTTTGACGTGTATAGGAGCTGACCCAGGAAGAGTTCTTCGCTGTCTGCTCAACGTTTACCACATGCGTACCCGGACTCGCTTCCGTAGTAGCAGTAGCATAGAGTAGTGAAGAGTTTGAGGAGTTAACGTTCTTCGTTTTAAATGTTGATTCGAGGCGGAGCGTAAGAAGATCGGTCTCAAGCGTTCCGAGTTTCTCATTCACATCGCTGTAAATGGTCTTCTCAAGAGCCTTGACCTCGAGCTTCTGGTTCAGTCTGTCGATGGGAGCCTTAGTTGCTGAAACGAGTTCATCAACTATGGCATTGGTGTCCATCCCTGAGACGATTCCGCCCATTTTTATTGCGCCCATATAGCAAACCCTCCAATGGTTATCACTCTATTCGGCAATAACGGGCTTAACTTTAGAAAAAAATTGCTTTTTCTTATTTAATATATTAAACCCAGTGTTATGAAAAAAATAGTTGTTTATGACTGCGATGGCGTACTTTTTGATAGTCTGGAGGCGGTTAAGGCCTACTATGATTATGTGTTCAATAAATTCTCACTCCCCATGCTGAACTGGGATGACCCGGAAACCCTTAATACTGCAATGATGAAGACTAATAGCGAGATAATAAGGGAGTTTTCCCAGGACGATGCAAAGTATGAGGAGATCATGGAGTTTGCCTCAAACCTTAATTTCAAGAAGTTTCTGGATAAGATGGTTCCGAATCCCGGTATCCATGATGCCCTTAAAGAACTGAGTGACAAGGGCTACCGTTTGGCTGTTCTCACAAACAGGGGTCTGTCCCTTGATTATCTGCTTAAACATTTTGATATGTACGACTATTTCGAACGCCTCGTGTGCAGTTTCGATGTAGTTAAACCCAAACCGCATCCGGAAGGGCTTTATAAGCTCATAGACCACTTCTCATGTAGCAAAGAGGAGATTCTCTTCCTTGGCGATTCCACAAACGATTACTATGCAGCCGAATCCGCCAAAGTCCCCTTCCTAGCCTTCGGCAATGACCTCTTCGAAAGCCCCAGAATCGACCATCATATGGATGTTTTCGAATACCTTTGATAATACACGAGAGGTTGTAATATAAAAAAGCCCCGGCACAGATGTACCGGGGCTCTATTACGGGGGTTGGTGTTTATTTTACCAGTCTGTGCCGGCTGTATAGATCTTTATGCAGTGCTCAGCAGCGGGAAGCTTCATCACTTCCTCACCCGCTTTTTCCCTTGCCTCAACATAAGCAACGAAGCTCATTGCATAGTCAAGGTAGGTGTCAACACCGGGGCCTCTCTCCTCCTGAACAGTACCGAAGGTTGTGTAACCGTCTTTTCCGGCAGCTGTATAGGAGTTTGTAACAACAACATACATCTCACTGTCCTCAAGAGAAGACCATGTCTTAGTCTCTCTATCCATAACCTCAAGGTTGCTTACCCTGCTGCCGAAGGGCTGAGAGTTGTCCACATCATAACGAAGTGCATAGGCATAGGGGAAACCGCCTGTGGAGCCCCCCTGGTGTATACCTTCGATGGCATCCTCAAGAACCTGCTTAATCTCGGAGCCGTACATCTCTATCTCGAAGAGAGTATTGGCAAAGGGAAGGAGTGTATAAGCATCACCGATGGTTATATCACCTTCGTTTATACTAACCCTTACGCCACCGGCATTCTGGATGCAGAGGTCGGATCTGAGGCTGAGCTCGTAGAAGGACTTGGCAACAACGGGAGCAATATCAGAGCCAAGGGGAAGGCTCACACCGTAGTATTCCTGCCCGGGGATACGGTTGTGGAGAAGATCCTCTCCAGCCTCGCCTATCACCTGATTCTTAAGCTCATCAACCTGGGAGGAATAAGCAGACTTTATCGTAGCCACAGAAGCGTTGTCGCCAACGATGTCTATGTTTGCATGGGCTGAGATTATATCATACACAGCGGCCCTAGCATCACCCTCGATCTCCACCCTGTTACCCTCTTCGTTTTTACGAAGGAAGCTGTCTCCAGAGATAAGAACAGGCTCGCCGTAGCAGCTCTCTACCTTACCATCTGTATCGAATTTAACTGTAAGATCGCCCACAGCGTATCCGTAGTTCCATGCCTGAACGATACAAACCTTGTCGCCGTCTGCATTGGAAGCGATTGTGGGGTAGTCGCCTGAGTTGGAAAGGCCGAGATAGTCGAAATCGCCGAGGAGTGTGTGTGAATCTCCATCAACAACAACGTCGATGGCGGGGATACTCTTAACAAGCTCTTTTGTTTTGCTGTATCCGTAGTGGCTGAGAACAACGATCATCTCAACGCCTTTACCCTGAAGCTCATCCACATAAATCTGAAGTGCTTCAGCTTCATCAAGGAACGTGAGGTTGTCGCTGGGGCTGGAGGACTCAACGGTCTTCTGCTTAACTGTGAGACCGATTATACCAACCTTCTCGCCGTCTACCTCTTTTATTACATAGGGGGAAAACTTGCCGTCCAGAAGTGAGCCCGCATCGGGAACAATATTTGAGCTGATAACGGGAGCATCAAGCATGTCGATGAAACCGCTGAGGAACTCATCGCCATCATCAAATTCATGGTTTCCGATGGCCATGGCATCGAAACCGATCTCGTTCATAACCTCAGCGTCAGCCTCACCTTTGAAGAGAGTATAATAGAGTGTACCCTGAACTGCGTCCCCTGCGTGGAGAACGAGGGTGTTGGATGACTGCTGTCTGAGCTCTTTGATCTTCTGGGCAACCTTCTCAATGCCGCCGAGCTCGATTCTTGTTGTTTCGTTATCGAGGGTAACATCATAGGTTGCTGCGTCGAGATGGGAGTGAACATCATTCACATGAACGATCTTAATGCTTTTGCCACTGCTGTCGCTGTCGCCTGCACATCCGGAAAGAAAGAATGTTGCCGCAATAACAGCAAAGATAAGCACCCTGAGGATGCTTGCCGGTAATACCTTCTTCATGATTCACCTCATTAAGATTTGGATTCTTCATCAATCATGAGGCTATTTTATGTGATCTTACTGATATTTATATTCATATTATTGTGTGGTTTTTTTGAACTAGTTGTTGAGTTTTAGTAGTAAGCTTGAATTGGGCAGGTAACAATATCCTTTATTTACAATAATTACCTATTTGATAATCCTTCCGCTCTGATGATTTTTTCAGCATTTTCTTAACAATCGGCTCCACAGTTATAACAAAAAAAGGCTCCCGAAGGAGCCCTTTATTGATTATTTGCTTTGGGATTCGACATTACCGCCGTATTTAGTAAGCAGTTTTGTCTCAATTCTTCTATTCTTCTGGCGGCCTTCGGGGTTTGAGTTGTCAGCAATGGGCTGTTCCTCGCCGTATCCTATGGAGCTCAGCCTTTCTTCTGCAATACCAAACTCACCCGTGAGCTTCTTCATAACAGCCTCTGCCCTTCTTTCTGAGAGAGCCTTGTTGTACTCTTCGGTTCCGATGCTGTCGGTGTGCCCCTGTATCTCCGCCTTAAGTATGGTGTTCTTCTTCATGAATCCGGCAAACTCAGAGATTCTTCCCATATACTTCTTCTGCACCTTTGCGCTATCGAAGGGGAAGTAGACTTCAAGATCCATGCTGTGGAAGCATCCGTATTCGTCAACCACAACGGAAGCCATGGTTCCAGGGCACATATCTTCATCGTCGTTAACGCCGTCGTTATCGGCATCGCCCACCGCAGCCACAGCCATGGTTTCCTTCTTCTCAGGCTCCTCAGCCTTCGCAAAGGACTCAGCAGGCTTCTCCTCAACGGAGGGTTTCACAGGCTCTTCCTTCACAGGTTCGGGCTTAGGCTCTTCTTTTTTAACAGGGATAACAACGGTTACAGGTTCCTTCTCATCCTTTACGCCGTAATAGAAATTAAGGGAAAGGGAAACAACCTGATCGTGTCGCCCCTGACCGAAATAGACATTCTTGAGATTAAGATCACCACCTATATTCTTATTATACAGATACTTAAAGCCGAAACCTGCATCAACACCCCAAAGTGTTTTCCCATAATTTCTACCCTCAATACCCGCCTGAACGTAGGGCATAACCTTCTTATCTTCTGATACTTTAAAATGATAGAGAGCATTGGCATCTAGAACAACAAGGTTCTCATCATCACCCGTATCTTCATAGTTTGAGTTTATGTACCCAAGTCCACCCTCTGCGGCGATATTCTCTGTAAGGAATTTGCCGAATCGCAGACCGAATTCCGGATTATTCTCAAGGTCCTCTTTATCATCGAAGAATCGGTATCCGGCATATGGGCTCACATACCAGGCATTTGACATATCGAATGCCACCGCCGTTCCAGCGACTGAAATCATCAAAAGTATTGCAGAAATAATTATTTTCATCTAATCCCCCTTATTCATTTTATAAATTATACCCATCTTGTTTTAATCGGGTAAAGGGGGATTTTCACATTTGAACAGTTTCTGGTGCAGGGGAGAATATGTATCTATGAAAGGTTTCTTTATCCATCCTGCTCACAGCTTTAGTAATAAGGAATATAACAAGTAGTGAGAACGGGATTCTCATCCAGAGTATGCCGGATAGTTCTCCGCCGATAACCATGAGCAGGAGCGTATCCTCAATAAGGCTGTGCATTATCCCGAGAAGTGAAACGGAGAAAAAGACATCCGTCTCGCTCAGCTTACCGCTTCTGGCCTCCTTGATAATCATTCCGCCAGCGTATGATAGCCCAAGGGTTAAGCCGAAGATGGTAAGGGTGGAAGCCCTTGCACTCACACCGAAAACTTTCAAGAGGGGCGAAAGAAGCCTGTTCATAAGGTCTATGATGCCAAGTTTTGAAAGAATGCGCATAAAAACAACGAGACAAAGGATAATAAAAGCGATATAGGCGAGGTTTGTTACCTGGGCAAAGACCCATGCCAGAAGCCCCTCTGCTCTGGGTTCGGGTGTCCATACTATCTGTACAGGATGTTGCAGCGTATTTGTGGCAGTGTAGATAAGGTGAAGTAGCCAACCATACAAGAGCGCAGAACCCAGACGAAGGATCAACATTACACGAAGCCTGGGACCAGATTTTCGCATTACCTGAAGCTCCACAGGCATCGAGTGTGCAATCAGTACCATAGAGGCAAAGATGGTTGCCTGGGCCGCTGTTATATCCATATCCCTGGCGAGAGCCACGAAAACAATGATTCCGCCGTATATATTCGTCACAAGGGCCGTTGCCCAAGCAAGCCCAAGTTCCCCCGGCAGTCCTACAACCTGCATCGCAGGCGCAAGGAGACCCGACAACACATCGATAACACCTAACTCTGACAGTAATTTAACAGCGATTATGACAGGGATCATAATCTTAAAAAGTACATAGCAAATCTCGTAGGTTTCCTTTAATACGGAGCGAATATGGTTAAGCATTCAACGACTATAATACTCAAAAAAGATTAAGGCAATTTCAACTTCACATACACCCTGCTGATAAGTTATATTCATATATCAATATATTCGCAAGGAGAGAGAAATGTCTAAAACCAGTCTATTTGTAAACCTTACAAGCGATGAAGGATGGCGTGCTGCTAAGGCTCTGCGTTTCAGTACTCAGGCTCTTATGAGAGGCCATGCTGTTACAATCCTGCTTAATATCAGAGCTGTCTTCGTTGCCGATATTACAAAGAAAGGCTTTGATGATGAACGTGATCTCATTCGGGGTGTTATTGAGAAAGGGGGAAGAATCCTTATCGGCCCAGACTGCATGAACGAAGCTGGCATGCCTGCGGAGAATGTAATGAAGGGTGTAGAAACAGCCACTGCGGACAGTGTTTTCGAAGCAGCCATGGCAGAGGATGCTAAAATAATCAGCTGGTGAGAGTTATCAGGGGGAGCATGTTTAAAGGTGTTCCCCCTGCTGCCTTACCGGGCAATCAGTAACCGCACGCCTTGAACAAGATTGTTACCCGTACCTCAAGCTTAAATCTTTGAGGGTATCGTAGATACGCATAGGTTCTTTGAGATCCCCCCTGCCCTTGCCTAGCTTAACGCCCGGCTTGTTCGTTCCATGGAAGTCGCTGCCTGCGGAAACAGGGAGTTCCAGCTTTCTGGCTATATCACCGAAAAAGACCATATCCTGATACTGGTGCATAGAACAGTACGCCTCAACGGCGTCCAGCCCTCTATCTTTAAGATCCCCTATAAACGGCTCGTACTCATCCCTATCCAGCTTAAGGCTGAGTGGGTGGGCCAGAACGGCTACACCGCCGGCACCATGGATAAGCTCAGCACCTTCATCAAAACTGAGCCTCCGCTTATCCCTGTAAAGGGGTTTTCCCTTGCCGAGATATTTATCAAACGCCTCATCGGTATCCTTAACGATACCCTCCCTGATAAGGAACTTGGCTATATGAGGCCTTCCCAGCTCACCACGGCTGTCGCCGGAGAGCTCCTCCATTGATAGTTCCCTACCCACAAGCTCACCCGTAAGTCTTATCATAATCTCATTACGTCTTCTGCGTTCCTCAAGAAGGCTGTCAAGTGTCTTAAGAAGCTTCTCATCGGTATGATTCAGGAAAAGCCCCACAAGGTGGAAGGTTCCCTTATTGTAGTCTATACTCAGCTCTGTACCCGCAACACGCTCTATGCCTGTCTTTGCGGCGAAAAACTGGGGGAGTCCGCTCACCGTATCATGGTCTGTAAGAGCGAGGACTTTAAGGCCGATTCTTTCGGCATGCTCAATAAGTTGAGTGGGTGTATAAGTTCCGTCGGAGTATACGGAGTGGCAGTGCAGATCTATCATCCTGAAATCTCCTTGTTTTATATAGCTTTTAACAATATAGTTACACTATGAATGATGGCAGCTATATCGTATACAGAATTTTAGCAAATCTAGTAGGGCTTGCCGCTGCGGGTTTCCTGATACCTGGCTTCGACACGGGTACATTCATGAACCTTATCGGCGCTGCGCTCATCCTTACCTTTCTGCATATCTTCGTGAGGCCGATTGTGGTGTTTCTCACCCTACCTCTGCAGGTATTAACTGTAGGCATATTGTATCTTATCATCAATACATTTTTTGTGATGATAGCTGCAGATCTGGCCGGAGATATGTATATAAAAGGCTTCTTCTCCGCCTTATTCGCCGCACTGATCATAAGCTTTGTAAACGTGCTGCTGGACGGCTACGCTTCTGCCAACAGGCTGGACAGGATTCAGTGAATGGACACCAAGAAGATCAAGGAAGACCTGGACCGCTTTGAGCAGCTGATGAACAAGATGCGTATAAGCTACGATCAGTTCTTCAGAGGCGCAACCCCTACCCCTCCAAACTCCCAGGAACGTGAGATAAACCGGATTATGCAGGAGTATAACCGGGTTAAGATCCCGAACTCTGCCATGCGTTTCCGGTTCAATAATCTGGTGGCAAAGTTTGTGACCATGCGGCAGAAATGGAGCAGGCAGATGGCCGAGAAGGAGGGGATTATCAAAACCCCTCAGCAAAGGCAGGCGGAGATAGAGCAGGAGAAGCAGGGTATAAGCGATGAAGAAACCACGAAACAGACAAGCGCACCCGCTTACCTTAAGAAGATTGAAGAGCTCGACGGAAGCTACAACAGGGAAAAGGTTAAAGCTGCTGTTGAAACAAAGATAAATGAGTTGAAAAGCAAGGGATATACTGATATAGACGTATCCCTTAAGGTCGAAGATGGAAAGCCCAAGCTCCGTATCGTACCGAAAAAATAATTGAATTTGAGCTGAATGAACGATGAAAAAGAAACTCTTTAAAATAACCTTTGTAAACGGGGAGAAGGAGAGCATGACCATCCACGCCTCCAGTGTTAACCCCTCCTCCTTCCTCGGGCTCATAGAGGTATCGGACATTGTCTTCATGGACAGTTCGGATATTCTCGTAACCCCCGGAGACGACAAGATAAAAACCGAATTCAAAAACGTTGAGCGCACCTTTCTTCCCATCAATACCATCATACGTATCGATGAGGTATACATAGAGAAGGAAACCCCCATAATCAGGCTTTATAACGGGGATGATGATTAACGGATGAACACCCTCCAGCGGTATATATTCAAAGAGATTTTCCCCGTTTTTATCCTCGGCAACGTCCTGCTTGTCACCCTGCTCCTGCTTGAAAAACTGGTATCTCTGGCTGATCTCTTCTTCACAAAGAACGTTCCGGGTATTCTCATCGCCCAGACCATCGTCTTCTATCTCCCCTCGTTTCTGATGATAACCATTCCCACGGCGACCCTGATGGCGTGCCTTATCGGCTTCGGCAGGCTCAGTGCGGACTCCGAGGTTATCGTTATGCGAACCACTGGAGCGGGGCCTATGTTCTTCCTCAAACCCGCCATAGCTCTCGGTCTTGCCGCATTTATCGCCGGAATCGCCATAAGCACATACCTTATGCCGAAGGGGAGCAGTCTTGCTGTGGATAACCTGGCTGAGATCGCCAAAACGATATCCATCAATGATATGAAAGAGAAGCAGATGTATGACGAGGTTCCTGGGATGCTCTTCTACGCCGATGAAAAAACCGGTCAGGACAGCTTCAAAAACCTTGTTATCATAGACCGCCGTTCGGGGAGCATAGTAAGCGCAGGCTCCGGCAGGATAACCCCTTCTGATGAGGCGGGGCTTGTTATGGAGCTCCAGAACGGAAGGATCGTGGGAACATCGGAGAGGTCTAATCATTCTGTGATAAACTTCGGCGAGCTTGGAGCCAATCTGGGATTTGATGTTCGTGACAAGTTCAACAAACGCTACGAGTATTTCATGTATCTGGATGAGCTGAAAGCTAATTTCGGAGAGAGCCCCACCTTCGCCTTCGAGTATTCAAAACGCTTTGCCCTCCCCTTCTCCGCCGTTATCATGAGTGTATTCGGCATGTCGCTGGGGATATTCTTCCAGCGTTCGGGGCGTTCGGTGGGTATACCCGTATCCCTTCTACTGCTAACTGTTTACTATATCCTGTTTTTCGTAGCGCTCAACCTTGTTCGTTCAGGGAAGCTTGAGCCCTTCTCCGGTGCGTGGCTCTCCAATATCCTTTTTGCCGCCGTCACCTTATTCACGCTGAGGAGGGTGCTTAAATGAAGAGGTTCCACCTGTACATGCTGCGCTTGTTCATCAAATACACCCTTATAGTTCAGGTATTTGTGATAATCCTCAATGTAATCGCCAATTCCTTCCACCACACGAAGCTGATGGCGAAATACGATGTATCCTTCTATTCGATCCTCATCTTCGACATTATTAAGATCCCCTACTCCATACATGAGTCGATGCCCATGGCGATGGCCATAACGGCGATGCTCACTATGGTGACCCTTGTTCGGAGCAACGAGCTTTTAGCCTTTGTCACACTCGGAGGCAAGCTTCGCAGTCTTGTATATCCCTTTCTTATAATCGGTGTATTCACATCCGGTCTTCTTGTCTGGATGGGGGATACTGTGAATCCGTGGATCGAGCTTGAGAGGAAGCGTTACGAGACAGAGGTATTCGATCGTGAGCAGTTCGTTCTCAAGGGGAAGCTCACCAACACCTGGATGCGCAGTGAGGAAGGGTTTGTCCATTTCGAGCTGATAGACCCCATAGACAAGTCGTTCAGGGGTGTCAGCCGCTACAGGCTTGATAACAGCTTCGAGATAGACCGCCTTGAGAGGATAGAATCCGTTACCCCTTCGGGTGATAAATGGAAGCTTGAGAATATTGAGATATTCAGCCTTGTCCCTGTGCCGGAACTTGTGGAACAGATCGATGTGGCTGTGGAAGATAACCCGATGTTCAGCGACCTGGCGGATCTCCCCGTAAATCAGCCGAAATTCCTTTCCATTGCGGAGCTTGGCCGGATCATCGACATACTTGAGAATCAGGGGCTCGATGCCTCAAAATATAAGCTGATGCTGTATAAAAACTTCAGCCACGCCCTGAGCGTTATCATCATACTGTTGTTGGTGTTCCCTTTATCTGTGAACTACTCCCGCCACCGTTCCTATGTACTCAGCGCAGTATATTCACTCTCCGCCGCCTTCGGCTACTGGGTCATAATGGGCTCCGCCCAGTCCATCGCAAAGACAGGGGTTGTTTCCCCCCTCGTGGCGAGCATTACACCCCATATACTGTTTGCCGGGCTCGCCTTCTATCTCATATACAGCAGGGAAAGGTCTTCCTAGATACTCCTCAATTTCGGAGCGATCACCCCAAAGGCATCCGCCGGCTTTATCACCTGCAGACAACGGTTGTCATCGCAGGGGGTCTTGCGGTGGTTTGATGCGCTAACGCATGGTGAGCATGCAAGCCCTGCGTATATGGGCGTTGTATCCCCAAGAGAGCCATAGAGCTTCGGGGTTTCGGGGCCGAAGAATACGAATGTGGGCATGTCCGTTATTGCGGCAAAATGCCCCGGCCCAGAATCGTTTGTAACCATAAATGATGACACAGAATAGAGCAGAGGCAGTTCGGAGAATTTTACTTTGCCAGCAAAATTGATGCATCTGCTTGAACCTACATTCTTCTCGAGCTCCGCCGCCTCACTCCTCTCGGAGGGTGCACCTGTTATAAGGAAAACCGTATCCTCACGCTCGGCGAGCATCATCTGGATAAGCTCCTTGAAGTATTCAGGCATCCAGCGTCTCTGGGGGAGGAGATCGCTGGCATTGGGGTTAACAAGGACGATTCTCTTTTCCCCGAGTTCAGGGTAGATCCCCCGGATCTTCTCCCTCATTCCAAGCTTCTCCTCATCGGAGAAATACACCTTGGAGAGTTTTATATCCTCATCGCTTATAAGGGTCTTTGAATATGGTATCTCCTCATCATCTGCGAGCAGTGAATTGATCAGCGCCATAAAGTTTTTGGAGATATGTATATGGGGATTATACGCCACCCTGTGGGTCAGCATCTCCCCCCGGAAAAGCCCTTCATTATGGAACCTGTAGAACCCGACACGATTCACTGCGCCCGAATAGCCTGTGAGCAGTGCTGTGAAGCGGGAGAAAAGCTCGAGATCGATAACCGTATCGATATCCTTTTCCCTGCACCATTTCAGGAAACGTAGCGTGTCCCTTGTGAGGCTGAAAAAGCCGCTCTCGCTGATGGTAAAGATATTATCCTCTGGGATGGTTTTCAGCAGATCGAGGCTCCCCTTGTTCTTCTCGAATATGACAAAATAGAGCTCTGCACCGGTTTCTTCTGCCAGTTTGCGCATAGCGGGATCGGCGAGTATCGTACTCCCCATCTCCGAAAGCTCGATAAAGAGAACCTTTTCAGGCTTTTTAACCTCTTTCTGTATGGGGTTTATAACCTTAGTGATATATGTTGATAAGAAGCAGAGGGGCACACCCGCCAGGTGGTCTATTGCCCTCATAGTGTCGACTTTCATCTAATACTTCCCCTTCCCCTTTACCCAGAAATACATACCGGGCAGGCTGGATACTATAAGTATGAGCCCGTAGAGGATCGAAATGGAGAGAACAGACTCCCTCGGTGCGCCCACGAGCATGAATATACCCACCATGGCTCCTTCACGAACGCCCCACCCCGCAAGGGATATGGGAACGATGAGCAGAAGAAGCACAGGGGGCACAGTTACCATATACACATAGAGCGGATAGTCAAGCCCAAGGGCGTTGCCGAGGGCAAAAATCGAAAGTACGGAAAAAAGGTGTGTGAGCAGGGACAGCCCCGACTGAACAGCGATATTCTTCGCACTGTTATAGACCCGCAGGAAGCGTGCCCTGATATTATGAAAAAGCCTTAACAGCTGATACTTCGTAAAGAACGGATGTCCTGCAATGAGAAGGAACATAAAGAAACCGCCGAAGCCAACAAGGCCTATACCCATGATAAGCTTATAGAGCCACTCGGGGAGAAGACCACGGTTTATAAGGTTTGCTGCGAAGTTGAGAGCCAGAAGCCCCAGCAGGCCGACAATACGATCGATAAAAATGCCGTAGAAGGCTTCCCTTTTTTTGCATTTGTAGGCGTTGCTCACCTCAAGTATACGAACTGCGTCGCCGCCGATACTCCCCGGGAGAACCTGATTGAAGTAGGAGCCTTTGAAGTAGCTTTTGCCGTAGAAGAGCACAGACCCGGGAAATTTCAGCGCATTCATAATAAGATACCAGCGATACGAAGCAGTTATTGTGCTTAGGGTCTGCAAAATAAGGGCACCAAGAATAAGGGGTATGCTGGCGGATGCTGTTATCGCAAAGAACTCGCCGAAATCCACCATCCGGAAAACGAAGAAGAGCAAAACGGCGGATACGGCAAACTTAATTATGTTCGTGATCAACCTTTAACCCTGTATATATAGAATTCACGCTCTTTAAGCCCCTCTTGCCGGAACACGTAGCGCTCCACAAGTTCAACGGAAGAGAAAACCTCCTTGAGCTTTTTATATTCATCACCTTCGCTGAGGAAAAGCCCCTCCATCTTTGAGAAGTCCTTTTCCTTGTCCCATATGTCAAACTGGCTGAAACGCTCCCTTATGGGGATACTCACATCCGTACGCCCCTCCACATAGAAGGCTATCATCGAAGCTATGCGCAGATGCCCGCCAAAAAGCTCATCACCGGGCTTTATGTAGCTCTCATACCGCTCAACAGCCTGCTCATACCCCTGTATACGGCTGTGGATATTCAGGTTTGGCGGCAGAGGGAGGAGGTTTGAGAACTTCACCACAAAGGTCATCGTAAAGGCGAGAACAGCCCCCGCTATAAAGGTTTTCTTGAGCTTGTATCTCTGCACCGCATGGGCAAAGACGGCGGTTCCCGTGATGAAGGCGATGGCCGCCCAGTTCAGCTCCATGCGCTTGAACATTCCCTTATATAAAAAGAAGAGAAGCGGGAAGAGGCAGGAGACCATAACGAAGAAGTATCTATCATTTTTGAACCAGTCCTTCACATCGAAAAAATAGCGCAGGAGTATGGCAAAGTATACGGGTGTAAAGACAACAAACAGACCGGCTATAAACTCAACAAGATACTTGGATCTGAATGTATTGCCTGTGCCATGAGCATATTGGAAAGAGAAGCTCAACCATTCATTCTGCATATTCCATATAATTACCGGCGAAAACACGATAAATGCCACTACAACAGCCGCCCAGGGCTTGACGCTTATGAATAGCTTCGGCCGTTTTAACAGCACAAAGATAAAAAGTGATCCCATATACAAGACAGAGGTGTATTTGCTCAGCATCAGCCCGCCGAGCATCACCCCGGTGAGCATATAGTCCGTCCATGACCCTCTGAAAACAGCCTTGTATGAATGATACGCCGAGGCCGCCCAGAACAGGATAAGGGGTGCATCGGGGGTTATTATCGTATAGCCCATGTTGGTTGACGGAAGAGTTGCGGAAACCAGCAGAGCGAGCCACGCCGTTTCTCTGGAAAAGACATCCCTTGTCAGCAGATACATATACACCGATGCGCCGCTCATACAGAACACAGCAGCAAGGCGGACAGTGAATTCACTATCCCCGAAGAGCGTAAACGGCCATATTATCCATGCCACCATGGGTGGATGGTCGTAGTAGCTCAGCTCCGGGTATACGCTCCAGAGCCAGTAGTATGCCTCGTCCGGATGCAGGGGGAGCATTATGTTGTAAAAGGCCTGTAGAATACCGAATACTGCAATGGCTAAAAGTGCGTTTCTATCTGTTAGAATAGAGGTTTTCATGGAAAGGCGTCTTTCTCCCTGTACATTGCGTAGTGCACGAGCTTGCTCACCCCGTAGGTGATCACAAAGGCGAATATAACATCGCTCAGAAAATGCTTACCCTGAGCCACCCTTGTCATGCCGATGAGCCCTCCGTAGGTAAGGGTTATCCAGAAAACCTTGCGTCTCCATTCCCTTCTGGCAACGAGAGCCAGTGTTACTAGGAAGAAGCCCGCAGAGGCGTGTCCGCTGACGAATGAACAGTTTGAACTGCACTGATCAGCGAGGGTGAACGCCGGTGTAAAGATCTTATCACCACCGAATTCTGCAACATTAGTGGGTCTCGCCCTTCCTATTCCCTCTTTCATGACACCGTTCACCGTTATTACCGGCCCAATAAGCATGGCGATAAGCAGGAAAAGGCACGCCTTCTTGATACGCATAGCCTTTTCATTACCCGGCTTATGCAGTTTCGTTTCAACCACAACCACATAGGTGACAATAACTATAAGGGCAAGCAGAAGAGCACCAACATGGGCGGACTGGTAGAAATAGTCGATCCATGGATAGTCGCTCAGATAGAACTCCCCGTCCTTATAGAATATGGATGAAAACCATATATCTATCCGGGGGAAATACTTAAATATGAGCCCGCCTATTACGGACAATGCGATAAATTTATATGACAGATTAAACAGCAATTATTCTCTCCGAAATGGGTTATAGGATGTTTCAACCGGGAGATATTAGCAGGATACGCAGGATTTAGCAACGATGCAAAACATGTTCAATAACACTAAAAACAGTTTCATTTGACTTTACATATTCGGGTGTATTAAAATGTCGGTTGATTAATCGAAAATATCGGAGGTTTTTATGTATAAAGTAGCGGTACTCCCCGGCGACGGTATTGGTCCCGAGGTTATGAAGCAGGCAATCAAGGTGCTTGAGAAGGTTTCGGACAAATACGGTAAGGAGTTCCAGTTCACATCAGCAGATGTGGGCGGAATCGCCATAGACAACCACGGAACACCCCTCCCCGAGGAAACACTCAAGCTCTGCGAAGAGAGCGAGGCTATCCTTTTCGGCTCTGTGGGCGGACCCAAATGGGAGAACCTTCCTCCTGAAAAACAGCCCGAGAGGGGTGCCCTGCTCCCCCTGAGAAAGCACTTCAGGCTCTTCTGCAACATCCGTCCCGTTAAGATATTCAAGGCGCTCATCGATTCCAGCTCGCTCAAGAATACACTCATCCCCGATGGTCTTGATATCGCATTCTTCCGTGAACTCACTGGCGGCATCTATTTCGGCCAGCCCAAGGAGATCAGCGAAGACAGGCAGAGAGGAATGGACACTATGGTATATACCGTCCCCGAGATTGAGCGTATCGCAAGGCTTGCCTTCGAAGCCGCAAGAATCAGGGATAACAAGGTAACCAGCGTGGACAAGGCAAACGTGCTCATGACAAGCGTTCTCTGGCGTGAAACCGTTACAAAGCTCCACGAAAAGGAATACAGCGATGTTGAGCTGAACCATATGTACGTGGACAACGCCGCAATGCAGCTCGTTCGCTACCCCCAGCAGTTTGATGTTGTGGTAACCGGAAACATGTTCGGCGATATACTCAGCGATGAAGCCGCCATGCTCACAGGGTCCCTCGGCATGCTCCCCTCCGCATCTATAAACTCAGACGGCTTCGGGCTCTATGAACCCATAGGCGGAACGGCACCCGATATCGCAGGGCAGAACATCGCAAACCCCATTGCGCAGATACTCTCCGCCGCACTCATGATACGCTACAGCTTCGATATGGATGATGCAGCAACCTCCATTGAAAAGGCCATCGAAGATATCCTCGAAAAAGGATACAGAACCGGCGACCTCTTCCGTGAAGGTGAAGGACAAACTAAGGTTAATACCGACGAAATGGGCGACCTTATCGTAGAAAGAATATAAACATATCTCTATATCAAATAATGAAGCCCCTTCAAAAACGAAGGGGCTTTTTTGTTATAAGAATAATTGTAAGTAACTAATACATTGTTTAATCTTTATGTATAAAGCTCCTCTTAAAAACAGATTTGGCAAATATTGAGTTCGATACGATAAGCTTTTAATATATGGGAAATTCCAAACATAAAATCAAGATTCAAACAGTCTAACGTATCTATCTGACAATAAATGCAGATACCAAACATGGAAACACAAGTATTTTCCCCGTCATAGCGAGAATTTTTACAAACAGACATTATCCCCGTCCCGCAGATTATTCTAGCCAAAATAAGAGTAAATTGATAAAATTATCGAAATCTTTATATAAAATCTTCATATATTGGAGCAGATTCTATGCTTAGAAACTACAAGATCGGATTCATTGGCGCAGGCAACATGACGGAGGCGATCGTCCGTGGTATCACCACGAAGACAAACCCCGCACTCATAGCCGTTTCGGACATCAATGAAGCCCGCCTCGATATGTTCAAAACCCAGTACAAGGTAGGCCAAGCCAACATAGATAATAAAAGAACCGTTGATTTCTGCGACATACTCTTCATCGCCACCAAGCCCCAGATTATCCCCGATGTGCTCGATGAGCTTAAGGATGATATAGGTGACCGGCTTGTTGTATCCATCGCCGCAGGTGTCCAGTGCCCCACCATCGAGTCCCACCTCCCCGAGGGGACAAGGGTTGTGCGTGTAATGGCAAACACCCCTGCCCTCGTTATGACAGGCGCAACAGCGGTCTGCGCAGGAAGCCACGCCACAGATGATGATGTAGATCTTATCAAGTCGATTTTCGAGCTCGTGGGTGTGTGCGTTGTGGTGAAAGAGGACAGGATGGACGCCATCACAGGCCTTTCAGGAAGCGGCCCCGCCTTTGTATACATGTTTATCGACGCTCTTAGCGACGGAGGTGTTAACATGGGGCTCACACGTGCCAACGCAACCCTCCTCGCTGCCCAGACCGTCATGGGAGCTGCTAAGATGGTACTTGAGACAGGCGTACACCCCTGCCAGCTCAAGGATAACGTAACAACACCCGCCGGAACAACGATCAAGGCGCTCCACGCCATGGACAAGGCGGGCTTTCGTCCGGCGGTCATCGATGCAGTTGAGGCTGCAACGCTGAAATCAAGAGAACTTGGAAAGACTAAGAAGGACGATTAATCAACTAAACAGGCCGGAATGATTTTCAACCGGCCTTTTTCATGTCCTGTTTACGCTGAGAACCACAAGCCCTGCTATCAGCAGACCTATCCCCGTCACTGTCCCCGGACTCACAGCTTCACCAAGGAAGAATATACCGAGGCACCCTGCCGTAAGAGGCTCTGCGAGGGCAAGCGTTCCCGCAGTAGAAACCTTAACGTACTGCAGCCCCCTTGCAAAAAGCACATAGGACAGTGTGGTCACGATAAGCCCGAGGTGCGCCATCAGGAGTGCACCCTGAACGGTCACCGTCCAGGATATGTCGTTGATGAACAGGAAGGGCGCAAGCATGAATGCACCAAAAAAGAACTGGGATGCCATAACCTCGCTAGGTTTCAGCTTCCGCTCAAGGAGAAGCTTGCTTGTAAGAGTATAAAGAGCATAGGAAGCGCCGGCTCCCAGTGCGAGAAGGATTCCGTATATATTGATGCTGACACCCTCTTTGCTACCTGTTAGAACAAGAACAGTGCCGCCGGCTACTGCCAGAGCCGAAGATACGTACCATGCCTTAGACAACCCCTCTCTCATAACCAGACTGCCAAGCAGGCCGGCAAACATGGGTGAACTGCCGATGGCAACGATGGTTCCCACAGCCACACCCGTCATATAAACGCCGCTAAAGAAGCATATCTGGTAAAGTGCAATGAAGAGTGCACCGGAGAGCGTCACACTGTTCAGCCATTTTTTACATGCGGAGAACCCGTTCTTGCTGATGTAGATAAGGAATAGTGCCGTACCGCCTATGGCAAGCCTTAAGGCACCAACTGCCAGAGGTGATGCACCTTCGGGTGAAAGCGCCTGTGTAGTGCCCGTTGTTCCCCAAAGAACGGCGGCGGAGATTACGAGAAGTTTTCCCGCTAAGTTATTATTAATCATGACACACCTACAAAAATGAATGAAACACGATTGTAATGATTTAGGTGCCCCAAGTAAAATGATTTTTTCTAAATGGGTTTTTAAGGGGTTCCTAAGGGGAAGGTTTCCCTACAATTTCCTAGATTAATGACGACGCAGACCGTTATAAAGTATGCTGTCACGTGCCCGGTGCGAGCAAAACAACGTGCCCCGTGTGGATCTGTTTGTTCAGTAGTCATACATTCGACCATGTAGTTGTTGCGTACACGTTCCTTTCTTTTCTTCCCTGAATGTTTTTAAGCCGAACGAGTACTCACTTTTCCGCCCGGAATATTTCCCGCACGACAACCATTGCTGAATCTATGAATAGTGGCTTCGGTTAACTGTGATTAGTTAATAACCTCCTCAGAATCAGGAAATATTCAGGAAAAGGGAGTGCGAAGCAAGGGTACCGTCATCAGTTATCAGTATTTTATTAAAATGCTGGTAACAATGACGGATTAAAAACTCTGAGGGAGTAGTTTTGCATACTTTTCTAAAAAGTATGTGGCGCATAAGCGCAAGACAAATAAGTTAGTGACTTATTTCGAGTATAAGTGTGAAAGCAAAAATCGCAGGGAACTTTTTAGGGAACAAAGTTCCCCGCACCCCTCAAAAACTCCTTTATTTATCTGAATAATTTCCCGTCCATGGAAATTATTCTGCCGTTCGAAGAAAGAGGCTTCCTTCTCACTTACGCAAGCGCGCTTTCATCAATGAAAGCTTTTGCTAATCATACGTTTGGGGTTGATACGTAACAGGCTTCCATGGATGGAAGCCTCTGAAGTGAAGAATATGGAGCTATGCTTCATATTCTGTAACGGAAGTAAGCGAAGCGAAGGCTTTGCCGAGCGGAGCGGCAGGGAAATTCTCAGGATGATGAATTTCCCAGATTAGTATGGATGGAAGCCCTGAAGGCGGAGCTGAATTGGGCTTTGCTCAATTCACGTAGCCGGAAGTGCGAGAGGGCAAAGTCCCTTTGCCCGAACAACAATGGAATTTCCATGGATGGGAAATTCCATAGATATATTAGGGGGAAATATTCATGAATATCTCCCCCTAAACGCTATACTTACACCCCTTCGTGCTCAGTCCTCTTGATAATCTCCTCCTGGAGCTCTTCGGTGATATCAACGAAATAGTCCGAATAGCCAGCAACCCTGACGATAAGGTCACGGTAGTTCTCCGGCTTCTTCTGAGCCTCACGGAGTTTATCTACGTTCATTACGTTGAACTGGATATGATGACCGTCCAACTTGAAGTACGAGCGAACAAGATTTGCGACCTTGTCTATCCCTTCATACGTGTGCATGAAGTCCACGGAGAAACGCTGATTCAGAAGCGTACCGCCGGTTCTGATGTGGTCTATCTTGGAGGCAGACTTGATAACGGACGTGGGGCCGTTCCTGTCGCTTCCTTGAACAGGTGAGATTCCTTCGCTGAGCGGTATCTTCGCTTTACGCCCATCGGGTGTTGCGCCGATAACGCTTCCGAAGTAAACATGGGATGTGGTGGGGAGCATGTTGATCCTGTGGTGCCCACCTTTCGTGTTAGGACGTTCATTAACAGCTTCATAGAACATCTCGAAAACCTGAACGGAGAGCTCATCGGCATAGTCATCATCGTTGCCGTATTTCGGTGTATCCTCAAGGAACATGATGCGCTCGTCATCGTATCCATCGAAATCTGCATCAAGTATCTCACGCATCTGCTTAAGGCTTACACGCTCCTTGTCGTAAACGTTATACCTGAGTGATGTGAGAGAATCTGTTATGGAACCAAGGCCCACACCCTGAATATATGTGGTGTTGTACCTTGCACCGCCGTCATTGTAGTCCTTACCCTTGCTTATGCAGTCCTCAACAAGTATGGAAAGGAAGGGTACTGGGATATGCTCAGCATAGAGACGCTCTATAACGTTATTGCCACGTATCTTAATATCTATGAAGTAGTTGAGCTGTTTCTCATAGGCCGCCATAAGCTCTTCAAAGGTGTTGAAGTCAGGTTCTATATTGAGACCGACCTGCTTCTCTGTTCGCTTATCATAGCCGCCGTAGAGGGTTAGCTCAAGGATCTTTGTGAGGTTGAAATAACCAGAAAGTATGTAGCTTTCTGTGCCGAATGCACCGGACTCAACACACCCGGAAGCCCCGCCGTTTCTGGCATCCACAATATCCTTGCCCTGACGGACAAGCTCCTGAACAATCGCATCGCTGTTGAATATTGATGGCTGGCCGAAGCCCGTCTTTATGATGTTTAGCGCCCTCTTGAGGAAACGATCAGGTGTTTTCTTGGAGATCTGCACCATCGAACTAGGCTGTAGAAGCCTCATTTCCTCAATAACGTCAAGGAGCACATAGGAAAAATCGTTAACAGCATTACTGCCGTCCGCTTTGAGCCCTCCAACGTTGATTAGGGCAAAATCAGTATATGTGTTAGACTCCTTCGCCGTAACTCCCACCTTCGGGGGTGCGGGATGGTTGTTGAACTTGATCCAGAATGAGCCGAGCAGTTCCTTTGCGCTCTCCTCGGTTATGGCTCCGGTATCCATATCATTGCTGTAGAAGGGATACAGATGCTGATCCAGCCTGCCTGGGTTAAAGGAGTCCCATGGATT
This sequence comes from Limisalsivibrio acetivorans, assembly GCF_000421105.1. NCBI lineage: Bacteria > Pseudomonadati > Deferribacterota > Deferribacteres > Deferribacterales > Geovibrionaceae > Limisalsivibrio > Limisalsivibrio acetivorans. The sequence goes on from NZ_ATWF01000001.1 coordinate 509,245, forward strand.
AGTTTCGGTGATCACACCCACATGTAGGAACCAATAGAACTGCAGAGCCTCCCAAAAAGTCTCGGGTGCATTGGCGGGAACCCTGGAGCAGATTGCGCTCATCTCCTGAAGTTCAAGCTTGCGCTTCTCATCGGTTTCAAGCTCTGCAAGGCCTCTGAGTGCGTCTGCATGGCGTTCTGCGTAGTTTATAACAGCATCGGCGGCTATATCCATAGCCGTCAGCTCTTCCTTTTTATCAAAGGCTTCGGGGTCATTATAGAAATCAAGGGCGGCTATGGCATCGGCGATCTCTTCCTTGAGGCCGTTAAGTCCGGTGCGGAAAACCTTCTCACCGAGCACTGTGTGACCGGGAGCACGCTGTTCCTGAAACTCTGTGAAAACACCGGCAGCGTAGGCATTCTTCCACTCTTCTGTCATATGGAGCATAACCTTTTCACGGTGGGACTTGCCGTGCCAGTGGGGGTACACCTTCTCAAGGTGATCCTTGCGGTCCTTGTCGCCCACCTTGAAGAACACCTTTTCACGTGAATCGAGCATATCGAGATCCTGCTCGGAGTGGATGCACACCTCGGGGTATGTGGGTGTCGCCTTGGCGGACGGCCCCCTTTCGCCGACAATAAGCTCTCCGTCGTGGAAGCAGAGCTCCTTTTTATCCATTATATAGTAGAAGGCTTTAGCACGCTGAACAGGTACGGAAAGACCGTCTGCGGCTCCGCTCTGATAGAATTCGGTTAACAGCACACCACGCTCTGATGAAACTGTGGGGACTGCATTAAGGCTTTGCTCTCTGAGCATTTTGATACGTTCTGTCATGTACTATCCTCCTACTCCGACCGTAAGGCCGTAGCTTTTGAAGTAATCACAGACCTTCTGAACCTCTTCTTCTGTTGGTTCTTTCACACCATCCATCATGTATGGCATGGAGAGTCTGCTGTATTTGTCACTCCCTATCCTGTGGTATGGGAGAACATCTATCTCTGTTTCCGTGAGCGATGCGGTAAGCTCAGCTACATCACGCAGGTTTTCTCTGCTGTCCGTTATCCCCGGTATAAGCGGGAAACGAACCCTGAGAGGTGTGCCGGATGCCCTTATCCTTCTAATATTGTCCAGTATCCGTTCGTTGGAAACCCCTGTGTACTTTTTATGCTGTTCATCATCCACAAACTTTATGTCATAGAGGAAAAGGTCTGTCAGCTCAATAGCCTTCTCCATATTGTCTGCGGAGGTGTAGCCTGTTGTATCGATACAGGTATGCATCCCTCTCCTCTTGGCCTCTTTGAGACAGCCGAAGAGGAAGTCTTTCTGGACAAATACCTCACCGCCGGAGAATGTTACCCCGCCGCCGGAGGACTCATAGAAGATAAGATCCTTCTCCACCTCGTCCATAACCTCCCGGACGCTCATCTCGCGCCCGATGGTCTTATATGTTTTCTTCGTTATACCGTCCAGCTTGATGTTCTTCTCAATCTTCTCCGGTGCAGCGTTTCTCGCCTCCGGATTATGACACCACCAGCACTCCATAGGACAGCCTTTCAGAAAGACCGTTGTCCGGATGCCGGGGCCGTCATGAACGGCGTACTTTTTAAAGTTAAATATCATCCCTTTAGTCTTATTATCCATTACCATTTTCCGTAAGCAACCGCAATATCAAGTTACAAAAAAGGGGCATACGCTTAGCGCATGCCCCGGTTATTATATTAGTTTGCTGCCTTTTTACCGAGGTATGCCTCTTGGACCCTTGGGTCACTGAGGAGTTCACTCGCATCACCCTCAATGGTAACCTTACCGACATCAAGTACATAAGCTCTGTCTGCAAGCTTAAGGGCTGCCTTTGCATTCTGCTCAACCAGAAGTACTGTTACACCGCTTGAGGAGATCTTCTTTACTGCGGCAAAGATCATCTTAACAAGGATAGGTGCGATACCAAGGGAGGGCTCATCCAGCAGAAGAAGCTGGGGCTGAGCCATAAGTGCCCGTGAAATGGCGAGCATCTGCTGTTCACCGCCGGAGAGTGTTCCAGCGAGCTGTTTTCTCCTCTCCAGGAGTCTAGGGAAGAGCTCGTATATCCAGTCTATGGTTTCCTGGCTGGGCTTCTTCCTTGTGAAGGCTCCGAGGCGTATGTTCTCCTCAACGGTGAGCGTTCCGAAAACCTGTCTCCCTTCGGGGGACTGTGAAACACCCATCTGGACAATCTTATGAGCGGGAACTTTGGATATATCCGTACCCTGATAGATTATCTCACCCGATTTCGGCTTAAGCAGTCCGCTGATGGTACGCAGGGTGGTTGTTTTACCAGCACCGTTCGCACCGAGGATGGATACGATCTCACCCTTCTTAACACGGAAGTTGATACCCTTTATTGCCTGAATGTTACCGTAGTTTACACAAAGGTCGTTTACCGAGAGGAGCAAATCATTACTCATTTACGGCCTCCTCTTCATCGTCGTCATCAACACCGAGGTATGCTTCGATAACCTCGGGGTCGTTCTGTACATGGTCGGGTGTTCCTTCGCTGATTTTCTTACCGAAGTTGATAACGGTTATATAGTCTGTAAGCTCCATAACCATATCCATATCATGCTCAATGAGCAGAATGGTAACACCCTGTTTGCGAATCTCGTATATAAGTTCCACAAGCTCGAAGGTCTCTTTATCGTTAAGACCGGCCGCCGGCTCATCGAGGATAAGGAGCTCGGGCTCAATAGCGAGTGCCCGTGCGATCTCCACCCTTCTCTGAATACCGTAGGGGAGCGACTGTGTGGGGATAGTTGCATACTTTTCCAGGTCAAGGAACTTGAGGATCTCCTTAACCTGCATCCAGTTATACTCCTCATCCTTCTTATATCCGGGAGTTCTGAGGAGTCCCTGCCACCACTGCTGCTTCGACTTGTGGTGACGTCCGGATATTATATTCTCCGCAACGCTCATCTTTCCAAAGAGGCGGATGTTCTGGAATGTCCTGACAATACCCTTATCTGCGATATCGCAGGGGTGTTTTCCAGCTATATTCTCACCCTTCCAGAGGATCTCTCCACCTTCTGGTTTGTAAATTCCTGTGATGCAGTTGAATGCAGTGGTTTTACCGGCACCGTTAGGTCCGATAATGCCGTATATCTGCCCCTCCTCAACACTGAAGGAGAGATCGTCCACTGCAACGACACCACCGAATACCTTGGTTACGTTTTTAAGCTCAAGCAGTGTCATGGTTATCTCCAGTCATGTATTTAGGGAGTTTGCCGTATTTAGCGGGGAAGATACCCTGGGGACGCATAACCATGGTAAAGATCATGGCGAATCCGAAAACGAAGTATCTCCATGTGGCAAACTCACGGAAGATCTCTGGAAGCACGAACATGATAAATGTTCCCGCCAGAATTCCGGGGATGGAGGCTTTTCCACCCACAAGTACGATGGCGAAGAAGAGAACGGAGGTCATGAATCCGAAGGCCTCCGGGCTAACTGCCGCGTACTGGATTGTGAAGAGGAATCCTGCAAGACCCGCAATAGCTGCACCAAGAGCAAAGGCAAAAACACGATAGAACCTGGGGTTAATACCGATACTCTCCGATGCGAGGGGATCCTCCTGAACATAGTGGAGCGCCCTACCCGCTTTGCTCGCCTCAAGATTTCTGATAATTACGAGGGTAAGTATGAGCAGAGCGAAGGCGAGATAGTAAACCACAAGGGGTTCATCAAGGTAAAAGCCAAACACGTATGCGTCCACGCCGAAGATACCGTTGGGGCCTCCTGTGAGGCCGAAGAGGTTATTCTTAAGCACCTGCTCAAACACGATGTTGAATCCCACTGTGGCAACAAGGAGATAGTCACCTCGCAGATGCACAATGGGGGATGATATAATAATTGCGAATAACGCCGGGATGATAATAACCAGCGGAATTGCAATAAGGACATTAAGCCCGAAGTGCGCATTTAGGATAGCTGTAATATAGGCTCCGAGACCAAAGAAGATCGCATGACCCATATCGAACATCCCAGCACGTCCGAGCACTATGTCAACGCTGAGAGCAACAACGGAATAGATACAGAATGTTGTAACAACCGTTATCCAGCGGGGATCGTCTATTACGGGGAAAACCGCAAGGGCTCCCAAAAAGATTATGTATCCTATAGTTGATGTTTTCATTACACCTTCTCCGCAACACGTTCACCGAGAATTCCCGTCGGCCTGAAGATTAGGATAACGATAAGCAGGATGAATGTGAAAGCCTCTGCCCATGTGGAAGAGACGTATCCTGATATCAGGGCGGTGAAAAGACCGAGAAGGTATCCGCCCACCATAGAGCCGGGGATGTTTCCGATTCCGCCGAGGATGGCGGCGATGAAGGCGTTTAGACCGTAGTTCCAACCGAGGTTGAATGAAATACTCTTATAGTACATACCGATGAAAAGTCCGCCCACAGCACCGAGAACGGAACCGAGGATGAAGATTACAACGATAACCATATTTACGTTAATGCCCATAAGTTTGGCGGCGTCCTGATTGATGGCACTAGCCCTGATTGCAGTACCGAATTTGGTATAGTTTATAAACAGAGTGAGAGCAGCCATCAGGACGATGGTGATAACAAGCATAACAACCTGAACAAAGGTAACCGTAACGCCAAAGATAGTCCATGTAGTAGTCGGCAGAATATCAGAGGGATAGATCCTGATGTTGGGACCCCAGATAAGCATGATACCGTTCTGGATCATCATAGACGCTCCAAGGGCGGAAACGACCGCAGAAAGTCTTGGGGCTGTCCTGAGAGGACGGTATGCAAGGCGTTCGAGGATAACACCAACAACGGCGATTACCATAGCAGTAACCAGAAACATAATAATTACAGCAAACGCACCGGGGATTGTGCCGGCTATCTGCATGTAAACTACAAGACCAACATAGGCGGAAAGCGCCACAAGGTCTCCGTGGGCAAAGTTGATTAGTTTAAGCACACCGTAAACCATCGTGTAGCCGAGGGCAACGAGCGCATATATACTTCCTATTGTCAGACCATTAACGATCTGTTGCAGTAATATATCCATATGAGCTTCCTTTGAGACTACTACTTTGTAATTTTTAGACTGGGGCCGAAGAAACGGCCCCAGTATTTAAGCAAAATGATTAATTAGTTAACTTTGGGGAAGACTACGTCGTAGCTTGCGTCTTCCTGGATTTCGTAAACCATGAATGCAGAACCAACACGCTCACCGCACTTGTCCCACTTAAGGGTACCGGAGTAACCCTGGATCTCATTAGCACGGAGCCACTCAGCCATCTTTTTAGTGTCAGTTGACTTTGTTTCTTCAATAGCTTTGAGGAAAGCCTGCATACCATCAGCGTTAAGAAGTGCCCAGATTGAGGGGATATCCTTGCCGTACTTCTCTCTGTAGTCGGCGAGGAAAGTCTTAGCGCTGTCGTAGGGGAGCATTTCGGGTGTGGGAACGTTGATGATCTTAGCACCCTTTGCAGCTTTGCCTGCGAGTTTGGCGAAATCTACGTTGTCGTTTGCGTCACCGCCGATAAAGTCAGCTTCGATTCCAAGCTGTACCTGCTGTGCACGGAGAAGACCGCCGTCAGCATAATAGCCGGAGAAGTAGATAACATCGGGGTTAAGAGACTTCACTTTTGTGAGTACAGGTGTGAAGTTCTGGCTTCCGGCCTTGATCTTACCGGAGTAAACGATGTTTCCATCACGCTTCTTGATCTCATCGGTAACTGCATCTGCAAGACCCTGAGCATAGCTGGAGTAGTCAGAGATTATAGCGATGCGCTTGAAATCCTGCTCTTTAACTATGTAGTCTGCAGTGAAAGCGGCAGCTGCGGAGTTGGGGTTGGAGTTTCTAAAGAAAGTCCAGTAGCAGTTCTCCACGAGCTCATCGCTTGTTCCGTCAGTTGTCTGAAGTACTTCAGCACGATAGTAGGTCTTCTGAGCTGCTGCTGCAGCGGAAGAAGTGTAGGAACCGATAATCATGATAACGCCTTTGTTAACGAGTTCCTTTCCGCAGATAGCTGCCTTCATTGCCTGACCTTCGTCATCACAGGTGAATACTTCAAGCTGCTTGCCGAGAAGTCCGCCGTTGGCGTTAACCTGGTCTGCGAGGAGACGGGCTGCGTTGTCGATTCCCTGCCCTTCGTTAGCGTACTGTCCAGTGATCGGGGCCTGAACACCGACTTTGATGGTTTCTGCAAATGCGCCAGTGGCGAAGACTGCCGCTGTAAGCATTACAGCTACCATAACCAAAAGTTTCTTCATGCGATACCCTCCATAAATTGGTTTATCACTTTATTGTGTGGACAGGAGCTGGACAGTCGCCCGCTCACTACCCTCTAAAGTACCGATATAAAACGCATTTTCATTGTAACACTATTTATGCGTTTAACGCTACCGGAATTATAGACTTACTCTGCTTCCATAAAAGGATATTCGTACGCAACGGGGGGTACGAAGGTTTCTTTTACGGTTCTGGTGTTTACCCAGCGGATGAGGTTAAGGTAACTTCCGGCCTTATCGTTGGTTCCGGAGCCTCTGCCGCCGCCGAAGGGCTGCTGGCCTACAACCGCTCCTGTGGGTTTGTCATTTATGTAGAAGTTTCCTGCGGAATCCTCAAGGAGTTCGATGGCGGTATTAACAGCCTCGCGCTCCCTTGCGAAGATTGCGCCTGTGAGTGCATACTCGTTGCCGCTGTTACAGAGTTTGAGATATTCTTCGTACTTCTCGTCATCATAGAATGTTACTGTAAGAACGGGTCCGAAGATCTCTTCCTTGAAGGTTTTGAACTCAAGGTTGTCTGTAACGATAACCGTGGGGTCAATGTACCAACCCTTGGAATCATCGTATGTTCCGCCGATTACAACATCTGCGTCGGAGGCATCCTTAGCGAAATCAATATACTCGGTGATCTCCTGATAAGCCTTCTTGGAAACGCATGCAGTCATGAAGTTTCTGAAGTCGTAGGGTGTACCTATCTTGATGGTTGCGATCATATCCTTCATGCGCTTGAGGTACTCTTCCTTCATGGAGTTGGGAACATAAGCTCTGGAAGCTGCGGAGCATTTCTGTCCCTGGTACTCGAAGGCGCCCCTTACGCTGGCTGTAACGAGTTCCTGAATGTCTGCGGATTTGTGTGCGAAGATGAAGTCTTTTCCGCCTGTCTCGCCGACGATTCTGGGGTATGAACGGTAGTTCCAGATGTTCTTGCCGATGGTTTCCCAGATGTTCTTGAAGGTGGATGTACCGCCTGTGAAGTGGATACCGCCGAAGTCTTTGTGGCTGAAAGCGATGCCGGAAAGTGAGGATGAACGGCAGGGTATAAGATTTATGACGCCGTCGGGGAGTCCTGCTTCCTTGAAGATCTTCATGAGCAGATAGGGTACGTAACATGCATCGGAAGAGGGCTTCCAGAGTGATACGTTACCCATCATTGCGGGAGAAGTGGGGAGGTTTCCTGCAATGGCTGTGAAGTTAAAGGGTGTTACAGCGAGGATGAATCCTTCGAGGGGGCGGTACTGGGTGGAGTTCCACACACCCTTGGAGTTGTGAAGGGGCTGCTCGCCGTAGATCTGCTGCATGTAGAATACGTTGAAACGGAGGAAATCGATGAGCTCGCATGCTGAATCGATCTCCGCCTGGTGGGCGGTTTTACCGATGGAAAGCATGGTGGCTGCGTTGATCTGTGCACGATACTTTGTGGAAAGGAGCTCTGCCACCTTGAGGAAGATAGCCGCTCTGTCATACCAGGGCATCTTGCCCCACGCCTCACGAGCCTTCATGGACTCTTCGATGGCGAGCTTAACTTCTTCTTCGCCTGCGAGGTGGTACTTTCCGAGTTTTATGGAGTGGTCGAAGGGTGCAGTGATCTCAACAGTGTTGCCGGTTTTGATCTCTTTCCCGCCTATTATAAGGGGGATCTCCGTGTAGTTATCCTTAAGTTCATTGAAAGCGGCCTTAAGCTCTGCTTTCTCGGGGCTTCCGTCACGATACTCCTTTACAGGCTCGTTCGTGGGGAAAGGTACTTTAAATTGGCTGTTGTTCATAATGCTACTCTCCATTGCTGAAGTATTAAGGTTGTTGATTTATATCGCGGCCTTATTTGCCGCCCTTAAGAAATCCCTTTATAGCCGAACCGACTATGGCGGGGTTTTCCTTTAATCTTCTGATGCTGTATGGGAGCCAGTCCTCACCGAAGGGTGTGTAGATCCTCAGAAGGTGGCCGTCTGCCAGAAGCTTCTTCCTGAGCTCGGAACGAACACCGAGAAGCATCTGGAACTCATAATCATCCTTATTGAGCCCGTATTTCTTGATCAGCTCGTAGCTGCCGTCGATGAGATAGTCGTCATGGGTGGCAATACCCACATACGCCTTGTTCTTGAAGAGGAGATCAAGGGCATCAAGGAAGTTTTCGTTAACCTTCTTCTTGTCCTTGTATGCGACCTCCTCGGGCTCGTTGTAGATACCCTTGCAGAGGCGGATATTCGCCCTGTCGATGTTCTCTGCGATGTATTCGATATCCTTAAGCGTCCTCTTCATATAGGACTGGAGTACCGTACCGCAAGAGCCGGGCATCTCTTTGTTGAGCTGAAGATAAAGATCGATTGTGAAATCGGTATAGGGGTGATCCTCCATATCGATCCTTACAAAGATCTTCTTCTCATAGGCATATTTGACAACCTCACGGATGTTTTCCGTGCAGAAGTCCATGTTCACCAGCGCTCCGAAGGCTGTGGGTTTGATGGATATGTTTGTACCGAGCTTTCTGGAAACGATGTTGTCCAGAACATGCTTGTACATATCCACAGTTTCACGGGCCTTTTCGCGCTCCTCTGTGAATTCGCCGAGGAGATCGATTGTTCCCACGGCTCCCTCACGATTCAGATCCTCTGTGTACTGGAAGGCATCCTCAGGGTACTTTCCCGCAACGTACTTCTGAGCAAACAGTCTCACAAAGGATTTGGGCATAAAGGGCATTGTGTTGGCAATAAGTTCGTTTAGCATTCGCTTACTTCCTCTATCCGTAAATTAAAATGTTGGGGGTGTATTCACCCATAACAGCTCTGTTTGACCATCGTTGATATTCCGCCAGCGGTGCGGAACGTTAGAATTATAGATAGCGCTGTCCCCTTCTGACAAAACGATGGATTCATCATCCAGGGTTATCTCAAGCCTTCCACTAAGGACTATAACAAACTCTTCGCCAACATGGATGTTATAGTCGTCACCGCTGTAAGCACCTGATTCAAGGATCTGATAAAGCGGCTCGAGTACGGAGTTTGCTTCAAGGGGCTTCAGTGACTCGTAAATAACACGGGAGCCCTTTGAGGCAAACCGAACCCTCTCCCCTCTGCGGACAACAACGCTGCTCTTTGTGCTGTTATCCTGCTCAAAGAAGGAGGTCATGGTTACGCCGAGTGCATCGGCCAGCTTCTTGAGGCTTGCCACAGTCGGCGAGATTAAATCCCTCTCTACCTGAGAAAGGAATGAAGTGCTGCAGCCGCTCAACTCCGCAAGGGCCCGCAGGGTCAAATTCCTCTCCTGCCTCAGTTCTCTAATCATCTTACCAAACTTCAAAATAGACCTCTGTTATACATCCTATGCTGTTCATTATAGTGAACAAAGAGTGATAGTCAACATTTTTTTGACCAGGAGGTACAATACATTATCAATTTCGTCATATCTTACTGCTATAATTGTGCTTTTAATTATAAGCAAAATGAGCCCCCAATGTTTACAGATACGTTTCCAATGTTATCGCCCTACAATATCTTGTTTTTAATTCCTGAATTCTATTCATTATACGAAACCATGTTTAGTCTGTTTTTTACGATACTGAACAAATTTGATCAGGATTTATAACGGAACAATGCACTGCCTAAAAGTACAGCAAAACACTGCACAATATTTCTTCACCTCATATTACACACTACGGTCAGTTATTTACAATACATTCCGAAGGCATCGAGACAATATCAGAACATAGTTATAATTAAATTTGCATTTATTTTGAGCATTATCCTGAACACAGATGTCTTTATTATAGATTTAACTTGTTCAGTATATGAAATATAGAGGCATAACAGTGCTGCTTATCATTAATATTGTACTAATTATACCAGCATGTTACAGTGCCGGTAGAGATAGAGATATTCGGATATTAATATAGTATATCCACCCTTAAATAAGAACTTAAGTTAAATAAAAAATAAAGGAATATAATGAAATAACAGACAGTTCTTTATTTCAGAAACGTTTAAGCCAGCCGCTGATCTCTGCGAACATCTCCGGTCGCCAGGGATTGCTCTCAGTTGTTAACGCATGGACGGATGTTTCGCCGTCATCATATATAATAAGACGCTTATCATAGGTTCCCAAATCCTTATGAAACTGCTCTGATGCACACGGCTCAACGGTTTTATCCAGACTGCACTGGAATGTCAGCGTGGGGACATGAACCCGGGGTGCGCATCCCTCCGTAAGTCGCATGAGCATCATAAGCTGATGGAGCCCTTCGAGGGAGTATCTGTCGTAGAAGAACTCTCTGTCCTCCTCCTTAATCTCCTTTGTCTCGAACCTTTTAATATGCTTTGCAAAGGGAACTATCCCGATCAGGCGGTTTTTTACCCTGAAACATGGGGCAGAAAGTATAAGACCCTCCACTTCATGGTTCACTGCAAGATTAACCGCCAAAAGCCCACCCATGGACTGCCCGGCCACGAATATACGTTCGCAGTTATTTCTCAGAAGGTAGTATCCGTATTTAAGTGATTCGTACCAGTCCAGATATGACATGGTCTCAAGATACTCCGGTCTGGAGCCGTGTCCTGCTACCCTTGCAAGATAAACGGTGTAGCCATCGTTGTATAGATGATCCGCAAGGGGGCGCATCTCATAGGGAGCACCTGTGAAACCGTGGATAAGAAGTACGCCGTCCCTGCCGTTTTTACGGAACTCCGGATAGTTTTCAGGCCTTGAAACCTCCTCGGTTTCCGCCCTTTTGATATCCATAACGGCCAGTTCGTCATCATCTATCCCCTCAAGGTCGATAAATGGTTCCAGAGGGTGTTTAGGCTTTGTGCTGAACAAGTTATCTCCCGAGGATTCCTTAGAGAATATTCCCTTCGAACCCTTCATAAAGCCGCTTCATAAAAGCGGGGCGCATCCTGTCATAGCGTGGAGCGAAGTGGAAGAAGCGGACGAATTTTGAACCGCTCCTCCGGTATATCTGCTTTGCTAGGTCGAGGGTGAGGTGCTTCTTCTCCATGGCATGGAGGATATCCTCCTTCATGAACACGCCCTCTATGAGCAATATGGTACTGTTTTCTGCAAACTCAACCGCCTTGCGGTAATTATCATAGCTGGGAGCAATATCCGTTATAAACGTTATACTCTGGGGATCGGTGTAGCGGATTATCATACCCTCAAGCTCGGCTGAGCTGAACTCCTTCGCACCTTCCACCGTATCGACAGTGAATCTGCGCTCCGGATCACCCGAAGCGGCCAGATGCTCCTTCAGCTCTCCCAACCATTTATCGGGTTTTAGTCCGTTTTCCGCCATGGCATCCTTATCGGCGGCAATATGCCTAGACTCGGTGAGCTTATAGCCGGCAGATGTCACACGATGATCGAAGAACTCGAAGTCAAAGATGAAACCATCCCCAAGGTCGATATCATCGTGGGCTATCTCGGAGTATTCCGGCTCGAATCCATTCTCAGCCTTAAAGAATGCGTGTTTATGGACCATGCTTTTATCGAGCTCCACAACCTCGAGCCGAATAGGATAACTCTTGATAAGGTTCCATGTATATGACTCCACCTTCCCCCGTACGTTTCTTATTATACCGGGGGGACCGAAGATGCGGATGGTTTTATCCGCCATTATGGAGCCTCGCAAGATGCGGTCGAAACCGTAGAAGTGGTCTATGTGGGTGTGGCTTATGAAGATGTCATATATACTGAGAACCTCCTGATTTGTAAGACCGCCTATCTTGCCGCAGTCGAACAGGAGGGAACGTTTCTTATAGGTGTTACGCACAAAAAAGGCCGTGTCCTCAAAGGGTGAGTTGACCTGTGTAACGGAGAAATTAAGCTTCATCGCTCACCAGAAACTTAATAACAGCCGTGGCGTTGTCTCTGGGATCACCCGTCGTAACTATATCAAGGTCTGAGCCGATATCCTCGGCGGAATCCTTCTGTGCTTGATATATCTCCTCACGTCCGTCGGAGACGGTCTTCTTCTCAAGACGCTTCCTCAAGCGTTCCTGAACAACATCCTCTGGAGCGGAGAAGCGTATAAGGCTGTAATCAAGCTCACCAGCGGAGAGGACATACTCAAGATACGCCTTCTTAGAGAAGCTGCCGTCCAGTATGCACATCCTGCCAAGTTCCCTACATTTCTGCGCTATCCGACCCATCTCCTCATACATCCTTTGGGTGTGTTCTTTCGTGTATATCTCTGTCCCGTAGTCCACATATACCCGCTCTTCGGGGTCCATACCCGCCAAGGTTTTGCGGAGGTGATCGGAATTTACGGCGTGTACAGGGTAAATCTCCTTGAATAATCGGGCGTTCTTGCTCTTACCACTGGCCATAAGGCCATGGAATACGAGTGTTTTAGGAGAATCCATATTCACAGCATAAACAACGGCAAGCCTTATAAGCTCATGGACCTGAGCAAGGACATCATTGAAATTCTCCCATTCCTCACCCTTCTCGGCGAGAAGGAAGCAGGTCACCTTCGCCCTTACGTAGGCACGATAGCAACGGTAGAAGTTCAGGAGCTTCCGGCTCCCCTCATCGTCGTACTCTGTGAAGAATCCCTCAAGAACGCCGTCGGAAAGGTCCGTTCTGCCGGCCTGGTCAAGCTCCGTGCTGAGAAAACCGATCTCGGACATTACATCGTTAAAGCGGAAACGTCTGTTGAACTCGATACAGTCAATGAGCCCTATCTGATCGCCGTTGTAAAAGACATGTTCGATGCGGAGATCACCGTGCCCGTTCTTTACAAAACCCTTCTCCGCCCTTTCACGGAAAAGGTCAGCGTTTTCATCCAGAAAGGCCATTGTCTTCTTCTTTATGAAATCGAAGGCTTCGGGATCTATGAATTTATCCTTATACCCTTCGGTCTGTTGGAAATTTTCCTCACAGTTGAAGCGGACTACGGAGTAGTCCCCCTCCTCCTTCGCCTGCATCTCCGGGGTGTTGATCCCCTTGAAGAGTGAGCCGATATGCTTGCCGACACGCACAGCTTCTTCATAGCTTATTTCATTATTCTGTACACGGGTGGAGAAGAAATCACCCTCGGGGATACGCCTCATCTTAACAACGTATTCCACCGTGTTCTGGGTATTGTCGAAGGGTGCAAGCTCGAAGCTCTTCTCCTTGCGGGCTATTTTGAGGACATCCTCATAAACCCCGTCACAGAAACGCTCGTTGAGCTCCTTTTCCATGAGGCAGTACTGCTTGCGCTGTTTTAGTCTGGAGAAGTCGAGGAATCCGAAATCCACCTTTTTCTTTATCTTATAGACGTGGTCTTTAGTAAGAAGCACGTGGGATATATGGGTTTCTACCTCTTTTTCAACATCGAGAAGCTCTTTAAGAATCATCACTGCGGGGGAATCACTCATATCAATCAGACCTCTATGGAATAAGTATGGTTATTTTCTGTAGGATTTGAGGAGACGAACCTCTTCCAGATAGGTGTCATCACCTTTAACGGGGGTTTCCAGGACACCGAGCACATCCTTAAAACGTTCATCATTCACCACACGCTTGAAGAAATCCTCCCCGATCTCACCCTGAGCGATGAACTCGTGGCGGTCACGCTTACTTGCGTGGGGGAATTTTGTGTCGTTAAGGTGGAACACCTTGATCTTGCCCGGGAACTGGTCGAAGAGTTTGTCGAAAACCTTATCGTATTCATTAACAATATCGTAGCCAGCGGAGTACATATGGCAGGAATCGAGGCAGATGCCTATCCGCTCGTCCAGTCCGCATTTATCCATGATCTCCCCGAGCTGGTCGAAGGTGTAGCCGAGGTTTGTCCCCTGCCCCGCTGTAATCTCAAGCAGGAGCATGGTTTTGTAGTCTCCGTCATTATATATATCAGAGATAGAATCGGCGATCTTCTTGATGCCGAACTCCTCACCCTGGCCAACGTGACTGCCGGGGTGGATTATATAGTAGGGTATGCCGAGTTTATCGCATCTGTCGAGCTCGTCCTTCATTCCGTTGACAGACTTCTCGTAGGTTTCCTCCTTATCGGTGGCAAGGTTGATAAGGTAGGAGGCATGGGTGCAGACATTGCCCGCACCCAGCTTTTCTATCTCTGTATGGTATTTTTCTATCTCTTTGTCTGTGAGGGGTTTTGCCTTCCAGCGGTTGTTGTTCTTGACGAACACCTGCATGGACTCGCACTCATCAGCCAGAGCACGATCCACAGCTTTGTAAACCCCTCCGGATGCAGATTCGTGGGCGCCTATCAGCATTTTACTTCACCCTTCATATACTGCTTATAAAGATCAACTTCATAGTTCGAACCTATGATAAGAGGCGTTCTCTGGTGGAGCTCCTCGGGGACTATATCGAGGATATTCTGCTCACCATCGGTGGCCTGCCCCCCCGCCTGCTCGATAATGAAGGCGAGAGGTATAGCTTCATAAAGGAGCCTGAGTTTACCCTTGGGGTTCTTGGAATCACCGGGATAACCGAATACTCCACCCTTCAGGAGGTTTCTATGGAAATCGGCCACCAGTGAGCCGATGTATCTTCCGGTGTACTGCCTTTCGGTCATATTCCGCAGGCAGTTAACGTAATTCTGTATCTCTGGTGTCCAGCGGTTATAGTTAGCCTCGTTGAAGCTGTATATCTTGCCTGATTCAGGCATCTTTATATTCTCATGGGAAAGAAGGAATTCGCCGATGTTGGGGTCAAGAGTAAAGCCGTTAACACCGTTTCCGGCTGTATAAACAAGCATAGTACTGGAGCCGTAGAGCACATATCCTGCAGCAACAAGGTTTCTGCCAGACTGTTTAAAATCCTCTTCCACACCCTCTTTGCATGAAGATATGCTTCTATAAACGGCAAATATTGTTCCGATACTGATATTTACATCGATATTACTGGATCCGTCAAGGGGGTCGAAAACAACAACGTACTTACCTTTTGGGTAGTGATCAGGAATCCTGATGATCTCCTCATCCTCTTCGGAACCCATGGCGCAGAGCTTGCCGATGTGGTCGAGAGCTTGTATCATCTTCCTGTTTGAGTATACATCAAGCTTCTGCTGTTCCTCGCCGTGGACATTCACATTCTTGGCCTTTCCAAGGATGTTCACGATTCCTGCCTTGTTTACCTCACGGCTTATAACCTTGCATGCGAATGCAATCTGCTCAATGATAAGAGTGAAGTCTCCGGTGGCCTGGGGGTGTTTCCTCTGCTCTTCAAGCAGATAGCGCCCTAAATTCGTTACTCCTACTTCCATGATTTACACTCCTGAATAATAAACGTATGTTTTCAGTATCTTAATGATATAAAATCTGCAAATTTTTGTAAAGCATAGTCGGGATATAGTTGGCTTATTATGTAGCAACCTTAGCAGTTATTCCCAACGTGAGTTTTTGAGGGGTGCGGGGAACTTTGTTCTAAACCTATTTATGGAATTTTCCTTCCATGGAAATTCCATTGTTGTTCGGGCAAAGAAACTTTGTCCTCTCGTACTTCCGGCTACGTGAATTGAGCAGAGCCCTATTCAGCTAAGCCTTCAGGGCTTCCATCCTTGGAAGCCTGTTGAGTCGCAACCTTAATAGTTATCTACAAGGTGAGTTTTTGAGGGGTGCGGGGAACTTTGTTCCCTAAAAAGTTCCCTGCGATCTTTTCCTTTCATACTATAATTAGAAATAAGTCACTAATTTATGTGTTTCGTGCTAAAGCACGCCATACTTTTGGCGCAAAAGTATGCAAAACTTTTCCCTCAGGGTTTTCCAGCCCCCATTGTTACTCATTTATTAACATAAATTCGTAAGAGATGGCGGTGCCCTCATTTCACTCTTTTTCCACCTGAAGTTTTGCTGATGCTGAGGAGTGTAACCGCACTTCATACATTTAAGATGCTCAACATTTAAGATTAACTCATCAGTCACGTGCGGCCAAAACTTCCGGGCGGTTCCAATAGAGCTCATTCGGCTGTAAAACATTCGGGGAAGATTAAGAGGGTTATTAGCTAAACAGAATATTGGCTACTAGTTACCTGTTTAACGAAATACCTTTTTACGTCTCACGTTGTTTTCTCTTAAGTGTAAACGCTATAGCCAACATAATTCAATTCTAACGATAGAGATTTATGAGTAAACAGCTAACATGGATGTTGGCTTTATTGGTTTCAACCTTAGACGTATGATTAGCAACTGGCTTCCACGGAAGTAAGCGGAGCGAAGGCTTTGCCAAGCGTAGCGGCAATGGAATTTCCATGGATGGTAAATTCTATAATAAAATATGGAGAGATGGGTTTGCCGAGAGGAGCGGCAGGAAAATTCTCAGGATGATGAATTTCCCCATTTAATCAGAATCAAGGGAAATTAAAAAACTCCCCTCTTTCGGAAGGGAGCTTTTTATTCCCTGATTAGCTGATTATCAAAACGTTGATAACGTGCTTAGTCAATGCTGTCCTTGAAAAGTTTACCAGCAACGAACTTAGGCACTTTTTTGGAAGGAATAACCATCTCAGCACCAGTCTGAGGGTTTCTTCCCTTGCGCTCTTTTCTCTCAGAAACAGAGAATGTACCGAATCCAACAAGGGTAACCTTGTCGTCAGCTTTAAGAGCTTCAACTACTGACTCTTCAAATGCCTTGAGAGCCTTCTCAGCGTCCGCCTTTTTAAGGCCGGACTTGTCTGCGATCATTTCAATCAGTTCCTTCTTATTCACTACAACCTCCTCACTCAAGAAGTTTCTCTGTTTATACACAGAGGAACCTCTAAAATCAAGCTATAATAACCTGCTAAATTAAAAATGCCAAGATCAAAATACCTTTAAAATAAGCTCTCTGAGAACCTTTGACGCTGTGATGCTCGAAACACCACTGTGATCATAGTGCGGAGAGAGCTCCACAACATCACATCCAACAACATTCAAACCGCTGATGAATTGGAAAAATCCCACAAGTTCACTAAAGCTCCAGCCCCCGGGTTCCGGGGTACCTGTACCGGGGAAAAAAGCGGGGTCAAGTACATCAAGATCAAGGGTAAAATAGACCGGCCTGTCCTTTAGAATGCTTTTGAGCTTCTCCGGCGGAGTTTTCATGGTCGAATTAGAGCGGATGTAGGCGAACTCTTCAGCCGTACCGGAACGTATGCCGTATTGGAATACGTTCTCTGCACCAATAACATCTGCAATCCGGCGCACAACCGTTGCGTGGGAAAGCTTCTCTCCCATATAGTCATCCCGCAGGTCCGCATGGGCATCCAGATGTATGAGAGCGGGATTCTCAAGCTTGCCCGCTGAGGCCATAAAGAGGGGGAGCGTAACAAGATGCTCACCCCCTACCCCGATAACCTTCTTGCCATCCTGAACAAAGCCAGCAGCCTTTTCTTCTATGGCAGCAAGGATACGCTTCTTATCGCCGAACGAGAGCTCCACATCGCCGCAATCGCAGATCCTGACATCCTCAAGATCCTTATCCTGGGCAGGGGAATATGTTTCAAGCCCATAGGATGCAGCTCTTATGCTGTCGGGGGCGAAACGGGAACCGGGCCGGTAACTGCTTGTACCGTCATAGGGTGCTCCGAAGATGACCCATTCCGCCTCATTATATGGCGTATCGCAGGCGATGAAGCAGTTTGATACGGGATAAATCAGAGCACCTCTTTGGCGAAGGTGGGGAGTGCAAAACAGCCCCTCATTATATCTGAGTTGAAATACTTCAATTCGGGCTCCATCGCTTTTATGTCGTTCTCTCTCAGCTTCTCGAAGGGCTTATATACCTTGGATGCGAAAGCGAAGCTCCACATGCCGGAGGGATAAAAGGGTATGAAGGAGAGATACATATCCACCACGGGGAAAACCTTCTTCAGATCGGCAAACATCGCTTTCTGTATATCCTTATACATCCAAGGGCTTTCGGACTGGGCGGAGAATATTCCATCCTCCTTCATAGCAGCAGAAACTGCCTTATAAAACTCCTCCTGAAACAGACCCACTGCGGGGCCAATGGGGTCTGTGGAATCGATAAGAACCACATCGAAGGAGCCTGGGTTATCTTTTATATATTGAACGCCATCCTGAATGAGGAGAGTCAGGCGTTCGTTATCGAAATCGTGCAGATCGGGGAAGTATTCCTTTGATTTCTCCACAACAAGGTTATCGATCTCCACCATAACGCATTCCTTAACGCACTCGTGGCGGAGGACCTCTTTAGCAGTTCCTCCATCCCCGCCGCCGATAACAAGCACCCTTTGGGGGTTCGGGTGTGCAAACATGGGGACATGGGCGATCATCTCGTGGTAGGCGAACTCCTCGGCGGAATTGAGCATAACAAGCCCGTCGAGGGTCATAAGGTTGCCGAGGTGTTCGGTCTCATATATATCAAGCTTCTGGTACTCGCTCTCCCCTGAATAGAGTTTTTTAACCTCGAAACTCAGGGAGGAGCCGTCTTCGTAGTGTTCGGTATACTTTTCGCTGTATTCAGACATCTATCATTAATCCCAGAGAACAACTGCGGCGAAAGCTGCGCCTATGCTTTGCACTTCATGCTCGATAGAAACACTGCGGATCTCCTTTATCTTCTGCCCTCTCATCTCCATACCCTTCTCGGCCATGAGCCTTACATGCTCCTCAACCTTGCCTTTTCTGGCGGGTGCGGAGTATTCCATGATAAGCCCTGCCATCTCCTCGTCTTCTGGATAGGCGGCGGCCACCGCGGCGGATATGGTGATACCCGGCTCCGCAACAACTATGGACGCATAGGCAACGGGTATAAGGTTCCCCTGGGGGAGCTTAACGGGCTCTATGAGTTTACACTTCGGGGGGACGATACTGCTCATCTTAACGAGGTTCGTATTGCCTATGCCTGCATCGAGCAAAGCACCGTCGAAGGCGTTCAAAGATGTGTATCCCTCACTGCTTCCTGTTACGTAGAAATGGGTGGTAGGTGTTTTAAAGATCATTACTATGCACTCCTGACTGCGCAGAGCTGCACAGGGGCGGGGTTCTCTTCTGCATCCTTAACGCTACCCCTTTTAATCTCCTGTGTTTGTACCTTGTATGCCTTAAAAACCTTTTCGAGGTGCTCAAAGGCTGTCCATGGGTTAACACTATCACCGCAGGTGAAAAGATCAAGTGCGGCATAGCCGAGTTCGGGCCATGTGTGGATCGTAAGGTGTGATTCAGCGATAACCACAACGCCACTAACGCCGTAGGGGCTGAAGGTGTGGAAATTGCTCCCTACCCTTGTTGCTCCGGCTATATCAGCCGCATTTTCCATTTCCTGCTGGATAAGTTTTGTGTTGCTGAGGATATCCTCTTCGCATCCGTAAAGCTCTACGAGAATGTGTCTACCGAGTGAGTTCATCTTTACCCCGAAATATCATAATTACTGTTATTTTTATTTAAACGCACCACACAGGAGCCGCCTATGGGTGACTGCGCCGAATATATTACCTGTTTTATGCAATGTCAATCAATATTTTGCATATTTTTTACTCATTACTATGAGATAATTACGCTATTAATGTCATATATTTTTTCTTTCTTGTATCATTTTTTGAAAGTTTTTCATATTTACCTTATTTATTCTATTATCATCCTGGAATTACGCAGAAATTATCAAATACAAAAAAAGGCGGCCCCGCAGGACCGCCTTTTATACATATTATGCTGATTTTCTGATATTTACTTAATGAGAAGCTCTGCAATCTGCACGGCGTTAGTCGCCGCACCCTTACGAAGCTGGTCGCCGACAACCCAGAAAGTGAGCGTGTTGTCATCGGTGAGATCCTTGCGGATTCTGCCCACGTAGCAGGTATCGTCCCCTGCGCAGAAGAGGGGCATGGGATACTCAAGGTTATCGGGGTTGTCCATAACCTCTATACCGGGAGCGGCGGCAAAAAGCTCCTTCGCCTTCTCTACGGTTATTTCATCCTCTGTGGTCACTGTGACCGCTTCGGAGTGTGCTGAGAGAACGGGAACACGAACGCATGTGGAGCTTACTTTAACGTCTTTATCACCCATGATCTTGCGTGTTTCGTTGAACATCTTCA
This sequence comes from Limisalsivibrio acetivorans, assembly GCF_000421105.1. NCBI lineage: Bacteria > Pseudomonadati > Deferribacterota > Deferribacteres > Deferribacterales > Geovibrionaceae > Limisalsivibrio > Limisalsivibrio acetivorans. Next base: position 529,489 of record NZ_ATWF01000001.1, read on the forward strand.
TCTCTTCCTTAGTGTAGCCGTTTTCCTGGAAGGAATCGATATGGGGTATAACGTTGAAAAGTAGCTGGTGAGCGAACTTATCCACAGTGAGTTTCTCACCCTTGGTCCACTGGCGAGCCTGCTCCATAAGCTCTTCCATAGCCTGCGCACCCGCACCGGATGAGGACTGGTATGAAGAAACCACAGCCTTTTTGACCTTGCTGAATGCATGGAGGGGCTGGAGTGCCACAACCATTATGATAGTTGTGCAGTTGGGGTTTGCTATGATCCCCTTGTGTTCTTTAACGGCATGGGGGTTCACCTCGGGGACTACAAGTGGAACGTCGTCATCCATACGGAAAGCGGAGCTGTTATCCACAACCACGGCGCCCGCCTTAACTGCTGAGGGTGCGAACTCCTTACTTCTTCCGCCACCTGCGGAGAAGAGAGCTATATCAACATCGTCGAAGCAGTCGTGGGTAAGTTCCTCAACCGTGTATTCCGTACCTTTAAATTTTATCTTTTTACCCGCAGAGCGTTTGGAAGCAAGGAGCTTAAGCTTTGCAATGGGGAAGTTTCTTTCTTCGAGAATTTCAAGGAATGTCTCGCCTACGGCTCCGGTAGCACCGGCTATCGCCACATTGTAGGCATCTTTTTTCTTAAGTTCGGCCATTTTACACCTCTGTATATAGGATATATATGGATATTACTCATTGACCGGCTTGTCAACCTGTATTAAGGGTTTTGGACTCCGATAACATAGTTATGAACATAGGGGAGGCTTGCCCAATTCAGGCGTGTGTGGTATCAGGTATTTTCGTGACTAAAACAGGCGGTTTGGGATGCAGCAGAAAAAGGTCTATACAATCGACATAAATGATTCATGCAGTATGATAATACGTCAGGGAGCCTTCGGTAGCGGCGAGCATGAAACAACGCAGTCATGCCTGCGGAAGCTCTCCTCGATGGAAATAGAGGGGAAGACCCTGCTGGACATAGGCTGTGGAACTGGAATCCTCGGTATAGCGGCATCAAAACTGGGTGCTAGAATGGCTGTGGGGTTCGATCCGGACTTTTCATCATGTATAACCGCCCTTGACTGCAACCGGATGAACGATGTTTCGAACAACCATATAATATGCGGGTACGCCGAGTCTGTCAGCGGCGTTTACGATATCATCGTAGCGAACATTTATTATGACATAGCAATGGCTTTGCGGGATTACGTATCGGTACATCTTGCTGAGGGCGGCATGGTTATACTTTCGGGCATTCCGATTGAGGAAAACTATGATGTAAGAAGATGTTACGAGCAGGGAGGCTTCAAAATCCTTGACTTGAACATACTCGATGAATATAGTACCATTCTTTTGAAAAAGGGCGATTAGCTCAGTTGGATAGAGCACAGGCCTCCGGAGCCTGGTGTCAGGGGTTCGAATCCCTTATCGCCCGTTTAGTTAATCCTTGGTAACGTTTTTCATTTTCTCAAGTATCTCAAACAGAGCTTTTATATCTGTCCTGTCATTGAGCTTAAGTTTATCCATCAGTGTAACTAAATCATCTACATTGGTTTTCCTGCCGTCTACCTTCAGCTTCTTTGTGGAATCGTAGGGTGAGCGGTACATAACAGAAGTGGATTCTTCAAGTATCTTATCTTTAACAACCTGATCAACAGCGAGGTCTCTGAAAGTCGGTGTACTGGATGCAACAGCCTCTTTAAATCTGTATGCCTCTTCAATCTCACGCTCCTTGTTATACTGTGAGAAAGAAAAGCTAAGGATGATTAATGAGAATACTGCGACAAAGGAGCGCTTTATTATGAGTACACTTGGTATATCACTTGTATGCCAATAGTTATCAAACAAACCTAAAACAAACAAAACTGAAATAATTGCAATGACAGAAAAACTAAGAGTTATCTTGAACCAATTATTCTTATTTTTACAAACAGTTTCTGCTCTATCACTGAAAGATTTTTTGAGTTTATCTGTTACCTCCTGCTCTTCAACTTTCTCAACTTGTTTGATATTTTGTTCTAAAGAAGCAAGAAGTTGAGAGGCTCTTTTCTTAGTAGTGTCAATATATTCTTGTAATTCAAGGTTTTGGCGTTCACCATTATCTTTATTTTTAGATTTACTAACTCTATGCAAGTCACCAATGGAAATTTTTTTATTTGGATCTCTAGCTACAATGTTATAAATGTCATTTTCAACTTTTCTTAAAGTACTAAAAGTTGAAGAAGTAAATTCTTCTAATATCTTTTGAATTTCATAAGACCTTAAAGATTTGCTCTTATAAAGTATTGGACTTAACTCTTTCTTTGCTCTTGTCAACCAACTGCTATCTTTAAAGTCATAATTGTATATCATATTATCTAAAAAATGATAAAATATAGTAATTAACTCACGTAGTATATCTTTATCGGTTTCTTCGAGATTTTTACTGAAATATTTAACCTTATGAATAAGGTTAACATCAATAAAACCTCTATCATGAAATATTTTTGGAAAATAACTAGAGAGACTAATACACTCGTCAATTATTTCATCTATACTTAGTTCGTTATGATCAATATCAATATTCAAATCGCTATACTCCTACACGTTATGCTGATTATTAGCATATATACTTATAGTACTCAATAAAAAAGCGGCCCCAGTCGAGGCCGCTTGTAGTAGCTATCTATTGAATTCCTATTAGAATCCCTGGGAAATACCGAATATCTCCGGATAAACCGCAAGGATAATGAGGATAACCGCCTGTATCGCAATGAACGGCAGAACACCTCTGTATATCTCAGTTGTTTTAACCTGCGGCGGTGCAACCCCTTTCAGATAAAACAAACTGAAGCCGAAGGGAGGCGTCAGGAATGATGTCTGAAGGTTCATGGCGATTAGTATCGCAAACCATATGGGGTTTATACCTATCGCCTCTGAAATGGGCACCAGAATAGGCACGATAATGTAGGATATCTCAATGAAATCGATGAAGAATCCGAGGACCATGATCGATATCATGGAGAGAATCAGAAAACCCCATTTCTCGCCGGGGAGCCCTAGCATGAACTCCTCAACAATCATATCACCGCCGGTGTAGGTGAACACCATGGAGAACGCCGTGGCGCCAACAAGGATACCGAACACCATCGCAGTAATCTTAACCGTCTCCAGTGAGCTGTCGAATATGAGCTTAAAGGAGAATTCCCTGTACAGAATGGAGAGTATCACAGCTCCGACACCACCCACTGCGGCGGATTCCGTAGGCGTTGCAACCCCGCCGAAGATCGAGCCGAGTACGAGAATGATAAGCACAAGGGGGGGCACAATCGCCTTAATAGCCTTGAATACCTGCTGTTTCTTCGTTCCGTGGGAATCCTCTATACGAACGGGGGGAGCCGATTTCGGATTAAGGAATGAGATGATTACGATATAGATAACATATGCGCCCACAAGGTACACACCGGGCCACACAGCCGCCTTGAAAAGATCACCCACGGGAACCTGAAAAACATCCCCGAGGATTATGAGAACGATAGATGGGGGGATAATCTGCCCCAACGTTCCCGCAGCACAGATGGTTCCTGTGGATAGCTTGTTGTTGTAGTTATACTTTATCATAACCGGGAGGGAGATAACCCCCATCGCCACAACGCTGGCTCCCACAACGCCCGTGGATGCCGCAAGGAGTGCGCCCACAAGTACCGTACTGATGGCAAGACCTCCCCTCACCTCGCCGAAAAGAAAGCCCATGGATTCAAGGAGCTTCTCGGCAAGCTTCGTCTTCTGGAGAACGATACCCATGAAGATGAAAAGGGGGATAGCCATAAGGATCGTGTTGTTCATGATGGCGAAGATACGGTGGGGCATGAAGGCAAACATAAGCCTCCCCGCCTGCAGACCCTCCATAAGACCGGCATCGAGACCTACGGACATGATGCCCGCTATCATTCCGAATATGACGGATACCGCCCCGAAGGTGAACGCAACGGGATATCCGAAAAGAAGCATAAACAGGGCACAGAAGAACATTATGATTCCTATCATGATGCGCCTCCCTGCATCTCTTTGGGCTTCTCTCCGCCTCTGCGGATTATATTGATGTTCTTTACGATATAGCCGACACTAGCCAGTGCAAGCATTGAGAATGCCAGCGGCACAACCGCCTTAATCAGCCACCGGTGGGTCAGTCCGCCGGGGTCTCCGCTTATCTCACCTGTAACATATGCCTCTTTAACAAAGCCGATGGAACCGGAGGCGATGAGCAGGGAGAAGGGGATAAGGAACACAAAGGTTCCAACTATATTGATAACAGCCTGCTTCTGGGGGCTGATATTGTCGTATATAACGTCCACTCGAACGTGGCCGTCCTCCTTAAGCGCATAAACTATGCCGAGGAGAAACACAATAGAGAAAAGGTGCCACTCCATCTCCTGAAAGGCGATATTTCCCGTTTTAAAGAAGTAGCGCATTATAACGTCGTAAAAAACGTTCAGCGTCATCAGAATCATAAGAGCAGCTGTAAAATAACCGAGCCAGTCGGAAGCCTTGTCATAGATTCGTTCTATTTTATCCAGCATATTAGTCCTATCCTTAGTTAGTTTTTCTCTCCAAACGGAGAAAGGGGTTAACCCCCTGCCCTTCAGCTGAGTGTTAACCCCTGATTTCGATATTTTTAACCAGCTATAAAAGCCTGTTACTCTTTGAGGTTGTCCTCAAGATAGTAGTAGTCTGACATCTGAGTCCAAACCCTTACCTTGTTGAGGTACGCCTCTTGGGAATCGAGGATCTTCTTGAACATGGGGTTGTCCTTTGCTTTTTCAGCAAGAAGCTCGTTGTTTGCCTGCTTCATAGCATCCATAACCTCTTTGGGGAAGGTTCTGATCTTGATGTTAGGATACTCGGAAGCGATCTTGGACCACGCCTCGGAGCTCATGTGGTAGTTCTCAGCATACATATCGTAAGCGGAGAGCCTCATTGCTGTTTCGAGGATAGCCTTGTTCTCTTCGGAAAGCTTGTCGAAGGCCTTCTGATTCACGAGGAACTGAAGTTCCGTTGCGGGCTCATGCCATCCTGTGTAGTAGTAAGGGGCGATCTTATGGAAGCCCATCTTGATGTCCATTCCGGGACCAACCCACTCAAGGGCGTCGATGGTTCCTCTTTCAAGTGATGTATAAAGTTCGCCGGGGGGGATGTTTGTTACAGCGAGCCCAAGCTTTGCAAGAACCTCTCCGGCAAAACCGGGGATCCTCATCTTAAGGCCTTTGAGGTCATCGAGGGAGTTAATCTCCTTTCTGAACCATCCGCCCATCTGGTTTCCTGTGTTACCGCCGGGATAGGAGAGCATGTTGTGCTTGCTGTACACTTCCTGCATAAGTTCCATACCGCCGCCGTAATAGAACCATGCGTACTGCTCGGGTGCAGTCATACCAAAGGGCATGGTTGTGAAGGCGAGGAATGAGATATCCTTACCCTTCCAGTAGTAGGAAGCGGAGTGCGCCATCTGATACTGGCCGAGCTTAACCATGTCAAATACGCCGAAGGGGGCCTTGTGCTTGTTTGCGGCATCGATGCGGATAGTGAAGTCGCCGCCGCTCATTTTCTCGACCATAGAAGCCATATTCTCAACGGCATCGGTGAAGGGTGCGAGTGTCGGACCCCAGGTCATGGCGAGCTTCCAGCGTACCTTTTGATCAGCAGCAAAAGCGGAAACGCTCAGCATCATAACAACGAGCATCGCTGCAAGGATTGTTCTTGTTAACTTCATAGACATCTCCTTTAAACAAATATTAAAAAATAACCACGGTCTCCGGAAACCGCTTCTTAAATCATCATCGGTATTTATGAACCAATGTGATATATTACTATATTTGCATACTACAAAACACGCCTGTACATGTCAATTCAAAAGCTAACTATATATTAGCACATAACTCCGTTCATTTTACACAAAGTTTACATATATGATTTCATTATTTTTTATAATTTAACCTATGACTGTAATATCGTTCCATTTAAGTTAAATTTAATACATATGATTAACTTTGAGCATATAATTCCCTCTGTCTGACAAAGCGGAAAACATTAATGATGAACCCAAAGTACCGCATCAAACGCTGGCGTTAATATTAATCAACAAAATTGTCCGTTGTGTTTTAAAACAGCGGGGATTATTGTATTGAAAAATTCCGCACCGGTGTATTATGCCCATACTCCTCAATCTTATTCAGGAAATGTCTGTATTTGCTGTTATCGCCTATCTTTACAGCAAAACACCTACTTTCCGCCCCCTCATTACCGGCTCATTCCGTACCAAGGACTACGTTTTCCTATACATATTCTTCTCTGCCCTGACCATAATGGGGACGTATCTAGGCATACCTATAAAGGACGCCATCGCAAACACAAGGGCCATCGGCGCAGTTATGGCCGGGCTTCTTGGCGGACCGCTCCTCGGGGGTGCAGTAGGGCTTACAGGCGGACTGCACAGATATATGCTCGGCGGGTTCACCGCCGCCTCCTGCGGAGTCTCTACCACTGTTGAGGGCCTGATTGGCGGCTTTGTACATATGTATCTGATACGCCGAAATGAATCCCATAAGGTTTTCTCCTTCAAGGTGGCTTTCTTTACAACATTTATCAGTGAGATAACCCAGATGAGCCTTATCATGCTTATATCAAGACCCGTTACTGAAGCATGGGATCTCGTGCGTGTTATCGCCCTGCCGATGATCTTCGCAAACTCCCTCGGAGCGGCGCTCTTCATAAGCATCCTGAAGGATCAGAAGAATATGATAGATGTTTACGGCGTAACCTTCTCCAAAAAGGCGTTAAATATCGCAAACAAGACCCTCGGACTGCTCTCCAAGGGAGTAAAAAGCGATACAGCAGAAAAGCTCGCCAAGGTTATCCATGAGGAAACCGGTGTCGGTTCCGTCGCAATCACCGATACCGAAAAGGTTATCGCCTTCATAGGAATGGGTGCGGATCACCACAAGCCGGGTACTGTCATATCCTCCCAGTGCACCCTGCGCTCCATAAGGAACAACGAGGTTGTCTTCATAGACGGCATAAGCGAGAAGTACGAATGCTCCATTGATGAACACTGCCCCCTCGGCTCCGTTCTTGTGGTTCCGCTTAACGTGGACGGTGAGATCATCGGGACAATCAAGATGATGGAGCCGAAGAACAGGCGTTTTCTCGGCATAAACAAGTCCTTTGGTAAAGGTATCGCGGAGCTCCTCTCCACCCAGCTCCTGCTATCGAAGTACGAAGAGCAGAAAAACCTCCTTGTTAAATCGGAGCTTAAGCTGGTACAGGCGCAGGTGAATCCCCATTTCCTGTTCAATACCCTAAACACAATAGGCTCGGTTATACGTACAAATCCAGAGAAGGCAAGGGAGCTTATAATACACCTCTCCAGCTTTTTCAGGAGCAACCTCAAGCGCACCAGCGACATATCAACCCTTCGGGAGGAGGTTGAGCATATTAAGTCATACCTCATTATAGAAGAGGCTCGCTTCAACGACCGTCTCCGTGTGGATATACAGATACCCGAGGAATTTATGAATATACGTATACCCGCCTTCTCCCTCCAGCCCGTTGTGGAGAATGCTGTCAAGCACGGTATATCAAGCCTCATGGGCGAAGGTGTAATCTCCATATCTGCAAAAGTCGGGGATGGAAAGTGCACAATAACCATAGAGGATAATGCCGGTGCATACTGCATGGACAAGAAGAGCAAAACAGGTATCGGAATGAAAAGCGTGGACAGACGTATAAAAAACCTCTGCGGCAATCAGTACGGTATAGATACGGAATGCTCGGAGGGTGAATACACAAGGGTTATGATAGTAATACCCGAAGAGGGGTGCGGCGATGAAGTATAGAGCACTTGTGATCGATGACGAACCATACGCAAGGGAGGAACTCAAGTACCTCCTGAACGAGTCCGAGCTGTTCGAGTATGCCGGAGAGGCTGGAAACGCCGTTGAGGGTGTAAAGCAGGTTAACCGTCTTAAACCGGATATTATTTTCCTCGATATACAGATGCCCGGAATGGACGGGTTCGAGATGGTAAGCATGCTCGATCCCGAGCGTATGCCCTACATCGTCTTTGTGACAGCGTACGATGAATACGCCCTCAAGGCCTTTGAGGAGAGCGCACTCGACTATCTGCTTAAGCCAGTAGAGGCGGAAAGGCTGGAGAGAACAGCCGTTAAGGTCGAAAAGGTTCTCTCCGGCGGTGCTACGCCCAACTATCCTGAAAAGAAGCTGGAAAAAATACCCTGCACTCTGAAAAATATCATCAAGATCATAGATATAAAGGATATAGAGTACGTCTCCTCTGATATGACAGGGGTTCATGCAATTACCCCCGAACGGAGCTACCTCACAGATCTGACCCTTAAGGGTATCGAGTCAAAAACTGATATGCTTCGAACCCACAGGCAGTTCCTCGTTAATAAGGAGCACATAGACAATATAGTTATCAATGAGAACCAGTCTGCGGATCTTCATACAAAATCAGGCAAAACCGTTCCAGTAAGCAGACGCTTCCTGAAGCCGCTGAAGGATGCACTCGGCATATAAAAACCGCTTAGCCCCCTCCCCCTGCCGCTTAACATATCTATACAACCGCTCAGCACTCCGCACGTATAAAACACCCCGTCATATCGTTATTATTAGTGACATACATAAACGGAGGTGTTTTAATGCTGCTCTTTTTCATTTGCACAGCCCTGCTTATCGCAGGCTACTTCACATACGGACTTCTGGTGGACAGGATCTTCGGTTCCGATCCCACCAGAGAAACCCCCGCAGTAACCATGAACGACGGTGTGGACTACGTTAAGATGTCCCCTAAGAAGATCTACCTTATCCAGCTTCTCAATATCGCCGGTCTCGGACCGATATTCGGTCCTATCCTTGGTGCACTCTACGGCCCCAGCGCACTCATATGGATCGTAATCGGCTGTATCTTCGGCGGTGCGGTACACGATTACTTCTCCGGCATGCTCTCCATACGCTACAAGGGACAGTCCATCCCCGACTGTGTAGGGCATAACCTCGGCAATTTTTTCAAGCAGTTTATGAGAGGCTTCTCTGTTCTTCTCCTTCTGCTTGTGGGCGTTGTTTTCGTACTCGGTCCCGCAAAGCTTCTGGCGAATATGACATCCCTCCCTGTTATGGTGCTTGTGGGTATCATCTTCTGCTACTACTTCATCGCTACGATCCTCCCCGTGGATAAGATAATCGGCCGTGTCTATCCCCTTTTCGGCGCAGTGCTTATCTTCATGGCGGTGGGGCTCACTGCAGCTCTCATTGCAAGGGGCTACAGCTTCTACCCCGAGCTTACCCTAAGCAATATCCACCCCAAGGAGCTCCCCATATGGCCCCTTATGTTCATCACCATCGCCTGCGGTGCCATCAGCGGCTTCCACGCCACCCAGTCACCCCTAATGGCAAGATGTGTACCTAACGAAAAATACGGCAGGAAGATTTTCTTCGGCTCCATGATAGGAGAAGGTATCATCGCCCTCATATGGGCAACCCTCGGCATGTCCTTCTACAGCGGAAGTGCAGATCTCAATGCGGCACTGGCCCAGGGCGGACCCGCCTTCGTGGTAAATGAGATCTCAACCACACTCCTTGGCGGAGTTGGTGGACTGCTGGCCATCGTCGGTGTTGTTATCCTCCCCATCAGCTCCGGCGACACAGCATTCAGAAGTGCGAGGCTGATCATTGCAGATTTCCTCAAACTCCCCCAGAAAGAGGGTGCAAAAAGGCTTATGATAGCCGTTCCCCTTTTCCTCGTGGGCTTTCTCGTATCAAGGACGGAGTTCGGCCTCATCTGGAGATACTTCGGCTGGGCAAACCAGACCCTTGCTACAATCGTACTCTGGGCATCTGCGGCGTATCTCATAAAGCAGGCTAAGTTCCACTGGATAGCGAGCATACCCGCAACATTCATGACCGCTGTGGTAATGACGTATCTATCCTATGCTGAAATAGGTTTCGGGCTGGATCTCACAACGGCTACTGCCATAGGCATAATCTCTGCGGCTGGATCCTTGGCGGCCTTCCTTTACAAGTTCAGGAACTGGGAATCAACGGAGACAGAAGCGGTACAGACTACATAACAAACTCCTGCAAGTCTGAAATATGATACAAAAAAAAGGGGAACCTGAGCAGGTTCCCCTTTTTTTTGCAGCGTTTATCTTTAAGAGGCTGTTGCAACCTCCTCCCCGCCTATTATTACTCCGTCCTCCATCTCTATGGTGCGTTCCGCCCGCTCTGCATACTCACGCTGGTGAGTAACCATCACAACGGTCAGCCCTTCGGAGTTCAGATTTTTAAGTATATCCATTACGGCGTCGCCGTTCTTCTTATCAAGACTTCCTGTGGGTTCATCGGCAAAGAGTATGGAAGGACCTGCGGCAATGCTCCTTGCGATTGCAACCCTCTGCTGTTCACCTCCGGAGAGCTGTGAGGGGAGCCTCCCCTCTTTTCCGGAAAGGCCGACCTTTTCTAGCGCCTCAGATGCCCTATTCCTTTCACTCTTCCCCGCAGGGAGCATGCTGTTGAGAAAGGGGAGCATAACATTCTCGTAGGCGTTCATATAGGGCATGAGATGATGAAACTGGAATATCATCGATGCCTCTTTCCTGCGGAAACGATTGAGCCTGCTCTCTTTCATCTCTCCCAGTTCCTCACCGCAGAAGATAACCTTACCCTTATCCGGCTCGAGGAGTGAGGAAACAACATTAAGAAGCGTACTCTTACCTGATCCGGAACGTCCGGTAAGGCTTACAAACTCACCCTTGCCCACATGGAGAGATACCCCCTTGAGCACAGGGGTCACAATGCCTTTACCAGTGTAGCTTTTATATACATTTATAACTTCAAGCATTTATAACCTCACAATTGCGCTTGCAGGCTCTGTCCTTGCCGCCTTAACAGCAGGGACTATGGAAGCCGCAACGGATATTAAGGTAACCACACCTATGCTGATGAGCAGATGCGAGGGAACGAAACTGGAACCGGCGGCTTCCACCAGATCCATACGCTTCAACAGCTCATCGGCTGTGAAAAGACCGGAGTAGAAGCCGGCCAGTGCGGATATTATGCCGATGAACACAGCCTCAAAGGTGAAAATGAAGAATACCTTAAAGCGGGAGTAGCCCATGGAGCGAAGTATTCCTATCTCACTCCGTCTCTCCGCAACACTTGCCATCATAAAAACTGCCAACATAAAGCATGCGGTAACAAGGATTACGCCGCTTACGGCAAGGACAAGCTTCTGTACGAAGCCAATGGTGAACATCCTCTGTTTAACCACATTCTGCATCGCAGTAATATCTGCACCAGGGAGGTTCTTTTCAATCTGGACAACAATATCCCCTATGGGGCAGCCTGCACAAAGGGCGGATACCTCAACAAAGGTGACCTCGCCGGGTCTGTTTTTAACGCTCTGGAGTGCGCCGATATCCATAAAAACAAGCCTGTCGTCATCGGTTCCGGATTCCGCCAGAACACCTGCAACATTGAAGCTTCTGCCGTCCAGTTCAACGGTCTCCCCCTGTTTAAGTCCGAGCACAGAGGCAGCCTGACTTCCGGCTATGATATCATCCTTACCGGGCTGCTGTTCGCCGTGGATAAACCAGTAGCTCTTGATCTTAAGCTCCTCTGTCCAATTCACCCCTGCGGCAGCAAATTCACGACCGTTAAGGGAGAATGTTTCGAGAAGCTTTGGTGCGACTGCGCTTATTCGCTCTTTGAGCTCAATACCCAAAACACCATCTTCCACGGTCTGCTGTTGAAGCTTCTGGACGTTATATGAAAGGTTTCCCATGGAGAACCCGCCGTAGCTTACATCAAGGGAGTCCGAGCCGGGGCGGATAAGGATATTTGCGCCGTAGGCTGTGAGTTTTGATTCAAGGCTCTCGCCTATACTGGCAGAAACGTAGTAAAGCCCCACAACGGAGAGTATCCCCGCTGTGAAAACCGCAGTAAGCAGGAACGTGCGAAGCGCCTTACGGCGCAGGTTCCTGAAAGGTATAGTGATTATATTCATCTAATCAGCCTCAGAAGTATCTGGAGCCCATGGCTATATCTTTGATATCAAGGTATACGTAGCCGTTCTTCTCTTCCCTTTTAAGCGGTGACGGGTTGCATCCACCCTTCACAACGTTGATCTTAAGGGAGTGGAAGCGCATTCCGCAGTTGTTGCATACCATATACACACCCTGCTGGGAGTAACCCTTCTTCTCACGGTAGCAGACATCGCATGCATCAAAGGCGGCTCTAACCACACCATCGGTGCTTCTAAGCAGAAAGTAGCGTATCTCCTTGCCGCCGAGCTTGGTTTCATAATAGTGAGCCTTCCCATCATTAACCTCTTTAACAGGAATCTTAACAACGCCGTTTTCCGGCTTCATAGTCTCGTATTTGCTCCCCCAACCCCATGCAGTGAGCATTACAAAAAGCGAACCTAGCAGAATGAATTTAAAGAACCTTGTCATCTTATCCTCCGGACTGTGTTTTATCCTAGTCGTTGGCTAGTATTACAGAGTTTAATAAAAACCCCGCTCTTAAACAGGGGTTTCGCTTGATTCATAGTCATTGACTGGGAATATACCCATAAGTTCAGATTTTGCAACGCTATTATATATTTCGAATATTCGTATCATCGCATAATCATGATTTAGAGCCTTATTCAAGAGCTTTTTCAATTAATAATCTGACACATGGATTACAAATATCAGAGATGTTTCTAACAAGAGTTCTTTAATATCCGAACAATTCTATTATGGAGGACAACTGTGAAAAAACTGACTTATCTTTTTCTTGCCGGGCTTCTTGCATTCAGCATAGCAGCCTGCGACGGCTCCAGCAGTGATGACGAAGACAACAAAACAGAGGATAACGGCACAGAGGACAATATAACCGAAGTGAATCCTGTTAATGATACTGTAACTCTTTCCGTACTTGGAACATACAGTACTGGCATATTCGATGAGAGTGCTGCTGAAATAGTAGTTTACGATGATGTAAACAACCAGCTTTTCGTAGTAAACGGCGACACGAAGGCCATCGATGTTATAGGCATAGATAACCTGTCTGCTCCCGTCAAGCTTGATTCCATCGATCTTTCCGCATACGGTGACGGCATAAACAGCGTTGCGTACCATAACGGCTATGTTGCCGCAGCTGTTGAGGTTGAGGCTGAGGATGATCTTGGAACACAGCTGGACGGTAAGGTAGTTTTCTTCACAGCGGACAACTTCACAATCGTAAACACGGTAAGTGTGGGCGCCCTTCCTGATATGGTAACATTTACACCCGACGGAAACGGAGTTGTGGTAGCGAACGAAGGTGAGCCCAACGACGACTACTCCATCGACCCCGAAGGTTCCGTTTCATATATCGACATAAGCGGTGGAGTTGAAAGCGCATCTGTAACAGAGATGGACTTCACATCCTTCAACGACCACAAGGATTCCCTCAAGGCTTCCGGTGTAAGGATCACAGGTCCCGAAGGCACTACAGTTGCCCAGGATGTTGAGCCTGAATACATAGCTGTATCAGCAGACTCCAAGAAAGCCTACGTATCCCTCCAGGAAAACAATGCTATGGCAGTTGCAGACCTCGAAGCAAAGACCATAGCCGCCATACTCCCCTATGGGTACAAAGACCACAGCCTTGAAAAGAACAGCTTCGATATGTTCAACAAGGATGAGGTGGCAAAGCTTGAAACACACCCAATCAGAGGCCTTTACATGCCCGATGCCATCGCAGCTTTCACAGCCGACGATTCAAACTACATCATAACAGCAAACGAGGGTGACGGCAGGGAATACGCCACAGAGGACGAGAATGGAGACGACATAATCCACTATATCGACGAAGAGAAGCTTGAGGACATGCCCCTTGATAACGAAAGCTTCTCCGCTGAATTCATAACACTCGCCGCAGACGGTGACAGCAACCTTAGAATAATAACCACCGAAGGTGATACCGACAAAGACGGCGCCTACGAAGAGCTCTACAGCTTCGGAACACGCTCCTTCTCCATATGGAGCACCGCTGGTGAGCTTGTTTACGACAGCGGCAATGATTTCGAGAGGATAACCGCTGAGATGTACCCCAACTATTTCAACGCTTCAAACGACAGCAACGATATAGATGACAGAAGCGACAACAAAGGCCCCGAGCCCGAGGGTGTTACTGTCGGCGTTATTAACGACGCAACCTTTGCCTTCATAGGCCTTGAGCGTATGGGTGGAATAATGGTTTACAACGTTTCCAACCCCGCTGAGCCCAAGTTTGTTCAGTATATCAACAACAGAGACTTCACCAAGGATCCCGAAACCGAGCTTGCAGAAGCAGGCGACCTGGGACCTGAAGGCCTCTATTTCATACCCGCCTCAAAGAGCAAGAGTGGCAAGAACCTTCTTGTTGTCGGCAACGAGGTAAGTGGTACGACAACCATATATGAGGTTTCCTACACAGAAGCTACTGAGTAGTACCAACCAATAAAAGTGCGTTACTTTCCTATATTTTGCCCCCTCCATGTGAGGGGGCTTTTTTAATCCATCTCTTGAAGTATTTGTGAAGCGGATTTATTATAATCGAACACAAAAGGTCAAACCTTTGAGGAAGGAGTAATGCGCAAATTCCTGAATCTTTTCATTCCCAGGACCATAAAGTCCCAGATGGTAATAATGATCTCCATCGTTGTCGTCCTGCAGATACTAGTAACCGTAGCCATATTCCAGAGCCATATAGCAGACTACTACGAGGATTATATAGGAAGCCGTGTCATGGGAATCGCCAAAACCGTGGCAAGGATGCACACCGTAAGGGAGGCTCTGGCGGAGGATATCCCTGTCAGGGATGTGCAGAAACTGGCGGAATCGGTGCGCGAGGATACCGGGGCGGAGTTTGTGGTTGTGGGGAGGCCGGACGGCACGAGGCTCTCCCACCCTAACCCCGAAAACATTGGCAAGACCTTCGTAGGCGGTGATTTCCGCAGAGCTATCGAGGACGGGATAAGCTACGTTTCAGAGTCTGTGGGCACCCTTGGTCCCTCGCTGAGAGGCTTTTCTCCCGTTAAAAACGCCGATGGTAGAATAATCGGTTTTGTCTCCGTGGGATACCTTAAAACAGATGTGGACAGGGAGATATTTCTTGCCCAGAGAAAACCCGCCACTTACGTCTTCATGATGGTATTCATAGGGCTTGTGAGCGCCGTTATCATTGCTGGCTATGTTAAAAGGATAACCCTCGATCTTGAACCCTCCGAGATAGCCTCTATGCATAAGGAGCGGGAGATCATCCTGAACTCTGTACGGGAGGGGATCATTGCCGTTGACTGCACAGGTAGAATTCGCTTTGCAAACAATGAGGCAGGCCGCATACTTCATCTTGAAAATGACATTAACCGTAAAGATATAAACGAAATAATGCCGGATAGCATCATAACCAAGCGTCTCTTGAACTGTGAAGAGGGGCACGACGAAGAGATCCGCACCGGTGAAGACACGCTAATATTCAATATCACCCCCGTATACAGCAGAAGCAGGGTTGAGGGTGTTGTGGCAAGCTTCCGCCGCAGAGATGAGATAGACTATATAAAAAGGGAGCTTAACACTGTCAAGGAGTGCTCGGAGATGCTGAGGGTTCAGAGCCATGAGTATTCAAACAAACTCCACACCATAAGCGGTCTTCTGCAGATAGAGGAATACGAAGAGGCGAAGGATATTATCCTGAAGGAGTCCGAAGGGTATCACTCCCTTGTGGAATACCTCGACAACAGTGTGAACTGCACTCTCATAAGCGGAACGGTGATAGGAAAGTATAACCGTGCCTGCGAGCTCAAGTGCGAGTTCGAGCTGTACAGAGATGGAGGATGGCCCGCTCCCCCCGCCTCACCGGATGATGCTGTAACTATCCTCGGAAACCTTCTGGACAACGCCATGGAGGCTGCACGCAACAGCGAAAAGCCGTGGATTAAACTCAGCCTCTACACCGATGATGACATGCTCGCCGCACTGGTAGAGGATAACGGGCCAGGGCTCAACCCCGAGAACAACATCTTCGCTAAGGGCTACACAACGAAGGGTGACGGCCACGGCATAGGGCTGTACAACGTTGTGATGGCCCTTGAGAACGCAGAGGGAAGGATAGAAGCTGGGAACCGTGATGAGGGTGGTGCATACTTCCGTATCTTCCTTCCGGCTGCTGAAGAAATCATAGAGGAGCAAGAGGCATGATACGGGTCATGATAATCGAAGACGACAGAAATATCGCCAGCCTCCACAGCAAGTTCACTGAAAAAGTGGAAGGGTTCACTCCGGCGGGGATAGCAAACAGTCTGGAGGAGGCAGAGGAGATGGCGGAGATACTTGAACCCGATCTTGTTCTGCTGGATCTCTTCCTCCCCGACGGTAGCGGTATGGAGTTTCTGCGTGGGATTAGAAGCAAAGGGATCGAGGCGGATGTAATACTGATTACAGCGGCAAAGGATGTTAAAAGCCTGCAAAGCGCCATGCGCGGCGGAGCGTTTGATTATATAGTCAAGCCTGTGATATTCGAACGGTTCAAGCAGTCTCTCAACCGCTACAGGGACTACACAGCAGAGCTCGAGAAGAGCGCAACACTCGAGCAGGGGGATATCGACCATATACTGGACAGGCACAGCGAAAACAGTATCCAGGACCTGCCGAAGGGGATATACCCCATTACCCTGAAAAAAATCACGGCGGTTTTCGACAACGGAAAGGACGGTCTCTCCGCAGAGGAGGCGGGGGAACTCATCGGCGCAAGCAGAAATACCGCAAGGCGATACCTCGAATACCTCTCCGAAACGGGCTTCCTCTATGCAGATATTGACTACGGGGCGGTGGGGAGACCGGAGAAAAAGTTCTACCGTCATAATTAGTTATTTATAACTAGAAATCTACCTTAATAGACCCATCGCTCATCTGTGAGCATAATGAGCAAAACCTCTTTTATTTCCTTTAATACCCTTATTTCCTAATGATTTACAATGGTCTTACCAGTGTTATATTACCTGCTATGGAAACAATGAAACGGTGTTATCCAAGACCGTTTTGAAACATAGGAGGTTCCACCATGTTATACGTTCAGTTTTTATTCCTTCTTGTAATGCTCTACATCGGAAGCCGTTACGGCGGTATAGGCCTCGGAGTCGTCTCCGGTATAGGTCTGGCTGTTGAGGTCTTCATATTCCAGATGACCCCCACATCACCCCCCATAACCGTTATGCTCATCATCCTTGCGGTTGTAACCTGTGCATCTATCCTCGAAGCGGCGGGCGGTTTAAAGTATATGCTACAGGTTGCCGAACGGCTGTTGAGATCGAATCCGAAGCGTATCACAATCTTCGGCCCCCTTGTTACATACACCATTACCTTCATGCTCGGAACAGGGCATGCGGTGTACTCCATCATGCCCATTATCGGCGACGTTGCCCTTAAGAACGGTATAAGACCCGAACGTCCCATGGCGGCGGCTTCCGTCGCATCACAGCTCGCCATCACAGGAAGCCCCATCTCCGCAGCTGTTGTATACTACCTCAGCCAGCTGAGCGGAATAAGCAGCAATATAACTCTACTCTCCATACTCGGTGTCACAGTTCCCGCAACTATCATAGGAACCATAGCCATGTCACTATACAGCCTCCGCCGGGGTAAGGAGCTTAAGGACGATCCCGAATACCAGAGAAGGCTTCAGGATCCCCTCTGGAAGGAGAAGATCGAAAACACCACAGCAACCACACTTGACGAAGAGCTCCCCGCCTCTTCCAAGCATGCAGTAATGCTCTTCATTCTCGCACTCTTAACCATCGTTGTGATAGCCATGTTCCCTGAAATAAGGACCATCGGCGGCGCAGAGAAGCCCGTTAAGATGTCCATAATAATCCAGATGATGATGCTCGCCTTCGGCGGTATAATCATGATAGTAACCAAGACCAAGTCCGCAAAGGTTCCCGAAGGGGTTGTATTCAAGTCCGGTATGGTGGCGGCAATCGCTATCTTCGGTATCGCATGGATGAGCGACACCTACTTCCAGCACGCAATGCCCAGCTTCAAGGAAGGTATCACCGGAATGGTACAGAACTACCCATGGACCTTCGCACTTGCTATGTTCATAGTATCCGTTGTTATCAACTCCCAGGCGGCAACCTGCCGTATGATGCTACCCGTGGGTCTCGGCCTCGGCCTCAGCCCTGCCCTGCTCATCGGTATCATGCCCTCATGCTACGGATACTTCTTCATCCCCAACTATCCCTCTGATATTGCCACATGCAACTTCGACAACACCGGCACAACAAAGATAGGGAAGTTCTACTTCAACCACAGCTTCATGATTCCGGGACTTATAGGAGTTCCAACGGCATGTGTTGTGGGATACTTGCTGGCAAAGGTACTGATAGGATAATAAAAGAGCAGCATAACCCCTCTTGACAAGAAAAACGGGGCACGCCTTAAGCGGTGGTGTCCCGTTTTTCCATTCTAAGGCGTATACTGAATCTGGAACCTTTATCCATATTCTCGGCCTTTATCTCGCCGTTCATATTCTCTGTTATGATAACCTGGGACATAAAAAGGCCGATACCACTACCCGCTTCACCCTTTGTGGTAAAGTAAGGTTCGAAGATTCTAGGCATAATATCATCCGGTATCCCCCCTCCGTTATCCTGAACGAAGAGCTCGACACTTCCGTTTTCCGGTTTGATAACAAGAACCAATCGCCCCCGCTCACTGGAGGATTTGAATTTTCTGCTGGAAACAACAGCGTCCCGGGCATTGGAAAGTAAGTTCAGTATCACCTGCTTGAGCTCGTTGGAATATCCGTAAACGAAGATATCATCCTCAGGAAATTCCCTTACAAGTTCAACATCCTCCTTTTCAATGATGGGTGCCATTATATACAGAACATCCTCCGTAGCCTTGATGAGTGAGAATACGGTCTTTTGAGACGAGGGTTTGAAGAAATTTCTGAAATGGTCCAGGGTTTTTGCCATAAACTGAACCTGGTTGGTAATGATCTCCGCCGAGCGGGTAACCTCTTCGGAGATCTCTGCACCGCAATCGCTTATCTCTTCTTCGATCATCTCCGCAAGGAGGCTTATGGAGTTCAGCGGCTGCTTCCACTGGTGACCAATAACCCCTATCATCTCTCCCATGGAAGCCATTCGGGACTGCTGGATAAGGAGCTGTTCCTTCTCCCGCCTTGTCTTAACCTCATCGGCTACCCTGTCCTCAAGTTCGGAGTTCAGTGTATTCAGCTCCTCGTTTAGCTGAACCAGCTTCTGCTGAGCCTTGAATATCTCGTCTGTGCGCTCAAGAACCTTCTCCTCCATCTGCTCGTTGGCAAGCTTCAGCTGTTTCTCAGTGGAGTGCCTTAATCCAAGCTCACGCTCGAGCCTTCGACCCAGATCGTTTATACTTCCCACAAGCTCACCAAGCTCGTTATCCAACTTCTCATACTCTTCGCATACCCGTAGACGCCCTTCAATTTCACTGGTGAAGTCGAGTTGAGAAAGGGATGAGCTAACCGCATGGAGCCTGCTTGTTACCATACGTGAAAACATGAGGAGCATAAAAAGCCCAACGGACAGGATTACTGCACTATCAAAGATAAGGCTCTTATAAAAACTGTCCCAAAGCCTTGAATAAACACCACTTAAACCAGCTGTTACGCTGAGCCTGCCGACTATGCGCTCGCTCCCCTCGTAGTTGTACCTAAGCTCATAGTCACGAATAATAACCTCGTCCGACTGTACCGAGCCCGAACTTATCACATAGCCCATCTCGGAGATCTCGGCATACTCCAGATCCGGCATGCTTGTTATCCCAAGGAGCTGGGCACTAAGCATCTCGTCATTGCGTACCCAGAGAGCTCGCTCCAAGGGTGGCACAAGGGAGTCTTCAACAATGGCAAAACGCTTTTCAACCTCATTCAGTTCGGTGCCGTAAAGCAGGAAGACCTTAACAGCAGAAATAATAAGAACAGCGACGATACTGAAAAAAATATAACGCCAAAAAAGTTGATAATTAAGACTCTCAGTCCTGATAGTCCTCACCTTTAATTACTCCACCCTCAATGCGTGGAGCGAATGCGGGAGCCTCCCTTCTTAAAACTTTCTGATAAAGCATAAGAAGTGTTCCGTCCTTCTTCATCTCCCGAAGCTTTTCCGCCAGAACGGGGGCCAGCTCAGAGTGCTTATTATTCAGATAAACAAACATCTCCATGCTCGCCAGAGGTGGCTCATGCACAACTATCTTTTCAATTCCCATACCGTAGGCCGCAACAAGACCGTCCAGACGGGCGTTGAGGGCAACATCTATCCTCTTCTTTTTGAGCAGGTTAAAAAGATCAGCTGTGTCTATAGTCCTGGTAAAGCTTTTATATTTATCCTTCTGCATCTCAAAGATCTTCCATCCCCGAACGCTACCCACGTTCATTCCCTTGAGATCGCCGTATCCGTCAATATCAACGCTGCCCTCCAGCGTGAAGGCTACAAAATCCCTCGATTCAATAATAGGCTCATCAACAATGATAAAGTTCTTATATATCTTTTCTAGTCCTCGAACCCTCCCTACATCAGCATCTGCAAACCCGCTGTTAACATCATTGAGACTTCTTTCCGCAGGAACCTTCTGTATAACAGCAGTGTGGCCGGCTCTCTTGAACATCTCCTTAAGGGTAAGATCCAGTATTCCACTGTAGCCCTCAGTGCTATAGGGGCTTGAGTAGGTAGTGTTCACAGTATACACGTCTGCATAACACATTGATGTATAGAGTATAAATAAAATTAAGGCAGCTACTTTCTTCATAATTCCATCCCTTTGAGAATGATCAATTATAACACTCGATAGATATAATTTGAAACACAGATATGCTTTTTAACCCATAGAATCTATCAAATAATAATTATTCCATCCACTACTTTGTATTGTGTTATTATCCTAATGGTAATAGATTATAGTAAAAATACACACCTGGAAGCTCTATATGGGAAAAACAAGCTCCATAGATCCGTACAGGCTCATCGTTGATAACTCATCCAGCTGCATATTCCGTCTTGCCACGGATGGTACAGTTTTATACGTAAACCCGTACTGTTATGAATATTTTGGCTATACCGAAGAAGAGTTTGTCGGAAACTACATAACGGATCTTATCGTTCCGGAGATGGAATCCACCGGAAGGAATCTACATGAGCTTGTCAAGATGATTCTAAGTGAGCCCTCAAAATATCACATTATTGAAAACGAGAATATTAAGAAAGACGGTACCCGTGTCTGGTTTTCATGGTCAAATAAAGGGATTTTCGATGAAAACGGTACACTCACAGAGATCGTTTCTATCGGCAACGACATCACAGAAACAGTGAATTATAAGAGAGAGATTGAAGAGAACAAAAACTTCCTCTCATCTGTGTTTGATGCGATCCAGAACGGAATAGTTGTTCTGGATACTAACCTTCGTGTGGTTAGGGTTAATGATGTAATAAGGGACTGGTACGGCAAGGATATTGATTTTATTGGGCAAAAGTGCTTCGAATGCTTCCACATGCCGGAATCGGACTGTATGAGCTGTCCAAGCCTGAAAGCAATATCGGAAAAGCGGCCATTCTCCGAGGTGAAACCATTAACAGCCCCAAACAGAAAGGGGTGGATGGAGGTCTTCGCATACCCCGTATTCAACAGTGATGGAAACGTTACCGGTGTCGTTGAATATATGAAGGACAGTACCGAAGAGATTAAAACAAAGAAGCAGCTTGAACAGGCGAATATATCCCTGGAAGAGAAGGTTGTTGAGCGGACAAGAGAGCTTAAACTTGCCAACGAAAACCTGCGCAATGAGATCGAAGAGCGTAAAAACGCTGAGGATGAGCTCCGCCGGAGCAACGCCAAGTTTCAAAGCCTCACAGAGAATATGCCCGATGTGGTCGCCCGGTTCGATAGGAAACTGAGACACACATACGTAAGCCCTGTCATAGAAAGATACACAGGTAAGAGCCGGAATCAGATGCTCAACCGGACCAACAAAGAGCTGGGCATGCCCGATGCGCTTGTGCAGAAATGGGACCGCTTCCTTTTGGATGCTTTCCAGTCGGGTGAACAGCAGACCACCGAGTTCACCTATTATGCGCCTTCCGGAGAGGTTCACATGCAGTCCTTCGCCGTTCCGGAAAAGAATGACAAAGGTGTCGCTGAATCTGTTCTGGTGGTCACAAGGGATATAACAAGCCTTAAGCACTCCAGGGATATGATATATCAATCCAACCGTCGTATGCTGAAGGTTTTGGACAGTCTGGACGCCATTGTTTACGTTGTTAACCTTAACAACGATATAGTTGTTTATATAAACAAGCTCGCAAGGGAGGTCTTCGGCAACATAATCTCCGATAAGATAAATGTCACCTATGAAAAGATGGGGATAGACTACAACTCCCTGAGGATTGACAGCAAGGAGTCCGGGACACGCACAGAACTTCAGGTGGGAGACAAATGGTTCAGTTTCTACACAAGGGAGATAAACTGGTATGACGGAAAACCTGTCTCACTAACCATCGCCACCGACGTAACAGAGAAGAAGAACCTCGAAGAGGAGCTGATGCAGATGAATGAGGCCCTTGAGGAAAAGGTGCAGAAGGAGACCTCGCTAAGAATCCACAAAGAACAGCTCCTCATACAGCAGTCCAAGATGGCTGCCATGGGGGAAATGATTGCAGCCATTGCCCACCAATGGGTTCAACCCCTCAACACCATAAGCCTCTACTCCCAAATAATCAAAGAGGAGTTCGGCGGTGAGGATGGCGATATATCCAACTACGTCGGCATAATAATGAACCAGATAAGCTACATGAGCCAAACAGTTGATGATTTCCGACAGTTCTTCAAGCCATCATCCAGACTGGAAAGATTCAGCATTCCCCCCACCGTTTCCGAGGTTTATAACCTGCTAAAGCCACAGCTGGACAAGAAAATGATAACGGTGGACACCAGAACCGATGGGGATAACAAAGAACTGATGGTTATGGGGTATCCCAACGAGTTCAAGCAGGTTATGCTTAATCTTATATCAAACGCCAAAGATTCTATAACGGAAAATGATATTGCGCCTGAACTGAGGGTTATAACCGTTGAAATCACCGGAGACAAGAACATCCTAAGGCTTATCGTTCGTGACAATGCCGGTGGTATTGATGATGAGGTTATGCCAAACATTTTCGAGCCCTATTTCACAACAAAAGGGGAGAAAGGAACGGGGATAGGCCTCTACATGTCTAGAAATATAATCGAAAACCGAATGAACGGAAAGATATACGCTTGTAATCATGGAACAGGGGCAGAGTTCGTTATTGAACTTGAAAGAGCGTGAACACTCCTGATATTCAGATTGAAGTACATTTTATTAACCTATATAAAACAGCAAAGGGCTTGAAGTAATGTCAGATAGGTATTAAGATGGTATGACCATTATAAAATTGGCATGATAACGAGTTTTTTATGGATTTTGCGTTAATTTCATTGTTTTTATGTATATTCATCGTCTGTGCGTGTTAACTCCCAATAAGAGGTAGGTTATGTTCTGGGCTTTTTACGAGTTTCTTGAGGTACGTTTCTTCAATACAATCACAAAAAAGATAGTTGGCAACATAGGTTTTCTTCTTCTACTGAATATGTCAACGGCTTTCTTTCTGTTCTACAGAGAGAAAACGATGTGTGTAAGCGTTCTTAACAACGGTGCATCAGAGGAAAAACTGGCCGAATTTCTAAGCGGCTCTATGGTAACCCTTGGTGTGCTATTTGTTCTTAATATCCTTGCTGTCAGCTTCATAATTTTCTTTATGCGCCACCTTTTCATAAAACCGGTTAATGCCGTAACCGATGTTTTCCAGGGTACAGACAAGGACCACAGCGACCTTACCAAGGATCTCCCCGTAATAAGCCATGATGAGTTCAAAACCATGTCCGACAGCTACAATATTTTTATCGAACAGCTTCGGGGTAACGTGGAAAAGCTCCGGGAGATTGGTATCGATATAGCCCTCTCCTCTGCGAAGGTGGGCAAAGCGGTGGAAAAGGCCGAGAGCAACATAACCGAACAGGATCAGATGGCGGATATGATCTACTCCGCCAGCCAGCAGTCCACAACGGCGATAAACGAAATCTCCCAGAATACACAGGAGATATCCTCCTCCACTGCGGAAAACCTTGAAGAGGCGAAACAGCTCTTCACAAAGCTTTCCGGCGCCAGTGAAGAGATCAGCAGGGTTGGTGAGATGCTCGGCAACTTCGGAAGCACCGTAACAAACCTCAGCGACAAATCGGAGAACATCCAGCAGATTATCTCACTTATCAATGATATATCAGAACAAACAAACCTCCTTGCTCTTAATGCAGCCATAGAAGCGGCCAGAGCCGGCGAACACGGCAGAGGATTCGCCGTTGTTGCCGATGAGGTGCGCAAGCTCGCCGAGCGTGTTCGTCAGGCCACCGATGAAATATCCATAAACGTTAAGGATATGATAGGCCTTGTTAACGAAACAGAGAAGGAAACAGAAACAATCGTTGAGTATACCGATAACACACGCGGAGTTGTAACAGAATCCGCATCCCTCTTTGAGAACATGGTGGAGGATTTCGAGAAAACCAACTCCCAGCTTACCTCCATCGCCTCCGCCATTGAGGAGCTCTCTGTCACCAACAGCGAGGTACACGAGAATATTGTAAACATTAGAGATCTCAGCTCCACTGTTACAGAAAACATACACACCACCGCCGATTCTTCTAAGAGCATGGTGGGCACTGCCGAAACGATGCAGAGGCTTGTGGCGATGTTTAGAACCGGACACGGAGCCTTTGAGAAGATAGTAACCAGTGCCGAAGCTATGAGGGATTCGATCCAGAAATCCCTTGGAGAGATAAAAGGGAAAGGTATTAATATCTTTGATGAAAACTACAGAGAGGTCCCCGGTACAGACCCCCAGAAATACGACGCTTCATACACTGATACCATAAGACGAGAGCTTCAGGAATACGTGGACAGGATGAAAAAAGAGATCCCGGGAGCGATCTACACCCTCCCCGTGGCCAGAACAGGCTATCTCCCCATTCACCACTCCGAGGTGTCCAGAGAGATGACAGGGGATCCCGAGCAGGATCTTAAGTACAGCCGCCACATGCGCATCTATACGAACAATGAAACAGAGAGAAGACGTTCCAGAAACACCGATCCCCTTCTTCTGCAGACATACCTTAGGGATACGGGTGAGGTACTGAACGATCTTTCAATTCCGATATACATCGATGGAAAACACTGGGGTGCTGTAATAGTGGGGTTTGATCCCGAAGCTGCCAAAAGGGATTAATACTTTTTAAGAAGCTTAACAGCCTCTGATGCCGGAACAGGGCGGCTAAAAAAGAACCCTTGGAGATAATCGCATTTCTCATTCTTCAGGAAGTCTACCTGTTCCTGCTTTTCCACACCCTCTGCAACCACCTTCATATTAAGGGATTTCGCCAGGGAGACTATCGTTCCCACAAGCTCCCTACCCTCCTCTGCATCGGAGTCTCCGCTTATGAATGAGCGGTCTATCTTAAGACAGCTTACCGGAAAGCGGCGCAGGTAGCTGAGGGATGAATAACCCGTTCCGAAGTCATCAATACATATCCTCAGCCCGCAGTCGTTTAGCCTTCTAAGCTTCTCCTCGGCACTGTGTACATCAAGCATAAGCTCGCTTTCTGTTATCTCCAGCTTAAGCCTTGAGGGAGTGATATTATTGAATGCGAGGGCTCCATTTATGTAGCCCACAAGATCGTCCTCGGCAAACTGCTTTCCGCTTATATTTATGTTAACACTGAAATAATCTGGAAGATCAAATATTTTTTCCCACTCTGAAATCCTCCTGCACGCATCATCGATGATCCATTTGCCCAGGGGTATTATAAAGCCGCTCTTCTCCGCAATGGGGATGAACCTTCCCGGGTTTATAAGGCCTTCGGAGCTGTTCCATCTTATCAACGCCTCAAAACCGCAGATTCTTTCATCACTGGCTGAATAGACCGGCTGGTAATAAAGCTCAAACTCTTTGTTTGCAAGGGCGGCTGTAAGCTTCGATTCAAGCTTTACAGCATCGATAACCTGATAGTGCATCCCCTTGTCGAAAACCATAAAAGAGCCGCTTCCGCGCTTCTTTGCATTGCTCAGTGCTATGGCAACATCACGCATGATCTCATCGGGCTTGCCATAGCCGCCCGTATCCACAACCACGCCCACACAGGCGTTCATCCTCAGCGTGTTCTCACCAACGGAATAAGGCTCATCAAAGGCCTCCCGAATCCGCTTCCACATACCGGCAATATCCTGGGATGATGCCATCCCCTCTATCATCATTGCAAACTCATCACCGCCAGTTCTAGCAACGATATCCTCAGAACGAACGAAGGACTGCAGATACCCTGCGATCCTGCGAAGGAGCTTATCCCCCTCTTCGTGGCCATAGCTGTCGTTTAGTTTCTTGAACCCGTCAACACCGAGAAGAAGGACTGCAAAGCCGTAGTCATCCCTCCGCTTCATCCTGCGTATGCCGAGGCTCAGCCGCTCAAGGAACATAACTCTGTTGGGAAGCTCTGTGAGCGGGTCATGGAGTGCTCTATGTGAAAGTTCTTTCTCGTATTCCTTGAGATCCGTTATATCAGTATGAGAACCGACCATAGTTCCCGGTTTGCCCTGGCCGGAGTTCATCGAGGCTCCCTTTGCAAGGATCCACCGGTATCCGCCGTCCCTGTGGCGCATGCGAAACTCCACAGAATACTTGCTTATCCTTCCGTTGAGGTAATCATCTATATGCGCAAGAACCCTGCTCAGATCATAGGGGTGTACCCTCTCCTCAAAGCTTTGCTGACTCTCCTCAATATCCCCCTTACGGTAGCCCAGAATATCCAGATAACGCTCGGAGAAGCTCACCTCGCCGGTGGAGATATTCCACTCCCATATACCATCGTTAAGGGCCTCTGAGATAACCTGAAGGCGGCCCCTGCTGGTATCCAGCTCCTCGCTTGTTCTTTTGAGCCGTCTTATATAAACAGCCATAAAGGCTATTACAGACGCCATAAACAGCGCAAGGGAGAGTGCTGCTCCAGCTTTGATGACACACTCCTGATTAAACTCTCCTCCGGCCAAAGGAAGTACTCCTGTGGTATTCTTTGCAACGGATGCCAGGCTATCGGTTCCTAGAACAGCCTCATCCACCGGAAAAGCGGCAAGCATAATGGTGAAGACCAGCATAAGAATAACAGATAAAATCAGTGTGGTTTTAATAGTTTACCTCGTCAGAAAATACTCATAAGATATAAACAAAACATAAACAATAAACATTAATTTACTCAATACTTGTCAGTAAATTATTACATATTTGTCAGACATACCCACCATGTGGGTACATTGCACGACACTATCCATTCTACACCTTTAACTTCTTGACATATCCGCTGATATATAGTCTAAAAACCATACGTCACAACAGAGCAGGCAGGAAGAATCTATGGGTTTATTCTCATCTGAATCAAGGCTCAAAGCCGCTGAGTTCAGAGAATTTGTTTACGAGGCAAGGTGGGCGCTATGGTTCGCCTTCGTGGTTTATGCTGCAAACATTGCCAGTGCGGATCTCCGAGGGGACAGCATCATGTACGCCATGATATCAAAGAATATCCTCACCCTGGATTCTCCTCTTATAATGCACTACAACGGCTCCGTTTACATGAATAAACCCCCTCTCCTCTTCTGGCTGAACGCTCTGCCCATGAAGCTTTTCGGATACTCCGTCTTCAGCGCAAAGCTTATACCCCTAATAACAGCCGTTCTCCTCAGCGGCTTCGTTTACCATATAACCAGAAAACTTTACGAAGATGCAAACATAGCCCATCTGGCCGTATTTATTATGAACTCGACCTATGTTGTCTATAAAAATACTTACAGTCTTCGCCTTGAGAGCATGGTTACACTGTTTATGGTCGTTGCCCTCTGGTCTTTCATGCATTACCAGGAGGATAGAGCGAAAGGATGGCTATACACCGCTGGTATAGCATGTGGTTTGGGCTTTATGGTCAAAGGCTTCGTGGGCGTTCTCCCCATGGCGGCGGTATTCATCTATGCACTCATCTTCGACAGGAAAATATTCTCAAAGGAGGAAATGAAGAAGATCCTTCCCGCCCTTCTCCTGTTCCTACTCACATTCATTTGGTGGTACACCTATGTGAGCCTGAAGACGGATTTCTTCACCCATTTCTTCAAGAACCAGATACTCGACAGGATGATGAACGGCCTCTTCCAGAATGGGGATACAGGCATAAACTACGCCCAGAGACCGATATACAACTACATTCTCTACCTTCTTGAGCACCACATCATATACCTCCCATTTCTCATCTACGGCATGTATAGAACAGTAAAAATGAGAACAGCGGATAAATCCAGGCAGGCTATATTCCTGCTGACGGCTCTCATCGTTACCTTTGTGGCGATTCACTTCATAAGCACCCGGCAAAGCAGATATATGTATCAATTCTATGTCATCGCCGCGGTCTTCACAGCAGGGGGGCTAGGGGCTGTTCTGCGGATAAACTACCGTAAGTTTCTGGTGTTCTTCTCGGTTTTATACGCTTCTGTGCTTATAATCAGCCCCGTGGATATGAACTGGCGTACATACAGCGAGCTGGAAGAACTTGCACAGATGAGCAGCATGGCTGGAATCCCCATTGTTGCGGAGGTTGATAAATTCAAGGATCATGAGGATAAGTCAGGAGTGGCTTATTTCCTTGATGAGTACAGCACCGTGAAACCTGAAACAGGCAGATACTTCCTCATTATGGATAAGAAGAGCGGACGCAGTGCGGATATGCTCCAACTTATGGAGACACGCCGCCTGCGCATCGGTATTGCAGGGGAGTAGAACCTATCTTTTTTTAATATCATCAATGGATTCGGTAACGTTATCCTTTGACGCCTTATACTCCTGCTTTATACCCTTCTTCAGATTTTTGAAGTCTTCCTTAACCTCAACCTTAGTGGCCGCCGCCTTCTGCTTCGCAT
Source organism: Limisalsivibrio acetivorans (assembly GCF_000421105.1). Classification (NCBI taxonomy): domain Bacteria; kingdom Pseudomonadati; phylum Deferribacterota; class Deferribacteres; order Deferribacterales; family Geovibrionaceae; genus Limisalsivibrio; species Limisalsivibrio acetivorans. The sequence goes on from NZ_ATWF01000001.1 coordinate 558,603, forward strand.
CCGCCTTTGATTTTCCGTACTCTTCCTTAAGGGTTGCACACCCAGCCGCAGAAAGGATCAAAACTGTCAGCATAACAGCAATCATTTTAGTTTTCATATTCATCCGCCTGTGTTAGTAGTCTATTGTTCTCAGACACAGATTTTAGCACCAGTATGTTTTTTTGCGAGTGATAAATAACATAATAATCGGAGTGTGCAGGTAGTTATGAGCAGATTTATTAAAATATTCCTTATCTCAGCCTCGGTATTTGCGGCTGTTATGTCGTATTTCTATATAGAGGATTACGGCAAGGAGCGTGGGCTTGCCGCCGGAGCATCGGCTGGAATAATGTTCGGTTTCATTATGGCCGCATCATTAACGGCAATTTCTCACTTCACCACAAGGAAGGCGGGGAACCCTAAAGCAGCCTCAAAGGTTCGCCAAAACGTTTTCATAACCATCCCTCTCCCCTTCAACGAGGCTTATAGGCTGGTTATGGACTCCCTCGACGCACTCGGCAAATACAAAATAGAACACAGCGATGAGGAACAGGGAGGGATAAAGCTCAAAACCGGAACCACATGGCGCTCATGGGGTGAGGAAATGGTGGTTCTTGCAAAGAAGACAGATAACGAAAACGAAACCAGAGTTAATATACTGAGCGGTCCAAATGTTAAAACCACCATGGTGGACTTCGGCAAAAACTACCGGAATGTGGAGGCGGTTATATCAAAGATAGAGGAAACCGCCCCCGTTAAGCGTGAAGATCAGTAACTGTTTTTAACCGTTGCCGCACCGCTCTTATAGGCCTCCTGCTCAACGGCTACAGCGACAGCATCATGGACTTCCCTATCAAGGATATTCGGCACAAGGTCCCCCTCAAGGGAGAAGCCGGAAATCGTTTTAGCGGCAGCGATCATCATAGCCTCGTTTATCATACTGGCATGGGCCCTGAGCGCACCTTTGAAAAGACCGGGAAAGGCAAGGGCATTGTTAACTGATTTTCCGTCAGCTGCAAATACAGCACCAGCTTTAACTGCATCCTCCGGATCGATCTCCGGGTTAGGGTTAGAAAGTGCCAGTATAACCTGCCCCTGCTGTACCATCTCAGGCTTAATAAGCCCCGCACACCCTGTGGTTGCTATCACGATCCTCGATTTCTGCATAACACCCTCAAGATCCTCCGGTATGCCGCCGAGGCTCTGAAAATGGTTCCTAGCATTATCATCAAGATCCGCACCGTACTGGGTGGAAACACCAAAGGCTTTGAGAAGTTTGTATATACCGGTTCCGGCCGCACCAAGGCCTATATAGCCGACAGTTACCTCGTTCAGGTTAAGAAAGGTATATTTGGCGATATTTATAAGAGCTGAAAGCACCACAACAGCTGTACCGTGCTGGTCATCGTGGAGCACAGGTATATCCAGCTCCTTCCTTAGTTTATTCTCAATCTCAAAGCATTCGGGCGCCTTGATATCCTCCAGCTTAATCGCACCGAAAGTGGGAGCAATATTCTTCACTGTCTCGATTATAACTTCGGGATCATGGCTGTCTATCAATACGGGGTAACCGTTTATGCCGGCCAGCTGGTTGAACAGAAGAGCCTTCCCCTCCATAACGGGCATACCTGCAACGGGACCAATATCCCCAAGACCTAGGATAGCCGTTCCGTTGGTAACTATGGCAACGTTGTTGGGGATGGTCGTATATTCTGCGGCCAGCTCGGGCTTCTCCGCTATCTGCTTACATATAGAGGCAACACCGGGGGTATAGACAATCTTAAGGTCATCGATAGTCTCAACATCCACCGAGGAGACAACGTTTATCTTTCCACCCTTGTGGTACTCCTCGACTACGTCCTTAACTCCAATAAGGTCCACGCCCTCAACGGTGCGGATAACATCCAGGATCTCATCGAAGATATCCAGAGTGTCGGAGTATATGTCCATCTCCCGTATTTTGTATCCTTTGCCGAGGTGTATGGTTTTGATCTCACCGAACATGCCTCCGAGATCGCCTACTCTCGTAGTTAACGAACCGAGATAGCCCGGTTTATCCAGTATCTTAAGCCTTACCTTTTTAATGACCTTATTCGAGTATTCAAAACGCATCTATCATTTCCCCTGGTTTATTTGTCATCGGTAAACCGTTCCCACGTATCCGGCTCCATATCCTTACAGCTCCCCTTCGGATCCTTCATAAACCTTCCGGTATAGCCGCAGCGAAGCTTATAGGAACCCTTAAGCTCCTCCCTGTGGATCTTTCTTGCGTGGGCACATTTCGCACAAGCTGAGAGTTTATCACTTCCGTTCATAATAAAAGAAACGCTCCATTTTTTTCAAGTGCTGTTATTACAATATTTCAACAGATATGGGGTGTAAAGGGAATTATAGCAATAGTGCAATTCATTACGCAGTTTTGAAAAGTCTGCGATTATTACAACAGTTTATCCGGCTTAGGACGATAATATTCATAAGTATGGACAGATGGAGAAAGTATGAGTTTTTCTGAATACCTCGTATCGGTACGCAAACTGAACAATATTGGCCGCTGGGCCAGCGATTTCATGCACCGCAGAGCCTCCGTTGCCGAGCACTCCTTCTCCGTTGCCCACATCTCCCAGATGCTTGGCGTCATTGAGGAGAATCACGGCAACCGTGTGGACTGGTCCAGTCTATACAGAAAGGCACTCAACCATGATGTTGTGGAGGCGTTCACTGGGGATATTCTCAGCCATGTAAAACACCGGACAGAAACAATGAAAAGCATGGTGAACAATATAGAACTACTCATTGCAGAGGATATGCTCTTCTCCAGCATGGAGGAGCCCTATAGAAGCCGACTCAAGGATTTCATGTTCGACGGGAAGGATAAAACCCTCGAAGGGCAGATTCTGAGGTATGCCGACAATATAGATGCCCTTCTAGAGTGCCTCAATGAAAGCAGACTCGGAAATAAAATACCCTTTGAAGATAAATACCATGAAATCCTGGAAAAGCTAAAAAACTCAGAACTGCATAGTGTTGCGTATTTTGTAAAGAATATCCTGCCAGATCTGGAAAAAGGGACAGAGTAAATCTTGTGTAATCATTATTAACAGTGTATTACACCTGAGTTTATGAACAATTTCTCTTTTCCTCTCACTCATTTTTATGGACAGCTTTTATAATAAGATGTATCATTACTTTAGAGGGGCTGATTCAGAACGGTACTTGGTTTTGGCATCGCAGGATGCATTACTGAATTAGCACTATCTAACAATACTTTGGTATATAACATTATCTGGAGGTTGATATGGCAGCGTTAAGTCCCGAGCTTAGAAAGCTCTGTCCCGCAAAGGGGTTTGTTTATGTATGGGAAGCCCCTGTTAGGATTAGCCATTGGGTATCTGTTGTCTGTATTATGATCCTCGCTGTAACAGGTCTTTACATACACTACCCCTTCTTCACATATGACACAGTAAACAGTACACCATACGTTATGGGTCAGGTTCGCTACATACACTACCTCACAGGTTTTATATTCACTACCAGCGTCCTTCTAAGGCTATGGTGGGCAATTGTGGGAAACCAGTATGCGCATATAAGAACCGTATACAACCCTTTCAAGAAAAAGGACAGGAAACTGATTATTTCCTATCTTAAATACTACTTCTTCCTTGAGAAGAACCCGCCCCACACTCTCACACACAACCCTATGGCACAATACGCCTATATTGGAATATTCCTTGTGTTCATTTTCCAGATATTCAGCGGATTCTATCTCTGGTCACTTAATGATCCCCACAGCACCCTCTATGCAAGCCTAACATGGTTCAACTCCATAGGTAATGTACAGTATATACGCATGCTCCACTACTTCGTTGTGTATATAATCGCTACATTCCTCATAATCCATCTTTACGCTGCTGTACTTGTGGACTTCAGAACACATTCAGGGGATGTAAGCTCGATATTCTCCGGATGGAAGGCAGACACCTAAGATCAGCACTAAGTTAGAATCGGTATTATTTGTTATTAAAACCTCCTCATACTATTAAGGGCTCCATTACGGAGCCCTTCTTTATCTATCTGAATAATTTTCCTTCCATGGAAATTATTCTGCCGTTCGAAGAAAGAAGCTTCCTTCTCACTTACGCAAGCGAGCTTTCATCCATGAAAGCTTATTCTAATCATACTATCATAGTTGATATGCAATAGGCCTCCATTCATGGAATCCTTTTAGTATAATACTTTCTTAAAATCCTAAAATGGGTTTTTAAGGGGATTCTAAGGGGAAAGTTTTCCCTAAAAATTTCCCCTTAGTCTTATTATTTACATAATCACATTCGAAATTAGTCATTAAACCCTTTGTCTTGCGCATATGCGCCACATACTTTTTAGAAAAGTATGCAAAACTATTCCCTCAGGGTTTTTAATCCGTCATTGTTATAAGTGTTTTAATAAAACACTTATAACTGATGTCGGTTCCCTCGCCTCGCACTCCCTTTTCCTGAATATTCCCTGATTCTGAAGAGTTCTCTAGCACATCACATTTAATTCTGTTCGAGATTCTTGGTTCTAGCAGTGATTATCGTGCGGGAAATATTCCAGGCGGAAAAGTGAGCACTCGCTCGGCTTAAAAACATTCGGGGAGGATTAAGAGCGTATGTGACAAAACTGGTTGTGGGCTACTAGTAGCCATCTAACTGGAACACTTCTTCACGTCTCACGTTGTTATCTCTTGAACGTAAACACTAGAGCCAACTTGATTCAATTCTGACAATGAAGTTTTATGAGTAAACAGCCAACATGGATGGTAAATTCCATAGATAAAATAGAATCCCCTCAAAAACCCATTTGAAAGATAATTATAGTGGTTAATATATAACATGATCCCATCCATGAAAGCTTATTCTAATCATACGTTTAAGGTTGAAGTGAATAAAGCCAACATGAATGTTGGCTCTGAAGGCGAAAGGAAGAACAGCTTTGCTGGTCTGACGTAGCCGGAAGTGCGAGAGAGCGGGGTTCCCCCGCTCGAACAACAATGGAATTTCCATGGATGGTAAATTCCATAAATAAAATAGAATCCCCTTAAAAACCCATTTGAAAGATAATTATAGTGGTTAATATATAACATGATCCCATCCATGAAAGCTTCTGCTAATCATACGTTTAAGGTTGAAGTGAATAAAGCCAACATGGATGTTGGCTCTGAAGGCGAAAGGAAGAACAGCTTTGCTGGTCTGACGTAGCCGGAAGTGCGAGAGAGCGGGGTTCCCCCGCTCGAACAACAATGGAATTTCCATGGATGGTAAATTCCATAAATAAAATAGAATCCCCTTAAAAACCCATTTGAAAGATAATTATAGTGGTTAATATATAACATGATCCCATCCATGAAAGCTTCTGCTAATCATACGTTTAAGGTTGAAGTGAATAAAGCCAACATGGATGTTGGCTCTGAAGGCGAAAGGAAGAACAGCTTTGCTGGTCTGACGTAGCCGGAAGTGCTAGAGAGCGGGGCTCCCCCGCTCGAACAGCAATGGAATTTCCATGGATGGTAAATTCCATAGATAAAATAGGAACCCCTCAAAAACCCATTTGAAAGATAATTATAGTGGTTAATATATAACATGATCCCATTCATGAAAGCTTATTCTAATCATACGTTTAAGGTTGAAGTGAATAAAGCCAACATGGATGTTGGCTCTGAAGGCGAAAGGAAGAACAGCTTTGCTGGTCTGACGTAGCCGGAAGTGCGAGAGAGCGGGGTTCCCCCGCTCGAACAACAATGGAATTTCCATGGATGGAAAATTCCATAGATATAATCAGACCCGGGACAAAGCCCCGGGCCGTATCGGTTAGTTTATTTTCCTTCCTGGAAGGTTTTCAGTAGCTCATTCTCTGTTGTCATAAAGAACTTCGTATTGTCCTTGTTTAGAGAATTTGTGTAGACCTCAAGTGAGCGAGTGAAATCGAAGAACTCAGGGTCCTTGTTATAGGCATCGGCATAGATTTTGATTACCTCAGCATCGGTTTCACCCTTAATCTCCTGAACCTCTCTATAAGCTTCTGCGAGGATAATGGCCTTTTCCTTGTCGGTTCTTGCCATAATCTTCTGAGCCTCTTCCCGCCCTTCGGAGCGGTACTGCTTGGCGATACGGTTTCTTTCAGCCTTCATCCTCTCGAAAACAGCCCGTTCGTTCTGGGTGGGGAGATCCGCACGCTTGATGCGTATGTCGTGGACGTAGATACCGTATTCCTTTGCCTTCTCCCGTGATAGCTTGGTCACGTTCTCCATGATCTCGTCCCTGTTGTCTTTGATAACCTCAATAAGGTTATGCTGACCAAGCTCGTTTCTCATCTCTGAATAGATAATGTCGTCAAGCCTGTTCAGGGCACTTCTTCTGTCACGAACTGTAAGGTAGAATTTAAGCGGTTCTTCAATCTGCCACTTGCAGAAATTGTCGATAACAAGTGTCTTCTTATCCTTGGTGAGGATTTCAGAAGGATCTGCATCGTACTCAAGGAGCTTTTTAGACATATAAACCGCTTCTTGAATTACAGGGATGCGGAAGTAGAATCCGGGATTGGTATGGCTCTTCTTCGGGCTTCCAAGCTGTGTTATAACCACCTGCTCGCTGATGTCGATAACAATGAAGAAAACCTTGAATATAACTATGGCAGCAAATATTATTGCCGGCAATATCATTAGTTTTTTCATTTCGCACCCCCCAGCTTTTCAAGTCCAAGGAATGGGCTAAGGTTGTCGATCTGATCGTCAAATATGAATTTATCTGTTTTGGAGAGAACCTGTTCCATAGTATCTAGGTACATTCTTTTTCTTGTAACCTCCGGTGATTTTACATAAGCTTCGAGCCTGTTGTTGAATCTAGAGGTATCACCAATTGCTTTTTCAACCTTTTCCCTTCTATAGCCTTCGGCCTCCTGAATCATAGCTTCAGCCTTACCCCTGGCCTGGGGGATGACCTCGTTCTGATAGGCTTCTGCTTCGTTTATGAAACGGTTCTTATCTTCTCTGGCGCTTGCAACATCTTTGAAGGATGCCACAACTTCGTCGGGAGGTGAAACGTCCTGAAGCTGAACCGCCACAATATCCACACCCGCCTTGTAATAGTCCAGGATTTCCTGCATGCGGATAAGGGTTTCGTTTTGGATTCTGTTCTTGCCAGTTGTGAGGATATCATCGATCATTTCACGTCCGGCAACCTCTCTGATCGTTGATTCTGCAACGTCTTTAATGGTTGTTTCCACCCTTGTTACATTGTACAGGAAGTTCTCAATCTGGGTAATCCTGTACTGAAGGCTCATATCGATGTTAACGATGTTTTCGTCCCCCGTTAGCATCTGTGCCTCTTTGGGGATTCCCTGGTAGCTGCCTCTACTGCTGGTTCGGAAGCCTATCTCAAGCCTGTGAACCTTTGTTACTACAGCTTTATCGATGGTCTCCACTGGCCAGGGTAGATGGTAGTGAGGTCCAGAGCCCACAACCCTGCTTATTTTACCGAAGCGCTTAACAACAGCCTCTTCGTTAGGCTTAACAATGAAAAAGCCGCTTCCGAGATATATCAGCACCAGAATAATCGCTATAAAAGAGCCGCCTGGAACCTTGTCCGGGAGCTTCATATCCTTCTTGAACTTGCCCAGATCAAGCTTTTCATCACCCCAAGGGCTGTTGTTTCCTGGTCCGCCGTTATCACTCATTAATTGCACCCCTCATTTTTTTCTTCTTGTTTGCAGACTATAACAGAAGGTAAGATTTAATAAAACGTTTTTTAAATGTTTGAAATTCTGGCAAAATTTGATAATATCATTATATGTCAGGAAAATGCCTCTGCCCGCAGGGACTTTCGGTATTTTTTATTTATTGATAGTGAAAACGTTCTCTCTGGCAGAAAATATGCAAATCGGAGGTAGACTATGGAGATAGGCAAGATCAGGAACGTAGCCTTCATTTCCCACGGTGGTGCGGGAAAAACGAGCCTTGTGGAAACGATACTTTTTAATGCAGGCTCAACAAACAGAATAGGCAGTGTGGAGAACGGTACGAGCGTGATGGATTATGATCCGGTAGAGATCGCAAGAAAGTTGTCTATCCACTCCAAGGTTTCCTCTGTTGACTGGAACAGGTTCCAGATAAACATCATCGACACCCCCGGGTACTCAAACTTCCTGCACGAAACAAAGGCCGCTGTTTCCGCTGTTGGCGGTGCTGTTGTTATCGCCTCGGCTATTACCGGTATTAAGGCAGAAACACAGCGTGTATGGCAGTTTGCCGATGAGAATGAACTCGCTAAAATAATCTTCGTTAACAAAATGGACAAGGATAGGGCGGACTTCTACCGTGCCCTAGGTGATATTGAACAGTCCTTCGGCGTTGTGCCCCTTCCTCTCTTTCTTCCCATAGGTAAAGAGGATAACTTTAAGGGGATAGTTGACCTTGTTAAGATGAAGGCCTATGTTTACCCCTCCGAGCCCACTGCGGAATATAAAGAAGAAGAGATCCCCGCAGATATGATGGAAGAGGTGGAGAAGTGGCGCACCAGGCTCGTTGAGTTTGTAAGCGAGACGGATGATGAGCTTATCGAGAAATACCTTGAAGGTGAAGAGCTTACCTTCGATGAAATAAAGAAAGGGCTACGCGAGGGAACTATCTCCAAGCAGTTTATCCCAGTGATTTGCGGTTCGGCGGTTAACAATATCGGAAGCAAGCTTCTCCTTGAAGCTATTATCGACTACCTACCATCACCCCTCGAAAGAGAGTATAAAGTTGCTAAGAATATCGATACTGATGAAGACTTTATCGCTGTTCCTGATGAGGCCGAATTTAGCGCATTTGTATTCAAGACATTTATAGACCCCTTCGCCGGAAAGCTTACCGTTTTCAGGGTTTATTCCGGTGAGATAACAGGTGATACAGAGGTTCTTAACACCAACAAGGGTAAGAAAGAGCGTCTCGGACAGCTTTTCCTTCTCCAGGGCAAGAACCACGTTAAGGTGGACAGGCTTGTGGCCGGCCAGATAGGTATGGTTGCCAAGCTCAAGAACACCGATACCTTCGATACACTCTGCACAGGCAAGCAGAAGGTTAAGTTTGACTCCGTAGAACTCAACGAGCCGGTTCTTTCATACAGCATCGTTCCCAAATCCAAAGAGGATGAGGACAAGGTCTCCTCCGGTCTTCATAAGCTGATGGAGGAGGATGCAGGGATTCGCCTTGATCGTGACGAACGCACAGGCGAACAGCTCATCAAGGGTATGGGACAGATGCACATCGAGATCGTTGTCGAAAGGCTTCGTGAGAAGTTCGGCGTTCAGGTGGAGCTTAAAACACCCAAAGTACCCTACATGGAGACGATCAAAGGAACCGCCAAGGGGCAGGGTAAATATAAGAAGCAGTCCGGCGGAAGAGGTCAGTATGGTGATGTCTGGATCGAGATGGAGCCGCTCCCAAGGGGTGGTGGTTTTGAGTTTGTAAACAAGATCGTCGGCGGAGCCGTTCCAAAGCAGTTCATACCCGCAGTTGAAAAGGGTATATACGAAGCCGCAAAGGAAGGCGCAATGGCTGGATACCCCATGGTTGACTTCAAAGTGACCCTCTATGACGGTTCCTATCACTCCGTTGACTCATCGGAGATGGCATTCACCATCGCCGGCTCTATGGCATACAAGAAGGTAGCCATGGATTGCAGACCTGTAATGCTGGAGCCAATAATGAACGTGGATATCTTCGTTCCCGACGACACTACAGGTACAGTTATCGGCGATCTCAACTCCAGGAGAGGTCGTATCGGAAATGTTGAGCCCGAGGCAAACGGTCAGCACATCCGTGCACAGGTCCCCATGTCCGAGGTACTAAGTTATGCACCCGATATTCGAAGCATGACAGGCGGACACGGCATGTTTACCATGGAGTTCAGCCATTACGAAGAGCTTCCTGGTCACCTTGCGGATAAAATTGTCGAGCAGAGTGCTGGGGAGTAATACTTCCCGGACTTGCGGCTGAAGAATAGAGGATGACAGATCTTAACCTATTAAAATATCATGACAGGAGCTTCTCGGAAATCCACAGGTTGCTCCATGGAGAGATGGAGGACGAGCTGTTTTCACTGCTCGTCCTCAACTCCAAGTCCGAGAAGAAAAAGAAAGGGAGCCTCCTTTCATATCTTGTCTATGCCGCCTCTATTCTCCTTGCTCTCGCCGCCGCCGCAGGGGCTTATCTATACTACAGCACAGATGCAGGTGTCATAGATCCTGGGAACGCTTCCGGCAACCGTACAACTGCAGAAACACCAGCTAAACAGACACGGCTCGAAAGGGAAGGCTACACAAAGATAGGCAGCATTATCTTTGTGGGGGATAACAAGAGTACGGAAGGTGCCGCCCTTGAGTCCGGCTTTCAGGATGAAAACGCAGTAAAGAGACCGGAGAAGCCCTTTGTTAAGCTGAAACCTCTAGAGGTTGATAAAGAACCCCCAAGGAAAAAGAGCATACCCGGCGGCAACTATGTTAAGGCGGGTAGAGAAAGACCTGCAGTAAAAGAAAAACCAGCCCGAAGCAGGCCGGATCAGAGCAGAACAGCTCAGAACAGTTCGGAGAAGGCCAAATCGGCTCCTGTTTCCGGAAACTATCGCATTCGCTTTGAGAATATAGGCGGGAGTGACTTCGAGGGTCTGAAGGGAAAGATATCTTCCGCTGGAATGCGTTATAACGTTGTGAGCAGCTACACAAAAACTGATACGGTATGGAGTCTTTACAGGCTTTCTCCAGGTTCGAAAACGGTGATTGCGGGACGTGGTGTTGAATTTGTAAAAAGTTTTACATCAAAGGAGGATGCGATACTTTATGCTAAAAGCAACAGCATCCCGGCATTGATAAAAACATCTGAGAGTAAAGCAAATTTCAGAACTGTAGATGTATGCTGTACCACCGTTGAACGAGCTAAAAAGTTTGGGTTGAACAGCGGAATCAATACGGAAAAGATCAAAATAATCCGCTCACAGGGCAAAAAAAATTGACGCTACAAAGATCTATGTATTATAATTGCTTAGTTTAATGGAGGTCTCACTATGACTAAGGCAGATATTGTAGAACAGGTTCACGAATCGCTCGGTCTTACTAAGAAGGATATCGCAAAGGTAGTGGACGAAGTATTTACTTCTATCCGCACAGAGATCCTTGAGAAGGACAACGTAAAAATCTCCGGTTTCGGTAACTTCGAGGTTAAGAAGAGAGGCCGCAGGATTGGCCGTAACCCTAAGACAGGCGTAGAAACTGTTATCGAGCCTAGAACCGTAGTAGTTTTCCGCCCCAGCCAGATATTCAAAGATGAGGTAAATGGCTGATAAGCTTTACTACAAAATCGGTGAGGTCTGCGAACTTACAGGCTTGAAGCCCTCCGTTCTCCGTTTCTGGGAGAAGGAGTTCAAGCAGCTTCGTCCGGTTAAATCCGGTGGGGGCCAGCGTTTCTATACAAGGAAGCATATCGAGCTTCTGGAAACACTAAAAGTGCTTCTATATGAGGAAAAGTACACCATTGAAGGTGTGCGCAGACGACTGGGAGGCGGTTACAGCCTCCCCGATGAAGAGAAAAAAACCTCCGAGAAGGATTATATTCTTCAAGAACTTCACTCGATTCTGGATATACTGAAATAGGTATAAATCTTCTAGTCTGATACTACCTTTTAGTGACCTGTCCTAATTTATGATACCGTTTCGTGGCTTTCGGATTGCAATGGGACCTGTAGGATCATTAAACCCCTGGGGCTCTTTGGTAGTAAAGTATACCCTCGTCAAACTCAGAGTTCATCCAGCATGCGGAACGCCTCCTCGGCATCTTCGCTGAATTTAATATTACGCACATCCTTTCCGTCGATGGATACAGCCTCACCAGCTTTTAAATCAAAGCTTTTTACATGCTCCACCTTCTCACCCTGAAACTCCTTTTTGAATGCTTCGAATTCGCTCATCTCTTCATCAACAAACTTCTTGAATGCGGCCATCTCTTCCTGTACATACCTTCGGAACTCACCCTCAAGGCTTGTGAACTCAAGCTCACCCTCACGGAGATAGATCCTGCAAGGTGGCATCTCCCCAGTATCAGTATCTGAAGCGTTTCCCAAATCAACCATAAACTGAGTCCCCTTAACACCTATAACTGTCGTCATAAGTTTGACCTGCATCCCCTTTGCGCTTTCCTGTTTCTCTATATCAAATATGACCTTCCCTTCGCCAGGGGCCACCTCCTTAAGTTCCAGAAACTCTACTGAGGAGCGTTCCATGAGAACTACTTTGGAGTTGTCTATTGTTATGGCAGCGGCGGTGGATTTCCTGCCTGTCCGGAGAGTGTCGCCTATAAAAATCGTGTGTCCTATATAAGAATCCTCACCCCTGACAGAGCCTCCGGCATGCAAACGCACCTTACCCTCACATTTATCCACCGTTGCAGCTTCAATATCTGCACTCTGAGAATCACCGGAATATGCGGTAGTAAAAGCAAATGATACAAGGACAATAATAAATATCAGTTTTCTTATCATCATCGGTGCTCCAAGTGAGTATTTCTTATAATTATACAGTATCATCCCCCTTTATGTAGTAAGAATTACCAGTTGCGGACATTAATACATTGTAGTACAAGTTCCTTAAAGTGCTGTCATATTGTTGATATTGTGAATCTTACCTTAAGCTTTCCATCTTTAAGGATATACTTAGTGTTGTCTGATATAATAGATGTGATGTGGAACATACTCTGAATGTAAAAGTCATTAATATATCAAGGAGGAACCTACAATGAAAAAATTACTTGTATTAGTGCTCGCTGTTGCATTCCTTACAGCCGCTTGTGGAGGTAAAAAGCCTGAAAAGAAGCTTGCAAACCCCTGCTTTGAGGGTGCGCCCTCATGGGTGCTTACCCCTGAGCTCGAAGGGAGCATAGCTGCTTCCGGCTCTGCAAAGATCGGTGCCGCAGGCGTACAGTTTGCAAAAACCGAAGCAATGGCATCGGGAAGGGATGAAATAGCACGTATTATGAGCGTTAAGGTCAAGAACATGGTTAAGAACTTCACTCAGCAGACCGGTGTAGGCGACGATCAGGTTGTGGACAAGGTTTCCGCACAGGTCTCTAAGCAGGTTGCAAACCAGACACTTACAGGCTCCAGACAAAAGGATATATGGGTCTCACCCTGCAACGAGCTCTACGTTCTTGTAGCCCTCGACCCTGGCAGTGTTCAGCAGGCCGTAAAGGAATCCGTAAGAACAAGCTTCAAGAATGAGCAGGCTCTCTGGCAGCAGTTCCAGGCAAAAAAGGCTCAGGATGAGCTTGATGCAGAAATCGAGAAGGAATTTGGCAGATAATATATAGACGGGGCGGAGCAATCCGCCCCTTTTTTGTTCATGGAGGAACGTTTGAGAAAGTTTGTTGTTCTCTCATTTATTATTCTATCGGTCTTTGCCGCCATTTCCTGCTCCCAGAAACAGGGGGTAACAAATACTTCTGAAAGACCGGCATGGTTCTATAAGCCGGGTAATGGTTATGAGTACGGTGGTGTTGGCATTGCCGGAAGGCATGTTCGCGGCCTTGATGCCCAGAGGAAGCTGGCAATATCCAGAGCTGTGGAATCCATCGCCTCTCAGATGGGTGTTGAGGTAAGCGGTTTTGTGAAAACAGAAACAACCCTTGAGAACGGAACAGCCTCATCCAATATGCAGAGTTACACACTACAGACCGTTACGGGAAAGAACGTTAAGGCTGTTATAAAAGAATTTTGGGAAGACCCTTATAGTAAAGAGCTTTATGTCTGGATGGTAGTAGAATGAAACGTGTTTTAGTACTTTTACTCATTTTCTGTTCACAGTTTTCTTTTGCCGATGATTTCGGCGACTTTATGAAAGAAATGGACAAGGGATACACGTCCCAACAGGATGATTTCGAGACTTACAATGAAGATATTAAGAAAGAATTCGAAAGATATAAAAGGATCGTCGATGAGGAGTTTGAGGCATATAAGAAGGAAATCGCCCTCAAATGGAGTTCACCGGAGATGACAGGACCCAAAAAATGGGTCGAATATAAAGATGATATGACAGCCCGCAGGAGTGTAGACTTCGATGCGGGTGAGTTTACCATAGAGATTATCGCAGAGAGCATAGACGGCATTGAAGCAGAGTTTGAGGGAATGCTTAAGGACATGCTGAGCGAAAACTATGCCGAAGCATACGAAAGGGATAAGCCCGCCAAAAGGATTGAGAAAAGGGCAGAGGAGGAGATAGGAGGATTGCTAAAGGGCTCGCCTGATGAATCCCTTGTGATCGGCTCTGCAATAACAGGAAAAGATAACCCAAACAGCAGGGATATCGAGGAAGCAACTGGAAAACTTCTGAAAGGGGCAGAGGTTAATGAAAAGCCTTCAAAAATTCCAGGAAAGAAGGTCTATGTCCTAAAAGGGAAACTCCCCAAGGGGATCTATGCGGCCAAGGCCAGGGAGATTGCTCCCATTGTTAGAAGGTATGCCTCTAAGTACAGCCAGAAGCCATCGCTCATATTCGCTGTGATACACACCGAGAGTGCATTCAACCCCATGGCACGCTCACATATACCCGCCTACGGCCTTATGCAAATCGTTCCTAAATCGGCCGGTGTTGATGTTGCCAAATATCTGACAGGTAAACAGACCATTCTAGCACCGTCGTATCTTTATGACAGGGAGAAGAACATCGAAGCAGGTGCAACCTATCTTCATATACTCTCAACAAGGTATCTAAGGTATATAGACAACTCCCTCAGCCGGCTATATTGCGCCATAGCCGCATATAATACAGGCTCCGGCAATGTTGCCCTTGCTTTTAACGGCAGGGATGCGGGGAGATACCGATACAGCGCAGCAAAAGCAGCGAAAAAGGTAAACCGTATGACACCAGAGCAGGTTTACTCATATCTCAGAAATAATCTCACATACGCAGAGGCGAGGAGCTATATAGCCAAGGTTACCTCACTTCTGCCAAAATACAGCTACTTCGATTGAGGATAGAAAGATGAAAAACATCATTATTACCTTCTTAGCCATCGCATTTATCCATGGTTGCGGTGCAAAAAGCGTTCAGGAACAGCAGCCGGAACCTAAGCGGAGTATTGAGACACAACAATCCGAGGCGGATAAAGCTTATGCAGAGCTGGATCGTGAAACGGGCGGGCAGACTGAAGTGGAAAAAGAACTTGAGGCAGAGATCCCAAGGGACAATAAGCCTGAGAAGAAGATGGACAGTGTGGTTCCCTCTCCCAGGGTTGATAAAATGGACAGCCTCCGCCCCGAGACAAAATATCCCATGAAAAACGGCTATCCTGTATGGTTCTATAATCCCAACTATGATGGCTATATCGGTGCTGTCGGCATATCAAAGAAACAGCCCAGAGGGGGTTATGTTCTTCAGAAGCGGCTGGCAAAAGCTCTCGCCATGAGCGAGCTTGCGAAAACTGTTAATGTTCTTGTGGAGAGTGAACTGAATATTACGAAGCTGAATGTAGACACAGAGACTGTTAAGTACTACAGGAAAAAGGTTGAATCCCTCTCCAGGCATAAAGCGGAAGAGGTTTTGAAGGATTATGAACTAAGGGATGAGTGGTATAACGATAAGACAGATGAGCTTTATGTATGGATGGTGATAAGGAAGTAAGTTAACTGCATCTATGCAAACCGCTATGCTTAATGTTAAAAATACCCAAGATTATTTCACCTAGGCATTAATGCTTTGACGAAGTTTTCCGATTAGGCTATCATGAGGTAGTTTGATGGAAAATGCTTACGAGGTTGTTTTCTTTAATCCTACATTCAAGAATGTGGACGGAAGCGGAGGATTGTTGATGAAAATATCTATGGAAGAGTTCAACGGATTTAAGGTTATGCATGTTGCTGGTAAGGTTGATATCCTCACCTCTTCAGAGATCCGTGCCAAGCTCTCCGAATCAGCCAAGGCGAAGGTTGAAGTTCTCATCGTAGATCTTGCCAAGGTTGTTTACATGGATTCATCCGGTCTCGCCACGTTTCTTGAAGGTCTAAAAAGTATGAAAGAATACGGTGGTGTACTTCGTCTTGTCAATATCCCCGAGCGGATCGACAAGGTTCTTAAGCTTATGAAGCTGGATCAGGTATTTGAGATTTATGATTCAGTTGAGGAAGCTGCTCGCTAGGCAACACTTTGTATTCTTTATTATATTTATGGAATTTACCATCCATGGAAATTCCATTGCTATTCGAGCGGGGGAACCCCGCTCTCTCGTTCTTCCGGCTACGTCAGAACAGCAAAGCTGTTCTTCCTTTCGCCTTCAGAGCCAACATCCATGTTGGCATTATTAATTTCAACCTTAAACGTAGGATTAGAATAAGCTTTCATGGATGGGATCATGTTATATATTAACCACTATAATTATCTTTCAAATGGGTTTTTGAGAGGTGCGGGGAACTTTGTTCCCTAAAAAGTTCCCTGCGATCTTAGCTTTACTAAATTATATTTATGGAATTTTCTATCCATATAATCTGGGAAATTCATCATCCAGAGAATTTCCCTGCCGCTATGCTCGGCAAAGCCTTCGCTCCGCTTACTTCCGGCTACGTCAGACCAGCAAAGCTGTTCTTCCTCTCGCCTTCAGGGCTTCCATCCGTGGAAGCCTCTTTACTCATAAACCTTCATTGTCAGAATTGAATCAAGTTGGCTCTAGTGTTTACGTTCAAGAGATAACAACGTGAGACGTGAAGAGATGTTCCAGTTAGATGGCTACTAGTAGCCCACAACCAGTTTTGTCACATACGCTCTTAATCCTCCCCGAATGTTTTTAAGCCGAGCGAGTGCTCACTTTTCCGCCCGGAATATTTCCCGCACGATAATCACTGCTAGAACCAAGAATCTCGAACAGAATTAAATGTGATGTGCTAGAGAACTCTTCAGAATCAGGGAATATTCAGGAAAAGGGAGTGCGAAGCGAGGGAACCGACATCAGTTATAAGTGTTTTATTAAAACACTTATAACAACGACGGATTAAAAACCCTGAGGGAATAGTTTTGCATACTTTTCTATGCGAATTGTAAATTGAATCTTATCACATCTCTATGCCCATGCTATCAAGTACTTCCATAGTTGTCATATACCCAAATCTTTTCTTAGGCCTATTGTTGATCTCTTCTACTGCCCTGTATACATCTTCACTCTTTACATCTTTAAAGCTTGTTCTCTTCGGAAAATACTGCCGAAGAAGCCCGTTCATGTTTTCGTTAAGTGCTCTTTCATTAGGACTCATCGGATTGCAGAAATAGAACTGTACTCCTACTGACTTATAACCGTAAAACTCTTTACCTCTATCTACTGTTATGGATTTAAACTTAGAGCTGCCAAAGCGCCTTATACACTCTATTGCTGAGCGGTTATATTCTTTTATAGACTTGTTCTCAAGTTTCTCAGCCCATATAAAACCAGTACTTCTCTCTACAAAAGTTGCTATATAACCGCTTTTGTTGTAACCACTTATAAGATCGCTCTCCCATACTCCAAAACCCTCTTCTGGACGGTCCTCAATGCGAGGAAGGTCTGTCTTGGCTGAACGACTTCCTGCCTTTATACCTATAGTGCGTTTACGACCTCGGTGTGTCCTGAAATACTTGTGGTAGCCACGTAAGGGAACATCCCTGTACTCATGGTCAATACCCTTGCGTACCCATAAATATATGCTCTTAAATGATATATGTTTATCTGACTCACACGGATAATCTCTCTTTAAACGACCGGATATCTGCTCCGGTGACCAGTGTTGTTCTAGTTTCTCTCGGACATAGTTTAACAAAAATCCCTTATCCTTACGAAATCCGCCCTTAGTCTTTTTGCGCCTACGTAAGGCTCGAGAGTGGGATGCTTTAGCTCGATATCTGTTACAGCAATCCTTATTACGACTGATTTCCTGACTTACAGCAGATTGTGTAATGCCTAATATTGCGGATATTTTACGTTGTGAGTATCCCTGGCGAAGTAGACGCTCTAGTATTTCTCGATCTCTAATGCTAAGATGCTTATGGCTCATTGCTGTGCTCCTCCTTCGGGAGAAAGTTTTTGTGGTGAAGACTGCATGGCATGAGCCTTTTTTATTTCATATTAGTGATAAGATTGCTATTACAATCTGCGTAAAAAGTATGTGGCGCGAGAGCGCAAGACAAAGGGATTAATGACTAATTTCGAATGTGATTATGTAAATAATAAGACTAAGGGGAAATTTTTAGGAAAAACTTTCCCCTTAGAATCCCCTTAAAAACCCATTTTAGGATTTTAAGAAAGTATTATACTAAAAGGATTCCATGAATGGAGGCCTATTGCATATCAACTATGATAGTATGATTAGCATAAGCTTTCATGGATGAAAGCTCGCTTGCGTAAGTGAGAAGGAAGCTTCTTCCTTCGAACGGCAGAATAATTTCCATGGAAGGAAAATTATTCAGATAGATAAATGAGTTTTTGAGGGGTTGTTAAGGGGTGGTTTGTTCCTAAAAAGCACCCCTTAAGTCTTTTCTATACATACTCAAATACGAAATCAAAAAAAACGCAGGGAACTTTCATACTGAAATAAGTATTAATAAAGCACAGCTTTATATAAGCTCCAGCAACGTACGACAGGATTTAAGTTTCTGTTCAAGGGCGGACTGGCAGTACTCGCAGAAGAATCTGATAAGCTCTATCTCCTGCTCCCTCGTGATCTTCATATTGCGGAAGATCTCCTTCTTTGGGATACTTCGGATATAAAAAAGCACCGCAGGCTTTATATAGATCCCCTTCCCTGCGCAATTTGAACATATGAATTCGTTATCAAACACATGTCCTGACTCCCCCTCCCCTCCACAGGATGAACATACGTATGGATCGAAGAACAGGCCAGCCTCCTGTAGTAGATGGTGGAGTATATAGGGAGTTACCTTGCGGTAGTTTTCTTCTGTATACCTGAGCAGATACTTCCACAGGCGCACATCCTTCTCCCGTTCCTGGCAGATTATATCAAGAACCTCAAAAACAAGGTGCAGGCGCAGGGATATATCATGAGTGCTGATATATTTATAGTAGGCAGGATCCCTCTCAAAGCCGTAATATCTGTTTAGATCGGAGTTTTCCTTAAGGTAAAGGTCGATAACGCCTGGGATAAAAGCGGGCAAGCCCCCTTTTTTGGTGAAGGCCTTGGGAACGAAGAGCTTGAGTTTACCCAAATCCTCTGTATAAACCTTTGCTATGGCGGAATCATCCGAATAGCGGATCAGCCTGTAGATAACCCCTCTGGTGGAAAGACGGCTCATACGAAAATATTAAACAACACCATCGATACACTGAAATATATTGTTAAACCGATGAGGTCGTTGAGCATTGTTATAAATGGACTCGAAGCCACAGCGGGGTCAAAATTAAGCTTAATAAGAGTTGTGGGAACCACTGTACCCGTAAAGGCTGCTATGGTCATGGCAGCAAACATCGCTGTGCCGACAATTACTCCGAGCAAAGGGGAGCCCGACCAGAATGGTGCTATGATTCCAAGCAACGTTCCACAGACAAAGCCCATGATCATGCCGACACGGACCTCTTTCATCATAACCTTGAATATGTCACGCTTCGCCACCTTACCCAGAGCAAGCCCCCGTATTAGGATCGTAGCGGATTGGCTACCAACGTTCCCCCCCATCGCCATAATGATGGGCATAAATGGAATGAGCACGGCGAAATTCGACATGTTGTTCTGGAAAACCGATGTTACAACACCCGCAAGAACTGCACCCGCAAAGGTGACTATGAGCCAAGGAAGACGCACCTTTGCAACCTTTGCTGAGTTATGCCCCATGAGAAGCTCGTCATCGGAGGAACCAACCATCATATAGATGTCCTCGGTGGCCTCCTCACGGATAATGTCGATAACATCATCAACGGTGATGATACCGGAAAGGACATGGAAGTCGTCCACAACGGGAATTGCAAGGAGGTCATACTTCTCAACTATCTTTGCCACATCCTCTTGATCCTCATGGTCACGAACGTATATAACATCCGTCGTCATTATCTCCTCAAGCTTCTTATCCGGTGAATTCAGAATAAGTTCCCGCAGGGAGATAACACCCACAAGCTTCCCCTCTTCGTCCGTAACATAGAGGTAGAAAACCATATCCACGTTCTCTGCGTTGTGAAGGCTCTTTGTGGCCTCCTTAACGGTCATGGTTTCGCAGAGGGAGAAGTAGCTGGTGTTCATGATAGAACCGGCGGTGTATTCCTGATAGCTGAGGAGCTGTTCAACCTCGCTCATCTCGCCGCTTCCGATTATATTAAGTACAGACTGGGATGTCTCATCGGGTATGATACGCAGAACAAGGGCGGCATCATCCGATTCCATATGCTCAACAATCTGGGCGATATCGTCCGGTTTTTTCTCTGCCAGCATGGCGATAATCTCCGCCTCGCTAAGCTCTGGAACGATATCTGCAAGAAGCTGTTTATCCTTTATATTGCTAATAAGCTTTTTTGCATCAAGGTCATTCAGGTTAGAGTATATAGTTGCAATATCCGCCGGGTGCAGCTTTGCAATCATCTTCTCAAGAGGAGCCTTTGCGTTTCTTCTGAGAAGTTTTCTTACGCTTTCAAGGGTTACCTTAAGTCTTGGTGTCAGCATTTCATACCCCCTTGTACAGCGGTGCTATCCGCATATTACAGCACTAATCAATCTATCTGAGGGTGCCGTTTAATGAATTTTATAAATGTTCAGGGTTACATAATACAACATTTTGGAGCAGAATGCAGATTATAAGAAAGAATGATTAAAAATAAAACACAAAAATGACTTTTTTTTGTAAAAAACGGATGTTTATTCGGACAGACCCTGTATGCGGAGGTATTCGGAATTGCTCTGCCAATCCCCCCTGACCTTAACCCAAAGCTGAAGATGTATCTTGACGCCGAAGAAATGCTCAAGATTCTTCCTTGCACTCGTACCTATCTCTTTGAGCATGGAGCCCTGTTTACCGATCACCATACCCTTGTGGCTCTCCCGGTTGACGATTATCGATGCAGATATCTCCATCCGGTCCTCGGAAACATCCTCCACCTTCTCGGTCTCCACCATAACATTATAGGGGATCTCCTCACGGAGCCTTTCAAAAACCTGCTCTCGGATGTACTCGGAGATTAGAAGTTTCTCGGGAAGGGTTGTTATCTCCTCCCTGTCGAACATCTGTTCCCCTTCGGGGAGATGCTTTTCTATGAGCTCAACCAGTGTATCGACATTCTTATCCCTAAGGGCACTAAGGGGAACTACCTCGGCGAAGTCGAGCTCGGGGAAGAACTTTTCAGCAGCCTTAAAAGTGTCCTCTTTGCTGTAGTTGTCCACCTTGTTAATAAGCAGAAACACCTTGCAGTTAACACCTTTCAGGATCTCCACAAGGTTTTTGAACTCCCTGCCGTCCTTTTTCTCATCGGGCTGTACCATCAGAAGTATGATATCCACCATCTCCACGGAATCCACCGCCTGCTGAACCATCATCTTGTTTATGGAATCCCTTGCGGAGTGGTAACCGGGTGTATCTATGAAAACAATCTGGCTGTCGGGACGGTTCAGGATACCCTGAACGTTTATCCTTGTTGTCTGGGGTTTATTGGATACAATGGCTATCTTCTCGCCAAGCATTGCGTTAAGAAGGGTCGATTTGCCCACGTTCGGGCGACCCATTATCGATACGAAACCTGATTTAAATGTACTCAAAGCTGTTAATCCTCCTCATCGGGGAAAGGTGAACCTATCCCGAGCCTTTTTACCTCAACCTTGCCAAGTTTTCTATCTTCAATATTAAGTATATGGAAACTGTAGCCCGCATGTTCATAGACATCCCCCGTTTCGGGGATCCTTCCGGCAAGGTCGAATATCAGGCCGCCCAGCGTTTCATACTTTTCCATCTCTTCGGTTTTTTCTATGTTGAATCTTTCGCAGAAGTCATCGATATCCATCATGGAGTCGACGTTGAATGTAGACTCATCGATAACATCAACCTCGCTCTCCTCTTCGTCGTATTCATCCCAGATTTCGCCGACGATCTCCTCAAGGATATCCTCTAAGGTAACAATACCGGAAACACCGCCATACTCATCCACAACAACGGCCATATGACTCCTGCTCTTCTGGAATTCGGTGAGCATCTCGTCTATCTTCTTTGTGCCGGGGATAAAGAAAACCTGCCTGAGCATATTCTTGAGTTCATACCCCTCAAGACCTTTGCTCATATACTTCAGGAGATCCTTAACGTTAAGAACGCCGACAATGTTATCAATGCTCTCCTGATACACAGGGAGACGTGAAAACTCATGCTCAAGAATCTTTTCCATTATGGAATCGAAACTTTCATCGATGCTCACAGCCACAACATCCGTACGGGGAACCATGATCTCGTTAAGGTTCATATCCCCTATCTCGAAGATGTTCTGGAGCATCTCCTTCTGGCCGTTTTCAAGCACCCCTTCTTTCTCACCAACGTTGATAATAAACTCGATCTCCTCTTCTGTAAGCTGTGGTCCTTTATCGAGCTTTCCACCGGTAATCTTTATGAGCCCTACAACGAACTTGTTCATCAGGTATGCTGCGGGGAAGAAAACGGTATAGAAGATTTTGAGCACATGCATGATATATATGGCGATCTTCTCGGCGTTATGTTTGGCGAAGGTTTTAGGTGTAATCTCACCGAAGATAAGAACGGCAAGTGTCATAACACCTGTTACCAGGGCGATCTGAGTATCGCCGAAAACCTTCCGCACAAGTTCAGCCGCAAGTACCGAGCCGAGAATGTTCACGATGTTGTTGCCGATAAGGATCGTGTTAAGAACCTTGTTTGGATGATGGAGCCATAGATCAAGCACCTTCGCCCTCTTGTTCTCCTCCATAAGATGGCGGATCTTCAACTCATTCAATGATGTAAGAGCTGTTTCACTGCCGGAGAAGAAACCGGAAAGAAGGATACATGTTATTATTGAGGCAAGTTCCAAACCAATGCCGTCACCTTGCAATTAAAGCACCCCTAGAAAAAGAAACAGATAAACTGTTGTTAGATAGTGTAATACGACCAGCTCCGACTTGTTCGTCTGCTGTGGAATCTTTGAATGGCAATACTGAATGGTATACAACCTTTGAATTACCCGAATATGGCTCTGATTTCATATTCATTATAGTATCACAGTAAAATATGGCGGTCTAGGGCTAACATGCACTTTCTTAAATATTTTCAAGGAACGTATCCCCTTGCCACGGCATCTTTCAGGATAGCCTCCTGTATGGAAAACATCTCCTTCTCATCCTCCTCCCCTCGCTCGTGATCGTAGTTGAGCAGGTGGAGAAGGCCGTGAATATAGAGAAAAGCGATTTCACGTACAAAGTCTATACCAGAACTCTCCGCCTGTTTGCGGGCTGTATCTGCCGAGATAACAACATCCCCGAGCATTCCGCCATACTTTCTGGCACTGTCTGATAAGGGGAACGATAGGACATCCGTGGCCCCTTCCCTGTTCCGGTACTGGCTATTAAGCCCAGCGATCTCCTCATCATCGGTGACGAGAATAGAGACCTCCGCCTCCATGAAATCCGCCTCAATCCAGCGGAAGGTATCCTTGGTCAGCTGGGTAAAAAGCTCCCTGTCCAGCCCGGATTCGGTCTTGTCTGTAATGAGGACATCAACCATCATTTCCCTTGCTCCTCGTGCCTGTCGTAGGCTTCGATAATCTTCTGCACCAGATTATGCCTTACGACATCCTTCTGGGAGAAGTCCACGAAGTTAATCCCCGGAACTCCCCTTAGTATATCACGAACAAGGATAAGGCCGCTCTTCTTGTTGCTGGGAAGGTCTACCTGGGTAATATCCCCTGTTACAACGGCCTTTGAACGAAAACCGAGGCGTGTAAGAAACATCTTCATCTGCTCGGAGGTGGTGTTCTGCGCCTCATCAAGGACTATGAAGGAGTCATTCAGCGTTCTCCCTCTCATGAATGCGAGGGGTGCAACCTCGATAATATTCTTCTCAATGAGCGTTGAAACCTGCTCGAAGTTCATCATGCTGTATAGTGCGTCATATAATGGACGCAGATAGGGGTTTATCTTATCCTGTATATCCCCGGGGAGGAAGCCAAGGTTCTCGCCGGCCTCAACAGCGGGTCTTGTGAGTATAATCCTTCCAACCTTTTTATGGAGAAATAGATGAACAGCCATAGCCATGGCGAGGTATGTTTTCCCCGTTCCCGCAGGACCAGTTCCGAAAACGAGATCGTTATCCCTTATGGACTGGACATAACGCATCTGCGTGCTTGATTTTGGCGAAACGCTTTTGACCCTTCCGCCCACTTTGATGGACTCAAGGAGAACGCCGCTTACATCAACGCTAGATTCCTCATTCTCCATCATCCTTATGGCATCGTTTACGCCAGACTCGCAAAGCTCGCCCTTCTCCGCCATGTTCCGCAGATGCTCCAGGAGCTTAACGGCCCTGTCCACATCCTCTTCCTTACCCTCAATCGTGCATTCACCACCGAGGACAGCGATACGAACATTCATAGCATCCCGCACCGAGCGAAGGTTCTTGTCCCCCTGCCCCAATACGGAGGGTAAAACAGACTCCTTGAAACTAACCTTTGCGGTTACGTTCTCACTCAAGAATCACCCCTGTCTCTATATATATCCATAGCCAGCTCCTTCTCCTGTTCTATGTTATTAATCGTTCCGTTCAGCTTTCTTCTGCGTATCTCTTCGAAGATATCACCATACATGCTTGAGGGGGGTATGCCCATACTTTTAAGATCATTTCCATCAAGCTCGGGCTCAACAAACCTGTACACCGAGAAATACTCCTTAAGAAGCCACTCGAAATCCTCGCCCATGAAAGCGCCGGCCGCCAGTATAAACTCAGTATCCAGAACCTCAAGGGTCTCCGTTACCATAGCAGGGTTGGGCTCATCAAGCTTTTTCAACCTGCCGAGGGCACTTTTCATATCAAAGAAGCTTTTAATCAGTTCATCGTGAAGTTTCGGGCTGAGCTCAAAACGCTCTGCAAGGGATTTCATATCCTCCCATCCCAGCTCGTTGAAAAGGATAGCAAACCTCGCCTTCCAAAGCTCCGGCTTATCCTCAAACTGGAAGCAGTACCATCCGTTGATGCGCTTAACGGCATCAAAACGCCTCAGTTTGGCATCATCAAGAATAACTTTAGGATGAAAGAAACGGAGTAGGTCGTAACGCTTCATCATATGGAGCGCATCGATGTATGCGTTTTCGCTAAGTATATACTTCAGCTCCATAAAGAGCCTCTGCCCGACAATACGGTCTATGAGGCTGAGAGATACGGCGTGCTTGAGAAGCTTTTCCGTATGGGGGCCTATATCAAACCCGAAGCGCACGGCAAAGCGTATTCCCCTGAGCGCACGTGACGGGTCATCCACAAAGCTCAGGCTGTGAAGAACCCTCACCTTACCGTCCTTAAGGTCCCTCTGGCCGCCGAAGAAGTCCAGAAGCTGGGCGAAATCCTCCCCGTTCAGCTTTACGGCCATGGCGTTTATGCTGAAATCACGCCTGTACAGATCGTTACGTATGGAGGCGTTCTCAACCTCCGGTGCGGCGGCGGGGTTCGTATAGAACTCGGTACGGGATGTGGCGAAATCCACCCTGAAATCATCGGGGAAGATAACGACAGCGGTCTTGAACTTGAAATGCTCCGACACCCTCGCACCGTTACTCTGGGCAAACCGTTTGGCAAGCTTTGGAGCGTCCCCCTCCACCACGATATCTATATCCATGTTTTCTCTGTCCATCAGGAGATCCCGAACAACTCCGCCGACAAGATAGGCGCTGTAGCCCATCTTTGAAGCGAGTTCCCCAACCTCTTTGAGGATAGCGGTTATCCTTTCCGACATCCTGTTTTCCAGCAGGGATTTTATAACACGTATCCTCGCAGGCCCCTCACCCTCGGTTCGTCCGTGCATGTAGCGGGGCATCCTGCTTATCTCCTCGTGCATCATGCGAAGGAGATCGGTTCTGGTTATGACACCAAGAAGCTTACCCTCACGCACAACGGGGAGCATCTTCTGGTTGTTGTTAAGCATAACCCTTTCCGCCTCATAGTAAGGTATATCGGGCTCCACCGTTTCGAACTCGATCTGCATAAGCGAGTTCACAGGCTCACCCTTGAGACCATGCTTCATGCCGGAAAGGATATCCTTTCTGGATATAAGCCCCACTGGCAGTCCATTCTCCACCACGGGCATCATATTAAGGTTGTATTTCATAAAAAGATCCATGGCGGTCTCGAAGCTCTCTGTAACGGGAACACTCTTTACAGGGCTTGTCATAATGTCCCCCGCATAACGTACCGGCCGCACCTCTTCCCTTATTACAGAGCGGAGCTTCTCCATAGTTTCATGGAGGGTCATATCCTTAACTATGGAGCTCGCCGCCGTGGGATGTCCCCCTCCGCCGAAACGGTATATAACCGAAGAGGCGTTTACCTCATCCACCCTGCTCCTTCCGATGAGAACGATACGCTCACCTGCACGCACAGCAATAAAGAGGGCATCCATCCCCTCCATATCCATAATCCTGTGGGCGAGGTACGCTATCTCGCCAAGGTATTTGTCCACAGAGGCCTGACTCACCCCAACGGATATACCGTGGAATTTCATCGTCATCATATTAAGCAGAAGCTCGTTCAGCACAAACACATGCTCACGGCTGAGATCCCGCTTTATGTACTCGCTTATATAGTCGAGATCCGCTCCCCTCTCGAGGAGTTTGGCCGCTGTACGGATATCATCGGGCGTGGTGCTTTTGAATGTTAGCAGTCCGGTATCTTCGTATATGCCTAAGGCCATGAGCGAGGCGAGCCTTTCGGGTATCTCAAGCCCCGCCTCCTCTATCCGCTTATATATTATGGTGACGGAAGCACCCAGCTCCTCCACGTATGATTCATCCCCTTCCATATCCATACCGTGGGCGGGGTGATGATCGTATATGATTATCTTCTTCGCCCTCTCCGCGAGTACGGCGAGGGAGCCGAGACGTTCTGCAAGCTTGCAGTCGGTTATAACAAGGAGATCTAGACTTCCTATCTCCTCTATCTCCTTATCTTTCAGCCTTCTTATGGGGAGTTCCGACTCGGCATGGTCCTTGATGAACTTGTCAACATTGGGCTCATAGGATGTAGCTGTGAGAACCAGATCGCAACCGTGGAGAAACCTTGCGGCACACGCTCCGGCAACGGCATCGAAGTCCGGTGTTTTATGTGTAATGACAGCACTCTTTATCTCAGAAGTCTTTATCAACTCTTTCTCCCTCGGAATCTCGGGTGGCATGCCTCCAGGACGTTTCGGGCCTTATCGTCGGAGACATGGGTGTATATCTCGGTGGTGGAGATGCTTGAGTGCCCGAGAAACATCTGTATCGTACGCAAGTCTGCGCCGTTTGTCAGCAGATGTGTTGCAAAGGAGTGCCTCAAAGTATGGGGAGAAACCTTCTTGGTGATCCCGGCACTTTCGCAGTATTTCCTCACAAGCACCCAGACGTACTCCCTCCTGAGCCCTCCGTTACGGTTGTTCATGAAAAGATATCCCGGATCATCCCCCTTGACGAAATCCTCCCTCCGTATAAGCAGATAGGTTTCAAGACGCTCCTGTAAAGACTGGTATATGGGGACAATCCTCTGCTTACTACCCTTTCCGGTTACTTTGACGATCCCCCTTCGCATATCAACATTGGCGACCTTGATATTAACAAGTTCGCTGACTCGTATACCCGTGGAATACAGCATCTCAAGCATGGTTCTGTCGCGGTAGCCTGCTGCGAAGTTTTCATCGGGTGCATCAAGGAGTGCATCGATCTCATCGAAATTGAGAAACTCCGGCAGCTTCCCCCATTTGGAGGGCTTTGTGATCATGCTCACAGGGTTTGAGCTCTTTATCCGTTCCTTTATCAGGAAGTCGAAATACTGGGAGATGCCGGAAAGCCTCCTCTGTATGGTTTCAACGCTGAGTCCTTCGGAGCGGAGCTTTGTCATATACTCTACGATATCGCCAGGCTGCGCCTCCTCTGACTCCCCTTCTATCTTTGTCAAATAATCCCTGGTATCAGCAATATAAGCATTAACCGAGTTTTCAGACAAACCCAGCTCGCTATAAAGATACTGCTTAAAAGCCTTTATCAGACGCATCTTATCCATAATCGTTTTTACCACATAGCGGATCGCATAGCAACGAGGCTGAACACCGTATTTTTTTAAAAAAATTTACTTGTTAACACGCCTCCATGGAGGGAAAATTGTTTTTCGTTTTTTAATGATAAAACCGCAGCTACTCACAATAAACTTTTTTACTATTCTTTTATATTCTCATTATCACCCACCTGTTATACGTACAATAATCATAAAGCATATGATACTTAATATTATGATAATCACTCATGTTATTGTTTATTTTTCATTGATAATTTCTATTACTAGATGCTACATGCTCATTTTAGAACGCTCAGCGTTTTTTTGAACCATATAATAATCAGGAATATAAAATACACTGTTATAGATATTCTATATTATACTATTAATTAATTTTTTTGGTCTGA
Organism: Limisalsivibrio acetivorans; assembly: GCF_000421105.1. NCBI lineage: Bacteria > Pseudomonadati > Deferribacterota > Deferribacteres > Deferribacterales > Geovibrionaceae > Limisalsivibrio > Limisalsivibrio acetivorans. The sequence continues at coordinate 587,222 of NZ_ATWF01000001.1, forward strand.
CCATTCCTCAAAAAAGGGTTCAAAAATGTCGTTATTCAATTTTATGTTGACTATAAATCAACACCCCTGTAATCTTTGGACAGAGAAAAAAAGAAGAATATTCCAGATAAAGGAGGAAATACATGGAAAAAAAGACCGGAAAAAGCACGGTGCAGGAAGCACTTGACTATCATAAGGGCACTCGCCCGGGTAAGATCGAAGTTGTGGCAACAAAGCCCTGTTTCACCCAGAAGGATCTCTCCCTCGCATACTCTCCCGGCGTTGCTGAGCCCTGCCGTGAAATAGAAAAGAATCCCGAAACAGTTTATGACTATACATCAAAAGGAAACCTCGTAGCAGTTCTCTCCAACGGTAGTGCGGTTCTCGGCCTCGGAAACATCGGAGCCCTCGCAGGAAAGCCCGTTATGGAGGGTAAAGGCGTTCTTTTCAAGCGTTTCGCCGATGTTGATGTTTATGACATCGAAGTAAACTCCCAGAACCCCGACGATGTTATCAAGGCGTGTGAGCTCCTTGAGCCCACCTTCGGAGGAATCAACCTTGAGGACATCAAAGCCCCCGACTGCTTCTACATCGAAGAAACTCTCAGGGAATCCCTTAACATCCCCGTTTTCCACGACGACCAGCACGGTACGGCTATCATCGCCCTCGCAGCCCTTGTTAACGCCCTTGAGCTCATCGATAAGGACATCGCAGACATCGTAACCGTAATAAACGGTGCAGGTGCTGCCGGTATCGCCATTGGCAAGCTCATGGTTCTCATGGGAGCCACCAAGGAAAATATCATCATGTGCGACTCCAAGGGTGTTATCTATAAGGGTCGTAAGGAAGGAATGAACAAATACAAGGATGAGTTTGCAGTAACCACAGACAAGCGCACCCTTGAGGATGTTATGGACGGCGCAGACGTATTCCTCGGCCTCTCCATCAAGGATGCAGTTTCAAAGTCTATGGTTAAGTCCATGGCCAGAAACCCCATCATCATGGCTATGGCAAACCCCGATCCCGAAATCCTCCCCGAGGTTGTTGAGGAAGTAAGGGGTGACGCTATCATGGCCACCGGCCGTTCCGACTACCCCAACCAGGTTAACAACGTTCTCGGATTCCCCTTCATCTTCCGCGGCGCTCTCGATATACGTGCAAGTGCCATCAACGAAGAGATGAAGCTCGCCGCTGTTTACGCCCTGGCAGAGCTCGCCAAGCAGGAAGTACCCGAAAGCGTGTGCAAGGCATACGGTGTTGACAGGATCGAGTTCGGCAAGGACTACATCATCCCCAAACCCTTCGATCCCAGGGTTCTCACCTTCGTAGCCCCCGCCATCGCCAAAGCCGGTATGGACACAGGCGTTGCCAGAAAGAACATCGAAGACTTCGATGCATATAAGAGCCACCTCGAATCAAGACTCTCCTTCGCCAAGGAGTTCACCAACCACATCATCGAGGTCGCTAAGCGTTCACCCAGAAGACTCGTTCTCCCCGAAGGTGAATACGCAAAGGTTATCAGCGCAGCAGCCAAGATACAGGCAGAGGGAATCGCAAAGCCCATCCTTCTCGGCTCCGAGAAGCGTATCAAGGCCATCGCCGATGAGATCCATGTGGACATCTCTGGAATTGAGATCATCGAGCCCAGAGAGTCCGACAAGGTTGAAGAGTACGCAGAGGCCCTCCACAAGCTCCGTGCCAGAAAGGGTATCACCATGGCCGAGGCACGCAAGCGTGTGAGCAAGATCAGCGACTACTACGCAGTTATGATGATCAACCAGGGTGATGCAGACTGCCTCCTCAACGGATACGCAAGAAACTACCCCGATGCGGTTAAACCCCTCCTTGAAACACTCCCCCTTGAGGACGGATACTCATTCCCCTCAGGCTCATACTTCATGGTATTCAAAGACAGGGTCGTACTCTGCGCAGATACCACAGTATCTATAGACCCCAGCTCTGAGCAGCTCGCCCAGATCGCTCTGCAGTCTGCGGACACTATGCGCAAGTTTGAGATGGATGCCAAGGTTGCAATGCTCTCCTACTCCAACTTCGGCTCAGTCCGCAACGCCGGTACAAAGAAGATCACCGAAGCTATCAAGCTTGTTAAGGAGCGTAAGCCCGAGCTCGTTATCGACGGTGAGATGCAGGCGGATACAGCTGTTTATGCACCCATCGCAGAAGAGGCGTTCCCCTTCTCCGAGATCAAAGGTGATGCAAGCGTACTCGTGTTCCCCGACCTCGAGTCCGGCAACAGTGCATACAAGCTCCTCTGGAGGCTCGGCGGCGGTATCGCAGTTGGTCCCGTTCTTCAGGGATTCAAGAACTCCGTACACGTTCTCCAGAGAGGAAGCGACGTAAACGAAATAGTAAACATGGCAGCCATCGCAGTGGTGGACTGCATAGAGAAATGTAAGTAATCACCTCCTTGATTTCTTACCGCGAGAAAGGGGGACTGTTTTCAGTCCCCCTTTTTTGATCCTTTAATACCCTGTTCCCCCTTATTTTTTTTCATCCCTCTTGAAATACACGCCGAATACAAATATCCTGTTCATCTGCGATCCCTTCTGCGAAGGGAAATAAGGCAGAGGTGATTTTATGGAACTCATTAATGTACTATCCCAAGAGAAGAGTCTTTATCTTCTTCAGCATAAAGATAATCCTGTAAAATGGCAGACATGGGGGGATGATGCCTTCAAGATGGCGAGGGAGCTTGACCGCCCTGTGTTTCTCAGCATCGGCTACTCCTCCTGTCACTGGTGCCACGTTATGGAGGCGGAATCCTTCGTAAACGATAAAACAGCCAAGATACTGAACGAAAAGTTCATACCCATAAAGGTGGACAGGGAGGAATTCCCCGACATCGATAAACGCTACCAGTTCTATCTCCAAACAATAAACCAACAGGGTGGCTGGCCCCTGAGTATATTCCTGCTCCCCGATGGAACCCCCTTCTATGGCGGAACGTACTTCCCGGGTGAATCGAAATACAGCCTCCCGGCCTTCTCCGAGGTGCTGGAGAAGATCTACGAGATGTACATGAACGATAGGGAGCATGTTAAGGAGACGGCGGACAACTACCGCAACTTCCTCATGGACTTTAAACAGACAAAATTCAGCCTTGATGAGCTGGATGAAACGCCCCTATCCGCCTTTGATAACGAGTTCTTCCGTATCATGGATATGGAGAAGGGGGGCTTCGGCGCCGGTGCACGCTTTCCTCAGGTCCCTTCCCTGCTTTATCTGCTGGAACGGTACGACAACGAACGCATCGCCTCCTTCCTTAAAAAGACTGCGGATATGATGTGCTGCAGGGGGATCTTCGACCACATAAACGGCGGCTTCTTTCGATACACCATCGATAAGGAATGGCATACCCCCCATTTCGAGAAGATGCTTTACGATCAAGCTCTTAACTCAATATTCCTCATAAGGATGTTCATGGCCACAGATAACCCGCTATACCTGCATGTAGCCCGCAAGACTATAGACTTCACCCTTGATAACTTCAACACAGACTTCGGACTCCTTTCCTCCATGGATGCAGACAGCCCCGATGAAAACGGCAAGATGAGCGAGGGTAATTACTACAAGATACTGCAGAAGGACCTCAAGGCCCTTGATGAGGGTGAGCGAGAAAATTTCATGGCCCATGTTTACCCCCAGCACGGCGTTGCCCAGTTCGCCTCTGCGGACTATGAAACATACCTGAAGATAGAGCCCCTCTTTGAGAAGATTGCTGAAAGTATGGATGAGAGAATGCCCCCGGCGAAGGACAACAAGGTTATCCTCGCATGGAACGCCCTCTTCTGCCGTGCAGTGCTGGAGCTTTTCGAAGCCTCCGGCGAGGAGTTCTATCTGGAGCGGGCGAAGGCTCTGCTCGGTAAGATAGAATACTTCCATGTGGACGGAACATCCCTATTCCGTGTGAACTATGAGGGGGAGACCCACCGCCACGTAACTCTTGAGGACTACGCATGCCTTGCGAACCTTCATACAGCGTTCTTCGAGATAACCAACGAAAAGGATTTCCTCGTAAGGGCATCCGCCATTATGGAGAGAGCCGTTAACGACTTCACCGACGGTGGTCTGCTTTACTTGGACCGTGAGCACAGAACCCTGGAAACCTTCGATGACTCCATGCCAGCTCCCTCCGGAATGATCGTTGCGGATCTGGCCGTTTACGGCGGTTATATGGGTGTTGAGATATCCCCCGATCAGTTGAATTTCACAGCCGACAGGATCATGAAATACCCCACAGCCCACGCAACCGCTTTGAAAGGGCTTCGGGTTGACTAGGCTCATAATACTTCTGGCGGCTCTGATAACCCTGACAGGGTGCAAAACCACGGTTCAGGGTGATATTCAGCCCGTCCAGGGTGGAAAAATGAGCGTCAAACAAGGCTATAGTGGTAAAATGGGTAAATAACATTTCGGAGAAATAGATATGAAGAAACTGCGACTGATAATCTGCATACTCCTTACCGCCGCCCTCTTCGGATGCGGTTACGGAAACGATGCCCTCAGGGATGAAGACAGCGAAGACACCACCGGCGACAACATCACCTACTCACAGAACGACCTAAGCGGTGAGTGGCGTCAAGTAATGATATCCGCCGCAAGCGATATGGACAGCTACGCAACCGCCTATATCAACGACGGCTCCCTCGACTACACCATCAACGAAAAAGGGATGGTGCAAAGTGATCAGAGCGGCTGGCACGGCTACATGGACAAACATCGCACCGTAACCGCCTTTGCAGGCGACGGTGCACTCCTCGGGCTTATGCTTAAAGAGGGGAGCTATGATGACGGGGATCTCAGCGGAACATGGTACCTGACCTCGCTTACCACTGGTGCAGATGCCCCGGGATTTATGCGTGGAAGCATCTCCGTGGACTCGGATCAGGAATTCACCATAGCCGGTGTCGATGAGGATGACAACCCCCTCGCAGATACGGGTGAGCTCTATCTTACGGGAACCAGGATAGGCATGGTCGAAGACTCGGACTTCACAGGATACATGGATAGCGGCAAGACCGTTATCTCCGCTGTGGATGTCTCTGACGACGAAATGTCTTACGACCTGTATACCCTTCTCAAGAAAGGTGATTCCTACACCTATTACGATTGGGAGGGGAAATGGTATGCGGTCGCAATGCAGACAGGGAGCAACGAATACTACAGAGCAGGGGAAGCGGAGCTTTTCATGGACGGTGCCTACTGCATGTATTTCGATAACGGAACCGCCGGAAACGTCTGCGGGAACGCCGTTGTAAACACCACAGGCCTCATCGAAATGGACGATGATATCCGCTGTTTCATGGATGCAGGTAAAACTGTTATCTCATGTGTAGGTGAAGACCCGGATTCAGAAGATACAACCATGTACATACTGGTAAAGAGCGATTACAAGGACGAAGATTAACATATCGGGGGTTTTATACCCCCGTTTGCTTTTCACACCTGACATTTATTGATTTGACACCCGCCTTTTTTTATGCCCATAATTCCAATAGTTTAAAGCCTTTTTATTTGGTGGTGACAATATGGCGGACAAGAAACTAAAGGAACTGCTTGAGAAACGAGCCGAACTCTATAAAGGGGGAGGCGAAGAGAAGATCAAAAAGCACCACGATCAGGGTAAGCTCACAGCTAGGGAGCGACTCGGTCTGCTCTTTGATCAGGATACCTTCCAGGAAACCAGACTATTTGCAAAACACAGATGCACAGCCTTCGGCCAGGGGGATAAGGAATTCCCCGCAGACGGCGTCGTCACAGGATGCGGACTAGTAAACGGAAAAGCGGCCTATGCCGCCAGTCAGGATTTCACCGTAGCGGGCGGAACTGTGGGTGAATCGGGTGCGGATAAGATTCGTGAGGTGATGGAAAACGCCCTGAAAACCGGGGATCCCTTCATCTTCATAAACGACAGCGGCGGTGCACGGATCCAGGAGGGTGTGGACGCACTATCCGGATACGGCAAGATATTCTACCGCAACGTACTACTCTCCGGTGTTGTGCCTCAGATAAGCATAATCGCAGGGCCATGCGCAGGTGGAGCGGCCTACTCTCCGGCACTCACGGACTTCATCGTTCAGATACGCCGTGAGGGGCAGATGTATATAACAGGCCCGAAGATCATCAAAGAGGTAACCGGTGAGGATGTAACCTCCGAGGAACTGGGGGGAGTGGAGAGCCATTCGGTGTACTCCGGCGTTGTCCATTTCTCCGCAGAAAACGGATACGAGGCGATGAATATCACGAAGCGCCTGCTCACCTTCCTCCCCAGCAACAATACCGAGGACCCGCCCTACTACCCCGAATGCGACGAACAGGCGATACCATCGGATGAATACCTTAACACCCTTGTTCCCTCAGACACCAAACAGCCCTACGACATGCATGATATCATCCAGCGCATCGTAACTGGCGGTGACTTTATGGAGGTTATGGAGCATTTTGCACCGAACATAATCATAGGCTTCGGCAGGCTGAACGGCTCCACCGTTGGCGTTGTGGCAAACCAGCCGATGAGCCGTGCGGGTGTTCTCGATATCAACTCCTCGGATAAGGCGGCACGCTTCATTCGCTTCTGCAACGCCTTCAACATACCTATACTCACCCTCGTTGATGTACCAGGATTCCTCCCGGGGCTTGATCAGGAGTACGGGGGCATCATACGCCACGGCGCAAAGATGCTCTTTGCCTATGCAGCGGCCACGGTCCCCAAGATAACCGTCATCGTACGCAAGGCATACGGCGGTGCATACCTTGCCATGTGCTCCAAGGAGATGGGTGCGGACAGGGTTTATGCCTGGCCCACGGCGGAGGTTGCCGTCATGGGTGCTGAAGGTGCATCCAAGATCCTTTTCAAGAAAGAGCTTGAGGAGGCTGAGGACAAGGATGCCAAGCGTGCAGAGCTCATAGAAAAATATAAGGAAGAGGCCACAAAGCCATACATAGCAGCCTCCAGAGGCTACATAGACGATATTATCGAACCGGCATACACCAAGGGTATCCTCGCACAGGATCTTCAGATACTCAAAACCAAAAGGGACGTCAGGCCGCAGAAGAAGCACGGCCTAATCCCCCTTTAAGGCAGGCAGATATGCAGAGCAACATGTCATTCGCCATCACTCTCTCTGTGGTAGGGGTACTTATTGTTTTCGTATCCCTATTTCTCATATCCACCCTCGTATCCTTTATGCGCAGGATGGACGAGAGATGGCAGAACAGAGAAAAAGAGGAAGAGGCGGAGAAACTCACTAAGGAGCCGAATATTGACACCACCACCGTTGTACTTATTTCGGCGGCGGTTTCGGCGGTTCTTATGCAGAGGTTCAGGATTAAAACCATTAAAAGAATACATTCGCCGGAGGCAAAAACAGCCTCATGGTCCTTCCAGGGGCGTGCCGTACTCCACGGCTCCCATGTTCTTCCGGTGAAACACGAAAGAGGATACAGATGAAGCTCAAGATTACAGTTCACGGAGTTGCATACGAAGTTGATGTAGAGGTCCTTGATCCCGGTGAGGAGATGACGGTACCCAGTGCTCCCCTACCCCAGATGCAGATGCCGCAGTCTGCACCATCAGCAGGGCCGGCCCCTTCGGCTGCTCCACCCAGAGCCCCCAAGGGCCCCGCACAGAACAAACCAGCCATGAGCGGCGGCGACGTTACCTCACCCATAGCCGGAACCGTTGTGGAGGTTAAATGCTCCCCCGGACAGGATGTGAGCGAAGGGGATATTATAATCATCATCGAGGCGATGAAGATGAACACCTCCATAGCCGCCCCCGCTTCGGGTAAGATCAAAACCATCAAGGTGAACAAAGGGGATTCCGTAACAGAGGGTCAGGCACTCGTAGAACTGGAGTAATCCGTCATGGACATTTTATTGAATTTTATACACTCCGGAGCTGTGGGAAACTTCACCTTCGGAAACCTTATAATGCTGGTGGTGGGGTGCGTTTTCATATGGCTCGCCATCACCAAGGACTATGAACCCCTCCTGCTGGTGCCCATAGGCTTCGGCGTTCTTGTGGGGAACATCCCGTTCAGCGAAGGGATGAACATCGGCGTATACGAAGGGGGAAGCGTTCTCTCGATCCTCTATCAAGGTGTGAGCCAGGGTTTTTATCCTCCGCTCATCTTCCTCGGTATCGGGGCGATGACCGATTTCTCCTCCATGCTCTCCAACCCGAGGCTTATCCTCCTCGGTGCGGCGGCGCAGGCGGGGATATTCATCACCTTCTTCGGCTCGGTGCTTCTCGGATTCAGCAACGAACATGCAGCGGCCATCGGTATCATAGGCGGAGCGGACGGCCCTACGGCTATCTTCCTCTCCTCCAAGCTCGCCCCTGAATATCTGGGTCCCATCGCCATTGCGGCCTATTCATACATGGCTCTCGTGCCGGTTATACAGCCCCCTATCATAAAGCTTCTTACCAGCAGAGAGGAGAGGCTCATCCGTATGAAGCCGTCAAAGCCGGTAAGCAAGCGCCTGAAGATAATATTTCCCATCGTTGCCTTCATGGTAACCGCCTTCATTGCGCCCGGCTCCATTACACTGCTGGGTATGATGTTCTTTGGTAACGTCCTTAAGGAATCCGGCGTTACGGAGAGGCTGGCAAATACGGCACGTAATGCACTTATCGATATAGTTACCATCCTTCTCGGCTTCACAGTGGGAACATCAACCGATGCGACACGCTTTCTGACCCCCGATTCCATAAAGATCTTCGCACTGGGTGCGGGCTCATTCTGCGTGGCGACGGCTTGCGGTATCATATTTGCGAAGCTGATGAACGTTTTCTGCAAGGATAAGATAAACCCGATTATAGGAGCGGCAGGGGTTTCCGCTGTGCCCGATTCAGCAAGGGTTTGCCAGAATGTGGGCGCCCATGAGGATCCTAACAACTTCCTCATAATGCACGCTATGGCACCCAACGTTGCGGGCGTTATCGGTTCTGCGGTGGCGGCGGGTATATTCCTCTCCACCTTCTCAGGATAGTTTAAAGACGGCGGGCACTCTCAAGGATACTGCTCACCATCTTCTTGAAGATAAGACCGTGAAACGGCAGGACGGAGTACCAATAAAGCCGTCCTGCCAATCCTTTGGGGTAGAAGTAGGCGTTCTGATATATGTAGTCCTCCCCTACGATAAACTCCAGCCAAGCCTTGCCGGGGAGCTTCATCTGGGCGGCAAGCACAAGGCGTACACCCGGCTTTAGATCCTCCACCTTCCAAAAATCCACACTGTCGCCAACCCTGAGCTCGTCACGCTCACGGCGCCCCCTGTTAAGCCCTACACCGCCAAAGACCTTATCTATAAAACCTCTTATACGCCAAAGGAAATCGTAACCATACCAGCCGGTATCGCCGCCGATGGAGATAACAGCATGGAAAACCTTATAGGGGGGAACATCGCCTATGGGGAGCTTTTTCCGGTCCACAAAGACCGAGTGTTCCATATCCTCATCCTTAACGACATCGCATACCTCCCCCATGGTGCTGTCGCACCACCGGCTTACTACCTGACGATGCTCTATCTCACGTATAGCCTTGCGGACGCACTCCTCATAGCTCGCAGGGACAATCTCCGGGAAATACCTGGCTGCGTTGTCGTTCATCTTAACGGTTTCATACCTCAGCCCCTCCACAAGCGCCCTTGCAACGGATACAGGAACGGGTGTGAAGAATGTAAGCCAATATGAGGCGAGCTTTGGTGAAAGCACCGGAACGGGGATAACCTTCCGGTTGAGCCCCATCTCCTTTGCGGCAAGCTCGAGGAGTTCTTTGAATGTGTGTACACCAGAGCCAATATCTACAGTAAGGTTCCCTTCTATATTCAGGAAACGTGCACGATCCAGATAGGTAAGCACATCATCAATGCCGATGGGCTCTGTGTCGTTAAGTACCCATTTTGGTGCTGTCATCACAGGGAGCTTCTGTACAAGGTTGCGGATTATCTCATAGCTGGCGCTTCCGGAGCCTATTATAACGCCGGCACGGAAGGAGGTTACACCCGTTTCCTCCGGTTTTGCACCAAGCACTTCACCGGTTTCGTTACGACTAACAAGATGCTCGCTGGAGTTTTTGGGATCCCCGAGTCCACCCAGATACACAATACGCTTAACACCATTTGCGATACATGCCTCTCGAAAATTTTCAGCACTTATGACATCAAGGTTTCGAAAGCTCCCCTTGGAGCCCATGGAGTGAATAAGGTAATACGCCACATCGATCCCTTCCAGAGCTTCATGCAGGCTCTTTTCATGGAATGTATCACCTTCATAAACCTCCACTCTCTCTGGAAGCTGGATCGAAAGTTTGTCTTTGTTACGTACGAAGAGCCTTAGACTGAGACCTTCATCACCAAGAAGTCTGTGCAGGAGCCTGCGCCCTATGTATCCTGTGGAGCCCGTGAGAAGAACTTTCATAAACACACACCAGTATTAGGTTTTTGTTATATACATAATAACGCCCAAAGAGATGTATTACAACGTAATGTGTTTAGATAAGCCCTGCACTGCAGGCATAGCCGACAAGTGAGGCTGTATTGGTCAGATTAAGCTTCTGGAGCATCTTGTTTCTGTGCGTATCTACTGTGTTCTTGCTTATAAAGAGCTCATCGGCGATCTGTCTGCTCGTTTTCCCCGCTGCAATCAGCTTAAGGATCTCACACTCCCGAACGGTAAGGAAATCCTGAATAGCTGCATTAAAGCCATTACCCACACCGCTGAGAAAGAGCTTGATATTCTCCGCAGTTTTACTCATGCAATCCTCAACGTAGACAAAGCTCTCTATTTTATATTTCTGGGAATAATAACCTAAAAGCGGATTACTGTAGGATGATGCGAGAAGCATTGCGCATTCGTGACGGGAATTATAGACAGAGGATATAAGATTATCTCCAATCCCTCGCGAAAAGATGTCGATGATCATCGCTTCCGGTTTTTTTTCTTCAAAAAGTGATAAAGCACTCTCATGTGACCCTGCTGAGAAAAGGCATACTCCGCCCATTTTTTGTATAAGCTCTGTAAGAGACTCACGATAGATTGTGTTAGTGCTTGCAATGCCAACGTTTTCCATAGCCCACCAAATAAATGATAGTTAACATGTTCATTTTTACATTAACCGCAATCTTATATGGTGTAAATACTAACAAGTATGTATTTTGGAAATTATATTAATAAGGTAATTCTCTTAAGAAAAAGATCAATTCTACATATTTGAAATGAGATTTCAGTCATCTATTGGATTCATCAATAGTACACAGTAGGGCTACATTGACAATGCATATCAACTTATAATACACACCCCGCTCCGACGGGGTGTTTTTCTAGTTACTTTAAAGTATATCCTCGGGTATGATTTCATCCACATCTATTACGCTTGTGAGATTGAAGTTTGCGGCTCTAAGCTCCTTAACCGTTTTGTCAATCTCCTCCTGATCGCCGTTTATACGGATAACAACATCCCTGGTTCCCTCTGGCTTATTCTTGAGGAAGAATGTCGACAGGCTTACAATATTCAGTTTGTTGTTATCGATAATAGATGTCATTTCATGAAGGGCACCTTTACGGTCCTCCACAAGGATAGCGATGCGGGTACTCTGGTGGCTAACCCCCATTGATTCAACAAAAATGTCGAATATATCCACTGCGGTAATAATCCCCACAAGGGTGCCGTCATCATTCACAACGGGTAAACCGCCGAACCTCTTGTCTCTAAGGATTAACGCTGCTTTTTCAATAGGGCTGTCCGGGTGAACTGTGATAACATCCGTATTCATGGCATCGGAAACAACGGTCTTTGCCAGAAGACGCTTAAGCTCATACACATCGAGGGAGCTCGCCTTTGAGGGGGTGAACTCCTTGATATCCTTCTCGGTGATGATTCCGAGGAGCTTATCGTTCTGTACAACGGGAAGGCGGCGTATATTATTCTCCTGCATAAGGTGTTTCGCATCAAGGATGGTATCATCCTTATTGACTGTTATCAGGTCCTTTCTCATCCAGTTTTTAACAAACATATCTCACCTACCTTTCCTTAAGGTGTTCCCTTCGGTCACGTACTTCCGTTTTTTCAATGGTATCATCTATCTGAACCTCATTCAACCTGAGGCCGAACCGCTCCTTAAAGGCTGTTGCCACACTGCTCTCATCACCACTTTTGAGTACTACCTTCAGAGCATCGGAGCCTGTTTCATCCCTGAATACATCAAGAACTCCCTCCGAGCCAAGCTCGTCACGCATGAATGTTTCCACCTGCCAGTAGTGGATAAAAACACCCTTAACCTTAACAGAGGCATCGGAGCGACCAAATATACCGGCTATCTTGCCCTCATCACGCTTATCGGAGATGCTCCCGGGAGCGGTCATGGAGAGATCCCCAGTGGCAAGCCTTAGGTAGGGGGTGGTCCTGTTCATGAATGTAACCACAACCTCCCCTATCTCACCATCCTGAACGGGTTCCCATGTCTGTGGATCAAGGATCTCTAGGAACTGAGCATCCGTATCCACGTGCATACCCTCCAGATCCTCATGCTCGGTGGATATAAGCCCCAGCTCTGCAGTACCGTAGCCCTGGTACACACTCACTCCGAAGGTCTCCCTGAAAAGGCGTCTGTCGTCCTCGGTGAGCTTTTCTGCAATAAGATAGGCCTTTGTTACAGTATTCTCATCACCAAGCTTCTCAAGGCATTTAAGAAGGTATGTACGGGTTCCTATGAAAGCTGTGGCCGAGGTCTCCTTGATGAGATCTGCGCCTGCTGTGCTGTCCGCCGTTCCCATGGGTATAACGGCGCACCCAATCTTGGCACATGCTTCATCAAACATATCCCCTGCGGGGCTCATATGGTAGCTGAAGCTGTTAAGAACAATATCCCCGACGAGAAAACCTGCTTGTTCAAGCGCCTTATAGAACCTGAAGTGCTCATACTCCTCACCCTTGAGGTTGAATATTGGGCCTGGTGACTTGAATATCTTTGTTACAAAACCGAACTGGAAGAGATTCTCCGCAGGTATCCTTCCACCCTGCATCTCGGAAAGCTCACGCTTACTCAGGGGCTTTACCTTCCTGAGGTCATCGAGGGTTTTTATCTCAGAGCATTTTACGCCGGAGCGCTCCTCCTGGAACCGTACCAGGGGGTGTGTACCATCCATCTCCGAAAAAAACTCTGCAACCTTGGAAAAGTCTCCTATGAAAGCCATCTCTTTCTCCTGCGGTAGTGTTTAACGTCACGAAAGCTCTTCTTGCCCACTGCGCCCAGATAGAACTCCCTGACGTCATCGTTTTCCTTAAGCTCGGAACTCTCACCATCCAGAACCACGCGACCGTTTTCCATGATGTAGCCGTAATGCGCTGCAGACAGTGCCATGCTCGCATTCTGTTCAACGAGCATGATGGTTGTCCCCTCCTCACGGTTAAGGGTGGTTATAATATTAAATATCTCCTTAACCAGCAGGGGCGCAAGGCCCAGGGAGGGCTCATCCATCAGGATAAGCTTAGGCGCAGCCATAACCGCCCTTCCGATGGCGAGCATCTGCTGTTCGCCGCCGCTCATGTAGCCGGCTAGCTGGCTCCTTCTGTCCTTAAGACGGGGGAAGTATGTGTACACCCTCTCTATGGAAGTGGGGATTGAATTACCCGGACGGGTGTATGCTCCTGCGATAAGGTTCTCCTCAACGGTCAGATCCTTGAAGACCCTTCTCCCCTCCATGACCTGGAAGATCCCTGATTTCACGATCTCAGAGGCATCAGCTTTGTCGATGCGCTCACCGTTAAAGCGGATCTCGCCATCGGTAATTTCGCCGTCATCGGGGCGGAGCAGACCGGACACAGCCTTTAGGGTTGTGGTCTTACCAGCTCCATTGGAGCCGAGGAGGGCAACGATCTTACCCTCCTCAACATCCATGGAAAGTCCTTTTAAAACAAGAATTACGTCGTTGTAAACGACCTCTATATTACTGATATTCAGCATTACTCAGCAGTTATGTAGTCTGTAAAGGGGTTAAGCTCACCGTTTTCTATCCTGTAAAGCTTAAGGGAGTGAACACCCTTATGGCTCTCCTTGGAGAAGGAAACGGGGGAAGTCAGACCCATGGTGTCGAAGTTGCTCATATTCTCATATACGCTCTTAAGGTTATCGCCGTCATAGTCGCCGCCCGCCTTTTTTATGCCGTGGAGAAGCACATACATGGATGTAAACCCCTGTATGTAATTAACCTTTCTATATGTAACATCAGGATGGTACTTCTTGTTCAGCTCGTGGAGGAACTTTATCCCCTTAACATCGGTCTGATGCCACAGGGTAAAGGCGTTGGTTCCCATGAACCCGTTAGATGCCTCACCCACAAGCTCAACAAGCTTCTGTCCGAAGGTCCAGTTGAGGCCGATAAACTGGGTTTCTATGCCTAGCTTCTTTGCATCCTTAAGGATGGTAGAGGCGGCCATGTACGTCTCCTGAATAAAGGCGTAACCGGGGTTTGCCTTGCTGAGGTTAAGAAGCTGGCTGGTGGCATCAAGTGCCTTGAGATCCACAACCTGCTTGTCCACAACCTTAAGCCCCAGCTCCTTGGCGTAGTCCTCTCCTATGGGGAAGAATGGAGCACGCCCGAAGCCTGTATCGTTGTATATGAAGGAGACGTCCTTGTTATCCCCACCCTGCTCTTTTATGTATTTGAGACCGATCTTAACCTGATCGCCGTAGGTAACACCGACAAGGAAGTTGTAGGGTGCTTTGTCGGGATGGGTGAGGTGATCGGAGTAGGAGGCAGAGAAATAGGGGATCTTATCTCTGGTTACCATCTTGATGAGGTTCTCGGTGTCACCCGTTCCCCAGCCGTGGATAGCCACAACCCTCTCACGCTTGAATTTTTTATATGCACTGAGAGCGGCGGGGATCTTGTATCCGTAATCCACATAGATAAGCTCGATCTCGTTGCCGTTTATGCCGCCGTTGTCGTTGAACCACTGCACACAGTCACGTATACCCTCGCCGTAGGGTTTACCCACGTCACCGGTGGGGCCGGACTCGTCCACAAGAACGCCGATCTTGATGTTTTTCGCATATGCACCGCTCACAAGCAGGGCAAGGGTAAGCACAACCATAAATAACTTTTTCATAACAACCTCCTGACTATATAATCACGTCAATACGAGAAGGGCCAAAGCTTCCAATACGCCTTGATCAGCCTCCACCTGCGCACAAGACCTTCGGGCTCAAAAACAAGGAAAAGGATAATTACAAGACCGAAGACCCCTTCCTTGATCGAACCGATAATCTGGGTCATTGCGGGATAGTACGACCCCGCCCAGTCGGATATACTCTGCAGAAACTCGGGCAGAACAACGATGAACGCCGCTCCGAATATCGCTCCCTGTATACTACCAAGCCCGCCGATGATTATCATCGAAAGGTACTGGATAGAAACGCTGATGGTGAAGTTTTCCGGCGTAATGATGGTTGTGTAGTATGCCCAGAGTGAGCCTGCAACACCCGCATAAAAAGAACTGACGGCAAATGAGAGGAGCTTGTAGCGGAAAAGGCTGATACCCATGGCCTCTGCGGCTATGTAGTTGTCCCTGATGGAGAGGAACGCCCTTCCCAGCTTTGTGCGCATCATGTTCATCCCTGCGAGGGTCATCAGTATGCAGATTGTGAGACTGAGGAAGTAGAACCTGAAATCGTCGTATATCTCTATGCCGAAGAAGTTGGCATAGTCTATGGAAAGCCCCGTTACACCGCCTGTTATCGGCTCCAGGCGGATAAAGAGGAATTCTATAATGAACTGAGCGGCCAGTGTTGCAATGGAGAGGTAAAGCCCTTTAAGCCGCAGTGAGGGTATCCCGAAGAAGGCGCCGAACACCGCTGTGGTAAGCCCTGCCATCGGTATTGCAAGGTAGAAAGGTATACCCCACCGAAGGGAGAAATATCCGGCAGCATAGGCTCCAACGCCCATGAAAGCACCCTGCCCCAGCGAGATAAGCCCTGTGTAGCCTGTGAGTATATTAAGCCCCACCGCACCGATAACGGCGATGAAGATAAGGTTCATAACATAAAGCAGATAAGGACCTAAAAGAAAAGGGAGCCCGAACAGAGCAATAACAAAGCCCCAAATGAGGGCCTTTGAAAACTTCGTCTGATAGACTTCGGCATCTTTGGTGTAAGAGGTTTTGAAATTGCCGCAGTTGACGTAATTCATACCTTCTCAACCTCCACGGTTCCGAAGAGTCCGTAGGGCTTTATCATGAGGACGATGATCATTACCACAAAGGGGAATATCTGCTTCGCACCGCCACCGATGAGGGGGTCAATGTAGCCTCCGGCGAGGTTTTCCAGTATGCCTATAATAAGCCCGCCTACTATGGCGCCGAGGATGCTGTCCAGCCCGCCGAGGATAACAACGGGGAACACCATAAGCCCGAAGTGGGATAGAGACGTATTGATACCGTTTATGTTGCCGAGGAATATTCCACCCACAGCGGATACAACGGCTGCGATGGCCCAGCTAAGGGCGAAGATCTTCTTAACATCGATACCCATGGAGAGTGCCGCCTGCTGGTCGCTCGCCACAGCACGCATGGCAACGCCCACCTTGGACTTCTTGAAGAATATGGAGAAGAGGACCAGAAAGCCCGCAACGGCAACGATGGAATAGATATAAACACGGCTTATGCTGAGACCCGCTATCTGAATAGGCTCCTGAGAAAAGACCGGGGGAAATGTCCTTGTGTCCGTACCCCAGATTATCTGCACGATGGACTTAAGCACCGATGAGAGGCCTATGGTAAGCATGATAATTGATATGATAGGCTCGCCGATCATCCTCCGCAGGAAAACCTTCTCTATGAAGAATCCCATCAGGAATGTGAATATAAGGGTTATCACAAAGGAGGCGATGAATGGGATAGAGTAGCTTACTGTGAGATGAAGGCACACATAAGCCCCCACCATAAGAAGCTCCCCCTGGGCAAAGTTAACAACATCCGTTGCCTTATATATCAGCGTGAAGCCGAGGGCGAGGAGGGAATATATACTCCCGATAACAACGCCTGTGATAATTAGCTGAAAGAACAGATCCATACACTACCCCTGCATATAATAAAGGCGCATGTCGGTTTCGATGCTCCGCTCACGCCCGTCCTGTAGTTTAATAGTCGCTTTGATATGAACACTTTCGAGATCCTTGTAGAGTGCCTCCACGATCTCCTTATAACGCTCCTCGATGAAGCCTCTTCTAACCTTTCTGGTTCTTGTGAGCTCACCATCATCGGCATCGAGCTCCTTATAAAGAAGTACGAACTTCTTAACCTGCATCTCCGGCGGGAGCTCGGCGTTAACCCCCTTAAGCTCCTCCGCAATAAGATCGTAGACCTCTTTCTTTGCAGAGAGGTCGGTATAGGTAGTATAGCCTATCTTGTTGTTCTCCGCCCATTTGCCTACGATGCCCATCTCGATATTGAGGATGAGGGTTATGTAATCCCTCTTGTCGCCAAGGGCAACAGCCTCTTTCACATAGGGGCTGAACTTGATCTTATTCTCAATGAACTGGGGGGAGAAGCGGGTTCCGTCGTTGAGATACATGAGGTCCTTCATACGGTCTATGACAACTAGTTTGCCTTCATCATCGAAGTATCCCGCATCGCCGGAATAGAGCCAGCCGTCAACGAGAGCCTCTTCGGTGGCCTCCTTATTGCCGTAATACCCCGCAAAGACCGCACCGCTTTTCGATATGATCTCTCCGTCATCGGTGAGCTTAATCTCGGTTCCACGTATGGGTGTTCCCACACTGGTGAAGTCAATATCGTCGTTTCTATGTATGCAGGAGATACCGGATATCTCCGTCTGACCGTAGATCTGTTTCAGGTTTATGCCCAGAGCGTGGAAGAAGCGGAATGTATCGGGGCCGAGTGCCGCTCCACCCGTCATGGCGCTGCGAAGATGGGAGAAGCCCATGCGCTCCTTGAGCTTGCGGAACATTGTCCAGTAGGCGAGTTTATACTTCAGTTTAAGGCCGAAGCCCGGCTCCCTCTTCTCGAATTTGCAGTTCGCCCACTCCTCGCCTATGGGGTACATCTTTTTGTACATGAACTGCTTGAAAGGGGTAGCGTCCATTATCTTCACCTGAACGGTGGAGGCCATATTCTCCCAGACCCTCGGGGGTGAGAATACGAAATTGGGGCCTATCTCCTTCATATCCTCCTGTACGGTATCTGTACTCTCGGGGAAGTTCACAGTGAAGCCGAAGCGGAGTGCGGATACAACGCACATCATCTGCTCACCGATCCACGGGAGGGGGAGGAAGGAAACGAATTCATCGGACTGATACTTCGGGTCCGCATCGGCGAGGTTCTCCGCCATGCTGACAAGGTTGCTGTGGGTGAGCATGGCGAGTTTGGGCTTACCCGTTGTTCCGGAAGTTGTGCACATAACAGCCACATCGCTCATGCTGAGGGACTTAATCCTCCCCTCTATATAGCGAACAGCCTCGCTGTGTCCCATCTTCTGCTCATTTACTGCATCATCGAAATATATGAGGGAATCGTGATCGTACTGATACATCCCTCTGTCGTCATAGTATATTATCTTTTGTATGCGGGGGATCTCTTCGAGTATATCAAGAACCTTATCCACCTGTTCCTGATCCTCGGCCACCACTGCCACGGAATCCGACGCCTCAAGGAGATACTTGACCTCCTCCGTAACAGAATCCTGATAGATTCCTATGGCGATGGCGCCGAGGAGCTGGGCAGCGAGCTCTGCTATAACCCATTCGGGTTTGTTGTCGCCGATGATGGATATGTTGTTCCCCGGCTTGACCCCGAGCTCCTGCATATAGGCAGCCATGCTGGCTATGCGCACAGCATAATCCTCCCAGGAGGTTTCTATCCAGATGCCATAGTCCTTCTCACGGATAGCCGTTCTCTTGGGGTTTTTCTTAACGTTCTCAAGGAGATAATAGGGGATAGTCTTGTCTACAGCCATTGCTCTTCCCCTAGATAAGCGGAGATAACCTCCGGATTGCTGGATACCTCATCGGGGGTTCCCTCTTTGCAGAGTTTCTCGCCGAAGTTGATAGCCACCACACGGGAGGATATGTCCATTACAACGTTCATATCGTGCTCAATGAGGATAACGGATATCCCCATCTCTTCATTTATATCAAGGATATAGCGTGCCATATCCTCGGTTTCCTCGGTGTTCATTCCCGCCATGGGCTCATCAAGAAGGAGTAGACGTGGCTCAAGACAGAGACCTCTGGCCAGCTCCACCCTCTTCTGGATCCCGTAAGAGAGCGTTCCCACAGGCTTCTTGCGCACGTGGGTGAGCTGGAGAAAGTCGATAACTTCCTCCACACGCCGACGGTGTTCAATCTCCTCCCTGCGGGTTCTGCCGTAGTAGAACAGGGATGAGAACAGTCCATACTTTATGTAGATATGTCGGCTGAGCATCAGGTTGTCCAGAATGCTCATACCCTTGAAGAGCTCAAGGTTCTGGAACGTTCTGACGATACCCGTAGAGGGTCTTTTGTGAACGGGCACGCGAGTTATATCCCTGCCCTCGTAGATGATCTTCCCCTTTGTAGGGGGGTATATACCTGTAATGGTGTTAAGAATACTGGTTTTGCCTGCTCCGTTCGGTCCTATAATGGAGAAAATCTCACCCTCATAAACCTTGAAGCTGACACCCGCAATGGCCTGTATCCCACCAAAACTCAGGTATATATTATCGGCATGTAAAAGCGGCTCTTTTTCCATAACTCCCTTCCGTATGAGGGAGAAGTTAACACATTTAAAGAGGTGATGTCAAAGATTTATTCAGGCTCACCAAATATTTTTTCATTTCACTAAACAACAGCCGGGAACTTCTGTTAACATGAATATATTCATATAACAGAGGTTTGTTTCAAGGGCATCTTATCAGATCGAGCATCTTCCCATGGATAACCCCGTTGGAGGCCATGATAAAATTGCCTGTAATATCGTGGGGAACGCCGTCGAAACCGGTTACCGTTCCACCCGCCTCACGCACAATGCAGATACCGCCGGCAACATCCCATGGACGCAGGTTGAACTCATAATAGCAGTCGAATACACCCTTGGCCGTGTAGCAGAGATCCAGTGCAGCTGAACCCGCCCTTCTGATACCTCTTGTACTTTTGAGGATGTTGCCCAGCATGGTGAGCATATTGGTGCACTCCCGCTCCACGATACTGTAGGGAAAGCCGGTGGCGACGAGGGATTTCTTAGTATCATCGTTACTGCTGACACTTATCTGCTCATCATTCAACCACGCACCGGAGCCCTTCTCCGCCGAGTAAAGCTCGTTCATTATCGGGTTGTAGACAACACCCGCCACAGCCTCGTCATTCTCATACACACCTACAGATATTGCTGTGAAGGGGAACGAATGTACAAAGTTTGTGGTTCCGTCGATGGGGTCTATATATATAGCCTTCTCCGGCTTCTCATTCCCCTTTGAGGACTCCTCGGCGACTATGGTGTGCTCTGGATAGAGGGGCTGTATCAGCTTCTTAAGTATATTCTCGGTCTCAACATCGTAACGGGTAACAAGGTCCTTTGCGCTCTTATATTGAACATCCTGAACCTCACTAAAACCTTTTTTTACGTGCTCACCCGCTTCCAGCACGGCTTTAATCAATGATTCCATAACATCCTCCCCCGTTTTTATAACAATTATGTCTTGCATCATGCAAACATTTTCGCTAACTTTTCCAGATGCCAAAATCCGGTAGCCACCAGGAGCAATGATTCCATGAGTAATAAAGACCGATATATCAATCTCGAAGATATCAGCTTCGATATATCCATAGAGGACTGTTTCAATAATCTGCGCCCCCATCCTAAATTCAGCGGATGTACCTTCGAAAACTACATCCCCGATGATAACTACCCCTCCCAGCACTACATAAAAACCCTCCTTCACGAAACGGTTGAGAAGATGGGAACCAAAGAGGCAACGCCGGAGAAGAAGAGATTCAGCTTCTTTAAACCAAAGAAATCTGGATTTGAAAAGCCGCTTAATATATACATAGACGGCAGCTACGGCATCGGAAAAACCCATCTGCTGAGTGCGGCTTACAACATGGCCGATATGAAGAAATCATTCATGAGCTTCTCGGAGATGAACTACTTCTTCCACTATCTCGGCGTTGAGAAATGCATTGAATTCTTCTCGGATCTCGACCTGCTGCTCATCGATGAGTTTGAGCTGGACGACCCCGCCATGTGCCTGATTATGGCGAGGTTTTTCAGGGAGATTAACAAGGATACCCTCGTTATAACAACGTCAAACACACTACCCACGGAGCTCGGCAAAACACGTTTTCAGGTGGAGCGGTTCGAGAAGGAGATGGGGGTTATTGCGGAATCCTTCAAAACCGTCGTTGTGGAGGGTGAGGACTACCGCAAAAGAAAGAAGAAGACCACATGGAAGATAGGCTTCGCCGATGAACCGTTCCTAGATGCATTCAACGACTGTAAAACCGAGGAGAAGGCGAAAACCAGGATAGGCTTCGATAAGCTGATGAAGATCCTCGAAGGCGCACACCCCTTCAAGTTCTTTGTAATCCCCTCTCAATGCGAGGCGATATTCATAGACGGTCTCAAAACCTTCGACCAGCTCAACAGCGCCCTGAGGTTCAATCACCTCATCGATCACTGCTATTACTACAACACAAAGCTTTTTATCCGTTCGGACTGTGAACTGAGCGAACTTTTCACAAAAGAGCAGATAGAATCCCCCTTTGAGAAAAAACTGCTCAGGTGTCTTTCAAGGCTGGATGAGCTGGCTCTCTGGTTTAAATAGGGATTATTTTTCCCGCTTCTCGATGCTCTCTTTGATGTTATCCGTTCTGAGGGCGACTGTGAGTATACGGGCCTCACTCTCAAGGCATTCAATATAATGGGGAATTCGTGAATTGAAGGCGATGGAATCACCCTCGGAGATCTCTATGACATCATTATTAAGGAAGAGCTTGATCCTCCCCTTCTCCATATAA
Source organism: Limisalsivibrio acetivorans (assembly GCF_000421105.1). Taxonomy (NCBI): domain Bacteria; kingdom Pseudomonadati; phylum Deferribacterota; class Deferribacteres; order Deferribacterales; family Geovibrionaceae; genus Limisalsivibrio; species Limisalsivibrio acetivorans. Next base: position 609,234 of record NZ_ATWF01000001.1, read on the forward strand.
AGGTACTCAAAGCCCTGGTGATTAAAAAGCTTCTTCTCACCGTCGTTGGGTTTCACAGTAACCATGAAGATCTCGAGGTTCTCGAAATTTCTTATCCTTGCAAGCTCCTCGTAGATATATCCGTGCTTAACACCCTCACGAAACACATATTTACGTTCATCGGCACGCACAAGATAATAATCCTTACTGTCGATCTCCTCTTCGAAGAAGAAGGTCATTTTAACGTTCAGAACCTTGGCAATCTTTGCGAGTGTATTGATAGGGGGAGTGACAACGTTGTTTTCTATCTGAGATATCAGCGCTTTGGAAAACCCTGTATAGGATGCCACATCCTGCAGGGTAAGCCCCCGCTGGTTTCGTATCTTGCGTACCCTCTCGCCAATCTTGATCTCAGGCTCAGCCATAGCACCGTCCCTTGTTTAATGATATTGATTAATGTTCAGTTTTACTAAATTCTATCAAATATGTCAAGTTCCGTCGGGGTGCAATAATTGCCTGCAACATCCGTTGCACTTGCGCAATTATCATTGATACCGAAAACCGTAACAGGTGTTTTACTCTGTATTTTTTTCATATAATCCCATATATTTAGAACCCACCACACGGGCAGGCTGCCTAAATAATAACCACAACCCTCACCCCGGAGTGATGCTCTAAACCACTGTCAAAACCATTTCCCGATCATATGGCACAGTTGTTGCTTAATATTCAGCAGAATCGAACGATATGATAAGGAGAGCCCGAACGGATAAAAGGCTCTCTTTTAACACAGCAAGGTAGCATGGAGGCTGTCATGAAAGGAAGATCCGTATTAATTATAGACTCGGACCCGGGATTTTTATCCATACTTCAAAACGAGCTCGCCCTTCTGGGGCTCAGGGCGGACGGTGCTGAAACACCCGAGGACGGGCTTACAATGGTTCGGGATATGCACGAATCTGGAAAGAGATACGACCTCGTGGTAATGGAACATAAGCTTGCCGAAAGGGGTGTGTTCCGAAAAGTTAAAGGGAGCGAACTGGTTCTGCCCAGGATGATAATCTCCACCGGAGCGGATAAGATCATGTACAGCTACCTGCTCAAGAATGATAGAGATAATATACAGGGGGCCTATAAACCGAGGCTCCTTGTGGAAAGGATAAAGAACTCCATTTTCTACGATCCTTCCATAGCAACAGCCTGACACATTCGTTTACACAGGCGGTTATCAAAGCCTCTCTCGCCCCCGCTTCTTACCTGAGCGGATCAAAGGCTTACAACGGTAACCGCCTGCCCGCCTTCCCCTTGGGGTGCTACCTGGTAGCTCTTCACCCTGGGGTCATTGCGCATGAACTCGTGGAGCCCCTTTCGAAGCTGGCCGGATCCCCTGCCGTGGACAACGTATATCTTATCCCTGCCGCTTAAAACGGAATCGTCGAGGAACTTGTCGAGCATATCGCACCCCTCCTCCACACGTTTACCCACCAGCACAAGCTCCATGCGCTGTTCGGGAGAAGCACTGCCGGAAATCTTGACATCCTTTATCTTCTCTTCCTGCTCTATCTTCTTCCCCACAAGCTCCGAGCGCTTTATCTTAACCCTGATACCCCCCATGTCGATATAGGCGTTGTTTGAATCAAGCTCCAGAACCTTGCCTGTCTTGTCGTATTTATCGAGATGGATAACATCCCCCTCCTGAATATCACGGACGGGCTTCTTCTTGCTTTCAAGCTTCTTGAGCCTGCCCCCCGCTTTCTCGAGATCGGCATCAATATCCTTCTCTTTCCCCTTGCCGGGCTTCTCCTTTGCAAGACGTCTACCCTTCTCCAGAAGCCTGTACGCCTCCTCCAGAAGCTCGCTTTCCTTCTTCTCAAGGCGTTTCTTAAGCTCCCTTTCACGCTCCTCAATAACGGCCTCACGCTCCAGAACCTTCAGCTGGCGGTTTCTGACACTCTCCCGCTCACGCAGGAGCTCCGCACGGAGGGTATTAACCTCCTCAAGCCCAAGCTCTATGCTGTCCTGCTGGGATTCAATGATCTCCTCGGAACGCTTTATCACCTCATCGGGAAAGCCGAGGCGACGGCTTATAAGTATGGGGTCGGATTTCCCGGCAACTCCTTTCAGCAGGCTGTATCTTGGCTCAAACTCCTTATAATCGAATTCAACGGCAAAAACAGCCGAGTCATCCCTGCTGAGGGCGAAGTTCTTCATATCCGCAAAGTGGGTTGTTACAAACACCCTGACACCCCTGCTAAGGAGCATCTCGCATATGGATACCGCAAGGGCTGCACCCTCTCTGGGCTCTGTGCCTGTACCGAGCTCATCCATAAGTACGAGTGAACCCGATCCGGCGGCCTCCAGTATATCCCGGATATTTACCATATGGGATGAGAAGGTGGAGAGGTCCATAACGAGGGACTGCTTATCGCCAATATCGGCTAGAACGTCACCTGTTTCATACATATCCGCCTCTTTGCCGAACAGCGGCAGGCCGCAGGAGGCGATGATATGGTTAAGACCAAGGGACTTCAGGGCGGCTGTCTTCCCCCCTGTGTTGGGCCCTGTGACCACACCCAGATTCTGCCCCGGCTCCATCTCTATATCCAGCGGAACAGATTCACTCCCCTTCTCAAGGAATATGATCGGATGGTGCACCTTCTTCATCCTCAGCCTGTCGCCGAAGGAGGGGAAGCAGTGGGGGCGTTCCTTATAGAAAAGAGCTGTCTCAAGACGGAACATAACCTCGGTGTAGTTCTCTACAGTAAGGCGTATCTCTTTGCTGTGCCTGTTTATCTCTGTGATAATAGAGGCGATTATGCGTGAAATCTCATTACGCTCATCCGCCATGAGTTCGTGGTGGGAGTTATTCAGCTGGACAGTGGAGGAGGGCTCCACAAAGAAGGTCTGTCCGCTTGCGGAGCGATCGTGTACGATACCCTGTATATACTGACGAAAATTACCCTTACAGGGGATGGTAAAGCGACCGCTCCGTTCTGTTACAACAGTTTCCTGAACGAACTTATCCGCATCTCTGCTGAAGATAACGGAGTTGAGGCTCTTGTTTATATCCTTTTTAATCTTTTTAAGATCGCTTCGAATACTCGAAAGCTTTGGGGATGCGTTATCCTTGATCTCACCTTTTTCGCTGACAACATCATCTATCTCATCGCTTATCCTTGTGAGCGCATATATGTTGCTGAGATACCTCTTAAGATGCTTCGCCTCCCACTCGTGGAGGGTGGCCTTAACGTATCTCGCCTGCTTAAGAAATTCCGAGAAGGTGAGCATCTCCTGCGGTTCATAGAACGAGAGGGGATCATCGAGTTTCTTATACACCTCGACGAAGTCCTCATCCCGCATACGCTCAAGGGGTGAGTTTTTTACAAAATCCAGAGCCTCGGCCATCTCTTCCTGCATTGCAGAAAGATCCTGACTGTCTCTTATGACCGTGAGCTTCTCCAGCCTCTGCCTTGAGAAGGAAGAGACGAAGGAACCGCCCAGATAATCTTTAAATAGGGGGAACTCAAGGGTTTCTGAATGGGACATATCAGTTCTTAGGCTCATCCGGTGCGAGGAGTTTTTCCACGAGCGCATCCTTCTCCTCATCGGAGAGATTCTCGATGCTCTTCATAAGCTCTTCCTTGGACTGCTCCGCCTTCTCACCAGCCTTCTCTTTGATATCAGCACCTGTCTCTGCTGCGGCGTCCCTTATATCCTCAAACTGCTTACCCGTCTTCTCCTTAACACGCTCAAGGGTTTCATTGATATTGTCTCCCTTGAACATATCAGCGGGCTTCAGATCGATCTCCATATCCCTCTTAAAGGGGTTCACGTTGCCGTCTCCGGGGATACGGCTGAGAAGATCGTATATAACGGGATTGGCCTTAACGAGGGTCGAGGCCACGGGTGATTCGTCCACCACCTTCACAAACTTGTAATCATCGGGGAGGAAGGAGATAAGCGCTCCGAGTATAACGGTTATAATAACAGCGGACTTAAGACCGCCAAACACAAGACCACCGCCACGGTTCACCCCGCTCATCTTAACATCCTTGAGGATGCGGGAGATGAAAACGGAGACGATCATGATAAGCAGATAGGCCACGATGAAGACGATAACAAAACCGATGGCGTTTATCGCCCTCTCGCTTATCTCAAGGGAGCGGAATAGCGAACCCACGTCGCTGTCAAACTTAAAGGCGAGAAGATAACCACCCACTATGGCGATTACTCCGAATACTTCATGGACCAGACCCTTAAAAAGACCTCTAAGGGCGAAGATCCCGATTATTGTAAGTATTACAATATCAATTATTCCCATCAAACGCTTCCCTTACAAGCTGATTAACTACTTTGCCATCCGCTTTGCCGGCGGTTTTCTGCATAACTTCCTTCATAACCCTGCCGAACTGGCTTTTATCAGAGGTGTCCACACCCTTGCACGCCTCGGCTATGATACCCCGAACCTCCTCCTCGCCCATCTGCTCGGGCATGTATTTCTCGAGGACGGCAACTTCGGCAAGCTCTTTCTCTGCAAGCTCAGGCCTGTTCGCCTCGGAATACTGGGCGGCGGAATCCTTGCGCTTCTTAATAGCGGAGGCAACGACCTTCTGTACGGCGGCATCATCCAGATCCACACGGTCGTTTATCTCAACATTCTTTATCTCAGAGCGGAGCATACGAACAGCATCCAGAGCGGTTTTGTTCTTCTCCCTCATAAAGGTTTTCATATCTTCGTTTATCTGATCCTTAAGGCTCATCCTACTCTTCCTCCTTCTCAAGCACCCTTGCGAGCATGAAAAGCATGTCCGACAGTCTGTTAACGTATTTTCGGACAGCGGGATTAAAATTATCATATCCGGAGACAGTAATCAATCTCCTTTCATAGCGCCTCGCAACGGTTCTGCAGATATCCGCCTTCGAGGCCTTAAGGTTCCCAGAGGGTATTATAAACGCCTTGAGCTCGCCGTAGAACTCCTCGAACTCCGCCGTTTTCTCCTCAAGGAAGGATATATCGCTTTCACTAACGGAAAACTTCTCCCTCTGCTCACCCTTTGTGGCCACATGGGCGTTAAGGGTAAAGATCGTCTTCTGTACCCTGAGGATAGTATCCGCATGCTCAACACACCGCAGTCTCAGTTCGCCCAGATGGGAAACAAGCTCATCGCCTGTTCCTACAGCCTCCATGAGTGCGTCGTCCTTTCTAACCCTTTCTCCGGAATAGAGGGATGTTTCCCCTCCGTCTCCGCCCTTCGTTGTAACAGACATCAGTGGCTCAAATCCTCCGCAATCTTCATAAGTCGCTCATCAAGCTGGCGTGTATTGCCAAGCACCTCTTCAAAGGGGATAAACTCGATATTTTTGTTCACAAGGGCTGTCATAACCCCTGTTTTCCCCTCCATAAGACCCTCAACCGCCGCCGCACCCATACGAGTGGCAAGCATACGGTCGAACACAGTGGGGCTTCCACCCCTTTGAAGGTGCCCCAGCACCATTATCCTTGTATCGAAACCACCCATCATCTGGAGGGTCTTACCAAAGTCGTGGGCGGAACCAACACCCTCTGCTATGAGGATTATGCTCCTTGTTTTCCCCTCTTCGTAACGCTTACGAATCTTCTCAAGGATGCTCTCCAGGTCGAAGGGGATCTCAGGGATAAGAGCCGCCTCCGCACCTCCGGCGATGGCCGCCGTTAATGCAAGATATCCGCAGTTCCTTCCCATAACCTCGACCATGAAGGTTCTATCATGGGAGGAGGCGGTATCGTTGATGGTGTCAATGGCGTGGATAATGTTGTTAAGTGCAGTATCAACGCCTATGGATATGTTAGTACCGTATATGTCGTTATCGATGGAGCCGGGGATGCCTATTACCTTATATCCGTATTCATCCTCAAGAACCTTTGCACCTGTGAGAGAGCCGTCCCCTCCGATTACCACAAGGGCCTCGATATCATGCTTCTTAAGGTTCTGCACACCCTTCTCACGCCCCTCCTTCGTCTTAAACTCCAGACATCGGGCACTTCTAAGGAAGGTTCCCCCTCTGTAGATGGTGTTTGAAACATCCTTGCTTTCAAGCAGGCGCATCTTATCCTGTATAATCCCTTTGTACCCCTGCTCTATTCCAAAGACTTCGATATCGTTGGCTATTCCAGTCCTAACTACACTGCGGATAGCCGCATTCATGCCGGGGCTGTCACCCCCGCTTGTCATCACTGCAATCCTTTTCATATCTAACCCCGTTATTTCGGTATTATTCTATCCAGGCCGTTTTGCATACTCTATGGGATCCTCGTAGCCAGCTTCCTGGAAGCCCCTGAGCCTCAGCAGACAGCTGTCGCACTCTCCGCAAGCCCTCTCCTCACTCTTGTAGCATGACCATGAAAGGTGCAGAGGCGCATTAAGATCCATACCCAGCTTAACTATATCCTTTTTACGAAGGTTTATCAGCGGAGTTTCAATACTTATTTTTGTATCCGGCCTTGTACCCTGGTCTATGGCTCTCTCAAAGGCATCGTAGAAGCTCTTACGGCAGTCGGGATACCCGCTGCCATCCTCCTCCACAGCCCCTATAAAAAGGGCATCCGCCCTCAAAACCTCCGCCCAGCTGGCGGCGATGGAGAGGATATTTGCATTACGGAAGGGTACATATGTTGAAGGGACACCCTCACGCTCAAGCTCCCCTTTCTCTACAGCCATGTCATCATCGGTGAGCGAAGAGCCCCCAATCTCTTTGAGATAGCTTATGTCCACAACGAGCTTTGCGCTCACATTAAAATGGGCACAGAGATCCATAAATGCCCTGTACTCCCTGTCCTCGGTACGCTGACCGTAGTTTATATGAAGGAAGTAAAGCTCATATTCCTCAGCCGCCACAGCGGATGTGACACAGCTGTCCATGCCGCCGCTCACGAGAACCACAGCCTTTTTCTTCTGCATATCTTTTGCTCCTGAAATTTACTTTGTTTTGAGGGTAAAAACCCCGTCCCAATCCTCCGGCGGGGGTTCCTCCATGAACAGCCTGCATCTCTCAACAAAGACCTGCGAGGTTCTGTCACCTAAATCATCGCCCAGGCTCCGAAACTTCTTCAGAGCAGAGTTGAAGTCCTTACTGTAATAGAGTTCGAGGGCTTTTTCAAACCGTTCCTTGATCTCTCTGTTGTTACCCTCATCCTCCATCGGTTCAAATATCTCCACAGGCTTAACCTTACCCTTAACAAGCACCCTGTCAAGCCTGCGGATGAGGAACGGATGGCTCAGCTTAGCCATGGTGAACTCGCTGATAACTATCCTCGTTTTATATTGCTTGCAAAGCCCCTCAAGACGGGAGGCAAGGTTAACACTGTCGCCGATGGCGGTATACTCAAAGCGCACGCGGGAACCCATATTACCAACTACCACCGTACCGGTATTGATACCCACACCCACATCCACAACGGGTATCCCCTCCTTCTCAAACTCCGCATTTATCCCCTTAAGACACCTTATAAGCTCAAGGGCGGAGAGGACAGCCTTATCCGGATGGTCCTCCACATCAACAGGAGTGTTGAAAAGCGCCATCATCGCATCGCCGATATACTTATCGAGCATGCCTCTGTTGTTGAGGATAACGTTGGTCATTGGATCGAGGAGCCTGTTCAGCATCGATACCAGAGCTGTGGGGGTAAGGCTCTCGGATAGGGTTGTGAAGCCACGTATATCAGAAAACAGTACGGATATCTCACGTTCCTGACCGCCAAGCTCGAGCCCTTCAGGATTGCTGAGAATCTCCTCCACAAGCTCGGGGGAGACGTAGGAACCGAAGGCCTTCTTCACCTCGAGAGCCTCCATCTCGGATTTAAAGAATGCAAAACCCTCAAGGGTAACCATAAACAATATGGGAGGAATGGTGAAATAAAACTCCCGAAGCCATATGAATTCTGAGAAAAAGAGGGAATAGGAGACAAATCCCGCCATGACGATTATAAAGAAGTCCAGAAGCCAGCGCATATACTGCTTCTTATAGAAGCTTACGAGGAATATAAGCAGAAGAACTCCGACGATAAGAGCCATATCAAGAAGAGGCGCCGTCCTTATTATATGGTCCTTGAGAAGGTTGCTTATTGCCGCATAGTGAAGCGACACACCGGGCGTTATGGGGCTCTGGGGGGTTGGGCGCATATCGTAGACCCCCACCTCTGTAACGCCCACTACTACAATCTTATCCTGGAAAAATTCAGGCTTAACCTTGCCCGAGTAAACGTCATAGGCCGATATATATGTAACATCATCATAGAAATTCAGTTTGAAATACGACTGATCCTCAATCACCGTATCACCCAGCTTGAAGTAGTCCACACCCTCACTGTCCAGAACCATCTCACTGTCCTGATTGAGGTAATAACGCAAAGTCTGTACGGCAATGGGAGGGAACAGCATCCCTTTGTGGATATACGAGAGGGGATAACGCCTGTATACTCCGTCCGTATCCGCCTCGGTATTGAAGAAAGCACAGGTAAGCCCGGAGTCGGCGATTATGGGTATATTCACCTCGGCATTCGGGAACTCCTTAACGCCTACCGTTTCATCGGCAAGCTCGAAGTTCATATAGGCACAGTCTTCCAGATAGTACAAAGCCTGCTCAGTAGTTTTCTGGGTAGCGTTATCCCGCAGGAAGAAACCGAGGATAACGTTGTCCATATCGTAGATCTGCTCCGCAAGGTATTCATCCCTCAAAGCCTCGGATTCCTCTGAGAAAACAATATCAAGGGCCACAATCTGAGCTTCGGAAAGGTTTGCGAATGTATCTGCGATGATATCCCTGCGCCAGGGCCACCTGCCGAGGAGGTTTACGCTCACCTCATCAACGGTAACGATAACCATATCCTCATAGGGCTTCGGCGACATCCCGAGGGCGGAGCGTACTCCGAACTTGGAGTCCTCAAGGCCAAGGGCAAAACGATCCACAAAGGAGGGTTTGAATTGATACATAGAGAGGCACAGCACCGTAAACAACAAGAAGACGATGAAACGATACCCCAGCAAAAAGGATTTAAGCCTCTCCATAGGTTCTATGCTCCCCTAGTAAACCTCGCTCACGACTATCTCATAGTCTGAAAATCTCTCTACCTTATACTTAGGCTTACTATTAAGTGCTGCTGCAAGGTAAAGAGCCTTCTCAGGATAAACAGCCATGAGCGTATCCATCCCCTGCTCCTTCACCTCAAGCACCCAGCTTGTATAGTTAAGGACCTGCTTAAGATCCATAAGCTTCTTCAGGTCCGCCTTCCCTGTGAGGCGAACGGTTACTGTACGGTTGTTGATCCCCTTTATCTTCTCCATCACTATACCCACAAGCTGACCCGCAACCCTGTCACGAAGGTTCTCGGTCATCCGGAATGTGGCATCGGCCAGAGAACTCCCCTGCCCTCTTACGGGAAGGTATCCACTGGCGAGTATCACACTGCGTCCATCCTTCTCGGTGAGGAGCCTGTAGGTTAGCCTTCCAGTAACAACATTATAGGGGAGCTTAACACCATAGCCGATGTCCGAACCCTCGCTGGCGGTGGTGCTTGTCTCCACCTTACCCACAAGTATTGTACCCGAAAGATACTTCTGGGCGAGGGAGCGAAGGCTCATGTAGTCGTTGTTTCTCATTGCAGTCTCAAGCTCCGAAGCGCCTACACCCTCACCTGTGGAGGCTATATCAACAACCTCCATCTCTCTGGTAATAAGCTCATTGATAACCGTTTCAGATAGCGCTGTGGTTTCCTCCACACGCCCGTCAGGGAAGCTTACAGGGAGAAGAACCGCAATGGATGTGTTCTTTGCAAGAACGCCCATGGCCTCCTTTGCCTTTGTCTCCTCCACAACCGCTTTGACCATAACCCTGTATATGGAGCCATCCTGCTGTTCCCCGGTTACCTCATAGCTTTTGACAACACCCTGAACCTCTGTCTTTATCGCCTCATCCACAAGGACAGCGTTCTGGATAATCGTATCCGCCTTAACCTTCATACCGGCGGCCTCTTCAAGGGCGGCCCACTTTGCTCTGGCAACGGCCTTTATCCTCGCCTCGGAGACATCTCCATTAAGGATATCAGCCTCACCTATGGCGGAGACCTCCTTCACAGCTGCAAAGGATACGGCGGAGAGAGCCATAATTATAATGATAATAATCAGTTTTTTCATTTCACACCTCAAGAGTTCTAATCCCTGTAGTTAAATACAAAATACACCGGCGCATCGCTGTTTTCTGCCAGAATCCGGCTGATTTCAAGGGCGTCTGTATAAGTAAGCACAGCGTCTGTGTAACGCTGAACCTCTTTAACCTTTGCCGTAAAAGGCTTTCTGCACCCTGCACCTATAAGCGAAGAGACAGCATCTGTTACGTTAAACGTATATACCGGCGTAGTCGAATCTTCCCCGGGCATCCAAACCAGCTCACCCGTATTGGAGAGTACCCTGTTCAGGATAGCCGGAACGAAGCTGTACCCACCCGTATCAACTATTATACATCCATAATCGGAGAGTATCGGATCCGCCTCCGGATTAAAGGGGGGAACCTTCTGTTCATCTGGTACCGGTTCATGATCAAGGATCTCCTTACGGAGATCCTCAAACGGGATCTCCATGCAGAAATACCCCTTCTTGTCCCCCTGAGAGAAATTCATGTGCGTCCCTTCACAGGGTTCAGCTCTCTCTAGATATTCAGTAAATAAGACTGCAAACTCAGGGTTTCTGGATTCCAACTCCTGTATACCGGAGAAGCCCATCAGAGGAAAGTCGAGCAGGTCGGTACGTATCCGTCTGCGGGCATCAAGCTTGGCTCTGGAAACGGCATAATACCTGGGGAGTCCGTCCCTTGACTCTCCTATAACCCGAAGCTTCCCCGTATTAAGCACCTCGTGGAAACGGCTTATCTCCTCAGGAAGCTCACCCTTTTGGAGAACCTTCTTCTCGGTAATAACCATCTCCGGCTCTGCTGCATCGGTGTTATCGGCACAGAACCCGGATACAGATGTGAACAGTATGATTAGGAAACAAATTGCCAGAAACCGCATCAACCCCCCTCGCCTGTAAGGTATTGTCATACAGAGTTTACCCTTTGGCAGGGATACTCTCAAGGCAAAAGTAACAATGGACAAAAAAGCTGCTGAGGCGCAGAAGGTGTCCTAATAATTTTTACAGGGGATAACGCAGTGTTTGGGTAGGAAAAATATTGCCCTTTTCCCATAGTTGTTTATTATACCCCGATAAGCGAGGTAGACAAATGAGCAATAAATGGGAACTTAAGTGGATGGCGTGGGAGATCACGAGAAAGTGCAACCTTAACTGTGTACACTGCCGCTCCTCCTCATCTATAGAATCCGCCGAAGGTGCCCTTACCTTCGACAAATGCAAAAGCCTGATGGACGAAATATCCGAATTCGCAAAACCGGTAATAGTTCTCTCCGGCGGCGAACCCCTTCTCCGCAAGGATGTTTTTGATATAGCTACATACGGCACAGAGAAAGGCTTCCGCATGGCCATGGCAACAAACGGCATGCTTGTGGATGACGAGGTCTGTGAGAACATTAAGAAATCCGGGATAAAGATAGTATCCCTAAGCCTTGATGGGCCCACTGCGGAGATCCACGATGATTTCCGGGGGGATGCAGGCTCCTACGATGGTGTTATGAGGGCTTCCGAGCTCTTCAATAAGCACGGCATACCATTCATCATCAACTCATCCTTTACCAAAAGGAATCAGGCCTATATAGAGGAGACCTACAAGCTCGGCAAAAAGCTCGGTGCTACGGCATGGTATATGTTCCTCATCGTCCCCACAGGCAGGGGGGAAGAGGTGATGAAAGAGCTTGTATCCAAAGAGGACTACGAGGATATCCTGAACTGGCACTACGATATGGAGCGTCAGGAGGAAGATATCATGGTACGCCCCACCTGCGCACCACAGTATTACAGGATCTGGAATGAACGCAGTAAGGAGGAGGGGAAGGATACAGAAAGACGCAACCTCTCCTTCGGAACAGGGGGAGGCAAAGGTTGCATCGCAGCCCAGAAGATATGCCTAGTCAACTTCGAAGGGGATGTGTACCCCTGCTCATACTTTCCCCTTGCGGCGGGCAACGTCTTTGAACAGCCCCTCAAGGAGATCTGGGAGAACTCAAAGCTATTCAACGATATACGTAACTTCAAGGACTACGAGGGGAAATGCGGTTCATGCAAATTCCTCGGTGTATGCGGAGGATGCCGTGCACGCTCCTATGCGGTTACAGGCTCATATATGGAAGAGGAGCCCTTCTGCGATTACATCCCCCAGAACTACGGCGCATGCAAGTAGCAAAAATATAATAAACATCATCGACAGCCCCCTCCAGCCAACGAGGGGGCTTTTTTTATATCTACGTTTTTAAATCCCCTCCCCTTCCCTGGATAAAGGCCCCTAATACTGTTCAGTAGAAGGGTGTTCCATAACTTTTTTGCTCTATTATTAAGTTCCGTTCTGTTATTTGAATCCAAATTAATCCTTATAACACAAGTGCGTCCGTACGGTGTTAATTAATTTCAGTTATCTTTTACTGAACTGCTTGACATGGTTCAAATTCTGTTTTATTATGCCTTGCACTTAAGAGAGGTAGCATGAAGATAGTATCGATTCAGCTTCCCGTACATCTTGGTGATGTGGAAGCAAACAAAAAAACCTTTCTTGGAAAATTGCCGGAAGTTATTGGTGATGAACCGTCTATTATCATCTTTCCCGAGATGTGGGTTTCCGGTTTCGATTACGAAAGGCTTTTGGAATTCTCTACGAAAACCGACGAGATCTGCAGGGAAATAAGCTCTCAGCTTAACCAAAACTCCCTTGTCATCTCTGCGATGCCCGAGGGAATTTATAACAAGGTTTACAACACGATCTACGCCGTTTCATCGAAGGGTGTTGAGGCCAAATATAGAAAGAACTTCCTCTTCAGCCCGCTGGGCGAGAACAAGTATATAGAGAGAGGGAAAGGGGTTTCCGTTTTTGAATTCAACGGAGCAAAGATAGGCCTTCAGGTCTGCTACGAGATACGCTTCCCCGAGCTTTTCAGAACAAGCGCCTTCGCAGGGGCCGAACTGATATGCGTTCCCGCCATCTGGCCGGAGATGAAGAAGAACCACTGGCTCACCCTGCTAAAGGCCAGAGCTGTTGAAAACCAGTGCTATATCGCAGGCTGCAACACCAGCGTTATGCACACCCGCAAGAAGGATATGGAATGCGGATACTCCGTTACATGGGACCCATGGGGCGAAGCCGCATATGAGCCTGTCTCAGGTGAAGGGGTTTTCATATCAGAGTTCGACCCCGAAAAGGTGCGGGATATCAGAAAGAAGATACCAAGCTTTGAAGACGCAAAGAAAGCATTCACAATAAAAAGAAAAGATTAGTCAATTAAACGACATAAGGAGGAAAGCATGTCTGAACTTTTAAAAAGGGTTCGCGATAAGAGCCTTCACAACCTCATCATGAAGCCTGAGGAGACTATCAAGTTCTTCGCAGACGCTGACAACAGAGTAATGGACCTCGGATGGTCAGGCTTCACACCCGTGGGATATCCCAAGGTTGTACCCATAGCTCTTGCTGATCACGTAGAGAAAAACAACCTTCAGGGTAAGTGGAAGTTCAACCTTTTCATCGGTGCATCCGTTGGTGCTGAAACCGAGGACAGGTGGGCAACCCTCGACATGATCGACAGAAGATGGCCCTATCAGACCGGCAAAAACATCGGTAAAGGTATCAACAGCGGAAAAATCAGAATGGGAGATAAACACCTCTCTATGTTCGCTCAGGACCTCAGGTACGGCTTCTATACAAAAGACAGAGGCGGCAAGCTTGACGTAGCCCTTATCGAAGCAACCGGAATAACCGAGGACGGAAACATTATCCTTGCTGGTTCAGTTGGTGCTGCTCCTGAAATCGTAGATATCGCAGACAAGATAATCGTGGAGATCAACACAAGCATACCTTCCCTTGAGGGAATGCACGACATCTTCTCCACAGACCTTCCCCCCTACAGGAAGATCATCCCCGTTACAGATGTTAAGCAGAGAATCGGTACCCCCTGGGTCCCCACCGACAAGAGCAAGATCGTTGCTATCGTTGAATCAGACATGCCCGATAACGGACGTGCGCTCCGTGGTACCGATGATGTAGCTCAGGCCATCGCAGACAACATCGTAGATTTCTTCAAGGACGAAGTTAATGCAGGACGTCTTCCTAATAACCTTCTTCCCCTTCAGTCCGGTGTTGGTTCCATCGCAAACGCAGTTGTGGGCGGCCTCACAGCCTCACCCTTCGAAGACCTCGTAGTTTTCACAGAGGTTCTTCAGGATACATTCCTCCCCTTCCTCGATTCAGGAAAGTGCAAGTACATTAACTGTACATCTCTGTCACTCTCCAACGAAGGTTTCAAAGAGTGGTGGGAGAAGTTCGATAAGTATAAGGACATGGTTCTCATGAGACCTCAGCAGATCTCCAACAACCCTGAGCTCATCAGAAGGCTCGGCGTTATCGGTATGAACACGCCCCTCGAGTTCGACATGTATGCCCACGCAAACTCTACCTGCGCAGGCGGTACAAGGATGCTTAACGGTATCGGCGGTTCCGGAGACTTCGAGCGTAACGCTTACATCTCCATCATGCACTGCCCCTCCGTTCGTCCTTCCAAGACAGACGAATTCGGTATCACAGGCGTTGTTCCCAAGGTTCCCCATGTGGACCACACCGAGGCGGACATCGATGTTCTCGTTACCGAGCAGGGACTCGCAGACCTTCGTGGACTTGCTCCCAAGGACAGAGCGAGAGAGATCATCAACAAGTGTGCTCACCCCACTTACAAAGAGTACCTTATGGACTACCTCGAGCGTGCTGAGAAGGCTACCGGCTATCACCATGAGCCCCACCTTCTTGATGAGTGCTACAAGCTCCACCTCAGCCTCGCAGAAAACGGAACTATGCGTTTCTGGGAGAAGTAATAACTTAGAGTTCTATCCGGCAAAGTTGGCAATACAGCAAAAGGGGCCCTGTCTTCGGACAGGGTCTTTTTAATTAAGCTATGGCGTATTAATCTGGAAAATTCATCATCCTGACTCTATCTATGGAATTTCCAGGGTCTGATTCTATGTATGGAATTTCCCATCCATGGAAATTCCATTATTGTTCGGGCATGGAAACCCTGCCCTCTCGCACTTCCGGCTACGTCAGACCAGCAAAGCTGTTCTTCCTCTCGCCTTCAGAGCCAACATCCATGTTGGACTTAATTTATCTGGGAAATTCATCATCCTGAGAATTTCCCTGCCGCTACACTTGGCAAAGCCTTCGCTCCGCTTACTTCCGTTACAGAATATGAAGCATAGCTCCATATTCTTCACTTCAGGGCTTCCATCCCTGGAAGCCTGTTGCGTATCAACCTTAATAATTATCTTTCAAATGGATTTTAAAGGGGATAGTTTTTCCTACAATTTCCCAGGTTAATCACAACGCAGACCATTATAAAGTATGCTGTCACGTGCCCGGTGCGAGCAAAACAAAGTACCCCGTGTGGATCTGTTTGATCAGTAGTCATACATTCGACCATGTAGTTGTTGCGTCCACGTCCCTTTCTTCTCCTCCCCGAATGTTTTACAGCCGAATGAGCTCTTTTGGAACCGCCCGGAAGTTTTGGCCGCACATGACAGGCCGATTAGGCAGTTTGGATGTACAGCAGTACGCATGAAGTGCGGTTACACTCCTCAGCATCAGCAAAACTTCAGGTGGAAAAAGAGTGAAATGAGGGCACCGCCATCACTTACGAATTTATGATAATAAATGAGTAATAATGGTGGCTTAAAAACCCTGAGGGAATAGTTTTGCATACTTTTGCGCCAAAAGTATGGCATGCTTTAGCACGAAGACAAATAAATTAGTGACTTATTTCTAGTTTGAGTATGTATATAAAAGACTAAGGGGAAATTTTTAGGGAACAAAGTTCCCCACACCCCTTAAAAACTCCTTTATCTATCTGAATAATTTCCCGTCCATGGAAATTATTCTGCCGTTCGAAGAAAGAGACTTCCTTCTTACTTACGCGAGCGAGCTTTCATCCATGAAAGCTTATGCTAGTCATACAATCATGGTTGATATGCAACAGGCTTCCAAGAATGGAAGCCCAGAAGGCGAAACTAAATTGAATTGTATTCAATTTATGTAGCCGGAAGTAAGCGGAGCGAAGGCTTTGCCGAGCGGAGCGGCAGGGAAATTCTCAGGATGATGAATTTCCCAGATAAATTAAGACCAGGTAAATTCCATACATAAAATCAATAAGCAAGCCGACCCCCATAAGGGGGCCGACAGCACAACACATTAGGAAGCAGGAACGGGTTGGGTTCTTAAAATTTATATGCGCTCTCACCATGCTGGGTAATATCAAGCCCTTCGGTCTCCTCGTTTGCTTCAACACGGATACCAATAGTGCTCTTTATGCCCATGGCGATTACATAACTTACTACGAATGAGAATATACCCGCAGCCATAATACCTGCGAACTGGAGCCATACCTGCTTGGGGTTACCGGCTATAAGGCCTTCCGCACCAAGAGTGGCGAAGATACCAGTTGCGATAGCTCCCCAGAATCCGCCGATACCGTGGATTCCGAAAACGTCCAGTGATTCATCAAGCTTGAGCTTGAACTTAAGCTGTACGCCGTAGTAGCAGAGTATACCGGCTACAAGACCTATTATTATTGCCGCCCAAGGCTCAACAAACCCCGCAGCAGGGGTTATTGCCACAAGACCGGCTACAATACCTGATGCAAGACCGATTCCACTGGGCTTTGATTTAATCCACTCCATAACCATCCAGCTTGTACCTGCGGCGGCGGGTGCTACCAGAGTGTTCGCAAAGGCAGTACCGGCACCAGTACCGGCACCAAGAGCGGACCCGGCGTTGAAGCCGAACCATCCGAACCAGAGGATACCAGCACCGATGAGCGTATAGCTTACGTTATGGGGCATTGTGGAGCTTTTCATAAAGTCTTTTCTGTTGCCCAGAACAAGGGCAAGAGCGAGAGCTGCTGTACCGGATGAGAAGTGTACAACAGTACCGCCGGCGAAATCGAGTGCACCCATTTCAAGGAGCCAGCCGTTGTCTCCCCATACCCAGTGGGCTATGGGTGCATAAACGACGGTTGCCCAGATTAATATAAAGATTACAAATGCAGAGAATTTGATCCGCTCAACAACTGCACCGCTTATAAGAGCACAAGTGATAATGGCAAACATACCCTGAAACATAGCGAATACGGAAAGGGGTATTGTTCCGCTGAGCGCTTCAAGGAAATCGCCGCCGAGGAAGAGGTACTGAAAACCTCCCATAAAGGCGGATTCTGTGGGTCCGAAGGCGATTGTGAAACCGCATATCGCCCATTGGAGACCGATAACACACATCGCTACGAAGCTGTACATTATTGTTGAAAGAGCACTTTTTGTTCTAACCATACCGGCGTAAAACATTGCCAGTCCGGGCAGCATAAAAAGAACCATGGCCGAAGAGACCAAGAGCCAGGCCGTATCGCCTGTATCTACACCGCCCTCAGCAGCGAAAGCCGCACTACTGCAAAGCAGTAAGGTAATAAGCATTATCCTTTTCATGTTTCCTCCTGTTTGCCTCATCTGTGCAATGCGCATGCCAAAAGCAGGGAACGAAAAATTGGGGTTTTCAAAGGGTCGGTGGTTAATAAATGGACGAGTGCATGGTTAAATAATAATCAAAGGAGCTCTGTATCACCATGGGAGTAAGGGGGAGTGCATATACAAAGGATCCTCAGCGGCTCATCACCTGTGTTTATAATCCTATGTGGTTCTCCTGGCTTAATAAGTATGCTGTCACCGGCGGTAACGGCGAAGCTTTTACCCGATAGATTCATATCACCGTAACCGCTAAGTATGTGATAGATCTCCTCACTCTCAACGTGGCAATGCAGCTCTGTTATACCCCCTACAGCAACAACGGCCTCTGCAAGGCTGGTTCTCAACTCGCCATCATTATCCGGATGCAGAAGCTCCCTTATCTCTGAAAGATCCTTTGTTATGTATGGGTTAACTTCGCTATATGACTTCTTCATTGTGCCGGTGTTTTTTTGAGCAATATTCTAACAAGGGCGCCGTTATTATGGTTTTCGAGGGTAATCTGCCCACCCATATTCTTTTCGATGATGGTTTTTGACATGAAGAGGCCCATTCCAATCCCCTGCCCTTCCTCTTTTGTGGTGAAATAAGGGTCGAAAACCTTCATGATATAAACGGGGTTAACGCCGCCACCGTTATCTGTAATAGCCACAGAGACTTTGTTATCGATGTTCTCCACCGTTATCTCCACAAGCCCCTTGCACTCCTCGCTCAGCTTTGTGTATTTTTCGACCACCGCATCACGGGAGTTGTTTATGATGTTGAGGATAACCTGCCTGAACTCACTCTTGTAACCCGTTACAGTATGATCCTGCTCCTTATCCGTATACAGCTTAATCTGAATGCCTTCGAGCTCGAAACGATCCCTGAGAAGCTTAAGCACATCCTCCACTGCATCCGATGCGTCAAAATCCGACAAGATCCCCGACGGCTTAAAGAAATCTCTGAAGTCATCGATGGTTTTCGAGAGCCTGGTCACATAGTGCATTGTGTCCCTGACGGTGTCCTTAATGTACTGACGGTCGGTCTCTTCATACTCAAAGGCATCCTCCAGATCCTGAACAAATAGACCAATAGTGTTGAGGGGCTGTCTCCAATGGTGGGCAATAGCCCCTATCATCTCCCCCATGGAGGCAAGACGGGACTGGTTGATAAGA
The DNA here is from genome assembly GCF_000421105.1 of Limisalsivibrio acetivorans. Classification (NCBI taxonomy): domain Bacteria; kingdom Pseudomonadati; phylum Deferribacterota; class Deferribacteres; order Deferribacterales; family Geovibrionaceae; genus Limisalsivibrio; species Limisalsivibrio acetivorans. The sequence continues at coordinate 628,051 of NZ_ATWF01000001.1, forward strand.
AGCTGTTCCTGATGACGGCGTTTTTCTATCTCTTCATTGACACGCTTCTCGAGCTGTTCCTGTATCTCGCTGATCTCTGTGATATCAACGAAGGTGACAAGGCCTGCACTTCTACCCTTGTAAGGAACCGAGGTAAGGAAAAAGAATACGCTCTTCTCCCTGCCGCTCTTATGGGTTATACGCACATCTCTGTATTTGCGGACCTTTTTATCGCCGTAAAGGGCTTTAAAGCAGACATCCTTTATCTTCGGAGCACCCTCCGGCGCCACTAACTCCCATGGGCTCAGCTTTTGAAGTTCCTCTGTGCTGTATCCGGTTATATCCTCAAGAACAGGGTTGCTGTATATAATCTGCTCGGTGAAGAGAGCCACACCGGCCACGTTATACTCCGCCAGTGTACGGAACATCTCCTCACGCTCCTCAAGAAGCTCGGAGAGCTCCTTCTTCTTCGAAACGTCTATGATAATGAGGAAAAGCTGTATCTGCTCTCCGAATCTGATTAATGTTGAATGTATCTCACAGTCCTTCCTCGTGCTGTCAGGCATGAGGATCCCCACCGAGCCGCTGTTTATCATCTTATCAAGGGAAAATGTATTATACTCACCCTCCCCCGCATCGAGGAAGTCTTCGATGTTATGGTTTATCAGATCCTGACGCTCAAGACTGAAGAATTCCGCCGCAGAATTGTTTGCATCCCCCACAACGCCGCTCACAGGATCCACTATCAACATAACGGCACCATTCTTCATGAACAGCTTCTTAAACTGCTGTTCGCTCTCCCTCAGCTTCCTTTCGGTCTCCATCCTCTCACTGATATCACGGAAGGAGCCTCTAAGGACAGGTTTACCCTGTTCACCACATGGAACCTCAGTACAGAAAGCTCTCACCCATTTGACGCCTCTACCTCTGCCATTGATTCGCAGAACAACATCGGTGCTTTCGCCTGGTCCGGATTTATACCTGAACCATTTATCGAGGTCATCCTGATGTATCAGGGCATCAATCAGGGTTGGATCAGCGTAGAACTCCTCCGGTTCATAGCCTGTAAGCTCAACACATTTAGGCGAAATGAAAGCAAGTGAGCCGTCGGGAGAAAACCAGTACTCCACCTCGGAGGTATGCCTGCTGAGGAGTTCCCACTTGTTCACAAGATCCCCGTAGTCATCCTGCATACGCCTCAGATGGGAGACGGCATCAGAGAAATCGGAATCGAAGACCTCCCCTCCTCCTATTAAGGCGGAGTTAATGCCGGCAATCTTCCTCCGCATTAGGTAAAGACTGGCGATAAGTACAAGGATAGCAGTAGCAGCACCCGCAAGGACTGCAGGGATTGCCAGTTCTAAGGTTATGCTGTCAACCCGGGATATGCTTTCTGCGGGTATATGCAGGGTTATAATATAGTCTGCGGATTCGATGCGGTGATGATGAACAAGTATCCGCCTGTTGTTACTGCTGTAAAAGAAAGATCCCTTTTTGTTCTGGAGGAGTGCCTCCCAGTGCTTATAGAGGGATGAATCCCCCTCAACCTTGGGTGCAACAGGGATAAGGTGACCATCATCATCAAACTGACGGTGCGCCGCCTCTTCTGCTCTGGAATGATAGATATATGTTCCGTCCGAATTGAATATTGAGATGTAGGACTCATCGCCAAAGCGGCTCTTGATCCTTTCTGTCATCCGTTCAAGGCGCTTATCCAGAAAATACCACTCGATACTCCCGGCTATCATACCAAGGGTTTCCCCCTTGCCGGACAAGATTGTCGAAGCGATGACCACCTGCCTCTGACCGGAAAGTACCTCAAACATCAGCTTGGATATATCTATGACGTGCCTGCCGCCGTTTCGATGAACGGTATTTTTCCAGTATTCACGGTGCTTTATGGATATCAGCTCCGAATCCGGCGAGCTGTCGTCATAGCTGACATAGCCATCCTGAAACGGGTTGCCGTCCTTTGTGGAGTGTACTCTGCCGTCGGGATAGGCGATGAAGAGCTTGTCGTATGTGTTGCTCAACCGCTCCTGCTCACGAAGCAGAAAGGGCTTCATCCGCTCCCAATCCATAGACTGCACAGAAGGGGTGTTCGAAAGCATGGCAATCTCGGACTTTCGGGCGGTGAAAAACTGATCGAGCATAGTGGAGGTAACCTCAACAAGCTCTTCGGCATCCTCTTTGTTATGTTCGGAAATGTAGGCAAGGATGGAGCTGGTGAAATAAAAACCAGTGAACATTGAAGCAGCAATACCAGCAGCGGCAACGGCGGCGATCAGGAGTTTTTTCATTTAAAACCTTCATCCCTTTCAAATTTCGTTTAAAATTATAACACTTATTTCTTGCGATTACAAAAATGAGAATGGTTTAAACACCCGTTGAGAAAATTTTATAATCATGGTACTTATAGCCTCCTGTAGTAAAGGAGAAAATCAGCTAATGAGGCTAATTTCCTACGTCGTTCCGGTTTATAATGAAAATGAGAGCCTGAGGCCCCTTACTGAGAAGATCCTCATGGCGGCGGAAAAAACCGGATATGAAGCCGAAATTATTTATATTGATGACAAAAGTACCGACGGCAGTCTGGAGACTATAAAGGAACTGGCCGCAGAGGAGCCAAGAATACGCTACGGCTCCCTTTCCAGAAATATGGGGCAGTCCGCCGCTCTTTATGCCGGTTTTTCTATGAGCAGGGGTGAGATAGTTGTCACCATGGATGCAGACCTGCAGAATGACCCCGCCGATATACCGGAGATGCTCAAGCACTACGGCGAATATCAGATGGTGAACGGATGGCGGAAAAACAGGAAGGACAGCTCCTCCAAAAGGATAGCAAGCAGATTCGGCAACTGGCTCCGCAACAGGATGCTCAGGGAGAACCTGCACGATTCCGGCTGCTCGCTCAAGGTAATGAACGGCGACATGGTAAGACGCATTAAGATGTACGATGGTCTTCACCGCTTCCTCCCAGCCATGATGCGTAATGAGGGGGCAAAGGTTATTGAGGTCCCGGTAAACCATCAGGCACGGCAGTTCGGAAAGTCGAAATATACAAACCTGAAGCGTGCCAAGGTCGCCTTCTATGATCTTTTAAGTACCAGATGGATGATGCTCAGGCATATTGAACCAGAGATAAAGGAGCATAATGACCAGCTTTGAAACGTTTCTCCTGATTTTCGGGATAGCTGGACAGATAATTTTTTTCACCCGTTTTATCATACAGTGGCTTTACACCGAGAGGCAGAAGAGGAGCGTTGTTCCCATATCTTTTTGGTATTTCAGTCTTTCGGGCAGTTTTATACTACTTACCTACTCCATAATCATAAAGGATCCTATCTTCATCTTCGGTCAGTCCCTCGGCTTTATCATTTACCTGCGGAATCTTTACTTCATATATCTAGAAAGGGGTGTGAGCAAATCGAAGTTCACCCGCTATACCCTTATATTCCTTATAGTCTATGTTGGCGTTTCCGCCGCCGCTGCGTTCATTGCTCCATCTATTCGTGAGGAGAAGGAGGCTTCCCAGCTCCTCTGGATATACGGCATAGGCCTTGTGGGTCAAGGATTTTTCTTCCTGCGCTTCTTCGTGCAGTGGCTGTATTCTGAGAAGCTGCGCAAAAGCGCATTCCCCGTGCTTTTCTGGTATTTCAGCATAGCAGGGAGCGTATTCCTTCTCACGTATTCCATAATTGTCGGCGATGTCGTCTTCATCATCGGACAGATTATCGGGCTCCTCATCTATTTCCGGAACATATACTACATAGGCAAAGAGGCAAAGGCTTCAGAATGAACCGGGTATCGTACGCACCCCTTTTCATGGCAGGCTGGTTTCTTCTGATAATAATGCCGAACTACTTTATCCCCCTTTTCGAAACCACCGATGCAAGGTATGCAGAGATTGCGAGGGAGATGTTCGTTAGCGGGAACCTTCTTGAGCCCCATTTCAACGGGATAAAGCACTTCCACAAGCCACCCTTAACCTATTGGATGACATCCCTCGGATACTTATTATTCGGAATAAACGGATTCGGAGCAAGGTTCTTCGGTGCATTCGCCGCCCTTGTTACATTGATGTACACTTATAGAACCGCCAGGCTCCTGGGGGATGAAAAAACAGGGGGGAACGCCGTTCTCATCCTCGCCTCTTTGGCTCTCTTCATCATCGTTTCAAGGGTGGTGTCTACGGACATCTACCTCACAATGTTCACCGCCATCGCCTACTATCACATCTTCTGTAGGCTTGAGGGTGTACGTAACAAGCTGGATTCACTCAAGCTGGGGGTTATACTCGGGCTGGGCTTTCTAACCAAGGGGCCGCTGATACTCCTATTCACTATTATTCCTTTCATACTGAGCATTCCATTCTCAAAAAACCACCGCAGAGCGTTTTCCCTAAGGGAGTGGGGGATCACAGCTGTACTTTTCCTCTTCATCGGGCTGCCGTGGTACATCGCTGTCATACTGAAAAATCCCGGTCTGCTTGATTACTTCATAGGAACCCAGACCATCGACCGTGTAGCCACGGATAAATTCAAACGGATGGAACCCTGGTGGTACTTCCTGCAGATTTTCATGCTCCTTGCCGGACCGTATTCACTCTACATAACCTCCGCCATGATACGGCGAAGGGGGATAAGACAGGCAACAACGATAACATTCTACATACTGTTCCCCTTTATCGTTTTCTCCCTGTCCATGAGCAAGCTTCCCACGTATATCCTCCCCCTCTTCCCACTCTTTGCCATACTATTTGCGGGGGAGATACCCAGAATAACAAACAGATGGGGGCTTTCTGCGGGGCATGCCTACCTCCTGCTTTTTGCATTTTTTCCTGCATTGGCGGGTAGTTTCATCAGTTTCACAGAGCCTTACAGGATTCAGATGTATGCCGCATCAGCGTTCTGCCTGCTGGTATGGTTTGTGACTGTCTTTGTAATGAAGAGGGGGCTTATAGCCGCCTCCGCCCTTGTGCTCATCATCTCAATAAACTCTGTTTACCTTGTAACCCCGCTCATCGGTCCGCATATGAAGGGCTACAGGCTAATGGCCGAAGCATCGAAGAATATCGCACCGGAGCTGGATATGCTCTGCTACCACTGCTTCCTCCCCTCACTCAGCTTCTACAGGAACGAGATAGTCCCTGCGGCCATAAGCAAAACGAGGGAGACACAGTTTCAGGATGAAGAGGAGTACAGCGAGTATTACATCGATGAAAACAGCGAACTCAAAGAATGGCTATCCTCGAGAGAAAGGCTTTTTATGGTAACAAAACCCAAAAACAGGAAATATTTCGAGTGGTGGTTCGGCTATGAATGCAGTGTCGCTTTTGAACACGACCGCCAGCACCTCTTCCTCTGCGAAAGGGACTGAGTTTATATCTCGTTAATATTTTATCTGAGCAAAAACAGGGCAAACGGGATGATTAAAATATCGTTTTAGTGAGCAAATCCGCACTATTAACCAGTAAACTACTGTTGTATATTACAATCTGCACAGCAATCAACACATCTCGTCGATAAAGATAGACTAAACATTGTTAAATTTAATTTGACTAAAGTTGTTAAACCTGCTACATTTTTTGAAATTTTCCCCGGAGATGTGTCAATGATCTGGAATGAAGATTTCGAGACCCTTCCAAGAGAAGCCCTGGAAGCACTCCAGCTTAACAGGCTGAGAGCTATGCTCGAAAACGTCTATGCAAGAGTCCCCTTTTACAAGAAGCAGTTTGACGAGGTGGGAGTCAAGCCCGAGAACCTCAAAACGCTTAAAGATCTTTCAAAATTCCCCTTCACCTATAAGCAGGACCTAAGGGATAACTACCCCTTCGGCATGTTTGCCGTTCCCCAGGAACAGGTTGTAAGGATACATGCCTCCAGCGGGACAACGGGCAAGCCAACCGTTGTCGGCTACACCCGCAGGGATATCGATACATGGTCGGAACTCATGGCCAGAACCCTCAGCGGAGCAGGTGTCGGCAAGGGTGATGTTATGCAGAACGCCTACGGCTACGGCCTTTTCACAGGAGGTCTCGGCGCCCATTACGGCGCGGAGAAGATAGGCGCATCCGTTATCCCCATCTCCGGTGGTAACTCCAAGCGCCAGCTTATGATAATGAAGGATTTCGGCTCCACAGCCATCTCCTGCACGCCCAGCTACGCCCTTAACCTTTACGAGATAGCCAAAGAGGAAGGGATAGATATGCGAGAACTCCCCATAAAAGTGGGGGTCTTCGGTGCAGAGCCATGGACCGATGAGATGCGCAGGGATATCGAAGAGAAATGGGGTATCGATGCAGTTGATATATACGGTCTCAGCGAGATAATAGGCCCCGGTGTCGCCTTCGAATGTGTCGAGGCGAAGAAGGGTATGCATATCAATGAGGATCATTTCATAGTAGAAACCATAGACCCTGAAACCGGAGAGGTTCTCCCCTTCGGCGAACCCGGGGAACTGGTATTCACCACGATCACAAAGGAAGCTATCCCCCTTGTACGCTACAGAACAAGGGATATCACCATAATAGAAAAGGAGCCCTGCAAATGCGGGCGTACCTTCGTGCGGATGAACAAGGTTGCTGGAAGAAGCGACGACATGCTCATCATCCGCGGCGTAAATGTGTTCCCCTCCCAGATCGAATCGATACTGGTTGATAGAAAGGGCATACTCCCCCATTACCTCCTTGAGGTGGACAGGGACGGAAACCTTGATACACTTGAGGTTAAGGTGGAGGTCTCCGAGGAGCTTTTCTCCGACGAGATCAAGAACCTGCAGACACTGGCAAAAAGCATAGAGAAGGATATCAAGGATATCATAGGCGTAACCTGCAGGGTGCGCCTTGTGGAGCCTAAGAGCATCGCCCGGAGCGAAGGAAAGGCTCAGCGGGTTATCGACAAGAGGAAAAAGTGAGGTATGCGTAAATGAAGATAGGACAGATCTCCGTTTTTATCGAAAACGAATCAGGAAGACTTTTTGAAGTTACCGATCTCCTCGGCAAGAACAACATCAATATAAGGGCTCTTTCATTGGCGGATACATCGGATTTCGGCATCCTCCGCCTTATCGTGAATGACCCGGACAGAGCATATACCCTTCTTAAGGAGAACGATTTCACTGTGGGGAGAACGGAGGTTCTCGCCATAGAAGTACCCGATGATCCCGGCGGTCTGGCAGGGGTTCTCGGTGTCCTAAGTGAAAACAGCCTTAACGTTGAATACATGTACGCACTCGTGGAAACCAGCAGTGACTGTGCGGTCATGATCTTCCGTTTCGATGAAACCGACAAGGCTATCGAGGTGCTGAAAGGTGCCGGCTACACCCTTATGGAGGGCAAGAAGATCTACGAAATCTAGGAGTTTCCCATGAAAAAAACAATTCTCGCCCTGATGATTGGACTTTTAACCGCCGCCTTCGCCCATGCGGAGACGATCAAGATCGGCGCTGTACTCGCTGAAACAGGCCCCGCATCCTACCTCGGATACCCCGAGAAGCAGACGCTTGAGATGCTTGTGGAAGAGATAAACGCCGAAGGCGGACTGAACGGAAACAAGATTGAGCTCATCGCCCTGGATACCCAAGGCTCCGAGCAGCGAACCATAAACAACTTTAAAAGGCTGGTGACAAAGGATCAGGTCCTTGCTGTAATCGGACCCACCAGAACCGGCTCCACCCTTGCCATTAAACCCCTTGCCGATAGATACAGGGTACCCCTCTTCAGCTGTGCGGCGAGCAAGAGAATCGTTGAGCCAACCAGCCCCTATGTATTCAAATCACCCCAGAGCGATGTCCATGCGGCGGAGAAGATCTTCGGCTACATGAAGGCTAAGGGGATGACAAAGGCGGCTCTTATCACTGCCCAGAGCGGTTTTGGAACCACAGGTCGTGACGCCCTCCTCGAAAGTGCCAAGGAGATGGGGATCACCATTGTCGCCGATGAAAAGTTCGGCGATAAGGATAAGGATATGACCAGCCAGCTCGATAAGATAAAGAAAGAAAATCCCGATGCTGTTATCTGCTGGGGAGTCGGCCCCGCACCCGCCATTGTGGCGAGAAACGCATCCCAGCTCGGTATCGAAAACCTCTTTATGAGCCACGGCGTTGCATCAAAAAAATTTATTGAGCTTGCAGGAGACAGTGCAAATGGTATAAAACTTCCTGCGGGAAGGCTAACTGTTGCAGAAAAACTTCCCGACGGGAACAGGTACAAGCCCGTTCTCATGGAATATAAAAATAAATTTGAGAAGAAGTTCGACAGCCCCGTATCCTCCTTCGGCGGACACGCTTACGACTCCTTCCACATGTTCAAACTAGCCTACGAAAAGGCCGGTGCAGACAGGGAGAAGATAGCAAAAGCGGCAGAGCAGATTAAGGGATTCCTCGGCACAGCGGGTGAATTCAATCTCTCCGAAACGGATCACAATGGGCTTACAGCAGAGGCGTTTATAATGGTCGAGATTAAAGACGGCAACTTCGAGATTGCTGACTAAATGCAGTTTCTATATTCGGGGCTTACCAGCGGCAGTATCTATGCGCTGGTAGCCCTAGGTTTCAACATAATCTACAACACAACCGGAATCATCAACTTCGCCCAGGGTGAGTTTGTCATGCTGGGCGGAATGATGATATACACCCTGTTCACGCTGGCCGGCCTACCCTTCGCAGTGGCGTTTCCGGGTGCTGTTCTCTCTGCGCTCATCATCGGACTCCTGTTCGAGAGGGTTTTCATAAACCTTGTGAGGGTGAAGAGCGAGATCAACCTGATAACCGTTACCATTGCTGCATCGATAATCCTTCGTGACATCGGCATGCTCATCTGGGGGCGTGACTCTATTCGTGTGGGGGAGTTCATCCCCAACAAGAATATCGACATGCCCGGCGGCGTTATCACATCCCAGAGCGTTCTTGTTATCATTACAGGTATCGCCGTTGCGCTCCTACTTAACCTTTTCCTTAAGAAAACACGTTTCGGAAGGGCGATGAGGGCGTGTTTCGATGATATGACAGCGGCAGGAATCTGTGGCATAAACGTTATGATGGTGCGTGTATTCAGCTTCGGTTTGGCCGGTGCTGTGGGAGCCATTGCCGGTGTTATCATATCCCCCATAACCTTTGTTACCTACGACGACGGTGTCATGATAGGACTGAAGGGCTTTGCAGCTGCCATCCTCGGCGGACTTGGCAACTTCTGGGGTGCTGTCCTCGGCGGGCTTCTTCTTGGAGTTTTCGAGAGCTTCTCCGCAAGCATAATACCCTCCGGCTACAAGGATGCGATGGCGTTCTTCGTAATCCTCGTAATCCTCTTTGTCCGCCCCGACGGACTACTCGGACGCAAGAAGGTGCACAGGGTATGAAAAGGCTCAATCCATTTCCTACACTTGCTCTGGCCATCTTCCTTACAATTTTCGGAATGAAGATAGACAGCCCCTACTATCTGGGCGTTGCCATAATGATAATGATCCATTCCCTTAATGCCAGCGGCTTCAACCTTCTGCTGGGCTATACGGGGATCATATCCCTTGGTCAGGCGGCCTTCTTCGGCCTCGGGGCTTATATATCAGGGGTTCTCTCCTCCGCCTACGGCTGGGATGCTATCCTGACACTCCCGGTAGCCGCCGTATCGGCATTCTTTCTTGCACTCCTTGTGGGCTGGCCCGTACTACGCCTCCACGGCCACTATCTGGCGATGGCAACACTCGGTTTCGGAATGATAATGTACATATTCATGAACGAGATGAGCTTTATTACAGGGGGCCCCTCCGGCCTTATGGGGATAGGTGATTTCACACTCTTCGGCAAAGCCTTCCCCTTCGAGGATGAGTTCTTCATTGTAATGTCTGTGTATTTCATACTTGCGCTTACCATACTGGAGCTAATAGATAAATCCTTTCTCCACTATAAGATGAAGTTCATTAAGTCCTCTGAAACAGCCTCGGCGAGCTACGGCATAAACGTGGTAAGCACAAAGCTGTTCGTCTTCGCTTCCGTGGCGGCATTCACAGCTCTTAACGGCTCGATGTATGCCTTCTACACCCACTTCATAAGCCCCGTTTCCTTCGGGCTGAAATATTCTATCGAGCTCGTTGCGATGGCCACCGTCGGCGGGCTGGGCTACGTTACAGGGGGCGTCGTAGGTGCAGTTCTGCTTGGTCTTATACCCGAACTCTTCGCAGGTCTGGAGGAATTCGAGATGATCATATACGGAACCTTCCTCGCCGTTGTTGTTATGTTTGCTCCCGGGGGAGTTGTGGGAACCGTTATAAAGCTCTGGAGGCGCAAGGATGCTTGATGTTCAAGGTATCTCCGTCCGCTTCGGAGGAGTAAAAGCGCTAACAGACGTATCATTCAGCATAAAAGAGGGGGGAATATCCGCCCTCATCGGCCCTAACGGTGCCGGTAAAACCACCATGTTCAACGCAGTAACCGGCTTTGTAACCCCTAGCGAAGGAAGAGTGGAGTTCAACGGCGAGGATATAACCGCCGCCCTCCCCCACAAAGTTTTCGACAGGGGCATAAGCCGGACATTCCAGAACCTGAATATTATCCCCGAGCTCTCACTGCGGGAGAACATGTATCTTGGTATCATAGGTAAGGAGAAGCCGGGTGGCTTCAAGAGCGTATTCCGGTTGAACAAAAGCTACTGGAAAAGTTCCGCCGAGCGGATAGACCGCTATCTTGAGCTGGCAGGCGTAAAGCAGTATGAAAACCTGCTACCCGGCTCGGTTCCCTACGGCGTTCTGAAGAACTTCGAGCTCGCCCGTGCAGTTCTTTCCAAACCGAGGCTCCTGCTTCTGGATGAACCTGCGGCGGGGCTCAACATAGCGGAGAAGGAGACCCTTGCCATGATTGTGCGCAAGGTTTCCGATGAAGGCGTTACGATACTCATGGTCGAGCACGACATGGACTTTATATCAAGCCTTGCGGAATACGTTGTATGTCTGAATTTCGGAGAGGTCCTCGCCAAAGGAACCTATGACGAGATACGTTCGGACGATGCCGTACTCAAGGCGTATCTGGGGGATGAGGATGCTTAGGGTAAAATCACTTTCCGTATCCTATGGAGCCGTACAGGCGATCATGAACGTTTCCCTCCACGTATCCCACGGCGAGTTTGTATCGCTCATCGGAAGCAACGGAGCGGGCAAAACAACCCTGCTCAACTCCATCATGGGTATCGTCCCTCCAAAAGACGGGGAGATAACCTTCAATGGTGACTCCATCGCTTCATACTCCGTTCATAAGTCGGTCAAGGAGGGGCTTGCACTGGTGCCCGAAGGCAGGCGTGTATTCCCTAATATGACGGTATACGAAAATATCCTCATGGGGGGCTTCACCAGAAGCTCCAAAGAGAATGAGGAGAAGGCTGAGGAAATCGAGGAGATGTTCCCCGTTCTCAAGGAGCGCAGGAGTCAGGCTGCCGGCATGCTCTCCGGCGGTGAACAGCAGATGCTCGCCATAGCAAGGGCTCTCATGAGCAGACCGAAAATGCTTCTCATGGACGAACCCTCCATGGGGCTTGCGCCACTGGTTATAAAGGATGTATACGAAAAGCTTGCGGGGCTCAGCAAAAGCGGGCTTACCATCCTCCTCGTGGAGCAGAACGCAACTATGGCACTGAAATATGCGGACAGAGGCTATGTGCTTGAAAATGGACGCATAGTTCTTCAGGGCTCCTCTTCGGAACTTCTTGGTGACAACGAGGTGAAGAGAGCCTATCTTGGCAAGGAATACAAGGAGAAGTGGGAGAGATAGATGAAATACTGGCAGGAACGTGAAGAGACGATGAGCGTTGAGGAACGGGAAGCTTTCCAGCTGGAGAGGCTTCAAACCACCCTCAACAGAGCATACGAGAACGTTGATTTCTACAGCAGAAAATTCCGTGAGGTCGGTGCAGACCCCTCCACAGTTAAGGATCTCAAGGATATTGCCAATATGCCCTTCACCACGAAGCAGGACCTTCGTGATAACTATCCCTACGGCATGTTCGCTGTGCCCCTGAGAGATATCGTCCGCATCCACTCCTCCAGCGGAACCACCGGAAAACCCACCGTTGTAGGCTACACTAAGGCGGATCTTGAAAACTGGAAGGATCTCGTTGCCCGTCTGTTCATCGCAGGGGGAGCGGACCAGAACGACATAGTCCATATCGCCTTCACCTACGGCCTCTTCACAGGCGGCTTCGGTCTTCACTACGGTGCCGAGCATATCGGCGCATCCGTTATACCCGTATCAAGCGGAAACACCGGCAGACAGATCAATATTATGCAGGACTACCGCTCCTCCGTACTCATAAGCACACCCTCCTATGCGCTTCATATCGCAGAGACCCTCGAAAAACAAGGGCTCACAAAGGATGATATACACCTGCGCCTCGGCATGTTCGGAAGCGAACCGTGGGGGCAGAAGATACGTGAGGAGATAGAGGAGAAGCTCGGTGTAATCGCCACGGACAACTACGGTCTTTCCGAGCTTATGGGTCCGGGTGTCGCCGGAGAATGCCTTGAAAAGAAGGGTCTTCACGTTAACGAGGACCATTTCCTCATGGAGATAATCGATCCCGAAACACTCAAACCCCTCCCCCTCGGCGAAAAGGGTGAGCTTGTTATCACAACCCTCAAGCGTGAGGCGATGCCCCTTATACGCTACCGTACGAGGGATATAACACGCCTTTACCGAGAGGAGTGCCCCTGCGGCAGGACACTTATCAAGATGGAGAAGCCCTGCGGCAGAACGGATGACATGCTTATCATCAACGGCGTAAACGTCTTCCCCTCACAGGTTGAAGAGGTTCTGGAGAAGGTTCAGGGCGCATCACCCCACTATATGCTTATAGTGACAAAGAAGGGTGCACTCGATGATCTGGAGATACAGATAGAGGTATCCGAGGCGCTCTTCTTCGATGAGATGAAGAAACAGAGAACTCTCATGGAGGAGCTCACAAAACTCTTCCAGCAGGGGCTTCTCATTAAGCCTAAAGTTAAGCTTGTTATGCCCAAGTCCCTTGATCGTTTTGAGGGTAAGGCGAAACGGGTTATCGATAAAAGACCGGTTGCCTGCGATTATGAGTAACGACAACAGGCTTGCTAACTTCTTCTTTGAGGCCGGATTCCTCCAGAATATGGAGCGCACCGGCCTTCCTTATCTGGGGAGCGGCTCCCAGAATGTCGCCTCCCATGTCTACCGTACCTGTATAATCGGCTTCACCCTCGCCTCCGAGGTGGGCGCCGATGCGGACAAGGTCTTGAAGATGTGCCTCTTCCATGATATTGAGGAAGCAAGGACTGGTGACTTGAACTACCTTCAGCAGAGGTATGTAGACTCCGATGACGATCGAGCCCTCTCCCATGCGCTTAAGGGACTACCCATCGAGAGCTCGGTTAAAGAGCTTATCGATGAGTTCACCGAACAGAAAACCATCGAGGCACGGCTTGCCAAGGATGCGGATGTTCTGGAGCTCATACTGTTCCTGAAAGAACAGGCGGATAAAGGGAACGACCAGGCAAAGCGCTGGATTAGAGCGGCTCTCACCAGACTTAAAACGGACAGGGCAAAGGGAATGGCCGAAGGCATCCTTGAAACCCTGTACTATGAGTGGTGGTACGGAGAGGATGATGACTGGAAAGGCGGATCAAAAAACTGGTGAGGAGAGCTATCCGGGCATACTCGATTCCCTGACCGCTGCACTTTACCTCTGCTTCTTCAATAAAAAGGCACTCTATATGCTCTTCCTGAACAGGAGGCACATGTGGAATATAATCACCATAGCCCTCGCCACCCTCATTCTGCCGTACAGAACCCCCATAAACGGAACCGATGTCTTCTTCACCTTCGAAGGATTCCTAGAGACAGTTATCCTCGAATCGATATTCTTCGGCCTCCTCTTTATCTTTGCCAGACGTAAAAGCTTCCGCTATGCGGCGGGCTTCCTTAGGGTATTTTTGGCGATATATATCACAGGATTCGCCATGCCACTCACACTTTTCTTTTCAGGTAACATGCTCTCTATCCTTTTTGCCTTCCTTTCAGCATGGAACCTCAGCGTTATCATCTTCGCATTCAGCACACTTAACGGGCTTGATTATTTCAGGGGCGGGTCAGTGGTTATGTTGTGCTTCATGATTACGATCATGATACCGGCGGTAATGTGAGGGGTGGTTAAGGGGAAGATATTCCTCTTAGAATCTCCTTTTTTTATTCTTTACATAGTCGAATACGAAATAAGTCACTAATTTATGTGTTTCGTGCTAAAGCACGCCATACTTTTGGCGCAATTTATTCCTAATATGGGTTTTTGAGGGGTGCGGGGAACTTTGTTCCCTAAAAAGTTCCCTGCGATCTTAGCTTTACTAATCTTTGGAATTTCCCGTCCATGGAAATTTCCCACATTTAATAGATGTCAAAAGCTCCGCCGATCTTGTAGACGAAATGCCCGTCAACTCGAAGTATCCGCTTATCATAGCTGGCCGGAAGGGGCACACCACCCATATCCTTAAGGGCACGGACGGCCTCCTTGTCAAGGTCGGGGTATCCGCTGCTCTCCACTACCTGCACACCAGTTATTCTACCGTCTTTATGTATTACAAAGCGTATGCGAACAACACCCTCTTCCCCCCGCATGCCTGAATCGTAGGGGTAGTTCCATGTCTGGTAAAGCCTGCGTTTGAACTTGTGGAAGTATGAGGTGTATTTCAGCTTTACCTGTGTCATCGAGACGACTTCCTCGCCGTCGCTGTACTCACCTTCGGCCGCTTTACCGATCACATCCCTCGGGTTAAGTATCCTGTCCACCTGCTCGCGGCTGAGGTTTAGCTCGGAGCTGTCATCCTTCTCCACTTTCGGCAGATCCGGCTTCTCCGGCGGTAAAGGCTCAACCTCCTGAGCTGTACTGGGTTTCTGCTCACGCTGTTCCGGTTCAGACTCCACAGGTTTATCGGGCTTCCTGTCTGGACTTTGTCTCGGCTTTGCCCTCTTCTCCTCTTCCGCTTCGGGGAGTGGAGGTGCCTCCTCCGGTTTTACACGTACAGGCTTTTCAGGATCGGGTTCCGGCACAATTTCCGGCTGGGGCTGGGGTTGAGATGGTTGAGGCTTCTTCGGTTCAGGGGGTTCTGGCTTCTTCTTTTCGATAACGTCTACGGTTATTGGCTTTTTCTTTTCTTCACTCTCAGGAACATTAAGGTCTACAAGCTGAAGGACTAGCAGGTGAATGAATGCAGAAATAAGGATGAAGAGTATAAGCCTTCTGTTCATTATATAATAATTATCCTCATATTAAGCCCTTACAAGCCCCTCCTCTCAATTATACTAATACATGAACAAAGTCTCGGCAAGAAGTTCAAAGCCAATACAGAAGCAAAAACAGAACTCCATATAATAAAACTTGACATGAATCGACTAAGGTATTATTCATAACACTGACAGAATAAATCGAGGAGGATACTATGGCAATAGTAAGATGGGACCCCCTGAAGGATCTTATGGCAATGCACGACAGGATGAACAAGATGTTCGATGAGGCATTCGAAAAGACGGGGAACACTGGCTACGGTGAGTGGACACCCCCCGTTGACATCTATGAGACCGAGGAAAATATCGTAATCGTATGCGAGGTTCCCGGCATGGACGAGAAGGATGTGGATATCCAGATATCCGAAGGCGTACTCACGCTCAAGGGTGAAAAGAAGTACCCCATCGACAAGGAGAGCGACAACTACTACAGGCTTGAACGCTCCTACGGCAAGTTTAACAGAACCTTTGCCATCCCCAACAGTGTAGACCTTGAGAATATCAAGGCCGGCCTTAAGGACGGAATCCTTAAGATCACCCTCTTCAAGAAGAGCGAGGTTCAACCGAAGGTGATTAAGGTGGAAACTGAATGATTTTTTCCGTTCTGAACGCAAGGAGAAGTAACTGATGGCTGAGAACTATTACGACATACTCGGCATAGAGAAAGGCGCCACTCAGGATGAGGTGAAGAAGGCGTATCGCAAGATGGCCAGAAAATACCACCCCGATCTGAACCCCGGCGACAAAGAGGCCGAGAGTAAGTTTAAAGAGGTTTCCGAAGCCTACGGTGTTCTCAGCGATGAGGAGAAGCGCAAGCAGTACGACCAGCTAGGCCACGATGCCTTCAAAAACGGCGGACACGGCTACGACTTCTCCGGCTCTAACTTTGAGGATATCCGGGATCAGTTCAGCGGTTTCGGATTCGACGATCTCTTCGGCGATATATTCGGCATGGGTGGCGGTTCTGCACGCAGAGCCGACCGCCCTACCCAGGGTGAGGATCTGTATTACACCGTAAAGATCCCCTTTGTGGACTCCATCAAGGGTCGTGAATACGAGCTTAATATTGTGCACACCGTCTCCTGCGAGAAATGCGGCGGCAAAGGGGGCGATAAGTCCACGTGCACCGTATGTCAGGGTACTGGAAAAAGCTCCCATAACAGGGGGGGCTTCTTCGTAAACAGCGTCTGCTCAAACTGCGGCGGTTCCGGTAAAATCACCACACGCCAATGCAATGAGTGCTACGGCAAGGGTGAGAAGGAAGTCAAAGAGCGTATTAAGGTACGCATACCCGCCGGCGTGGACAAGGGTTCGAAGGTAAAAGTCAAAAACAAAGGGAACGCCGGAAGAAACGGAGGACCCCAAGGGCATCTTTTCATAATAACAAACGTGGAGGACCACCCCGTATACAGACGTGAGGGGCACAGCCTCTACGTTGATATCGATGTGGATATGTTCGAGGCCTCACTGGGACGAAAGATTGAGGTTCCCACACCCTACGGAAACATCAACATAAACGTTCCCGCCGGAACCCAACCGGGACAGAAGTTCCGGATAAGGAACAAGGGCGTTCCCAAGCTGAAGGGTGACGGTAACGGCGACCTGTACGTGGTAGTGAACGTTGTAATACCACAGGTAGCCATCGGCGAGGACAGGGAAACCCTTGAAGAGATGCAGAAACGATACGCCACAGGGCTTCGTGATGAGGTACTGAAAAAAGGTAAAATCTAGGTAAGAGATTATGGGTAACAAACCGCTATACGCCATCAGCATCGTTGCGGAGATGCTCCAGCTTCATCCGCAGACACTGAGGCAATACGAAAAGCTCGGGCTTGTAACACCATCGAGGACACTCGGGAATACCCGGGTGTACTCCGATGAGGACATTGACAGGCTCCGCTTCATCAATACCCTCTCCAAGGAGATGGGTGTGAACACAGCGGGGATCGAGATTATTCTCAACATGAGGGACCAGATAGACGGCCTTCAGGAGCAGGTTGATGCTCTGAAGAAATACATAAAGACACGAATGAATGAACACCACAAAACAACAGATACGGAGAAAGCCGTCGTGCCCTCCCCTCCCCGCAATATTATAAAGGTTAAGATAGAAAAGGAATAACCCGGAACCGGACAATGAGCATATGCCCTTAACGGCCACACACAGGAGAGATCCGTCCACGGTTCCGTTGGAGATGAAAGATGATAAACTTCAACAAAATGACCATAAAGGCTCAGGAAGCTTTGGAACAGGCGGCCATGGCGGCCTCCGAGAATAATCACCAGCAAATTGAGCCGGAACATATACTTAAAAGTCTCATAAAACAGGAGGATGGCCTTGTTAAGCCCCTGCTCACCAAAGCCGGTGTGAACACAAACGCCCTGCTCTCTTCCATAGATGAAGTACTGGGCAAGATAGCACAGGTTCAGGGTGGACAGCAGTACATATCCCAGGACTCAAACAAGGCCCTCGAGCATGCCTTCAAGAAGCTCAAGGACTTTGGTGATGAATACGTATCCACTGAACATATCCTGCTGGGAATAATAGAAAATGCGGGCTACAACCTCCGTACCGCACTATCCTCTGCAGGGGTGGATTATAAGACGGTAGAGCGTGCAGTTAAAGAGTTGCGGGGCTCGTCAAAGGTTACGGATCAGAACCCCGAAGAGAAGATGAACGCCCTCGAGAAATACACCATAGACCTCACCAACCTTGCCCGTGAGGGTAAGCTGGATCCTGTCATCGGACGGGATGAGGAGATACGCCGGGTTGTACACGTACTTTCCAGACGTACAAAGAACAACCCCGTCCTCATCGGCGAACCCGGTGTGGGTAAAACGGCTATCGTAGAAGGGCTTGCCCACCGGATAGTTAACGGTGACGTACCCGATTCCCTCAAGGATCGTGTGGTAGCATCCCTCGATATGGGCTCACTCATCGCCGGAACCAAGTTCAGGGGTGAGTTTGAGGACAGACTCAAGGCGATTCTCTCCGAGATTCGTGAGCGTGAGGGTGAGATAATCCTCTTCATTGATGAGATGCATACCCTCGTTGGTGCAGGTAAAACCGACGGCGCCATGGATGCGGCGAACCTCCTCAAGCCGGCACTGGCAAGGGGGGATCTCCACTGCATCGGTGCCACTACCCTTGATGAGTATAAAAAGCATGTGGAGAAGGATGCCGCCCTTGAGAGACGTTTCCAGCCTGTAACCGTGAAGGAGCCTACCGTAGAGGATACGGTATCCATCCTTCGGGGTCTCAAGGAGAAATACGAGGTGCACCACGGTGTGCGCATCAAGGATTCCGCACTCGTTGCAGCGGCGCATCTTGCCAGAAAATACATAACCGACCGCTTCATGCCCGATAAGGCCATAGACCTCATAGACGAAGCCACGGCCAGAATCCGCATGGAGATAGACAGCATGCCCACAGAGCTGGACGAGATCGAAAGGAAGATAACCCAGCTTGAGATAGAACGTCAGGCACTCAAAAAGGAGAGTGACAGCGCCAGTAAATCGAGGCTTGTACGCCTTGATGAGGAGCTTGCTAACCTCAAGGGTGAGCGAGACAGCCTCAAGACCCACTGGTCCAACGAAAAGGGGCTCATCCAGCGTTCCCGTGAGATCAAGGAGAGGATTGAGTCCGAGAAACACAGGATGCAGAAGGCAGAGCGTGAGGGGGATCTCCAGACCGCCTCGGAGATCAAATACTCCGGTCTTGTGGCTCTTGAAAGGGAGCTTGAGGAGCTTAACGCACAACTTGCAGACTCACAGGAGGACAAGAAGATGCTCAAGGAGGAGGTGGACGATGAAGATATCGCCGCCGTTGTCTCCAAATGGACGGGCATTCCTGTAACTAAACTCCTGCAGGAAGAGGCGGACAAGCTCATCAAGATGGAGGAACATCTCCACCGAAGGGTTGTGGGCCAGGACAGAGCCATCAAGGCAGTGAGCGAGGCTGTAAGACGTAACAGAGCCGGCCTTGGCGATCCTGCCAAGCCCATAGGCTCATTCATATTCCTCGGCCCCACTGGTGTGGGAAAAACCGAGCTGGGCAAGGCTCTAGCGGAGTTCCTCTTCGATTCAGAGGACGCCCTTGTGCGGATCAACATGAGCGAATATATGGAGAAGCATTCTGTTGCAAGGCTCATAGGCGCACCCCCCGGGTATGTGGGCTACGACGAAGGTGGACAGCTCACCGAAACAGTAAGACGCAGGCCCTACTCCGTTATCCTGCTGGACGAGATTGAGAAGGCGCACCCCGATGTCTTTAATATCCTCCTCCAGATGCTTGATGACGGAAGGCTTACAGACTCCAGAGGAAGGACTGTAAGCTTCAAAAACTGCGTGGTTATAATGACATCGAACATAGCCAGTCAGGAGATTCAGGAGGAGTTTTCCAGGGAATCCTCCGATGAGGACAGATACGTTTTCATCGACGGCGTTGTGATGAACAGGCTCTCCCAATACTTCAAACCGGAGTTCCTGAACAGAGTGGACGATATTATCGTATTCCACCCCCTCTTTGGCGACCACCTCCGCAATATAGCAGAACTCCTTATGGAGGACTTTGCCAAGAGGATTGCGGAAAACGGGATAGAACTTAAATGGGACAGCTCTGTCATAGAAGAGATAGTAAAGGCTGGTTTCGATCCCGCCTTCGGTGCAAGACCTATGAAAAGGGCCATCAGAAGGCTGGTGGAGAACAAGCTGGCAGAAGCACTTATAAAGGGTGAAATAACAGCCGAGCAGGTTGTCGAACTAAGCTTCGACACGGGCGAACTTGCATTTAGGGCTACAACCTCCTAAACACCGGGCGGCTTTCGGGCCGCCTTTTTTTTTACCCTTTAATAACATTATGGTTTTGCACATTTTTATGCTGTGCTATACTTGTTAAAGATTTAACCGCTTATTATTTAAGGCTTGGGGATTATGGGAAAAAAGAAGGCAGAGAACACAGAAAATCCGCAGGAAGTTGAAGATACAGAGGAATCCGAGGAGGATCTTGAGGAGGTCACCGAGCAGGTGGCGGATAATGAAGAGGAAGTAGCTGAAAAACCGGAGGCGATTCCGCCGGTTAGCGAAAACACCCTCAAACATTACCTCAACAGTATCAGCAGCTACCGCCCTCTCACCAAGGATGAGGAATTCGCACTGGGTGAAAGGATACAAAATGGGGATGAAAAGGCCCTTACCCATCTCATTCTATGCAATCTCAAGTTTGTAGTCTCCATAGCCAATAGATACCGCAATACCGGCCTGCCCATCTCTGATCTTATAAACCAAGGTAACCTTGGCCTTGTGGAGGCGGCTAAGCGTTTTGATCACACAAAAGGCGTTAAATTCATATCCTATGCGGTCTGGTGGATACGTCAGGCTATCATTCAGGCTCTTGCGGAGCAGTCTGGAACAGTCAAACTTCCCATAAAGCAGGCGGGTATCCTTTATAAGATCAACGGCGCCATGGAGAAGCTGAACAAAGAACTCGGGCGTGAACCCACATCCTCCGAACTGGCTAGCCATCTTGGAATGCAGGAGGGTGACATAGAGAATGTCCTGCGTGTATCCAGAAACTACCTCTCGCTGGAAGCCCCCATCAAGGAGGGCGAGGACCGCTCGTTCATAGACCTTTTAGATTCCGGCTCCCAGAGTGTTGAGGATGAGATCGTCATGAAGACCCTCAAGCAGGCGCTCGGGGACATCATAGAAGAACTTGAGGGGAGAGAGTCCCAGATAGTTTCCTGGCGTTACGGGCTTGACGGTGATGCACCCAAAACCCTGGAGGAGATAGGCGACATCCTCAATATCAGCCGTGAACGTGTACGCCAGCTCGAATCAAGGGCTCTGGCGAAACTGCGTAAGAAGGCTATGCGCAAGAAGCTCCATGACTACCTGAACTAAAGTCCGGCAACAGCACCGATACAATCCTGCAATTGATTAATCGCGCACTTAATAAAAACGTACCACAATCAAACATATTTAAACACGAGCATCCTCAACTACATCAAGTTGCTGTAATACATCAATAATTCTTATGCAAAGCTATAACATAAAAAACCAAACCTTTGAGCTATTATATAAGTTATAAACCTATCAAATACCATATTATTCGATAACATGTTCAAATATACAAACTTTCATTCTACTGTGAACCCATAAAAAAAGGCGCAGATTTCTGCGCCCTCTTAATTCGTATATTAAGCTACTTAGCAATCACTTAGCATCTACATGCTAAAATTGCTCAATTGTTCACATCATATATTTTGTCTTATCTCATCAAGGGAAAGGATAGAATACACATCATCCCTACCCTGCTTATCGATGATAACGGCTCTGCCCACCATCTCGGCTCCGGCCTCCTCAACGATACTCTCCACAGCCTTGAGCGTGTTGCCTCTGGCAAGGAAATCATCCACATAGAGGAGCTTTTCACCCGGCTTGAGAACTTCGCCGGATACATGCAGGGTTGTGTCCTCCTGTTTAGTGAAAGAGTAGCTCTTTGCCATGTAGCATATATTCATTGTAAGGGGCTTTTTCTTCTTTGCGAATATATAGTTAACCCCGAGCTCCTCGGCAACGGGATGGGCTATGCTGATACCGCTTGTCTCTGCGGTGCACACCTTTGTCACACCCTTGTCCCGGAATGCGGCGGCGATGTCCTTTGCCATCATACGGTAGAGTTCGATATCCACCTGGTGATTGAGGAAGGTGTCCACCTTGACGATCTCGCCGTCTACCCTTCCGTGTTCTTTAATCAGATCAATAAGATAAAGCTGTGCAGGTCTCATTTTCTATCCTCTCTGTCATAGGGCACGCCAAGGCTCTCCGGCTCCGGCGTTGCTCCTTTTCCAAGTCTAATGGTCGAAATAACAAGCACTACGATGGTGAAAAGGTAGGGCATAACGGCAAGTATGTGTGTGGAGATCTCAGTCCCCATCGCCTGCATCCTCAGCTGAAGGGCATCCACGCCGCCGAAAAGATATGCACCAAAAACAGCTCTGGTAGCATGCCACTGGCTGAATATAACAAGAGCAACGGCTATCCAGCCACGTCCTGCTGTCATGTTCTCCACCCAGAAGGGTGTATATGCGAGGGACAGATACGCTCCACCCAGACCTGCGATACCGGAACCGATAAGAACCGCCATCATGCGGTATTTAACAACACTGATTCCGGAGGTATCCGCCGCCGCAGGGTTCTCCCCCACAGAGCGGAGGTAGAGACCCCATTTGGTTTTATAGAAGAAGAAACGTACCATCAGTACGATGAATATACTGAAGTATACAAGGATATCCTGATTAAACAGCGGGCCGATAAAGGGTATATCTGAGAGAAGGGGTATCTCAATACGGGAAAACTCCTGGATTGTACGTCCCACCATCCCCCTGCCGAAGAGGGCTGTTATACCTATCCCGAAGAGTGTAAGCGACAGACCGCTGACGATCTGGTTCCCCCGGAGGATTACCGTTACAAGCCCGTGGATAGCTCCTGCTGCGAGGGCCGCTATGAATGCAGCAATAACGCCTAGAAAGAGGCTCCCCGTTAAATTTGCCGTAGCGAAGCCTGCTAGGGCTCCTATGAGCATAAGCCCCTCTATACCGAGGTTGATAACACCGGAACGTTCCATAATGATTGCACCGGTGGTGGCGAAAAGGATGGATGTTCCAGCCCGTATGGTTGCATCAAGGAGTATTTCAATCATTGTTGTCCCTCACAAGGCGCACCCTGTTAAGCATAAAGAAGTCGGATGAAAGAACAAAGAACAGTATAAGCCCCTGAAACAGGTTGATAAAGGCAACGGGGAGCTGCCATGTTATCTGGAGGCTGTCACCCCCCACTAGGAGTACACCCATAATCAGCGAAACGAAAAGAACCCCGAAGGCGCTGCGCCTCGCCAGCCATGCAACAATTATGGCGGTGTAGCCATACCCTATGGAGATGCTCTCCTGAAGACGATACTGTACACCGGCAAATTCGCTAAAACCGGCAATACCCGCTATGGCTCCGCTGAGGAACATGGTTCCCATAACAGCCAAAGGAATGTTCATCCCTGCATATTTGGCCGCACTGGGGTTATCCCCGATTACCCGTATCTCGTAGCCGTAAACGGTTTTTTCCATGAAGATATGTATAAGTACAACAAGGACCAGAGCTATGATGAAGCCCGTGTGTAGCCTTGTGTCGAAGTAGTATGCCAACCTTGCTGAATCGGCAAGCTGTTGGGAGTGGGGGAAGTTGAATCCCATGGGGTCCTTCATTGGCCCGTATATGAGCCAGCTGAGGACCGAGATTGCTATATAGTTCATCAAAAGGGTTACTATGATCTCGTTTACCCTGTATTTTGCTTTAAGAAAGCCTGAAACAAGCGCCCACATACCGCCGAAGAGGAATGATGCGCCCAGCATAGCGGCGAGCAGAAGGATCTCCGACTCTATACCGGAATAAAGCCCGACGATGGAGGAACCGATGGCTCCCATAACAAGCTGACCTTCGGCACCGATATTCCAGAGCTGCATACGAAACGCTATGGATATGCCAAGCCCTGCAATGATAAGCGGAGTCGCCTTAACAAGGGTTTCGCTGATACCGTAGAAGGTTCCAAGCGCTTCGGTGAGCATCTCATAGTATGCGGCAAGGGGATTAATACCTGCAAAGATCATGATGATCCCCGCTGTTACAAGGGACAAAAACACGGACATCAAAGGCGCTGTTATGCCGAAATACTTAGATGTATTAAGCCTCTTCTCGACCTTAATCCGCATTGCGCACCTCGCCGCTCATCATAAGGCCTATCTCCTCTCTGGTGGTCTCCTCAGGCCTTACAACACCTGTTATTCCTCCACGGAACATAACCGCCACCCGATCGGAGAGCTTGAGAAGCTCGTCCAGATCCTCGCTGATAAGAATGGTGCTCATCCCCTTATCCCTCGCCTCGGCAATAACCTTATGCACATACTCCGCAGAGCCAATATCAAGCCCTCTGGTCGGGTACAGAGCAACAAGAACGAGGGGGTTGAGGGAAAGCTCCCTTGCGATGATTACCTTCTGAATATTACCGCCTGAAAGGAGCCTGACAGGCGAGCCTTTAGGGCCTGTCTTTATGGCGAAACGCTCAACAAGGTCGTCGTAATTATCCTGTATCGCCTTTCTGTTTTGTATGGGACCGCTTCGGAATTTTGCATCCTTGTAGCTCTTAAGTATCAGATTTTCATCCACACTCATCTCCGGAGCAATACCGAGAGCCTTTCTGTCCTCGGGGATGTGGGCAATCATCTGGATGAGTGAGTTACGCCCTCTTGTGTGGGTAACATCCTCACCACCTGCCATGATCACACCATCGCAGGCATCCCTGAGCCCTGTGAGGACCTCTGCCAATGCTTTCTGACCGTTTCCTGCAACACCGGCTATACCGAGTATCTCACCTTTGCAGAGTTCGAAGCTCAACTCGGAAACATCCGCCATTCCTTTGTCGTTATTGACGCATAGATTGGATACGCTGAGGATTGTTTCATCGAAGGCAACGGGATTCTTCTCCCACTCGGGTATGTCATCGGAGCCGATCATAAGGCTTGCAAGCCTTGATTCATCGAAATCCCCAGCCTCCAGGCTGGCCACAGTTCTTCCTTTCTTGAGCACTGTAACCCTGTCCGAAAGCTCCATAACCTCACGCATCTTATGGGAGATGAATATGATAGATTTTCCTTTTTCTTTGAGCTTCTTAAGGAATCCAAAGAGGTTCCTTGCCTCCTGCGGCGTGAGAA
This sequence comes from Limisalsivibrio acetivorans, assembly GCF_000421105.1. Lineage (NCBI taxonomy): Bacteria > Pseudomonadati > Deferribacterota > Deferribacteres > Deferribacterales > Geovibrionaceae > Limisalsivibrio > Limisalsivibrio acetivorans. The sequence goes on from NZ_ATWF01000001.1 coordinate 653,076, forward strand.
CCGCCGTGGGTTCATCAAGGATAAGTACCTTGCAGTCACGCACCAGAAGCTTAACCAGCTCCACCCACTGTTGCTCGCCGATGGAGAGCTTCCAGATCGGTTCCTCAAGATCTATTTCCAGACCGAACTCGGACAAAATCTCTTTCGTTCTGCGGGCGATCTGCTTCCTGTTTATAATGCCCGGAAGGTCGTCCAGAGAAAGAAGGATATTTTCCATTACGGAGTGGTTTTTAACCAGCATAAAGTGCTGATACACCATGCCTATGCCGAGGCTTAGACTTTCCGCCGGTTTAGCGGGGCGAACCTCTTTGCCGTCTATGCTTATCCGCCCTGATTCAGGCTTATACAGTCCCGCAAGGACGCTCATAAGCGTACTCTTGCCGGCTCCGTTTTCACCGAGGAGGGTGTGGATCTCTCCCAGATGGCACTCAAGCCTGACATCGTCGAGTGCCTTAACGCCGGGGAAACTCTTTGTTATTCCTTCAAGCTTAAGAAAGGGTTCCAATTGAGCAATCCTGAGAATAAAAAAGAGCAGACCCGGACAACTCCAGGCCTGCTCTGTTATTGTTTAAGCAATTACTTGGCGGAGCCCTGAACGCCTTCTACGAAGAAGTCCATGCTCAGCATTTCGCCATCGGTCATTGTTTTACCTGAGGGTACAACAACCTTGCCGCTCTGGTCCTTGATGGGGCCGGTGAACACATCGGTTCTGCCGCTGGCCAGAGCTTCGTACTGCTCCATAACCATGTCTTTAACTTCTGCGGGAACGGCATCATTGATGGGAGCAAGGTCTACAAGCTTCTTGTCAAGTCCCCACCAGATCTGCCTGGATTCCCAGTTGCCGTTGTGTACTTCCTCGGCGATCTGGGTGTAAACAGCTTCCCAGTTCCATACGGGTGCAGTGAGGAAGGCTTTGGGTGCAAACTTGCTCATGTCGGAGTTGTATCCGATGGCGTATGCGCCTCTCTTCTCAGCAGCCTGAAGGGGAGCGGGGGTATCCTGGTGCATGGTGATCACGTCTGCGCCTGCATCGAGTGCTGATTCAGCGGCTTCTCTTTCCTTGCCGGGATCGAACCATGTGTGTGTCCAGACAACCTTAACCTTTGCATCGGGATTAACACTGCGAACGCCGAGGGTGAAGGCGTTGATCCCCCTGATAACCTCAGGGATGGGGAATGCGGCAACATATCCGATGGTGTCGGATTCGGTCATTTTACCAGCGATGATACCGGAAAGGTAGCGGGGCTGATACATACGTCCGAAGTATGTTCCCACGTTCTCGGCTGTTTTGTAGCCGGAGCAGTGCATGAATACGATGTCTTTGTTGCGCTTGGCAACTTCGATGGTGGGGTCCATGTAGCCAAAGCTTGTGGTGAAGATAAGGTTGTATCCTTTCTTCGCAAGGCTTGTGATGATCCTTGTGGAGTCAGCACCTTCGGGTACGGATTCGATAAAGGTTGTTTTAGTAACGTAGGGGAGTTCTTCCATAACCTTGCGCCCTTCATCGTGGGCATAGGTCCAGCCTGCGTCACCTACGGGTCCTACATATACGAACCCGGCTTTGATGTCCTTTGCCGAAGCCATGGATACGGCAAACACCATAACAAAGATTACAGCCAAAAGTTTCTTCATGTTGCACATCCTCACTGTGTTTATTGAAGCGTTTCCCCTCCTGAAGGGAAGCGTAAAAGGTACACCCTAACCGTTCTGCTTATTATAACGTGTGATCGTGCTGTAAAGATATAGTTTTAATGCAGTAGTAAAGTGCTGTCAATCACGATGTTAGAACCTTGTGAAGTCTTAGGCGGCGTAGCCACAGCCAGTTAGGGGTTAGAAAGGATTACACGAAAAAAGCCCCTGCAAAAGTGCAGAGGCTTTGTATTCATTTTTTAGGCTTTAATTCATTTTTTGGAGCATCGAAACCGATGCCCTGCTATTCTCTAAGCTCAAGTGAAGCCGGAAGGCGAGGAACAGCCTCCGCCGGAAGAGTCCGAACCGGGCGAGAAGGAACTAACAGCAGAGATTAGCTTCTCCACTTCCTCACTTTCGCATTTCGGGCACTTTACCTCTGCAGTAGAGCTGAAAACGAGCTTCGAAAACTCATTCTCGCACTTTTTGCATTTGTATTCGTAAATCGGCATCTTCCGTTACCCTTCTTTGCTGTTCTTAGATGTATTTCTTAACAGCGTCCTCGTAAACACCCTTGGGCTGAACGCCGATAAACTGCTCTGCAACTTTACCTTCGTTAAAAACCATAACAGTGGGGATGCTCATGATGCCGTACTTGGCGGCGAGCTGCTGGTTTTCATCAACGTTTACCTTGGCTACCTTTATCTTGCCTTCGTATTCGCCTGCAAGCGCTTCGATAGTGGGGGTAAGCATACGGCAAGGTCCGCACCAAACTGCCCAGAAATCTACAACTACGGGAACATCGCTTTCAAGAACCTCGCTCTGGAAGCTTGATTCGTTAAGTTCTACAGCCATTATTTCCTCCTTAATAACTTCTTAAGTTATAGTATACCAATTAGTGTTTTTGTCAATAATTCAGCTTTCATACTATATAAATTATAGCTTACTCACCATCATGCAATGGGATTAGAAGGGACAAACACCGAAAATATCGCAATCTGAGCATGTTTCCCCTTTCTCATACCTGCATCCGCCGGCTATGCCTAGCCTTGTAAGGGAAAAATCATATTTTGCAGGATCCTCTGGGTTCATTTCCCTGAAAAAGTTCGTTACAGTTTCAAGGTTTTTCCTCGTTCCCGCAGTTGTTTTAATGATCCCTCTATTGTATGCGAATCTTAATATATGCGTATCTATTGGAAATTGCAACCCCGCACTTTGAAATTTTTTCCACAGACCGAAATCTATCTCGTCGCTGCGGATCATCCATCGCATAAACATACGGAAACGTTTAGCTCCAGACTTCACAGGATCGGGGAAAAGGAAGGCATACCCCCTCCCTGCGCCGAAACGCTCACCCTCGCCTTTCATATGGTTCACAAAGGTGATGAGGGCCTCCTCGGGGTCGGAGGAGAAGCTGTAGAAGGCATCCTCCACGGAACCGAATCGCTGGTAAAGCTCGCGCACTGCAAGGCTGAAAGCTCTTACATCCTCCGGCTTCTGAAAGCGGTAGTAAAGTTCTGTGGGTTTATCCTGAATATCCCCTGGATCCGTTCCGTATTCATTGAAATAGGATAGCAGAAAACCTTTGATCGCCTTCACATTTCCATAGGCGAAACAGCTTGCCGCCAGAGACACAAATTCCGTACTCCCCCCTATGGTGTGGGGGTAGAAGATCGGGTCTGTATCGATATACTCTTTACGGTTATAACGGCTGTACAGTTCCTCAAAGAACGGCCTGTGGAGTTCTGCTTTTTTCAGCAATCTTCCCTCGGGATTATGTAAAGGTTTGTTCTGGAAACATCCAGCTCCGCCTTATCCAGTCCGTTCTGGGAGAAGAATTCCAGAAGATTGAAGGAACCCTTCTGACCTGAGGAGAGAACTATCCAGTCATCACCTCTGGCGAGCAGGAATTCATCAAGGATAATCTGCTTATCACGCCCCTTTTTGTCCTTTCTTATGTAATAGTTCTTTCCCTGTTCCATAAGCTCATTGAG